>JAIXKR010000041.1 GCA_026932235.1 Burkholderiales bacterium
TTTCGGAGGTGGCGCGGTCGGACTGAGCTCCGTGCTCGGCGCACGTGTAGCTGGCGCGAGCACCATCTTTGCCGTCGACGTTGTTCCATCACGGCTGAAATTGGCCCTGGAACTGGGCGCGACCCACGCCATCAACAGCCGCGAGCAGGATCCGGTCGAGCAAATCCGCCGGATCACCGGCAGCGGCGTCGATTCCGCGCTCGACTCGACCGGCATCCCGGCGGTGATCCGTTCTGCCGTCGCCGCGCTCCGTCCGCGGGGGCGCTGCGGCATCGCGGGCGCTTCCAGGCCGGGCACTCTTCTCGAATTGGACGCCAACGACGTCATGCAGAACTGCAAGCACGTGTTCGGAATCATCGAAGGCGACAGCGTGCCGGACTTCTTCATTCCGCGGTTGGTGGACCTTCACATGCAGGGCCGCTTCCCGTTCGACAAGCTGGTCAGGTTCTACGACTTCGACCAGATCAACCAGGCGGCCGACGACAGCGAGAAGGGCATCACCCTCAAGCCGATCGTGCGGATTTCTTCAGTCTGATCAGGAGACTCGTGCCATGAGCCAACCGGGCACCTACCAGAACCTGCATTTGCAGTACATCGCCGGCGAGTGGCGCCCAGGACGCTCGGGGCGGACGCTCGAAGACCGCTCGCCCTACGACCAGCAGTTGCTGGCCACCATACCGATGGCCAGTCGCGAAGACCTGGATGACGCCTATGCACGCGCCGCGCAGGCCCAGCTGGCCTGGGCGGCCACTGGGCCGGCCGAACGCTCGGCCGTGCTGCTGAGGGCGGTCGCCATCTTCGACCATCGTCGCGATGAGATTGTCGACTGGCTGATCCGCGAGTCGGGCAGCACGCGCATCAAGGCCGGGATCGAATGGGCGTCGGCACGCGCCATCACCTTGGAAGCGGCCAGCTTCCCGGGCCGCGTGCAGGGGCGCATCCTGCCGTCCGGCATTGCCGGCAAGGAGAGCCGGGTCTATCGCAAGCCGTTGGGGGTAGTGGGCATCATCAGTCCCTGGAACTTCCCCATGCACCTGACCCAGCGTTCGCTGGCCCCGGCGCTGGCGGTCGGCAACGCCGCGGTGGTCAAGCCGGCGAGCGATACCCCGGTGACCGGCGGCCTGCTGCTCGCCCGCATCTTCGAGGAGGCCGGGCTGCCGCCCGGCGTGCTGAGTGTGGTGGTGGGCGCAGGCTCGGAGATCGGCGACGCCTTAGTCGAGCACCCGGTGCCGGCGCTGATCTCGTTCACAGGCTCCACCGAGGTTGGACGCGGCATCGGCCGCATCGCAAGCGGCGGCGAGCACCTGAAGCACGTGGCGCTGGAACTGGGCGGAAACGGACCCTTCGTCGTCCTGGCCGATGCCGATCTGGAACAGGCAGCGCATGCCGCCGCGGTGGGCAAGTTCCTGCACATCGGCCAGATCTGCATGGCGATCAACCGCATCATCGTCGAGCAGCCCGTGTACGAGCGCTTCATCGAACTGTTCGTCGATCGCGTCTCCAAGTTGCCTGTCGGTGACCCATCGCTGCCGGATACCGTCATCGGTCCCGTCATCAGCGCCAAGCAGCTGGAGGGCTTGCAGAAGAAGATCGCGCAGGCCAAGGCCGATGGCGCCCGTGTCCTGCTCGAAGCGCCTGCCAAAGGCCAGGTCTTGCCGCCGCACGTGTTCGCCGACGTCCGTCCGGATTCCGAGCTCTTCCGCAACGAGATCTTCGGCCCGCTGGTCGGCATCAGCGCCGCACGGGACGAGGAGCACGCGCTCGAACTCGCCAATGCCACCGAATACGGCCTGTCCAGCGCGGTGTTCACCGGCAGCCTCGAGCGCGGCGCATGGTTCGCGCAACGCCTCCGCGCAGGCATGACCCATGTCAACGACATCCCCGTCAACGACGAAGCGAACGCGCCATTCGGGGGCGAGAAGAACTCCGGCATCGGCCGTTTCAACGGTGACTGGGCGATCGAAGAGTTCACCACCGATCACTGGATCAGCGTGCAGCGTGTACCGCGCGCCTATCCGTTCTGACGTACTTGATTGCCTTGACTACCCGTTCTCTTTGACATGTCTGCACGCAGAGAAGCGCCCATGCATAGAGGTTCGAGCAACCGCGTCTTCGCTTCTTTCCATTTCTTGTAGGGACTTGAACCATGAGCATTGCGCAGGCGGGTGAGCCTTGAGCCTCGCGAACGGTGTGATGGCAACGCGCTTGCGGACCGCGCCTGGAGTTCCTACGCTCGCCCGGTCCGCAGATGCGGATCGCGACGCCGCGCAAACGCGATCACTCCGTGCCACCGTTTGTCCGAAAGGATACGCCTGCCATGAACGCCCCTGCCCCTGCCCCTGCCCCTGCTCCTGCTCCTGCCGCCAGCTGGGTCCAGCGCGCCGGCCTGGTCGCCGCCTTCGCGGCGCTCGTGCTGATCCTGCTGCTTCCGCCCGCTGCGGAACTGCCGCACGCCGGCAAGGTGATGCTCGGCATCCTGGCCTTCGCGGTGATCGTCTGGATGACCGAAGCGCTGGACTACGCGGTCAGCGCCGTCGTCATCGGCGCGCTGATGATCTTCGGCCTCGCCTTCATGCCCGATGCCGCCAAGCCCGCCGGGCCGGCGATGGGCACGGGCGCGGCGCTCAACCTGGCGCTCTCCGGCTTCGCGAGCAGCGCGGTCGCGCTGGTGGCCGCCGCCTGCTTCATCGCCGCGGCGATGACCGCGACCGGACTGGACCGCCGCATCGCGCTCCTGGTGCTCTCGCGCGTGCAGGCGCGCGCGCACCAGATCGTCATCGGCGCGATGGTGGTCGGGTTCCTGCTGTCCTTCATCGTGCCCAGCACCACCGCGCGCGTGGCCTGCCTGATGCCGATCATGATGGGCTTCATCCTCGCCTTCAAGGTGGACAAGCGCAGCCGCTTCGCGGCGCTCCTCGTGATCACCGCGGCGCAGACCGCGAGCGTGTGGAACGTCGGCATCAAGACCGCCGCGGCGCAGAACATGGTGGCGGTGGGCTTCGTCGAGAAGCAGTTCGGCAGCACCATCACCTGGACCGAGTGGTTCATCGCCGGCGCGCCGTTCTCGGCGCTCTTGACCGTGGCTCTGTACTTCATCATGACGCGCATGCTGAAGCCGGAGATGGACGAGATCGCCGGCGGCCGCGCCGCGATCCGCCAGCAGCTCTCCGAGCTGGGCCCGATGACGGCGCGCGAATGGAAGCTCCTGGCGCTGGTGCTGGCGCTGCTGGGCTTCTGGTCGACCGAGAAGGTGCTGCACGACTTCGACACCACGTCGACCACGATCGCGGCGATCGCGCTGATGCTCCTGCCGCGCCTCGGCGTGATGGACTGGAAGGCCTCGCAGCGCGGCTTTCCCTGGGGCACGGTGGTGCTGTTCGCGGTGGGCATCAGCGTCGGCACGGCACTGCTGCGCACCCAGGCCGCGGCCTGGCTCGCCAACCTGATCGTCCATCACCTCGGGCTGCAGAACGCCGGCGCCTTCGCGATCCTGATGCTGCTGTCGATCTTCCTCGTCGTCATCCACCTGGGCTTCGCCAGCGCAACCGCGCTGGCCTCGACGATGATCCCGATCGTCATCAGCGTGCTGGGCGCGGTGCAGACGCCGGGCATCAACGTGATCGGCATGACGATGCTGCTGCAGTTCGTGGTCAGCTTCGGCTTCATCCTGCCGGTGAACGCGCCGCAGAACATGATCGCCTACGGCACCGACACCTTCGAGGCGCGCGACTTCGTGCGCACCGGGCTCGTGATTACGCTGGCCGCGCTCGCGCTGCTGGTGCTGTTCGGGCTGACGTACTGGTCGTGGATGGGCTACATGACGAAGCCCGGCTGAGGCGCGCGGGCGCCGCGGGCCAACGCGCCTCGGCCAAGCCGGTTCCCGCCCTCACCCCGCGGGGGAGACTCAATCCCCCGCGCGCGGCGCTACATCTCCAGCACCACCCGTCCGTCGATCCTGCCCGCGCGCATCGCATCGAAGATCGCGTTGATGTTCTCGATCCGGTCGGTCGAGTAGTGCGAGGCGACCTTGCCCTCGCCGGCGAACTTCAGCGCCTCCAGGAGATCGAGTCGGGTGCCGACGATCGAGCCACGCACCGTCTTCGCGTTCAGCACCACGTCGAAGATCGGCAACTCGAAGCTGCCCGGCGGAATGCCCACCAGCGACATCGTGCCGCGCTTGTGCAGCATGCCGACCGCCTGCGCGAACGCCGCGCGCGACACCGCGGTGACCAGCACGCCGTGCGCGCCGCGGAGTTGGCGCTGCACCTCCCCCGCCACGTCCTGCGTCTTCGCGTTCAGCGTCACCTCGGCGCCCAGCTTCTTCGCCAGCGCCAGCTTGTCGTCGGCGACGTCCACCGCGATCACGTGAAAGCCCATCGCCTTTGCGTACTGCACCGCCATGTGGCCGAGGCCGCCGATGCCGGAGATCGCGACCCAGTCGCCGGGCTTGCAGTCCAGCACCTTGAGCCCCTTGTAGACGGTGACGCCGGCGCACAGCACCGGCGCGGCCGGCGCGAACTCGAGCCGGTCGGGCAGGCGTCCGACGAAGGCCGGATCGGCGAGCACGTACTCGGCGAAGCCGCCGTTGACGGTGTAGCCGGTCATCTGCTGGCCGTCGCACAGCGTCTCCCAGCCGCCCATGCAGTGCTCGCAGTGGCCGCACGCGGTGTGCAGCCAGGGCACGCCGACGCGGTCGCCCTCCTTCAGGAACGTGACGCCGGCGCCGACGCGCGCGACGTGGCCGACGCCCTCGTGCCCGGGGATGAACGGCAGCGAAGGCCTGACCGGCCAATCACCCTCGGCGGCATGCAGGTCGGTGTGGCACACCCCCGAAGCCGCGACCTTCACCAGCACCTGGCCCCGCGGCACCTCGGGCACCGGCACTTCCTCGACCACCAGCGGCTTGCCGAATTCGTGCACGACCGCCGCCTTCATCTTTTCCGCCATGTCTCGCCTCCGCATCGAACGTCGCGGCGGGCCGTCGCGCGACTTCAGGTTAGTCCAGAATGACGCTGCACCAGCAGGGGCGCAGACTGCAGTTCCGGCCAAACCCATCATCGAGGTGGTCACGCTGACCGTCAAGAACGGTGTGAGCTATGCCGAGTTTGCGCCAATCGACAAGGCCGTGGGCAGCGAGCATGTTGCCGGCGGAATCCCGGCGTTTTGGGCGTACAGCCCCTGCACCCTTCGCCTGTTCGATCAAGTGGCCCGAGTTCTTCGACGAAGGCTGCGCAGTCGAACTGCTTCTGAACAGCGGCAACGCAGCCCATTCCGCTCGAGGCTCCCGAGCCTCCATCACCAGACGGCTCGGCGCCGTCTGTGTGGTTTATATGCAGACTCGCTCGCGCAGCCCAGCGAGATGAAGCCGACGGTCGGGGCCGATGCAGGTGCCGGCACGCTCGCGCCGGCCGATGACTCGGAAAGGGACATCGCCGCATTGTCGGCGATCACCTCGGGCGCGTGCCGGGGAAGAGCGAGCCCTTCTGCAACTGCTCCTGCATCTGCTCGAAGAGCGCCCGTGACTGCTCGAAGTAGGGCGCCATCAGGCCCTGCATCAACGGCGCCTGGGCGCCCAGGAACTGCGACCACAGCTCGGGGTTGAAGGACTTGGGATCGATCAGCCCCTTGCCTTGCGCGGCCAGGCGCTGCTGCAGGTCGGCGAAGGCGCGCAGGTTGTGCTCCAGCAGACCGCCCATCAGTCCCTGCATCGCGTGGCCGTAGAAGCGGATGATCTGCGCCAGCGTCTGCGTGCTGAACATGGGCACGCCGCCGGACTCCTCCTCGAGGATGATCTGCAGCAGGATGCTGCGGGTGATGTCCTCGTTCGTCTTCGCGTCGCGGACCTCGAAGTCCTCGGCGGCCATCACCATCTTCTTCACGTCGGCCAGCGTGATGTAGCTGCTGGCGCGCGTGTCGTAGAGGCGGCGGTTGGGGTACTTCTTCAGCACGCGCACGTCGCTCGCGCCTGCATCGGCGTCGGGCTTGCGGCGGGTGGTGGGCATGCGGCGGGCTCCTGCGGCTTCGGCGGCGCATTCTAGGAGCGCCACCCGCGGCGGCCGCAGGGGAGTTTCCCCGCCGCCTCGCCGCACCAAAGCTTGATCAGAACCAGACGTTGACGCTCAGGTTGAGGTAGCGCCGCCAGTAGCCCGCGCCGCCGGTCCCGCCGGCCGAGACGCCCAGGCCCTGCCCGGACCCTCCGGCCGCCAGCCGCAGCCGCAGCGTCGGCGAGACGTCCCAGCCCAGCTCGAGCTCCCACAGGTGCGGCGAGCCGTGACTGCGCGCGCCGGCGTCGTCGGTTTCGCTCGCGCTGCCGAAGCCCACCCGCGCCTGCAGGTCGAACTGGCGGAACTCGTGCGTCAACGCGGCATAGGCGCGCCCCTCGGCATAGCGCCTGGGGTTCCAGTAGCCGCGGTCGATGCCGCGATCGCCGGCAACGCGCTCGAAGGCCATGCCCTCGACACCCAGCGCGACGCGCGGCCGCGCGAGGATGCGGCGCTCGATGCGGCCCGCGGCGCGCACGCGCGTGCTGCCGTCGTCGAAACGCAGCACGGCTGCCGATGCGGCGACGACCCAGCGCGGATCGGTTCGCGCCTCGAGGCCGGCGGAGAGGACGTCGACGCGGACGCGGTTGGCGACCGCGCGCGGCGCTTCGACCAGTTCGCGCGCGGCTTCGCCGTCGACGCGCAGGCCGTCCGCCGGCACCCAGCGCACACGTGCACTGGCGGTGACCGGGTTCCAGCCCGGGAAGTGCGCCGCACCGAGCGCCAGGCTCGGCCACCAGGTGCCGCGCGCGTCGCCCGGCTCGCCAACGCGCCAGCCATAGGCTGCCCGCAGCTGCGTCGCCTTCGGCGCGCCGAAGGGGTCGTCCAGGTGCAGCCGCCTCACCTGCATCTCGAGCGTCGAGCCCGCCTGCGGATGCCATCCGGCGCCGACGACCATCGCATCGGCCGTCAGCTCGTCGCGATCCTCGGCGCGCTCGAGGGCGACGAAGCCGAAGGGCCGCAGCTCGCGGCGCACACGGTACTCGCGCAGCCAGATCGTGTCCGCGTCGGCCGGGTCGGCCAGCAGCGGCAGTGCGCGCTCCTCGTAGCCCGCCCAGCGCCAGGCGCGCGCGAGGTCGGTGCGCTCGCCCGGATGCGTGGGCGCGGCCTGCGCGAGAAAGCCGCGCAGCGCGGCCCGATGCTGGCCGTTGAAGTTGAGCGCATTGGCCAGCGCCCAGGCGAGATCGCGATCGCCGGGCACGCGCGCGACCAGGGCCTGCAGTTCGCGGATCGCCCCCGCCTCGTCGCCGTTCCAGAGCAGCGACATGGCATAGCGCCGATGCAGCCTCAGCTGCCCGGGCGCGAGGGCATGCGCTTCGCGAAAGGCCTCCAGCGCCCGCGCCTGCTCGCCCTGCGCCTGGCGCGCCTGCCCGAGGCCGTCGAGCATCTCGACGCGCGCCGCGCCGGCCGCATCGCCCGCCAGTTCGGCGAACAGCGCCTCGGCCTGCGCCGGTTCACCGCCCCACAGGCTCTGCCAGGCCAGCGACGGCGCGATGTCCGCGCGCCGCGCCGGCGCAAGCGCCAGCGCACGGCGGTAGAGCGCGGCGGCGTGCGCGTTGCGGTCGGCAAAGCCGTTCACGCGCGCGGCCTCGATCAGCAGCTCGACGTCGTCGCCGTGGCGCACCACGAGCTCGTCGAAGCGCGCCAGCGCCGGCCCCCAGTCGCGCCGTTCGGCGGCGGCGCGCGCTTGCGCCCGCAGCTCCGCGGTCGGCACCTGCGCCGGCGCCGCGGGCGCCGACGCGAGCGGCACCTGCGCGTTCACCGCGCCGCCGCCGGCGGCGAGCGCCAGCACGCAGGCCGCAAGCAGCGGCCGCGCGGACGGCACGGACTTCAAGAGGCGCTCCCCGTTCGCGCCGTGCTCCAGCGCACGGCTTCCCGGGCAGGGGCCTTGACCAGATAGGGCAGCGCGCGCACCGTGGTCAGCGCCAGGAACGCCCAGTAGACGAGCGGATACCACACCGCGTAGGGGAGGAAGCGCACGATGCCGCGGTCGTAGCGGCGGTCGATGAGCACGCCGGTGAGCAGCTGCAGCAGGCACAGCGTGGCGATCGCCATGCCCCAGAGATTGGGAATCGGCGAGGCGCCCACCGGCGGCAGTCCGACGGCGTAGGACAGTGTCCACAGCGAAGTGAGGAAGACGAAGCACACCGACCACAGGATGGAGAGCGAGGACTCGACGAACACCGGCCACAGGCGGCGGCTCTTCCAGGTCACCATCACGTCGGCATGCTTGCGCAGCACCTGCGCGAGGCCGCGCGCCCAGCGCAGGCGCTGGCGCCACAGCCCGCGCCAGGACTGCGGCACCGTCATCCAGCAGATCGCGCGCGGTTCGTAGCGCACGTCGTAGTGACGCTTCTGCAGCTTCCAGGTCAGCTCGATGTCCTCGGTCGGCATGTTCGGGCTGTAGCCGCCGACGTCCACGACCGCGCTGCGGCGCAGCGCGGCCACCACGCCGGAGACGGTGACGATGCGCCCCCACACGCGCTGCGCGCGGCGCAGCAGGCTGATGATGGAGGAGAACTCGACCGCCTGCAGCCGTGCGAGGAAGCTGCCCGTGTTGCGCACGCGCGGATTGCCGGTGACGGCGGCCACGCGCGGTGAATCGAAGTGCGGCACGATGTAGCGCAGCATCTGCGGATCGGGCTCGGCGTCGGCGTCCAGGCCCATCAGGATCTCGCCGCGCGCCAGCGGCAGCGCGTCGTTGAGCGCCATCGCCTTGCCCTCGTTGACGGCCTTGCGCACCACGCGCAGGCGGGGATCGCCCATCAGCGGCTGCAGCGCGGCCAGCGTGCCGTCGCTCGAGCCGTCGTCGACGACGATGACTTCGAAGGCCGGGTAGTCCATGCGCAGCATGGCCAGCACCGAGCGCGCGATCACCGCCTCCTCGTTGTACGCGGAAACGAGCACGCTCACCAGCGGCCATTGCCGCTCGCCGTCACCGCAAGCGCCGGCGCCGCCGTCCTCCCAGCGCAGGCGGAAGATCGCCGCGGTGATCATCCACATGATGCTGGTGACGATCGGGTAGGCCGCGAAGAAGGCCAGCACGACCGCGTAGGGCCAACTGTGCTGCAGCTCGTAGAGCCAGGGCTCGATCATGCAATCTCCTCGACGGCGGGAAGCGCCGGCCGCGGCACGCCGTCAGGCTCGACGAAGCGCTTCACCGCGCCATCCACGACGACGTCGATGCAGCGCGCGCCGGCAAGCCGCGCCCAGTCGGCGTCGATGCGTCGGCCGTTGAAATCGGCGTCGTAGGCCATCTCGACGGCCGGCACGCTGCGCCGCGGGCCCTTGCGGCGATGGATGCCGACGTTGTGCGCGATCCATCCGGTCGTGAGGACCGACACCACCGCGAGCGCGCCGAGCATCAGCCAGCGCAGTTCGCCGAGCTCGGGTCTGCCGGCGGTGACGCGTTGCCAGCTCCAGGCGAAAAGCAGCCAGCCGGCGGCGACGAGGACTGCGTGTCCGAGGCGCCGCAGCACCGGCAGATGCTCCTGGGCCTGCTGCGCGGCGCGCGGCCCCTGCCAGCCGTGTGCGGCGGCGACCCGGCTGGTCGACGGGGGCTTCTTCAGCATCGCGCAACGCCCCGGCGTGACCAGGCGGCCGCGCCGAAGGCCAGCGCCAGCAGCGCCAGCAGCGAAGGCTCGGGGACGCGGTGCTCGAAGTTGTCGACCGGCACCAGCTCCCAGTCGCCGTCGTCCCGCGACCAGCGCAGGTCGACGACGCCTGCACCCAGGCGGTTCCAGCTTCCGAGCTCGAAGCCGTAGAGCCCTTCGGAGAGCTGCAGGTTGTCGTCGAATCCCAGGCGATCGCGCGGGTTCAGGAAGTCCTGGCCGATCTCCAGCGACTCGTTGTCGGCGCCGATGAGGCGGAAGAAGAAGCCGTCGTCGTAGAGGACGCTGAAGTTGTAGAGGCCCGCCTCGGTGATGCGGATGAGGCCGCTGAAGTGGGTGGCCCAGTTCATCTGGTCCTCGGCGCCGGCCTCCTTGTCGCTGCAGTCGGCCCCGGTGACGGTGTTGCCGAAGAAGGGGCTGAGCGAGGCTGCGCCCCAGGTGCCGGCATAGCACTCGTTGTAGCGGGCATTGCCGAAATTGATCTGGTCGACGATGCCGCTCCACTGCTGCACCGGCGTCACGTCGCCGTTCATCACCTGCTGCCAGTCCGCGCGACCCCACAAGCCGGTGCCCCAGCCGAAGCTGCCGATGGCGCTGCCGTTGCCGTACGTCGTCGTGCCCTCGTTCCACAGCACCTGACTGCCGTGCCAGGCGTTGTCGATACGGCGGAACTCGGCCTGTGCGCCGGCGGCGGTGGCGACGTCGCCGCCGTAGAGCGGATCGAAGACCGTCGGCGCGGCGAAGGCCGCGCTGCAGAGGAAGGCGCCGCAGGCCAGCGCCAGGAGCGTCGGGCGAAGGACTCGGGGCGACGAAAGGGTGCGGTGTTGTTGCAGCATGGCAAATTTGTGAGCAGTTGAAACCGATGCCGAGACCTTAGCGAACCGCGCCGCTACTTGATCGGCAGCAAGGCCCCCGATTCGAGGGACGGCGCGCGATGCGGTCGATCGCGGCGTGCGGAATGCACGGTCCGCCCCGGACAGCCGCGCCCAGGGGCTTGCACAGCCCAACGCGGCCTGAGCCTGGTCTGCCGGGGATGCGGTGGCGGCTCGTCTCGTCATGGGCGCCACGGTATCGACGCCTCCGGGCGCCGGCACTCGGGGAATGGATGAATCGACGCCGCGGGACCGGGCGCATGCGGCCCTGCCGACACCGACCGTGCATTCGTGCACGGCCGGCGCACCGCCGCCGTCAGCGCCTGCGCGCTTTCCAGACCCCGGGAACCCGCGCCACCGCGCGCAGCGCCTGCGCGATGCGGCCCGCGTCCTCGGCCTCGACGGTGAAGACCATGCGCGCGGTCGCGCCACGCTGGCCGCGCTGCGACTGCGTGTTCACGGCGATCACGTTCAGCCGTTCCTTGGTGAAGACTTCGGAGATGTCGCGCAGCAGGCCCTGGCGGTCCTCGGCCTCGATCTGCACGTCCACCGGGTAGACGGGACGCTTGTCGCCGCTGCCGGCGCTCTCCCACGCCACCTCGATGGCGCGGCCCGGGAAGCGCTCGGCCATGTGGCGGAAGTTGCTGCAGTCGCGACGATGGATGGCCACCCCCTTGCCGCGCGTGACGAAGCCGCGGATCTCGTCCGGCGGTGCGGGCCGGCAGCAGCGTGCCAGCGTCGTCATCAGCGAGCCCACGCCCACCACCAACACCCCGCCGCCACCCGCCCCGCTGCGCGAGCGCCGCAGCAGCGGCGCGTCCGCCTCGGCGGCCGCGGGCGCAGCCGGGCGCAGCAGGTTCTCGATGTTGCGCAGCGAGTACTCATCCTTGCCGACGACTTCGAACAGCGCGTCCGCCGACTTGAAGCCGAGCTGCTCGGCAAGGTGCTCGAGCTTGAGGGCCGTGCGGCCCTCGCGCTGCAGCAGCTTCTCGACGAGCTCGCGTCCGCGCCCGAGCGTGGCCGACAAGGCCTGCGCGTTGAACCAGGCGCGCACCTTGGCGCGTGCGCGCGGGCTCTGCAGGAAATGCAGCTCGGGGTTGAGCCAGTCCATCGACGGCCCGCCCTCCTTCGCGGCGACGATCTCCACCGTCTGCCCATGCGTGAGCGGCGTGTTCAGCGGCACCATCGCGCCATCGACGCGGGCGCCGCGGCAGCGGTGGCCGAGGTCGGTGTGCAGCGCGTAGGCGAAGTCGACCGGCGTGGCGCCCGCCGGGAGATCGATCAGCGTCGCCTGCGGCGTGAAGACGTAGATGCGATCGTCGAGTCCAGCGCCGACCGCGGCGCCGACCGCAGGGCCGACACCGGCGCCCTTCGCGGGAGCGGCGGCCACATCCCGACGCTGCGAACTGCTGAAGTCGCGCTCCCAGGCCAGCAGTTCGCGCAGCACGGCCTTGCGCGCGTCGGCCAGGCGCTGCTCGTAGGCGCCGCTGGCGGCCACGCCGGCATAGCCGCGTGCGCCGGCTTCCTTGTACATCCAGTGCGCGGCGACACCGTACTCGGCGTGCTCGTGCATCGCGCGCGTGCGGATCTGCACCTCGACGGGCCGTCCGTCCTCGCCCAGCACCACGGTGTGCAGCGATTGGTAGCCGTTGGCCTTGGGGCGCGCGATGTAGTCGTCGAACTCGCCCTCGACCGGCGTGTAGGCCTCGTGCACGCGCGCCAGCGCCGCGTAGCAGGCCGCCTCGTCCTCGACGATGACGCGCAGCGCGCGCACGTCGAAGACGCGCTCGATCGACAAGCCCTTGCCCTGCATCTTCTTCCAGATGCTGTAGAGGTGCTTGGGCCGCCCCAGCACCTCGGCGCGGATGTGCGCGTGCTGCAGCAGCTCAGCCAGGTGCCGACGAGCCTGCTCCACGCCCAGTTCGCGCTCGGCGCGCTTCTCGTCGACGAGCAACGCCACGCGGCGGTAGGTCTCGGGGTCGAGGAAGCGGAAGGCCAGGTCCTCGAGCTCCCACTTGATCTGCCAGATGCCGAGCCGGTTGGCCAGCGGCGCGAAGATCTGCTGCGACTCCAGCCCCAGCTCGCGCGGGCACTCGCGCTTGCTGGCGGCGAACCAGCGCAGCGTCTGCAGCCGCGAGGCCAGGCGCAGCAGCACGACGCGCAGGTCGCGCCCGAAGGCCAGCAGCATCTTGCGCACGCGCTCGGCCTGCCGGCCATGCCCGCCCTCGCCGAGCGCGGCATCGCGCGCCGCGCGCTGGATCTGCACCAGCTGCCGCGTGAGCATCACCAGACCCGCGTACGACGGCCCGAAGGCACGCCCGATCACCTCCTCGGGCCGCTGCAGGTAGTCGCTGGCGTAGACGAGATAGGCCGAGGCCTGCATCGAGGGTGCCGCCCCGATGGCCGCGAGGATCCCGGCCACGCCGTCGGCGTGCGCAAGCGCGCCCTCGCCCGAGCCGCGTACCCGCCCCGCCAGCAGGGGCTCGGCGAAGGCGCGCGCGCGCTGCAGCGCGTCGGCACCGATGGAGGCGTCCGCGGCTTCGCTGAGCTGGACGATCGGAGCCGCGGCCAACACGGCCTCGCCGGCAAGCGTCTTCATGACGGGCGAACCTTCGCTTCAGCCCTCGAGCAGGAACTCCCTCACCGCCTGGCGCTGCTCGGGCTGCACGAGCGTGGGCGCGTGGCCCACGCCCGCAAACTCCACCAGGCGCGCCTTCGGTCCGCGCTCGGTCATGGCCTGCGCCGTGGCCTTGGACAAGAGGTCGGACTCCGCGCCGCGCAGCAGCAGCACCGGCAGCTTCAGGCCGTCATAGGCGCTCCACATCGCCGCCTCGCCCGCATGGGCCAGCGCCGGCGTGATGGCGCGAAACGGCACGGCGATCGCGGGATCGTAGTGCGGCTTGAAGCCCTCTCCGTCGACCGCCAGCTGCGGGCGCGTCAGCGCCAGCCACTGCTCGCGCGTGTGCGGACCGAAGCTGCGGCTGATCTCCCACAAGGCATCGGCGGCCTCGTCCAGCGAGCGCCAGCGCAAGGGCGCGCCCAGGTAGGTGCCGATGCGCACGAGCGACTGCGGCTCGATCGACGGTCCGACGTCGTTGAGCACGAGCCGGCGCAGCGGCGAACCGCGCAGCGCCGCCACGCCGAGGCCGATCAATCCCCCCATCGACGTGCCGACCCAGTCGACCTGCGCCGCATCCAGCCGCGCCAGCAGCGTCACCATGTCGGCAATGTAGGTGGGGAAGGCGTAGGCCATCGCGTCGTCGAGCCAGTCGCTCTTCCCGCGCCCGACCACGTCCGGGCAGACGACACGGTAGTGGCCGCAAAGGTCTGCGGCGAGGGTGTCGAAGTCGCGCCCCTGGCGCGCGAGTCCGTGCACGCAGACGAGCACGCGCGCGTTGGCCGGATCGCCCCATTCCCAGTAGGCCATGCGGTGCAGGCCGCGGGAATCCAGGCACTGGACCTGGCGCAGGCGGGGTGAAGCGGGACCGTTCATGACGCCACCGGAGCGGAATTTCGATAATGCGGGCATCGTAACCACAGCAGGAGTGCACCGCATGCTGAGTGCAAAGACCGCCCTCGTCACGGGCTCGACCAGCGGTATCGGTCTGGGAATCGCCACCGCGCTGGCGCAGAACGGCGCGCGCGTGATGCTCAACGGCTTCGGCGACGTCGAAGGCGCCCTCGCCCAGGTGCGGCGGTTCGATCCCGAGGCCGTTCACGACGGTGCCGACATGAGCAGGCCCGAGCAGATCGAGGCCATGGTCCGCCGCTGTGAAAGCGAGCTCGGCAGCTGCGACATCCTCGTCAACAACGCCGGCATCCAGCACGTCGCGCCCATCCCCGAGTTTCCCGTCGAGCGCTGGGACGCGATCATCGCCATCAACCTGAGCTCGGCCTTCCATGGCATGCGCGCGGCGCTTCCCGGCATGCAGAAGCGCAACTGGGGCCGCATCATCAACGTCGCCTCGGTGCACGGCCTGGTGGCATCGACGAACAAGAGCGCCTACGTCGCCGCCAAGCACGGCATCGTCGGCCTGACCAAGGTCGCAGCACTCGAGAACGCCACCAGCGGCGTGACCGTGAACGCCATCTGCCCGGGCTGGGTGCTCACACCGCTGGTGCAGAAGCAGGTCGACGCCCGCGCCGCCGCCCAGCACATCGACAACGAGGAGGCCAAGCGCGAACTGCTGGCCGAGAAGCAGCCCTCGCTGCAGTTCACGACGCCCGAGCAGCTCGCGGCACTCGTGGTCTTCCTGTGCTCGCCGGCCGCCGACAACATCCGCGGCGCAGCCATCAACGTCGACGGCGGCTGGGTGGCGCAGTAGCCACCGCGCGGCGCGCCGCGAGATCGCTCAGCGCGCCGAGAGCTGCACGCTGCCGCTCACGCTGGCGCTCACCGTCGCCTTGCCGGCCTCGAAGGGCAGCGCACCCTCGGCGCCGGGTGCGGCTGCAGCCATCGCCACGCGCGCCATCGGCCGCATGGGGGGCAGGTCCGCGCCCTGCACCGTGACCTCGCGCAGCGTCCAGCCGGAAAAACCGAAGAGACGCGCCACTTCCTCGGCGCGCGCCTTGAACCTGGCGATCGCCTGTGCGGTCAGCTCGGCGTCGACCTGCTCGCGCTTCTCGCGCGAGAGGCCGAAGCTGCTGCGCGCGATGGTCATGCTCTGGATGCGGCCGGCCAGCTGCGACACGGCGACCATGTCGCTGCCCTCGACCACCAGTTCGGCGCTGCCGCTCCAGCCCGAGGGCCCCTTGGCGGTGTAGCGCGGATGGATGGAGAAGTCCCCGGTCTGCACCTCGAGCCGGCCCGGTTTCGCCGCCGCGCGCGCCACCGTGAGCGCCTCGTCCAGCGCCTGCTTCAGCTGCGCCTGCAGCTGGCTGGCGTCCGGGCCCTCGCGACTGGTGGAGAAGACCAGCGTCAGCAAGTCCTTCTGCACCTCCATGGTCGCCGTGGCGCTCAGGCCGACGACGTTCTGCGGCGCCGTCGTGGTCGCCAGCGTCGTCTGCCCCAGGGCAGGCAGCGCGGTGGCCAGCAGCAGCGGCGCCAGGGCCAGGCGGGCGGGAAGGCGGCAGGGGCGAGGTGGCGTCATGGCGATCGCGGGTGAGGAGTGGACACGGAAGGCTAACGCAGCGCCCCGCGCGCGCGCTGACGCAGGCAAGTTCTGTAACAAGCGGTCAACCCAAAGGCCGCCAGGGGACGACGACGGCCAGACGGCACGCAAAATGCGGTTGTTACAATTCAGGAGCCGCCGATGAACGCCCCCGCCAGTCCCCGCCCGGACCGCATCCTCGTCGTCGACGACGATGCGCGCATCCGCGACCTGCTGCGGCGCTACCTCGCGCAGGAAGGCTTCGAGGTCCTGCTCGCGGAGGATGCGAAGGCGCTCAACCGCGTCATGACGCGCGAGACCATCGATCTCATCGTGCTCGACCTCATGCTGCCCGGCGAGGACGGGCTCTCGATCTGCCGCCGCCTGCGCGCCGCCAACGACACCACGCCGATCATCATGCTCACCGCCAAGGTCGAGGACGTGGACCGCATCGTCGGCCTCGAAGTCGGCGCCGACGACTACCTGCCCAAACCCTTCAACCCGCGCGAGCTGCTGGCGCGCATCCACGCGGTGCTGCGGCGGCGGCCCAAGCTCGAGGCGCCGGGTGCGCCGTCCAAGGACGCCCAAGTCGTCAGCTTCGGCCCCTTCGAGTTCGACCTCTCGCTGCGGCGCCTGTCCAAGGACGGCCAGCAGATGGCCTTGACCACGGGCGAGTTCAGCATGCTGAAGGCGCTCGTGCGCCACCCGCGGCAACCGCTGTCGCGTGACAAGCTCGCACAACTGGCGCGCGGACGCGAGTTCGAGCCCTTCGATCGCAGCCTGGACGTGCAGATCTCGCGCCTGCGCAAGATGATCGAGCCCGATCCGGCACAGCCGCGCTACATCCAGACGGTCTGGGGTGTCGGCTACGTGTTCGTCCCCGACGGCGCGAGCTGACCTTGCCGCACGCCCGTCCAACGGTTCTCCATTGCGACCCGCGCTGCCCCTGAGCCTCTTCTGGCGCACCTTCTTCCTGCTGGCGCTGCTGCTGGCCGGCGGTGTCTTCGCCTGGGTGCAGACGCTGCGCGCACTCGAGTTCGAGCCGCGTGCGGTCGCGGCGGCACAGCAGACCGCCAGCCTCGTGAACCTCTCGCGTGCCGCGCTGCGACAGGCCGACGGCATCAACCGCGTCGCCATCCTCAAGGGAATGGGCGCGCAGCAGGCCGTGCGCGTGACGCCACGCGAGCCCGGCGACCACTGGGAGCCCTACGCGGTCGACCGCTTCACGCGCCGCGTCAGCAGCGAGCTGCGCGCCACGCTCGGCCCCGACGCCATCGTCGCGCGCAGCGTCAACGGCACGCCCGGCATCTGGGTCGGTTTCTCCATCGAGCGCGACCGTTACTGGCTGCAGGCGGCGCAGACGCCGGTGGGCCCGCTGCAAAGCCGCACCTGGTTCGTGTGGATCGGCATCGCGGGGCTGGCCACGCTGATCGGTTCGGTGGCGGTGGCCAGCCTCATCAACCAGCCGCTGAAGCAGCTTTCGTTCGCCGCCAGCCGCATCCGCGGCGGCGACCTCGACTCGCGCCTGGACGAGAACACGCTCACGAGCGAGATCCGCGAGGTCAACCGCGGCTTCAACCGCATGGCGCGCGAACTGGCGCGCATGGAGGAAGACCGCGCCGTCATGCTCGCGGGGATCAGCCACGACCTGCGCACGCCGCTGGCACGCCTGCGCCTGGAGACCGAGATGAGCGTGGCCGACGAGGAGGCCAAGCGCAACATGGCCTCCGACATCGACCAGCTCGACGCCATCATCGACAAGTTCATGGACTATGCGCGCCCGGGGGAGACCCGCCTGTCGCCGATCGCGCTGGCCGCGCTGATCGAGAAGGAAGCGGCGTCCTTTCGTGACGCGAGCCAGATCCGCATCGGCGTGCGCGTGGCGCCCGACCTCGTCGTCATGGGCGACGAGACCGAACTCGCGCGCGTCTTCCTCAACCTCTTCGAGAACGCGCGCCGTTACGGACGCGGCACCTACACCGGCGTCGCCGAGGTCAAGGTCACCTACGTGCGCGCGGGCTCCTGGGTCATCGTCACCGTGCGCGACCACGGCACCGGAGTGGCGCCGGAGAAGCTGCACCAGCTCACCACGCCCTTCTTCCGCGGCGACGCCGCACGCACCGCCGCCACCGGCGCCGGCCTGGGCCTGGCCATCGTCGAGAAATCGCTGCAGCGCATGGGCGGCAGCCTGGAAATCAACAACGCCCCCGGCGGCGGCCTGATGGTGCACGTTCGCCTGAAGCGCGCCACCTGATCCCGGGCGAGGCGCTCGGCGATCTCAGCGGCCGTTGTCGCGAAGGAGCAGGCAGACCGCGCGCGCCTCGATCGCCCGGCCTTCGCCCACCGGTCCCATCTTCTCCGCCGTCTTCGCCTTGACGTTGACGGCATCCGCCGGCAGCCCGAGCGTCTGCGCGATGCGCGCCACCATCGCCGGGATGTGCGGCGCTAGCTTCGGCGCCTGCGTGACGACCGTGCTGTCGACGTTGACGATGCGCCAGCCGGCCGCGGCCACGCGCGCGGCCGCCTCGGCGAGCAGGCGCGCCGAGTCGGCGCCGGCGAAGGCCGGGTCGGTGTCGGGGAAGTGGCGGCCGATGTCGCCCAGCGCGGCGGCGCCCAGCAGCGCGTCGGTGATGGCGTGCAGCAGGGCGTCGGCGTCGCTGTGCCCGAGCAGGCCGTGGCTGTGCGGGATCGTCACGCCGCCCAGCACGAGCGGGCGGCCGGCGACGAGGGCGTGCGTGTCCCAGCCCTCACCCACGCGCATGCTTGGAGTCTTCATCGTGTCGCCAGCAGTCGTTCGGCCAGCGCGAAGTCCGCCGGCCAGGTGATCTTCAGGTTCTCCCAGGCGCCGGGCACGAGCCGCGGCTGCAGGCCCAGCGCTTCGACGGCGCTGGCCTCGTCGGTGATGGCCGCCTGCGCCTGCGCGGCCGGCTGCGCCAGCGCGCGCTGCAGCAGCGCCAGGCGGAACATCTGCGGCGTCTGCGCCAGCCACAGCGCCTGCCTGGGCACGGTCTCGTGCACGCGCGCGCTGCCGTCGGCACGCTTGACGGTATCGGCCACCGGCAGCGCGAGCAGGCCGCCGACGGCGTCGTCGCCGACGGCCTCGATGAGCTGTTGCACCCATTCCGCGCGCAGCAGGCAGCGCGCGGCGTCGTGCACCAGCACCCAGTCCGCGTCCTGCGCGCCGCGCTCGCGCAGCGCGGCGAGGCCGGCGGCGACGCTGGCCGCGCGCGTGGCGCCACCCACGCGCGCCAGCCAGCGGCGGTCGAATTCGTGCTCGGGCACCAGGGCCTCGAAGTGCGCATCCTGCGGGCTGAGCACGAGCAGCGTGCCAGCCAATTGCGGCAGCGCGCGCAAGGCGCGCAGCGTGTGCCGCACCAGCGCCTGCCCGGCCACGCTTGCGTACTGCTTGGGCAGCGCGCTGCCGGCGCGCTCGCCGACGCCGGCGCAGGGCACGAGCGCCCAGTAGCGCGGCTGCGCCGGCGCGCCCACGTCGGCACGCGCGTCGTCGTCTGGCGTGCTGGAAGCCGGCAGGGACATGCCCGAATTCTAGAATCCGCCCCTTCGCGCCATCGCGGCGCCCTTCCCCTGCATGCAGCTCCCGACGATCGCGCCCGGCAAGCGCTTCACCCTGCCACGCCCCGTGGGCAGCGCCGACGCGCTGCTGCTGGCCCGCCAGGCCCGCGCCGCGCACAAGGACGGCCGCCTGCTGGCCGTGATCACCGCCGATCCCGCCGACAGCGTGCGCCTGGCCGACGAGATAGGTTTCTTCGAGCCCGCGCTGCGCACCGCCGTCTTCCCCGACTGGGAGACGCTGCCCTACGACAGCTTCAGCCCGCACCAGGACCTCGTCAGCGAGCGCCTGGCCACGCTCTGGCGCATGCGCAACCGCGAGGTCGACGTCGTGCTGCTGCCGGCGACGACGGCGCTGACGCGGCTTGCGCCGCCCTCCTTCCTCGCCGCCACGACCTTCTTCTTCCGCCAGAAGAGCCGGCTCGACGAGGCGCGGCTGAAGGAGCAGCTCACGCTGGCGGGATACCAGCACGTGACGCAAGTCGTCTCGCCGGGCGAGTACGCGGTGCGCGGCGGCCTCATCGACCTCTTCCCCATGGGCAGCGCCGTGCCCTACCGGCTCGACCTCTTCGACGACGAGATCGACTCCATCCGCGCCTTCGATCCCGACAGCCAGCGCAGCCTCTACCCCGTGCCCGAGGTGCGGCTGCTGCCCGGGCGCGAGTTCCCGATGGACGAGGCCGCGCGCACCGCCTTTCGCGCGCGCTGGCGCGAGCAGATCGAGGGCGACCCGACGCGCAGCCGCATCTACAAGGACATCCAGCAAGGCATCGCCGGCAGCGGCATCGAGTACTACCTGCCGCTGTTCTTCGACGCCACGGCGAGCATCTTCGAGCACCTGGGCGCGCAGACGCTGCTCGTGCTGCACGGCGAGGTCGACGCCGCGCTGCAGCGCTTCTGGAGCGATACGCGCGAGCGCCATCGCTTCCTGCAGCACGACCCGGAACGCCCCATCCTGCCGCCGCAGGCGATCTTCCTGCGCCCCGAGGAGTTCTTCGCCGCCGCGCAGCCGCTGCCCACGCTGCTCGTGCGCGGGCAGGCGCAGGGCGCGAGCGCCGATGCCGATGCCGGCAGCGACGGGACGGCCTGGGCACGCCCGCTGCCGCCGCTCGCGCTCGAACGCGGCGCCACCGAGCCGCTGGCCGCCCTCGCCCGTCACCTCGAGCGCACGCCGCACCGCGTGCTGCTCGTCGCCGAGAGCGAAGGCCGCCGCGAGAGCCTGCTCGAGATGCTGCGCGAGCACCACATCAGCCTGCCCGGCGTGGCCACGCTGGCCGAGTTCCTGGCCGGCTCGGAGCACGTCGCCATCGTCGCCGCGCCGCTGGCCGCGGGCTTTCACTGGCACGAGCCGCAGGCAGAAGGGGTCAGCGTCCAGTTCGTCACCGAGACCGAGCTCTTCGCCAGCACGCGTGAAGCGCGGCGACGCCGCAAGCAGGAGCAGACGAGCAACGTCGACACGCTCATCAAGGATCTCGCCGAGCTCAAGATCGGCGACCCCGTGGTGCACGTCAACCACGGCATCGGCCGCTACCGCGGCCTGGTCAGCATGGCCTTGACGCCCGGGCAGGACGACAGCCGCAGCGAGTTCCTGCACCTCGAGTACGCGGAGAAGACCAATCTCTACGTGCCGGTCTCGCAACTGCACCTGATCGGCCGCTACAGCGGCGTCTCGCCCGAGGAGGCACCGCTGCACAAGCTCGGCAGCAGCCAGTGGGAGAAGGCCAAGCGCCGCGCCGCCGAGCAGGTGCGCGACACCGCCGCCGAGCTGCTGGGCCTGTACGCGCAGCGCGCGGCGCGGCAGGGCCAGGCGCATCGCTTCAGCGCGCACGACTACGAGGCCTTCGCCAGCAGCTTCGCGTTCGAGGAGACGGCCGACCAGCGCGCGGCCATCCACGCCGTCATCCAGGACCTCATCAGCCCGCGCCCCATGGACCGCCTGGTGTGCGGCGACGTCGGCTTCGGCAAGACCGAGGTCGCGCTGCGCGCGGCCTTCGTCGCCGTGCTCGGCGGCAGCCAGGTGGCGCTGCTGGCGCCGACCACGCTGCTTGCCGAGCAGCACTTCCAGACCCTCAGCGACCGCTTCGGCAAGTGGCCGGTGAAGATCGCCGAGCTCTCGCGCTTTCGCAGCAGCAAGGAGGTGAAGAGCGCGCTGCAAGGCCTGGCCGAGGGCAGCGTCGACATCGTCGTGGGCACGCACAAGCTGCTCTCACCCGAAGTCAAGTTCAAGCGCCTGGGCCTGCTCGTCATCGACGAGGAGCACCGCTTCGGCGTGCGCCACAAGGAGGCCATCAAGGCGCTGCGCGCCGAGGTCGACGTGCTCACGCTCACCGCCACCCCCATCCCGCGCACGCTGGGCATGGCGCTCGAAGGCCTGCGCGACCTCTCCGTCATCGCCACCGCGCCGCAGCGCCGGCTGGCGATCAAGACCTTCGTGCGCAACGAGGGCGGCGGCGTCATCCGCGAGGCGGTGCTGCGCGAGTTGAAGCGCGGCGGCCAGGTCTACTTCCTGCACAACGAGGTCGAGACCATCCAGCAGCGCGCCGACAAGCTCGCCGAGCTGCTGCCCGAGGCGCGCATCGCGGTGGCGCACGGCCAGATGCCCGAACGCCAGCTGGAGGCGGTGATGCGCGACTTCGTCGCCCAGCGCTTCAACCTGCTCGTGTGCTCGACCATCATCGAGACCGGCATCGACGTGCCCAGCGCCAACACCATCGTCATCACGCGCGCCGACAAGTTCGGTCTGGCGCAGCTGCACCAGCTGCGCGGGCGCGTCGGCCGCAGCCACCACCAGGCCTACGCCTACCTGCTCGTCCCCGACGTGCAGAGCCTGACCAAGCAGGCCGGCCAGCGCCTGCAGGCGATCCAGGAGATGGAGGAGCTGGGCAGCGGCTTCTACCTCGCGATGCACGACCTCGAGATCCGCGGCGCGGGCGAGGTGCTCGGCGAGAGCCAGAGCGGCAACATGATGGAGGTCGGCTTCCAGCTCTACAACGACATGCTGGCCGAGGCGGTGCGCAGCCTCAAGGCCGGGCGCGAGCCCGACCTGCTCTCGCCGCTGGGCTCGCTCTTCGGCGCCGCCACCGAGGTCAACCTGCACGTCCCGGCGCTGCTGCCCGACGCCTACTGCGGCGACGTGCACGCGCGCCTGAGCCTCTACAAGCGCCTGGCCGGCGCCGAGGACGGGCAGGCCCTGGACCGTCTGCTCGAGGAAGTCACCGACCGCTTCGGCAAGCTGCCCGCGCAGGGCCAGGCGCTCTTCGACACGCACCGCCTGCGCGTGCTCGCCAGGCCCTACGGCGTGCAGAAGATCGACGCCGGGCCCAGGCTCATGAGCATCGCCTTCCGCCCCAATCCGCCCGTGGACGCGCAGCGCATCATCGCGCTCGTGCAGAAGAACCGTTCGGTCAAGCTCGCCGGCAACGACAAGCTGCGCATCGAACGCGAGTTCGCCGCCGTCGCCGACCGCGTGCAGTACGTGCGCGACGTGCTGCGCGCGCTCGGGCCGCCGCTGGCCACGGCATGACGCCTCGAGCAGGATCCAGAATGCGCGCCGGCCCGCCCCCGTCAGTTGCGGGCACGAAAGGACGAAGCAAGATGAGCGACACGAAAACCCTGCGCGCCGCGGTGGTGCAGGCCGGCGCCGTGCAGTTCGACGCCGAGGCCGGCACCGACAAGGCGGTGCGCCTCATCGGCGAGGCCGCGGCCACCGGGGCGAAGCTGGTCGTCTTCCCCGAGGCCTTCATCGGCGGCTACCCGAAGGGCCTGGACTTCGGCCTCGTCGTGGGCGCGCGCGATCCGCAGGGGCGCGAGGAGTTCCGCCTCTACCACGAGGCGGCGATCGAGGTACCGGGGCCGCAGGTCGCGCGGCTTGCCGAGGCGGCAGGCGAGCACCGCGTGCATGTCGTCATCGGCGTCATCGAGCGCGAGGGCGGCACCTGCTATTGCACGGTGCTCTTCCTCGGGCCCGACGGTGTGCTGCAGGGCAAGCACCGCAAGCTCATGCCGACCGCACTCGAACGCATGATCTGGGGTTTCGGCGACGGCTCCACGCTGACCGTGGTCGACAGCCCCTGGGGGCGCATCGGCTCGGTGATCTGCTGGGAGAACTACATGCCCATGATGCGCATGGCCATGTACGCCAAGGGCGTGGCCCTGTACTGCGCGCCGACCGCCGACGACCGCGACATGGCTGCCGTCGATGCAGCACGTGGCGCTCGAGGGGCGCTGCTTCGTGCTCAGCGCCTGCCAGTTCGTGCGCCGCGGCGACTTCCCCGAAGCGCTGCGCGTGCGCCTGCCGCAGCTCGGCGAAGGCCCCGAGGCCGTGCTCATGCGCGGCGGCAGCCTCATCGTCGGCCCGCTCGGGCAGGTGCTGGCCGGGCCGCACTTCGGCAGCGAGACCATCCTCTGCGCCGACCTCGACCTGGACGAGATCGCGCGCGGCAAGTTCGACTTCGACGCCGTGGGCCACTACGCGCGCCCGGACGTCTTCCAGCTCCAGGTCAACGAGGCGCCCACCGCCGCCGTCGTGCGCCGCGGCTGAAAGCCATCGGGGCGCTTCAGCCCTCGACATCCAGCATGCCGCGGTCGAACTGCGCCCACCCCGGCGGCCGCCGGCATGACCTCGCGCAACCAGCGGACACGGGTGAGTACCTGTATACAGTATCCAGATGCCGCCGTAGCATGCACGCCGTTTCTTGCCCCTGACCCTTGACCAGGAGATCCGATGAGCACACCGACCAAGTTCCTGCTCGACGAGAGCAAGATGCCCCGCCACTGGTACAACATCGCGGCCGACCTGCCGGCGCCGCTGGCGCCGCCGCTGCATCCGGGCACCCTGCAGCCGCTCGGACCGGACGATCTGGCCCCGCTCTTCCCCATGGAACTCATCATGCAGGAGGTGAGCACCGAGCGCGAGATCCCCATTCCCGAGCCCGTGCGCGAGGTCTTCCGCCTCTGGCGTCCGAGCCCGCTGGTGCGCGCGCACCGCCTGGAGAAGGCGCTGGGCACGCCGGCCAAGATCTACTACAAGTACGAAGGCGTCTCGCCCGCGGGCAGCCACAAGCCCAACACCGCCATCCCGCAGGCCTGGTACAACGCGCAGGCCGGCATCAGAAAGCTCTCCACCGAGACCGGCGCCGGCCAGTGGGGCTCGTCGCTGTCCTTTGCCGGCGCGCTCTTCGGCATCGAGGTGCTGGTCTTCCAGGTGCGCATCTCCTACGACCAGAAGCCGTATCGCCGCGCGCTCATGGAGACCTACGGCGCGCGCTGCCTGCCCAGCCCCAGCACCGAGACCAACTGCGGCCGTGCCATCCTCGAGAAGGATCCGAACCACCCGGGCTCGCTTGGCATCGCCATCAGCGAGGCGGTGGAGATCGCCGCCACCAACAAGGACACCAACTACGCCCTGGGCTCGGTGCTCAACCACGTGCTCATGCACCAGTCGATCATCGGCCTGGAGGCGATGCAGCAGTTCGAGATGGCCGGCGACGACCCGGACATCGTCATCGGCTGCACCGGCGGCGGCAGCAATTTCGCCGGCCTGGCCTTCCCCTTCCTCGGCCAGCAGCTGCGCGGCGGGCGCAAGCGGCGCATCATCGCCGCCGAACCCGCGGCCTGCCCCTCGCTGACGCGCGGCAAGTTCGCCTACGACTTCGGCGACACCGCGCACCTGACGCCGCTGACCAAGATGCACACCCTGGGCAGCACCTTCACGCCGCCGGGCTTCCACGCCGGCGGCCTGCGCTACCACGGCATGGCGCCCATGGTCTCGCATCTGAAGGAACTCGGCCTCATCGAAGCCGTGGCCTTCCACCAGAAAGCCTGCTTCGAGGCCGGCGTGACCTTCGCGCGCGCCGAGGGCATCGTTCCCGCGCCGGAAGCCAACCACGCGGTGAGGGCTGCGATCGACGAGGCCCTGCGCTGCAAGGCCGAGGGCCGCTCCGAGGTCATCGTCTTCAACCTCAGCGGCCACGGCCACTTCGACATGAGCGCCTACAGCGCCTACTTCGGCGACAAGCTGGTCGACCAGCCCTACGACGAGAAGGAACTGGCGATGGCGCTTTCGGGCCTGCCGGCGGTTCCGGCCTGATGCGGCAGCAGACGCAGCCGCGCCCTCAGGCCGGCTGCGCCTCGCCCTCGATCAGGCCACGCTTGCGCAGCAAGGGTGTGACGGTGGCCGCACGGCCGCGGAAGGCGGCGTAGGCAGCCGCCGGATCGCGGCTGTTGCCGCTGCCGTAGACGTAGCGCCGCAAGCGCGCGGCAAGCTGCGGGGCGAAGGCATCGCCGGCTTCGCGGAAGGCCTCGAAGCCGTCGGCGTCCAGGACCTCGGCCCAGAGGTAGACGTAGTAGCCCGTGGCGTAGCTCGAGCCCGAGAACAGGTGCTGGAAGTGCACCAGCCGGTGGTTGATGCCCACCCCCGCGGGCAGGCCGTGCGCGGCCAGCACCTCGGACTCGAAGGCGCAGAGGTCGGCCGGCGGCTCGGCCTCGCTGCGGCTGTGCACGGCCAGGTCGACGATCGCGCTGGCCGTGTAGCGAACGGTCTCGAAACCCTGGTTGAAGCGCTGTGCCGCCTGCAGCCGCTGCACCAGCGCCTCGGGGATGGGTTCGCCGCTGCGCACGTGGCGCGCGTGGCGACGCAGCACCTCGGGCTCGGAGAGCCAGTGCTCGAAGAGCTGCGAGGGCAGCTCGACGAAGTCGCGCAGCACCTGCGTGCCCGAGAGGCGGTCGAAGCGCACGTCCGAGAGGAGGCCGTGCAGGCCGTGCCCGAACTCGTGGAAGAGCGTGCGCGCCTCGTCCATCGACAGCAGCACCGGCTCGCCCGGCGTCGCGCGCGCGAAGTTGTTGTTGTTGAGGATCACCGGCAGCTCTTCCCCGCCCTGCGGGGCGTTGCGGTTTCGCCAGCGCAGCGAGCTCATCCACGCACCGCTGCGCTTGCCCGCACGCGCGAAGTTGTCCTGCAGGAAGACACCGATCGTCGCGCCCCGGTCGTCCTGCACCTCGTAGGCCTTCACGTCCGGGTGGTAGACCGGCAGGTCCGCCCGCGGCACGAAGCGCAGCCCGAAGAGCCGCCGCGCGCAGTCGAAGGCCGCCTGCACCATCGCGTCCAGCCCGAAGTAGGGCTTGACCTCGGCATCGTCGACGGCGTAGCGCGCCTGGCGCACCTTCTCCGCCCAATGGCGCCAGTCCCAGGCCTCGAGGGGGTCGCGGGCGCCCTCGGCTTCCATCTGTGCCTGCAGCTCCAGCCGCTCGCGCTGCAGCGCCAGCAGCGCACGCGGCCACACCTCGTCGAAGAGCGCCTGCACTGCCGCGCGGCTGCCGGCCATGGTGTCGGCCAGCGCGTAGTCGGCGTAGCAGGCGTAACCGTGCAGCTTCGCCTGCTCGTGCCGCAGGCGCAGGATGGCACGCGCGACCTGGCGGTTGTCGCTCTCGCCGGCGTGAGCGCCGCGTCCCGTCCACGCGCGCCACACGCGCTCGCGCAGGTCGCGCCGCGTCGAGAAGGTCAGGAAGGGCACGACGAGCCCGCGGGCGAGCGTGACCACATGGCCCTGCAGCCCGCGCTCGGCCGCGGCCTGGCGCGCGGCAGCGCGCACGAAGCCGGGCAAGCCGGCCATCTCATCCTCGGTGTCGAGCGCGAGCCACCAGTTCGTCTCGTCGTGCAGCACGTTCTGCGCAAAGCGCGTCGTCAGTCCGGCGAGCTCGGCCATCACCTCGGCGTAGCGTCGTCCGGCCTCGCCCTGCAGGCGCGCGCCGGCGCGCACGAAGTCCAGGTGCAGGCGCTCGAGCAGGCGGCGCGACTCGGCGTCCAGCGCCAGCGCGTCGCGGCGCGCGTGCAGCGCGTCCAGGCGCGAGAACAGCGCCGCGTCCATGTAGACCGCGCTCTCGTGCGCCGCCAGCGGCGCTGCCATGCGGCGCTGCACCGCCTGCAATGCGGAGCTCGTGGCCGACGCGCCGAGGTTCTCGAACACCGCGAGCACACGCGCCAGCAGCCGGCCGCTGCGGTCGAAGGCGGCGACGGTGTTGTCGAAGCTCGGCGCCTCGGCGCTGTCGGCAATGGCGCGCAGTTCGGCCCGATGCGCCTGCATCGCGGCGTCCAGGGCGGGCTCGAAGTGCTCGGGCCGGATCTCGGAGAACGGCGGCAGGCCGAAGGGCGCCGTCCAGGGCTGCAGCAGGGGATTGGCTTCGGGCATCGGGCGCGGCGTCCTGCGGGGACATGTGAAAGGGCGCGAACCATCATGCCACCGCCCCATGCCGCGACGGAACCGGGGTACTGCTCGAAAAGCCCTTGCGCCGCCCTCACCCTTTCGACCGATGCGGCCAACGGCGCAGCGCCCACGGAACGGCGAGCCCCGCCGCCAGCGCCAGCAGCCACGGCAGGTCCAGCGCGCCGCCGCCCGTGCCGCCGCCCTCGTTCTCGTCCCCCGCGCCGTCGGCGGCGGCCACCGCGGCACGCACCGCCGCCGCGGCATCGAGCATGCCGGCGCCGCAGGTCGCGGTGGTGCAGACGCATTCGTCCTGCGGCCGCCCGTCGGGTGCATGGCATTGCGGCACGCCGGCGGTGCCGGCGGCGACGAAGGGACGCGCCGAGCTGCCCAGCATCGTACGCACCTCGCCCGGCGCCAGAGCCGGGTTGACCGAGAGCATCAGCGCCACCGTTCCAGCCACCAGGGGGCTGGCGAAGCTCGTGCCCACCGAGTAGTCGTAGCCGTCGGTGTACGTCGACCGCACCGGACCCCGGGTCCCGCTGTCGGTCGTCGTGACGATCGGATAGAGGCACTCGCCGGCGAGGTTGACGCAATTGCCTCCGGGCGCGGCAATCGCCACCTCCGGTCCCACGCTGGAGAAGCCGACCTTGGTGCCGGCATGGCGCAGCGCCGCGACCGCGATCACACCTGGGCAGTTGCCGGGCGTGCTGACCGCCAGCCCCTCCTCGTTTCCGGCCGCGGCGACGATGACGACGCCCGCGGCTTCCAGCCGCTCGGTGACGTCGCGATAGGCCGCGGAGCAGCTTCCGCTGGAGCCCAGGCTCAGGTTGAGCACACGCGCAGGGGTCGGATTGACGACCGGGTTGCGGCTCAGGCCCGCAGCCCAGAGCATGCCGGCGATGATGTCGGAGTCGTAGCCGCCGCAGGCGCCGAGCACGCGCACCGGCTGCACGCGCACGCCGCGGGCGACCGCGGCCATGCCCAGGCCGTTGTCGGTGTGCGCGCCGACGAGGCCGGCCATCTTCGTGCCGTGCCAGCTGCTCGGACTCGCCGACTCGCCGACGCCGCACAGGCCTTCGCTCGTCCAGTCTCCGGGATCCGACGGATCGGCGTCGCGGCCATCGCCGTCGCGCGCGTCGGCGGCATCGGCGATGAAGTCGTAACCGGCGACCAGCACGTCGGCCAGGTCGGGGTGCTCCGGTCGCACGCCGGAGTCGATGATGGCGACCACCACGCTCGCGGCACCGGTCGCGATGTCCCAGGCACCGAGCGCGTTCATCGCCGACACGCGTTCGCCATCGGGCGCGCGCAGATACCACTGCCCCGCGACCGGCGAGATGCCCGGCCCGCCGGCAAACAGCGGGTCGTTGGGCAAGGCGAGCGCGCGCCGGCGCTCGTCGGGAACCGCGTACTCGACTTCCTCGTCGGCGGACAGCCGCTGCGCCAGATCGCGCGAACTCAGGCCGCGCGCCAGCAGCACCTGCGAGCGCTCGTCGACGACGCGCCCGTCGGCGAGCGCAAGGCCGCTTCGCCGCGCCATCGCCGCGGCCTGCTGCGGACCGTGTGTGCTCTCGGCCGGCGTCGTCACCGCAGCGCCGCTGCGCGCGGCCAGCGCCTGGCGCATCAGGGTCCCCGCAGCCCTGTACTTGACGATGACGCGCGCCACAGCCGGGTCGTCGATGCTGTCGGCACGCGATTGCGATTGCGCAGGCGCGCCGCCGGCGAGCGCGAGCGCGAAGGCCGCGACGGCGAGTGCCGCGGTCGGCCGCAGGCGCCGCCCGGCGGCATGCGCGCGACGATGGAGACCGGCCGCGCTCTGAGGCGGCAAGGGGTGGGACATGGACATGGGCGACGACGCTCCTCGAGGATCACGGGTTTCCGCCGCGCCGCAGCAGCGCCGCAGCGACCAGCGCGGCACAGAGCAGGCCGGCCACGCTGCCGCTGAAATGCGACCAGGGCGCGACGGCGATTCCCAAGGCCGGTGCGGCGCGCAGCGCGGGGCCGAAAGGCTGCTCGAGCACGAGCTTTGCCGCCAGCCCTGCCAGCAGCAGCAGGCCCGGCACCCCATGGCTGCGCCGCCGCTGCCACAGGAGATGCAGGCCGACGATGACCACGCCCGCGTGCAGCACGCCGGAGAGGCCATGGAAATGCGCCAGCGGCGGACCGAGCAGCCAGCCGCCTTGAGTCAATGGCCAGGCCAACAGCCAGGCCAGCGCCAGCCGTGCAGGCACGCGCGCGGCCACCCCCAGCAGAGCCACCAGCAGCGTGCCGGCGAGGTTCAGGCCCAGGTGCGCGGCACTGCCGTGCACCCAGGCCGCCGTCCACCAGCGCCAGGGCTCGAGCAGCGCCAGAGCCGGCTGCCAGTCCAGCATCCGCGCCAGCGCCGTCGTCGCCGAGGATTCGGCCGCGGCGCCGA
Source organism: Burkholderiales bacterium (assembly GCA_026932235.1). Taxonomy (GTDB): domain Bacteria; phylum Pseudomonadota; class Gammaproteobacteria; order Burkholderiales; family Burkholderiaceae_C; genus Rubrivivax. The sequence goes on from JAIXKR010000041.1 coordinate 29,802, forward strand.
CGACGAGGGCGCCGACGGCCAGCACGCCGCACAGCGCCAGCCAGGCCAGCCCCGGTGGGCTCCCGCTCGCGACTTGCGCACGCCTCATGGTGCCGATGATGCCAGCAGTGGCACGGCGGGAACGGGCACTGTGGCACAGTCGCGCGCCCGCCACGCTTGCGTGCGCTCAACCGTCCCCGTTCGTCCATGGCTTTGAAGTCCACCGTCTACAGGATTGCCCTGCACCCTCCGGAGACCGAGGAGCGGTTGATGATGCGCGTGCTCGCGCAGGCGCTGAACGCGCCCGGTGACGACACCGACGAGCCCCCGACCTCTGGCAGCACGACCGCACCGGTGCGCTGTTGCAGTGGATCGAGGTCGGCGATCCCGACGAACGCCGCCTGGCGCGCGATGCCGCTCCATGTGACCGTCCAGGATGGCATGGTCTGGGTCGGCGAAGGCGAGCGGCCGGTCGAGTTGCACCCGCAGTCGCTGGCGCTCGCGGCCTGATGAGCCGACCGCCACGCCGCCGCATTCTCGCCCTGCTGGGCACCCTCGCCACCCTTTCCTGCCGTGACCTTCGAGCGATGAACCCCGATCTTCAACCCCCGACCCCGCCCGACGATCCCTTCCGGTGGCTCGAGGAGGTACAGGGCGAACGGGCGCTGGCCTGGGTGCGCGAGCGCAACGCGATCGCCGAGCGCGAGTTGCAGGCGGTTTCCGGCCACGCCGAACGCGAACGCGCGATCCTCGAGGTGCTGGACTCGCAGGCGCGCATCCCCGCGGTGCAGCGCGTCGGACCCTGGCTCTACAACCTCTGGCAGGACGCCGCCAACCCGCGCGGCCTGTGGCGGCGCGCGACGCTGGCCGAGTTCAGGAAGCCCGCGCCGGCCTGGGAGACGGTGCTCGACCTCGACGCGCTGGGCCGCGCCGAAGGCGAGAACTGGACCTGGGGTGGCGCCACCCTGCTCGGCCCGGCGTACCGGCACGCGCTGCTCTCGCTCTCGCGCGGCGGCGCCGACGCGCACGTGGTGCGCGAGTTCGACCTCGTCGACAAGCGCTTCGTCGCCAACGGCTTCTTCGTCCCCGAGGCGAAGAGCAGCGTCGAGTGGATCGACGCCGATCATCTCTTCGTCGGCAGCGATTTCGGCCCGGGCTCGCTCACCGATTCCGGCTATCCGCGCGTCATCCGGCGCTGGCGCCGCGGCCAGCCGCTGGCGCAGGCGCCGGTGGCCTTCGAGGGCGAAGCCGGCGACGTTGCCGCGAACGCCTTCGTCGACCGCACGCCGGGGTTCGAGCGCAGCGGTTTCGTCCGCGCCACCAGCTTCTACGAGTCGCGGCTATGGCTGCTGCAGGACGGCAAGCCGGTCGAGGTCGACAAGCCGCTGGACGCCACGCTCTCCTTCTGGGGCGCACACCTGCTGCTGCAACTGCGCAGCGACTGGGCGGTCGCCGGGCGGCACTGGCGCGGCGGCAGCCTGCTGCTGTCCGACGCCGCGGCCTACCTGCGCGGGCAGCGCGAGTTCACCGCGCTCTTCGAACCCGCGGCGACACGCTCGCTCGAGCGCTTCGCGACGACGCGCACGCAGATCGTGCTCGAGGTCCTCGACACCGTCAGCAGCCGCCTCGAGGCCTGGCGCCTGGAGTCCGGCGCCCAGGGCGAAGCCCGCTGGCTCCGCCGCGAACTGCCGGCGCCGCCGATGGCCAGCACCTCCATCGCCGCGCTGCACGACCCGCTGCTGCCCGACGACCCGCTGGCCGAGCAGTTGTGGCTGCGCACGAGCAGCTTCCTCACCCCCGACGCGCTGCAGCTGGCGCGCATCGACAGGGACGGCGACCGCATCGAGTCGGTGAAGGCGCTGCCCGCCTTCTTCGACGCCGCCGGAATGCGCGTCGAGCAGCACTTCGCGCGCTCGGCCGACGGCACGCGCGTGCCCTACTTCGTCGTCTGGCCGAAGACGCCGCGCCGCGACGGCCGCAACCCGACGCTGCTCTACGGCTACGGCGGCTTCGAGGTCTCGCTCACGCCCGCCTACCTCGCCATCGCCGGACGCACCTGGCTGGAACAGGGCGGTGTCTACGTGCTGGCCAACGTCCGCGGCGGCGGCGAGTTCGGCCCCGCCTGGCACCAGGCTGCCATCCTCGCGCACAAGCAGCGCAGCTACGACGACTTCGCCGCCGTCGCCGAAGACCTGGTCGCGCGCGGCATCACGCAGGCGCGGCACCTGGGCATCCAGGGCGGCAGCAACGGCGGCCTGCTCGTGGGCGCGGTGATGCTGCAGCGGCCCGAGCTCTTCGGCGCGGTCGTCTGCCAGGTGCCGCTGCTGGACATGAGGCGCTACCACCGACTGCTCGCAGGCGCTTCGTGGATGGCCGAGTACGGCAATCCCGACGATCCGGCGCAATGGGCCTGGATCGCCCGCTACAGCCCCTACCAGAACCTGAAGCCGGGCAAGCGCCTGCCCGCGGTGCTCTTCACCACCAGCACGCGCGACGACCGCGTGCACCCGGGCCATGCGCGCAAGATGGCCGCGCGCATGCTGGCGCTCGGCTACCACCCGCTCTACTGGGAGAACGTCGAGGGCGGACACGGGGGCGCCGCCGACAACGCGCAGCGCGCACGCATGCGCGCGCTCGAGCTGAGCTTCCTCTGGCGCGAGCTGGCGCCACGCTGAGCCCGGCGCACCTCCTGACGCCGCCATGCCCCGCTGGATCGAGGACGACGACCCGCTGCCGCCCGGGCGCAGCGCGCTGGGTCCGGGCGACGAAGCGCCGGGCCTGGTCGCCGTCGGCGGCACCTTATCACCGGCACGCCTGGAGGAGGCCTACCGCAAGGGGCTCTTCCCCTGGTTCAGCCACGGACAGCCGGTGCTGTGGTGGAGCCCCGAGCCGCGCATGGTGCTGCCGGTGGAGGCGTTCACGCCCAGCCATTCGTTGCGCAAGACGCTGCGCCGCTTCGCGCGCAGCGGCGGTTGCGAGATCCGCATCGACCACGCCTTCGAGCACGTCATGCGCGCCTGCGCGACCACCCCGCGCGAAGGCCAGGACGGCACCTGGATCGTGCCGTCGATGATCGAGGCCTACACGCGCTGGCACCGGCTGGGCCGCGTGCACAGCTTCGAGACCTGGATCGACGGCGAACTCGTCGGCGGCCTCTACGGCGTCTCGATCGGCCGCATGTTCTTCGGCGAATCGATGTTCTCGCATCGCAGCGACGCTTCCAAGATCGCGCTCGCCGCACTCGTCGCCTGGTGCCGCGGCCACGGAGTGCCGCTCATCGACTGTCAACAGCACACGCCGCACCTGGCCAGCCTGGGCGCGCGCACGATCACGCGCACGGCCTTCGAGGCGCACCTGGCGCAAGTCCTCGACGCCGAGTCCGCGTTCGATTGGACCTATGATTCCGCGACGTGGCGCCACCTGCTGCAGGCCGAGCCGGCCCGCGCCGGCGCCGCACCCCGGGAAGATTCGTGACGCACCCGAAAGAGCTTCCGCTTTCGTCGCTGCAGTTCTACGCCACCGCGCCCTACCCCTGCAGCTACCTGCCCGGGCGCCAGGCGCGTTCGCAGGTCGCCACGCCCAGCCACCTGATCCATGCCGATGCCTATTCGGCGCTTGTCGGGGCGGGCTTCCGGCGCAGCGGGATGTTCACCTACCGGCCCCACTGCGAGGGCTGCCGCGCCTGCGTGCCGATACGCATCCCGGTGGCGCACTTCCAACCCGCGCGCAGCCAGCGCCGCGCGCGCGCGCAGCACGATTCGCTGCACGCGCGCGTGCTGCGCCTGTGCTTCATGCCCGAGCACTACCAGCTCTACCTGCGCTACCAGTCGGGGCGCCACAGCGGCGGTGGCATGGACCAGGACAGCGTCGACCAGTACACGCAGTTCCTGCTGCAAAGCCGCGTCAACTCGCGCCTGGTCGAATTCCGCGAGCCCGGCACCGGCGGCGAGCCCGGCGCGCTGCGCATGGTCGCCATCCTCGACGTGCTCGCCGACGGCCTCTCGGCCGTCTACACCTTCTACGAGCCCGACGCGCAGGCCAGCTACGGCACCTACTGCGTGCTCTGGCAGATCGAGCAGACGCGCCAGTTGCGCCTGCCCTACGTCTACCTCGGCTACTGGATCGAGCACAGCCCGAAGATGGCCTACAAGGCACGCTTTCGGCCGCACCAACTGCTCATCGACGGCCGCTGGCAGGACGCGGCTTGAGGGCGCGCCGGCCGCGCGCAGGTCAACATGCGCAGCGGCCCCGGAACCCGTTTCGAGATCCCGTGGAATCTCGCGCGCGGCTACCCGCTGCAGGTGCTGGCGCGCAGCCAGGGCTGGATCAAGGTGCGCGATTTCGAGAACGACGTGGGCTGGGTGCTGGCGCGGCTGACCTCGCGCAAGCCGCATCTCGTGGTCAAGACCGAGGTGCTCAACCTGCGGCGGGGCCCGGGCACCGGGCACCGGGCACCGCATCGTCGGCCAGGCGGCCTACGGCGAGGTGCTGCGCACGCTCGAGCACAAGGGCATCTGGGTGCACGTGGGGCGCCAGCCCGACGGCCCCGGCGGCTGGGTCGCACTGCCGCAGGAGATGTAGCGCTGGTGGTCGAGGACCGCGCCGTGACGGTCCTTCTCGTCGACGTCGCCGCAAACGCAGACCACGGGCGAGCCCTCGGCCTGGGCGACGACGGAATGTCCGAACTCGGCCCGGCCGGGTTCCTTCAGCCGACTGCGGATGAGGTTCTGGTTGAAGCTCAGCCACCCGGCCTCGCTCTCCTTGTTCACGCTCCAGTCGCCGCCGCAGGCCGCCCCGGCATCCGCCCATGAAGGGACGGCGGGGCGCAGCCGACCGCAGCAAGCGGTAGTTGTTGGCGGGCCCGGGTGGCTCAGTCGCCGAGCCAGCGCCAGCGGCCGTCGGCCTGCTCGACCGCGCGCGCGTCCTCGCGCAGCTTGATCAGGTGCGCCAGCAGCGAGCGTCGCGCCACCGGGAACAGCTGCGGCGGGGTGTCGGCATAGACCTGCGGCAGCATCTCGTCGAGCTGCGCCTGGCCGTGCGCGCGCAAGGCCTCGACGACCCTGGCCTCGCGGCGCAGGCGATGCGCGATGAGCGCGCGCAGCACGGCGTGCGGCTCGGCGACGAGAAAGCCGTGCCCGGGCGCAAGCCACTGCAGGTCTTCGTCCAGCAGCGCCTGCAGGCTGCGAAGATAGGCCGCCATGTCGCCATCGGGGGGATCGATGACCACGGTCGAGCCCTGCATGACGTGGTCGCCGGTGAAGAGCAGCTTCTCCTGCTCGAGCAACCAGCACACGTGATTGGAGGCGTGCCCGGGCGTGTGGATGGCGCGCAGCGTGCAGCCTTCGCCGAGGAAGAGGCACTCGCCGTCCACCGGCTCGCGCGTGGGCGCGAAGTCGCTGTCCTGACCCTGGGCGTGCGTCGGCCTGCGGCCCAGGACGACGGCGCCGAAGGCCGCCGCCGCGGCCGCCGCACCCGGGCTGTGGTCGCGATGCGTGTGCGTGGCGAGCACCCAGCGCACGGGGCCGGGCGCAGCGGCCTGCAGCGCCGCCAGGTGCAGCGGGTCGGCCGGACCGGGATCGATCAGCGCCCAGCGGTCGGCCTGCGGGTCGCCGACGAAGTAGCTGTTCGTGCCCGGCCCGGTCATCACCCCCGGGTTGGGCGCGGTGACGCGCAGGATGCGTGGCGACAGGCGCACCGGCTGCCCGGCGACGAGCTCGGCCATGACGTCGTGCGCAAGTCCCTCGGGATCGAGCCTGCAGACCTCGGCGAAGGCGAGATGGTCGGGCACGACGATGGTCGGCCCCTTGCGCGTGCGCGCATGGCGCGGCATCACGAGCGGCAGCGGCGCCGGTCGCGCCGCCGCCGCGGCCAGGGCGGCGTCGACGTCGGCGAAGGCGGCCAGCTCCTGCAGCGTGCGCCGCGTCACCGGAAAGAGCTTGTAGCCGCGCGCAGGCTCGAGGGCAGCCGCAGGCGGCAGCCACATCAGCTCCAGCGCCTCGCCGGCGTCGGCCTGCGCCGCCTGGGCGGCGGGCGCGGGGGCGATGAAGAAGCGCGTGTCGAAGCGCGTGGGCGTGCCCGGCGGCGTCAGCCAGTGGCTGAAGGCCTGCAGGCGGCGCAGATCCAGCCGCAGGCCCAGTGCCGTGCAGGCTTGCGCGAGCGTCGCCTGGCGCTGCTGCAGGCGACTGCGCCACGTGCTCCAGGCCGCTGCCGGACGGGCCGGCTCTCCGTCTTCGCCGCAGGCCAGCAGCAGGCCGACCTCCTCGAAGGTTTCGCGCAAGGCCGCGAGCGCGTGCTCGAGCATGCCGCCATGCAGGCCGAAGCGCGCGCTCAGGACGGCATCGCTGCTGCCCTCGACCAGGGCCGAGGCCTCGCCGTCCCCCGCCTCCAGCACGCCGCCGGGGAAGACGACGGCGCCGCTGAGCCAGTCGCGCGCGCGCTCGGCGCGGCGCAGCAGCAGCACCTCGAGCCCGGCCTGGCCATCGCGCACGAGCAGCAGCGAGGCGGCGCGGCGCGCGTCCGTGGCCGGCCGCGCCGCCGCCGGATCGATGCGGCTGCCGTTCATGCCGCCTCCGCGGCCTGCAGCGCGCTGCCCGCAGCGAGCAGCGCCTCGATGGCGGCAGCGTCCAGACCGGCCTCGGCGAGCACGACGCGCGTGTGCTCGCCCACGCGCGGCGCCGGGCGCGGCGCGTCGACGCCGCTGCGCGCAAAGCGCGGCGCGGGCGCCGGCTGCAGGCTGCCTTCGACCTCGACGAAGGCCGCGCGCGCCTGCGCGTGGCGGTGCCGCGGCGCCTCGTCGAAATCGAGCACGGGCGCAAAGCAGGCATCGCTGCCTTCGAGCAGGCTGCACCACTCTTCGCGCGTCTTCGTCTTCATGAGCGCCGTAATCGCCGCGCGCAGCGCCGGCCACTGCGCGCGCTCGTATTGCAGGGGCACGAAGCGCTCCTCCAGCCCGGCACGCCGCGCGAACTCGGCGAAGAACTTGGGCTCGACCGCAGCCAGCGCCACCCAGCGACCGTCGGCGGTCTCGTAGCTGTCGTAGAAGGGTGCGCCGCCGTCGAGCAGGTTCTCGCCGCGCGGCGCATCCCACTGGCCGGCGGCATGCAGGCCGTAGAAGAAGCCGGCAAGCGAGGCCGCGCCGTCGACCATCGCCGCGTCCACCACCTGGCCCTGCCCCGAACGCTGGCGCTCGAAGAGCGCGGCCAGCACGCCCAGGACCAGATAGAGCGCGCCACCACCGTAGTCGCCCACCAGGTTCAGCGGCGCCAGGGGACGCCCGCCACGCGGGCCGATGGCGTGCAGCGCACCGCTGAGCGCGATGTAGTTGAGGTCGTGCCCAGCGGCCGCGGCCAGCGGCCCGCTCTGCCCGAAACCGGTCATGCGGCCGTAGACCAGGCGCGGGTTGCGCGCGCGGCAATCCTCGGGCCCGAGGCCGAGCTTCTCCATCACGCCCGGGCGCAGGCCTTCGAGCAGCACGTCGGCGCCGACCGCAAGCTGCAGCACGGCCGCGCGCGCCGCCGGCGCCTTCAGGTCCAGCGCCAGCGAGCGCCGGCTGCGGCCGTGCACGTCGTGCCGACGCGGGAACGGCACGCCCAGGCCGCTGGCCTCGGTGCGATCCACGCGCACGACCTCGGCGCCGAGGTCGGCGAGCAGCGTCGCCGCCATCGGCACCGGGCCGATGCCGGCCATCTCGATCACCTTCAGTCCGTGCAAGGGTCCCATCGCGTGCGCATTCCGGTGGTTGTCAGGCGCCCGAGTGTGCCGCAGGCCAGAATCGCAGCCATGAACGCGGCCTGGATGATGGTGCTGTCGTCGCTGCTGTTCGCGACCATGAGCGTGTGCGTGAAGCTCGCCTCGGCGAGCTACGGGCCCGGCGAGATCGTCTTCTACCGCGGTCTCGTCGGGGCGCTGGCGATCGGCGTCATCGTCCGTGCGCGCGGAGGCACGCTGAGGACGCCGGTGCCGGGAATGCACCTCGGGCGCAGCGCCGCGGGCGTCGCGGCGATGGCGCTGTGGTTCTACGCGCTGGGCGGCCTGCCGCTGGCCACGGCGACGACGCTCAACTACATGTCCTCGGTTTGGATGGCGCTCTTCCTCATCGGCGGCGCCGTCATGTTCGGTGCGCGCCGCGTCGAAGGCCTGTTGTTGACGGCCGTGCTGCTGGGCTTTGCCGGCGTGGCGCTGGTGTTGCGCCCCTCGATGGACGAGAGCCAGGTCTGGCCGGCGCTTGCGGGTGTGCTCTCGGGCGTCCTGGCGGCGCTGGCCTATCTGCAGCTGACCGCACTCGGGCGCGTCGGCGAACCCGAGGAGCGCACCGTCTTCTACTTCAACGTCGGCAGCATGGTGCTGGGTGGCTTGCTCGCGCTCGGGCAGGGCCTCGGCAGGCACAGCGTGCGCGGCGCGCTGCTGCTGCTGGCCACCGGCGTGCTCGCCGCCGCCGCGCAGATGCTGCTGACGCGCGCCTATACCGTCGGCCGCCCGCTCTCCAACGCCGTGCTGCAGTACCTGGGAATCCTGTTCGCGTTCGTCTACGGCGTGCTGCTCTTCGACGAAGGCATCACGGCCACGGCGGTGGCCGGTGTCGCGCTGATCATCACGGCCGGGCTCATGAGCACGCGCGCGCGGGCACGCGCACCCGAGCCCGAGGACACGCGCGGGCGCGATCCCCACGCCGGCTGACCGGCAGCCGGCACGCCGAGGGCGGCACGCGCTTCGGTACGGACACCTCGTCCGCGTCAGGTGGTGCTGGCAGAATCGCGGCTCACCCTCATCGCGTCGGCCGCCGACCGCCACGCCGGGCCGCAGCACACGTTCACGCCCTTCATCCCTTCGAGCAGAGCCTCCATCGCCCATGACGACCTCGCCGCCGCAGCAACCCAGCCAGCGCGAGCTCGGCCGCCACGCCTACAGCCGCGAGGAACTGCTGGCCTGCGGGCGCGGCGAGCTCTTCGGTCCGGGCAACGCACGGCTGCCGCTGCCCGACATGCTGATGTTCGACCGCATCGTGCACATCGACGATCACGGCGGCGCGCACGGCAAGGGCTGCATCGAGGCCGAGCTCGACATCCGCCCCGATCTCTGGTTCTTCGGCTGTCACTTCGAGACCGATCCGGTGATGCCCGGCTGCCTGGGTCTGGATGCCCTGTGGCAACTGGTCGGCTTCTGGCTCGGCTGGCGCGGCAATCCCGGACGGGGGCGTGCGCTCGGCGCGGGCGAGATCAAGTTCTTCGGCCAGGTGCTGCCCACGGTGGGCACGGTACGCTACCGGCTGGACCTCAAGCGCGTGATCGAGCGCAAGCTGGTAATGGGGATCGCCGACGGGCACGTCTTCGCCGACGAGCGCGAGATCTACACCGCGACCGACCTCAAGGTCGGCCTCTTCACTTCGACCGAGGAATTCTGATGCAACGGGTGGTCGTCACCGGCCTGGGCATCGTCTCGAGCCTGGGCAACAACGTCGACGAGGTGTTGGCCAGCCTGCGCGAAGGGCGTTCGGGCATCCGCTTCAATCCCGCCTACGCCGAGCGCGGCCTGCGCTGCCGCATCAGCGGCCGCCCGACGCTCGAGCTGGAATCGGTGATCGATCGGCGCACGCTGCGCTTCATGGGCGACGCCGCGGGCTACGCCTTCGTCTCGATGCAGCAGGCGATCGCGAGCTCGGGGCTCACGCCGCAGCAGGTCTCCAATCCGCGCACCGGGCTCGTCGCCGGCAGCGGCGGGGCCTCCAGCTTCAACCAGGTATGGGCGGCCGACACGCTGCGCACCAAGGGCATCAAGCGCGTCGGCCCGTTCATGGTCACGCGCACGATGGGCAGCACGGTCTCGGCCTGCCTGGCGACCAGCTGCGCGATCAAGGGCGTCAACTACTCGATCAGCTCGGCCTGCGCGACCAGCGCGCACTGCATCGGCCACGCCGCACAGCTCATTGCCTGGGGCCAGCAGGACGTCGTCTTCGCTGGCGGCGGCGAGGAGGAGAGCTGGGAGCTCTCGATGCTCTTCGACGCCATGAACGCGATGTCGAGCAACTACAACGACCGGCCCGAGCAGGCCTCGCGCGCCTTCGACGTCGACCGCGACGGCTTCGTCATCGCCGGCGGCGGCGGCATGCTGGTGCTGGAGTCGCTGGAACACGCACAAGCGCGCGGCGCCACCATCCTCGCCGAACTGGTCGGCTACGGCGCCACCTCCGACGGGCACGACATGGTCGCACCCTCCGGCGAAGGCGCGGTGCGCTGCATGCAGCAGGCCATCGCCACGGCGAAGCGACCGGTGGACTACATCAACGCGCACGGCACCTCGACGCCGGTCGGGGACGTCGCCGAGCTCGCTGCCGTGCGCCAGGTCTTCGGCAGCCGACTGCCGGCGATCAGCTCGACGAAATCGCTCTCGGGCCACTCGCTGGGCGCGGCCGGGGCGCAGGAGGCGATCTACTCGCTGCTGATGCTGCAGCACGGCTTCGCCGCGGCCTCGGCCAACATCGAGAACCTCGACCCCGCGGCCGAGGGCATGCCGGTGCTGCGCGAGCGGCGGGACGCGCCGATGCACACGGTGATGTCCAACAGCTTCGGCTTCGGTGGCACCAATGCCGCGCTGGTCTTCGGCCGCTTCGAGGATTGAGACGGACGCGCGCTGCGCGGCGCATTCGCCGTAGACTGGCCACCGACCTGGACGACACGCGAAAGGAGTAAGGCATGTACAAGCACATCCTCGTTCCCACCGACGGCTCGGAGATCACCGCGAAGGCGGTGCAGTCGGCCATCGCGATGGGCAAGCTCTGCGGCGCCCGCCTTGCGGTGATCGCCGTCAAGGAACCCTTCCCCTACAGCGCGATCTCCGAGATGCAGCCGGTGCCGCCGCAGGAGTTCTTCGACGCGCAGGAGCGCATCGCCGCGGCCAACGTGAAGACGGTGCTCGACGCGGCGGCTGCGGCGGGCGTCACGGCCGCCGGCCATACCGTCGAGGCCCTGCACGCCTGGGAGGCGATCCTCGAGCATGCGGAGAAGCAGGGCTGCGATCTCATCGTCATGGCGTCGCACGGGCGCCGCGGCGTCTCGGCGCTGTTGCTGGGCAGCGAGACGCAGAAGGTGCTGACCCACGGCAAGCTGCCCGTCCTGGTGGTGCGCTGACGGTCCTGCGCTGTCGCCCGGGCGCTCAATGCGCGTGGCGCAGCGCGGTCAGCAGCACGACGATTCCCAGGCCGATGCCGATCCAGCCGATCTGACTGACCGTCTCGCGCCATGGCAGGCGGCGCTGCAACTGCGGCATGAGGTCGGCGACGGCGACGTAGACGAAGCTGCTCGCCGCCACCACCAGCAGGTAGGGGAACGCCTCCTGCCAAGGGCCGACGACGAAGTAGCCGAGCACGCCGCCGGCCACCGCCGCCAGGCCCGAGAGCGCGTTGTAGGCCAGCGCGCGGGCGCGAGAGAGCCCGGCGTTGAGCAGCACGATGTAGTCGCCGACCTCCTGCGGAATCTCGTGCGCGACGATCGCCGTGGCGGTGGCCACGCCCAGGTGCGTGTCGACGAGGAAGGCCGCGGCGATGATGACGCCGTCGCAGAAGTTGTGGATGCTGTCGCCCAGCAGCACCGCCAGGCCGCCGCGGCCCGCCTGCTCGGCGTCGAAGCCGTGGTGATGGCCGTGGTGCGGATGGTCGCCTTCGTGGTGATGACCGTGGCGGTAGAGCTCGGCCTTCTCCAGCAGGAAGAAGGCGAGCAGCCCACCCAGCAGCGTGGCAAACAGCGCCTGCGGCGAGGCGTGGCCCTCGAAGGCCTCGGGCAGGACCTGCAGCAGCGCCGTGCCCAGCAGGATGCCGGTGGACAGGCTCACCAGGCTGCGCACCAGCCGCGTCAGCACGCTCACGCTGACCGCCGCCGCGATCAGCACCGACAGCAGGCCGCCGGCCAGCGTGGCGACGAGGATGAAGACCAGAGTCATGCCGGAGCAGGCAAGCGGCGTCGCCCTGCGCGCACCGCGGCGGCTTCAGGCAAGGCTGCGTGCGAACCAGGCCAGCAACCGTTTCCAGCCGTCTTCGGCCGCGGCCTTGCGATAGCTCGGACGGTAGTCGGCATGAAAGGCGTGCGGCATGTCGGGGTAGACGACGATCTCGCTGGCCCTGTTGCCCGCGTCCTGCAGCGCCTTCCTCATCTGCTCGACGGTGTCCAGCGGGATGCCGCCGTCGGCGCCGCCGTACAGCCCGAGCACCGGCGCGCGGATCGAGGCCGCGACGTCCACGGGATGCCGCGGCGTGAGCGCGTTGTGCTCGCCGACCAGCCGCCCGTACCAGGCCACGCCCGCCTTCAGCGCCGGGTTGTGCGCGGCGTACATCCAGGTCGTGCGCCCTCCCCAGCAGAAGCCGGTGATGCCCAGCCGCGTCGCATCCGCGCCCTGCGTGCGCGCCCAGGCGACGCAGGCGTCCAGGTCCTGCATCACCTGCGCGTCCGGCACCTTGGCGATGACCTCGCTGATCAGCTTGGCGATCTCGCCGTAGCCCTGCGCATCGCCCTGGCGCACGAAGAGCTCGGGCGCGATGGCGAAGTAGCCCGCGTGCGCCAGCCGCCGCGCGACGTCGGCGATGTGCTCGTGCACGCCGAAGATCTCGCTGGCCACCAGCACCACCGGTGCCCCCGCCTTGCCCGCGGGCGCGGCGCGGTAGGCCGGCATGCGGAAATCGCCCACGGGAATCGTCACTTCGCCGACCAGCAGGCCCTGCGCCGAGGTCTTGATCTCGGTCTGCGCCATCACCGGCAGCACCGCGGCGGCAAAGCCGCTGCCCACCGAGGTCTGCACGAAGTCGCGCCGCGAGAATTCGCGCGCGGACGTGAGGCTGTCGATTTCCTGCTCGATCATGCGCATCTCCGGCCTGCCGTGGGGACGAGGGCATTGTAGGTAGGCAAGCCCGTCGCTGCGGACGGCCCCCGGGGCGCCGCAATCGTGCGCCAGCGGCTGGTGCCGCGCGCGACTCGGGCATCATCGCCGCCGTGGATGCGCCCAAGGCCCTGGACTCCGACGCCGTGCGCTGGTCGCGGCGGGGCCAGGGCTGGCAGCTCGCGCTGCAGGGCGACTGGCGCGGATGCGCCCTGCCACTTCCCGAGCCCCCCGTTCCGGGCCCCGGTGCGGGGGAATCCGTCGTGCTGGACAGCCAGGACCTGAGCGGCTGGGACCGCAACGCCGCGCCGCGGCTGTGGGCCCTGCTGGCGCCGCTGCGGCGGGGCGGCGCCGTGCTCGACCTCAGCGCCCTGCCCGAGGCCTTGCGCGCCCCGCTCGAGCTCGCGCTGCCGGCTCCCGGCAGCGCCGTCGAGGCCGTGCCCGAGCACGTCGACGACGGCGGCATCCTCGGCAAGCTGCGCGCGGGCTGGGAGGACGCGCTGCAGACCGCGGCCTTCGTCGGCGAGGTCGTGCTCGCACTCTCGCGGCTGCTGCGCGGCAAGGCGGCGATGCGGGCATCGGACTACTTCCGCCAGCTCGACCTCGTCGGGCCGATGTCGCTGCCCATCGTCTCGTTGACCTGCTTCCTCATCGGCCTCATGCTCGCCTACATGGGCGGAGCGCAGCTCGAGCGCATCGGCGCGCAGAGCTTCATCGCCGACGTCGTCACGGTGGGCATGGTGCGCGAGCTCGCCGGGTTGATGACCGGGGTCATCCTTGCCGGGCGCGTCGGTGCGGCCTTCGCCGCGCAGTTGGGGAGCATGCGCGCCAACGAGGAGATCGACGCGCTGCGCGCGCTGGGAATCGACCCCATCGACTACCTCGTGCTGCCGCGCCTGCTGGCGATGCTGACGATGGCGCCGCTGCTCATCGCCTACGCGGCCCTGGTGGGGGTTCTTGCCGGGTTGCCGCCGGTGGTCGGCATCTACGGCGTCCCCGCCTGGGAGTACCTGCACGAATGCGAGCAGGCGATGACCTGGACGCACCTGTGGATCGGCCTCTTCAAGGGCACGATGTACATCGGCCTGGTCGCGCTCGCCGGCTGCCGCGAAGGGCTTCACGCCGGACGCGACGCCCAGTCGGTGGGCGCGGCGACGACGACCGCGGTCGTCAAGGGCCTGCTGTGGATCGTCGTCGCCGCGTCCGCGAGCACGGTGCTCTTCCAGAGCCTGGGCTTCTGACGATGGAGCCGGCAGGCATCCCCGAGCCGCTGGTGCGCGTCGTCGGCCTGACGATGGCCTTCGGCGGCGAACTCGTGCAGCGGGATCTCGACTTCGAGATCCGCCGCGACGAGGTCTTCGCCATCGTCGGAGCCAGCGGCTGCGGCAAGAGCACGCTGCTGCGCCACCTCATCGGCCTGCAGGAACCGGCGGCCGGGCGCGTGCTCTACGGCGAACACGATCTGCACCGCGCCGATGAGGAGACGCTGGCGTCGCTGCGGCGGCGCTTCGGCGTCATGTTCCAGGCCGGCGCGCTGTGGAGCTCGATGACCGTGGGCGAGAACATCATGCTGCCGCTGCGCCTGTTCACGGCGCAGCCGCTGGCGCTGCGAGAGCGCCTGGCGCGCTGGAAGCTGGCGCTCGTCGGCCTCGAGGGCGCCTTCGACCTCGAGCCCGCGGAGCTCAGCGGCGGCATGCGCAAGCGCGCGGCGATCGCGCGCGCCCTCGCGCTCGACCCGGAACTGCTGTACCTGGACGAACCCTCGTCGGGCCTGGACCCCTTCAGCGCGGCGCGTCTCGACGGCCTCATACTCAACCTGCGGCGCAACCTGGGCACAACGGTCGTGATGGTCAGTCATTCGATGGACAGCGTGTTCGCGGTCGCCGATCGCGTGCTCTACCTCGACCACGTGGAGAAGACGATGACCGCGCTCGGCGCACCGCGCGTGCTGGCCGAGACCGGGCCCGAGCGCGTGCGCGCCTTCCTCCATCGCCGGAGCCAGCCTTGAAGCGCCGCGCCAGCCCGACGCGCATCGGCCTCTTCGTCCTCGGTGCGCTCGCCGTCCTGGTGGCTGCGGTGGCGATGGTCAGCGGCAGCGGCCTCTTCGCCAGCCGCGAGCGCGCCTTGACCTATTTCGAGGGCTCGGTCTACGGCCTGCGCATCGGCGCGCCGGTGGCGCTGCGAGGCGTGCGCCTGGGCAGCGTCGTCGGCATCGGGCTCGTGCACGAAGGCCGCCCGGGCGAGCTCACGGTGCCGGTGGAGATCGAGATCGACCGCGCCCGCATCGCCGGTGCGGGGCTCGACAGCGGCGGCAGCAGCGAGGCGGCACCGACGATCCGGGCGCTGGTGCAGCAGGGCCTGACGGCGCAGCTCGGCACGCAAAGCCTGCTCACGGGGCTGCTCTACGTCGACCTCGATTTCGGGCGCACGGCGCCGCCGGGTGCCGCGCCCGGCGCCCCGGCGTCCGTCGCGAGCGACGGCACCGCTGCCGCGCTGCCCGTGATCCCGACCCTGCCCACGGCGCTGCAGTCGTTGCAGCGGCAACTGCAGCAGGTCGACGTGCCGCGGCTGCTGGCCGACATCGCGGGCGCTGCCGCCGGTGCGCGCCAGCTGCTGGGCAGCCCGAGGCTGCAGCACACCGTGGAGGAACTGGCGCAGGCCAGCGCCGAGCTGCGCACGCTGCTGGCGCGCATGGATCGGCGCGTCGACCCCTTGGCCGAGGCGGTGCAGGGCGCGCTGCAGGATTCGCGCCGCGCCGCGACGGCGCTGTCCCGCACGCTCACCGATGCCGGCGACGCCGTCGACCGCATCAGCCGTGCCGCCGACCGCGTGAGCGCCACGATGACGCGCTTCGACCGCGTTGCCGACGACGCCACGCCCGTGCTGGCGGGCGCGCGTCGAGCCGCCGAAGAGCTCGCACGCACCGCGCAGGCGCTGCGCCGGGCGACGAGCGACGACGACGGCGCGCTGCCGCGCATCGACGAAGCGGTGCTGGAGCTGGCGCGCGCCGCACGCGCGGTGCGCGACCTCGCCGATTTGCTCGAACGCCAGCCGGAGGCGCTCCTTCGCGGGCGCAAAGATCCGCCATGACTGCCAAGCCGCATTTCCCTCCGACTCCCTTCGCGACGAAGCGCGCACGCGGCTTCGACCGTCGCCGCGCGCTGCTTCTGCTGCTGGGCGGCGCGGGCCTGTTGCCGGCATGCGGCAGTTCGCCGCCGGTGCGGCTCTACCGCCTCTCCAGCGCGCCGCCGCTGCCATCGCCGGCACCGAGCGCGAAAGCGGCCGAGATCTGGCAGCTCATGCTGCCGGTGCGCATCCCCGACTACCTGGACCGGCAGGCCCTGCTGCTGCCGCAAGGCGATTCCGGCATGCTGGCCTCGTCGCAGCTGCGCTGGGCCGAGTCGCTGCGCGAGGCCGTGCCGCGCGTGCTGCGCGAGGACCTCGCGCTGCTGCGCGGCGAGGACCGCATCTGGACCGCGCCGCTGCCCCCGGGCCTTGCCGTCGCGCGCGCGCTGCGCGTGGAACTGCTCGCTTTCGACGTCGAGGCCGAGCGTCGCAGCGTGCGCCTGCAGGCGCGCTGGAGCCTCGTCGACCCCACGGGGACGCTGGCACCGCGCACCGGCATCGCCGGTTTCTCCGAACCGGCGCAAGGCGGGCGCGTCGAGGACCTCGTCGCGGCGCACCGACTCGCGCTCTGGCACCTCGCCGAGCGCGTCGCCGCCACACCTTGAGCGGCGTCCCGTCCCGGCGACGCCGCGGGACTCATCGAAACGCCCCCGAAACGGGGCCCGGTGCGACGGAGGCAGCCGCCGACTCCGCCCACCGATCGGCATACGGCGCGCGCCAACCCAGGATGCGGCTTGCGCACAAGGCGCGCTCGCGCAGCTGGACCTCGTCGCGTGCGTGCAGGTGCACGACGCCGTAGCGCCAGCTGCCGAGCCACTTCTCGTCACGCGCTCGCCCCGCCGCGCTGCGCGGAAAGACGAAGAACGGCGCTCCGGGAAACGCTTGCAGGAGCTGCGCGCGCTGCGCGCGCGTGGGCATCGGCGGCGCTGGCTCCCCGGGAAAGCTGCGGTAGACGAGGCTGGCGGCGATCTCCGCCACTGGCTCGATGCGTGGCAGCGTCGCCGGGTTCCGGCCCAGGGCCAGCGCCAGCGCGATGGCGTGCGGATCGACGCCTTGCACGCGCAGGTACAGGTCCGAGAACTGCGAAGCCATGCGCGGGTTGAACTCGATCACGCTCAGGCGGTCGCTCGCCGCATCGTGGAAGAACTCCATGTTGAAGAGGCCGTGCGTGAAGCCGATCGCCGACAGAAAGCGCTGTGCCACGTCGAGCGCGCGCGCCTGCAGCGCCTCGCGCCCGCGGCGGCGCAGCTCCCACCGCATGAAGGCCTGGGTGCCCGGCACCATCACGGCATCGACGACGCCGAGCGCGTGCGCACGCCCCTCGAACACCCAGCCGTCGAGGTTGTACTGCGGTGTCGATGCCGGCCGCAGCTCCTCGAGGAGCAGCGCGTGCGCGGTCCCGGCGCCGGGCAGGCGCTCGCGCGCGACCTGCTCGAAGGGCTCGACGAGGCGGCGGATGATCCACAGCTCCCGTCGCCCGAAGCGCGTCTGCGCCTGCAACTCGCCGCGGCTGTGCGCGGCGCGCGCCAGTACCGAGAAAGCGGCTTTCACCGGCTTCACGAACGCCGGCAGCGGCAGGCCCTCGGGAACGTCCTCGCCATAGGCGAGGTTCAACGGGGCGAAGCCCAGGTTCGCCTCGGGCGCCACCTGTTGCAGCACCCGGCGCGCATGCAGCTTGTGCTGCGCTGCGAGGACGGCCTCGGGCCGCGTGCCCGGCAAGCCCAGCGCTTCGGCGACGAGCGCCGCGGCCAGTGCGCCGAACTGCTCGTGCTGCGAGCTCACGCCCACCCAGCCGCGCCGGCGTCCGCGCCGTGCCTGCGCCGCGGCGAAGCGCCGCAGGTCGAAGGCCAGCAGCCGTAGCTTGCTCGGGAACGAAAAGAGATCGAAGCCCGCTTCGTCGAAATGCCAGCCTCCGCCTTGGCGCTGCATTCCCAGCGCGTCCCAGTCGAAGTTGAAGAAGAGGCCGACGCGCGGCTCGGCGCTCGTCGCCGCTGCACCGCCGGCAAGGTGATGGTGCATGATTCCTTCCCGTCCTGCCGGCCCTCCCGGCGTCCGAGGTGAATTGGAGCCCCGGTTCCGGTCGCCCAGCTGACGGGCATCGGCCCGTCGATCGGATTCTCCCGCCGCCTCCGAAAGGAACGCCTTGCCGCCCGTGCAATTCCACATCCTGGAGAGCTTGTCGCCGGCCGACCTGGCGGCGCAGGCGCGAGCGGGTCTGCTGCAAGCGGCGGCGACGGTCAGCCCGAAGTTCCTCTACGACGCGCTGGGCTCGCGCCTCTTCGACGCCATCACCGCGCTCGACGAGTACGGCCTCACGCGCGCCGAGGCGATGATCTTCGCGTCCGCGGGCGCGCTCATCGCCCGGGAGACGCGTGCGCGCATCGGGCGCCCGTTCGACCTCGTCGACCTCGGCGCTGGCGACTGCGCCAAGGCCGCGCAACTGATCCCGCTGCTGCGGCCCATGCGCTACCTGGCCCTGGACATCGCCGTCGAGCACCTGCAGCCGGCCCTGCAGCGCCTGCGGCACGCCCACCCGGAACTGCCCCTGCTGGGCATCGGCACCGATTTCTCCGCGCGACTGCAACTGCCGCCCACGCTGTGCCCGGGACCGGCGCTCGTCTTCTATCCGGGGTCGAGCATCGGCAACTTCGACCCGCAGGCCGCGCTGCGCCTGCTCGTGCAGGCGCGTGAACTCGCCGCCGGCGGCGCGCTGCTCATCGGCGTCGACCTCCTCAAGGAGAAGGCGGAACTCGAGGCCGCCTACGACGACGCGCTCGGCGTCACCGCCGCCTTCAACCTGAACCTGCTGCGTCATCTCAACCGCCTCGTCGGCAGCGACTTCGACCCGCGCCAGTGGCGCCACCTGGCGCGCTGGAACGACAAGGCCGGCCGCATCGAGATGCACCTGCGCGCACGCCAGGCACTCGTCGTGCGCTGGCCCGGCGGCGAGCGGCACTTCGCCGCCGACGAAGGCATCCACACCGAGAACGCCTACAAGTGGACGCTGCCGGCCTTTGCCGAGCTGCTGCGCGACGCCGGCTGGCGGCAGCCGCGGCCCTGGTGCGACGAGCGCAAGGGCTTTGCGGTGGTGCTGGCGAACTGATGCCGCCGGGCGTGCCGGGCGTGCCGGGCGTGCCGATAGACTTGCGGCCGAGCGGGTGCAGCGCCTGCCGGAGAGATGTCGATGAACGCCCCCGAGAGGACCGCCGAGCCCCGCCTGACCTCGCTCTCGCACGGTGGCGGCTGCGGCTGCAAGATCGCCCCCGGCGTGCTCTCCGAGATGCTGAAGGGAACGGCGACGCTGCCGATCCCGCCACAGCTGCTGGTCGGGATCGAGACCGCGGACGATGCCGCCGTCTACCAGTTGAACGACGAACAAGCGGTCATCGCGACCACCGACTTCTTCATGCCCATCGTCGACGACCCGTTCGACTTCGGGCGCATCGCGGCGACGAACGCGATCAGCGACGTCTACGCCATGGGGGGCCGGCCCATCCTGGCCCTGGCCCTCGTGGCGATGCCGATCAACGTGCTCTCGCCGGCCACCATCGGCCGCGTGCTCGAGGGCGGCGCCTCGGTATGCCGCGCGGCGGCAATCCCGATCGCCGGCGGGCACAGCATCGACTCGGTGGAAGCGATCTACGGCCTGGTCGCGCTCGGGCTCGTGCACCCGAAGCGGGTCAAGCGCAACGCCGACGCGCGCGTGGGCGACATGCTCGTTCTCGGCAAGCCCTTGGGCGTTGGGGTGATGTCCGCGGCGCTGAAGAAGGGCCAGTTGAGCGACGCCGGCTATGCGCGCATGCTCGCGACGACGACGCAGCTCAACACCCCCGGGCCCGAGCTGGCCGAACTGCCCGGGGTGCATGCGCTGACCGACGTCACCGGTTTCGGCCTGGCGGGGCACGCGCTCGAACTCGCGCGCGGTGCGTACTGTGACGTCGCGCTCGACTGGCGCGCGGTGCCGCTGCTCGACGGCGTGCGCGCGCTGGCGGCCCAGGGATTCGTCACCGGCGCTTCGGGCCGCAACTGGGGCGGCTACGGACAGGATGTCGAACTGCCGCAGGGCTTCAGCGCCGAAGAGCGTGCACTGCTCACCGACCCGCAGACCAGCGGCGGCCTGCTCGTCTCCTGCGCGCCATCGGCGCTGGATGCCGTGCTCGCGGTGTTCGCGCGCCATGGCTTCGGGCACGCGGCCGTGGTCGGCCGCGTCGCCGCCAGGTCGGGCAAGGCGGCTCGGCTGATCGTCGGCTGACTCCCGGTCTACTGACCTTCGAGCATGCGCTTCTGCGCCTGCTCGGCGCGCAGCTTCACGCACTCGGGGTGCGTCTTGAACTCCGAGCGGAAGCACACGACGTCGAGGCAGATCAGGCGCACCAGCGGCAACTCCTTGGCGCAGCGTTCGCTCGGTGATTGCAGCGCAGCAACGGGCGGCTCGGGGGTCGCGGCCGGTTTCGACGGCGGCGCAGGCGCCGTGTTGCCCACGCTTGGCGCCGCAGTCCCCGCCGCTTTCGCCGCGGCTTCCGGCGCTGGCCTGGGTGCAAGCTTCTCCGCCGCCGCCGCCGCGGGCCGCTCGGCAGCGTGCGTCGTCGTCACCACGGGCCCGGGCTCCGCCGGCCGTGCGCGCGGGGTCTCGGTGCTTCGCGCCACCGCCGGCGTCGTCTTGGTCACCGCTGCGGCGGCTGCCGGACCCGGGGTCGGCACCGCCCCACTGGCCGTCTCCGGCATCGTCGCCGCTGCCGCCGGTTCAACTCGCTCGGCCGTCAGCGGCGCCTGCTCGACGCGCAACCCCGGCTCGGCGCCCGGCTGCGGCGCCGCGGCCTGCGGCAGCGGCGCCGGGGTCGCGAGCCCGGCAGCGGCCGACGGTTGCGTGCCGGACGGCGGCGGCACGGCATCCGCCGCCTGCACGGGGGCCGACGGTCGCGCCATGAACCACCAAAGCCCGAGTCCCACGACTGCCGCCAGCGCGCCACCGGCAAGAAGCGGCAGCAGGCGCGAAGCCGAACGCGGGGCCGACGGCAATGTCGATGGCGATGGCGTTGCTGCAGCAGGACGCGCGGCGTTCACGCGCGCTGCCGCCACCGCATCTGCGGGCGCGGACGGTGCGCCAAGCGCCGCCGGCGGCGATTGCCGCGTTGCGGCCGGTGTCCGCGGCGGCGGCTCCGCGCGCGGCTGCAGGATGGTGGCGTCGAAGTCGCTTCCAGGTGGCCGTGGCGGGTCGTCGGGCGGCAGCCACAGGCCGGTACTCTCCGCTCGAACCGGCACGTCGCGCGACGCCTGCGTCCGGCTGTCCGCGTTCGGGCGAGGCGGCGGCGCGAAGGCCGAGCGCGGCAGGACCACCGTCTCGTCGGACAGCGGCGGCACCGGCGCAGGCGCCGGCGGCTGCCCGACGACGATGGTGGCGTCGTCGGCCTCCTCGAGCGCCGGCTTGCCTGCGCCCGGCAGCGTGGCGGTGCGCTCGAACGGCGATGGCGGCACGCGCTCGGGCGCGGCCGCTCGTCCGGCCAGCACGTCGCGCACCATGGCCACGCTTTGCGGGCGCTCAGCCGGCAGCGGCGACAGCATCCAGTCGATCAGCGCCAGGAACGGTGCCGAGAAGCCGGGCAGGTTCTGCTGCGCCAGCGGTGGCATGGTGTCCTGGATCGAGCGCCCCGGCGCCGGCGGCGGCGGCTTGCCCAGCAGCAGGAAGTGCACCGTGGCACCGAGCGCATAGATGTCGGTCCACGGGCCCTGCTTCATCCCGCTCACGTCGGCGTACTGCTCGATCGGTGCGTACGAGGGCTTGAGGATCGCGGTCAGCGTCTGGCTGCGGTCGGTGATGACGCGGCGCGCGGCGCCGAAGTCCAGCAACACCGGGCGGCCATCGGCCTCGATGAGGATGTTGTCGGGCGCGATGTCGCGGTGGTAGACGTCCTCGGAGTGCAGCTTCTCGATCGCCCCCAGCAGCGGCTCGAGCAGCCTGCGCACCCAGGCCTCGTCGGGGCGCGACGTCATCTGCTGGCGCACGTCGCGCGCGGTACGCCCCTTGTAGAGCGCCATCGCCATGTAGGCCGTGCCGTTGGCCTCCCAGAAGCGGTGCACCTTCAACAGCGAGGGGTGGTCGAAGCGGGCCAGCAGCCGGGCTTCGTTGACGAAGCTGCGCAGGCCCAGCGCGAAGGTGTCGGCGTTGGCTTCGGAGATGAGCGAGACCTGCAGGGCCTCGTTGCGCTCGACCAGCGAGGCCGGCATGTACTCCTTCACCGCGACCTCGCGCTCGAGCAGGTGGTCGAAGGCTTCGTAGACGATGCCGAAGCCGCCGACGCCGAGCACGCGCCGGATCTCGAACTCGCCCAGGCGCGTGCCCGCGGGCAGCGCCCCGTGCGGGTACGACGGGCGGGAGGCGCTAGTGTCGGCCATGGTCGGCGAGCTTAACAGGGCCCCCGCCGCCGGGGCGCTCCCAGCGCGACGCGCCCAAGCAAGCTGTCCGATCGCGCACGAAGTTCGGCGCCTCGAGACCGCGGAACGTGGCGCCTTGCCTCATCCGCGGCGCGCGTCGATCGCCCCGGCCATGAATTCGAGCATCAGTTCCACGCGCGCCTGCGGCGCCGAAAGCGTCGCGTAGACGGGCCAGCGATGCTCGGGGCTCGGCAGCACCGGCCCCGCGGCGCAGCGCGAGACCAGACGCACCGCGACGCCGGACCGCTGCGCGCGCTCGAGCGCCGGCAACAGCGCCGCATGCACCGTCGCATTGCCGGTGCCGGCAACGACGAGACCGCGCACGCCCGCGTCAACCAGGGCGTCGATCGACTCCGGGCGCGCACCGGCGTGGCTGACGACGATCTCCACCCAGGGCCAGCGCGAAAGCTCGGCGGGCAGCCGCGCCAGGCCCAGCGCCTGCCCGCGCGGCCAGTCGCGCCAGCGGCGCAGGCGTCCCTCCTCGACCGCCGCCAGCGCCCCGGCATCGCCGCCATCGAAGGCGTCGAGTCGCCTCGTGTGCTGCTTGCGCGCGTCGCCGGCTGCCAGCACACGGCCGGCGAGAACCACCAGCACGCCCGCGGCGTCGGCACAGGCCGCGACCGCCAGCGCATCGCGCAGGTTCTGCGGCCCGTCGGCCTGAAGCGAGCTCGCCGGGCGCATCGCCGCCGTCAGCACCACGGGTTTGCCCGGCGCGAGCACGCGCTGCAGCAGCCAGGCCGTCTCCTCCAGCGTGTCGGTGCCGTGCGTGACGACGATGCCCTGCACCTCGCCGCGCTCGAGGTGATGCGCCAGCCGCCCCGCCAGGCGCTGCCAGCAGGCGTGATCCATGTCCTTGCTGTCGAGTTGCGCGAGCTGCTCGGCCTCGATCTCGAGCGCGGGATCGACGACGGCGTCGCGCAGGAGTTCCTCCACCCCCACCTGTCCGGCGCGATAGCCGACGTTGTCCTGCGCACTGGCAGCGCGCCCAGCGATGGTGCCGCCGGTCCCCAGCAGCACGAGACGCCGGCGCACGGGCGTTGCCGCCGCCGCAGGGGCGAGGGGGCTAGGCATGAACGCGACTCTGGATGAAAATACAGGTACTGTATGAAAAACCAGATTCCGGCGGCGTCCTGCGCTGCACGAGGTTTGCCATGAAGGACGGCCCCAAGCTCACCCCGCGCCAGCAGCAGATCCTGGATCTGGTGCAAAGCGCGATCGCGCGCACCGGTGCCCCGCCCACGCGCGCCGAAATCGCCACCGAACTCGGATTCCGTTCCGCCAATGCCGCCGAGGAGCACCTGCAGGCGCTGGCGCGCAAGGGGGTGATCGAGCTTGTCGGCGGCACTTCGCGCGGAATCCGGCTGAAGTCTGACACATTGAAAGCGCTCAACGAAACGCGCGGGCGCCAGTACACGCTGCCGCTGCCGGGTTTCGCCCAGCTCACGCTGCCCCTGGTCGGCCGCGTTGCCGCCGGCAGCCCCATCCTCGCGCAGGAACACATCGACGAGACCTACCTCTTCGAAGCCAGCCTGTTCGCGCGCCGGCCCGATTACCTGCTCAAGGTGCGCGGCATGAGCATGCGCGACGCCGGCATCCTCGACGGCGACCTGCTCGCGGTGCAGAAGGCGCGCGAGGCGAGAAACGGCCAGATCGTCGTCGCCCGCCTCGGTGACGACGTCACCGTGAAGCGGCTGCGACGCACCAGCAAGGCGATCGAGCTGATCCCCGAGAACCCGGAGTTCGAGACGATCACGCTGGCGCCGGACGATCCGGGCTTCGAACTCGAGGGCATCGCCGTCGGCCTGATCCGCAACACGATGCTGGTATAGGCGCGTCGCCGGCGCGCCGGCGAAGGCACGGTTCCCGCGCCGCGCCCGGCTCCCGCGGCCCCGATCAGGGGCCGAATCCAGGGCTTGTTCGCGCCATCGGTCGGCTCCCGCAGGCTGAAGATCGCTTCAGCTTCCGGGCCTGCCAACCGATATGCCTGCCATGAGATCGCTGAGCCTGACCCCCACCTGGCGCCGCCGCCACTCGACGCTGAGCACGCCGAGCGCGTTTCGCGTCGAAGTGCGCCCACCCTCGCTGCGCCACGCGCCGGCCTCGCTCGGCCAGCGCCTGATGTTCTGGCTCATGGCGCCGGCGCCGCAGGACGCCGCACCGCCGATCAACCGCCTGCCTGGCGTGAAGCAGGATTTCCTCGCCTGCCTGGACGACGTTCCCCTCGCTGCCGCCGAAGGCGTGCGTGCGGCCATCGACGGCGCGCGCTCGCTGCGCGAACTCTGGCACCTGCGCGCGGACCTCTACGGCCTCGTCGGCCGTATGCACAGCGAGAACGTCGCCGAGGAGCGCCTGGCGCGCCTGAACCGGCACTTCCCCACGCGCGCGCCGCGGCCCGGCGCGCCTGCGCACTCCAGGCCCGTCCTCGAGTCGAGGACGGTTTTCGCCACCCTGCTGCACCTGCGCTGACCATGCATCACCCCACGCCGCGCCACTTCCTGCCCAGCACTGCGCTTCCGGGCGCCGGCCTGCCCGATGACCGACTGGCGCGGCTGGCGGCGCGCAAGTCCTTCGTCGAGCTCAAGCTCAGCTTCCTGGAAGCCGCGAAGCTGCTCATCGGCGTCGAGGCCGAGTGGCTGCGCCAGCAGGTGCACCACGCCGAGGAGCCGGTGGACCTGTGGATGCTTCGCGGCCCGATCTTCGACGCACTGCGAGGGAGCGAACCCGAGCGCCGCGTCGCGCGCATGCGGCTGCGGCGCGGGCTGGACAGCCTCTTCCCCGACACCGCGCCGGCCAGCAGCTTCGGCAGCCTCTGACGCCGGGCGCCTGCAGGCGCCCGGCCCGTCGTCAGCCCCTCAATCCTCCCAGCGCCCGAGGCGCACCTGCGTGTTGCCGGCACGCGCGTGCTGCATCGACGGCATCACCAGCACGGTGTCGTCATAGGGCGCCACCCAGACGCGATCGCCGTCGCGCGCGATCGGCGTCCCGGCCTTGGCCACCACGCCCAGCCCCTTCACGGGGAGCAGGAAGCGGAAGTCGCTGCTCTGCGCCACCACGGCTTCGGTCACGCGCACGAGGCGCTGGCGCTGCGGCGTCGGAAGCTGCCGCCGCTGCCGCGCCCATTCGGCGTCCGCGATACCGGTGAGCGCGAGAAAGCGCACGAGCGTGTCGATCGCCACCCCCTTCGAGCTTGCCGCCCAGTGCTGGCCGCATTCGACCAGCAGCGCGCGCTTGGGTGACGCCGGATCCGAGAAGCCGCCACGCTCGACCATGCGCAGGCCGGCCGGGTGGCCGGTGTCGATCAGCAGGTCGCCCGGGACGCCGAGTTCACGCGCGTAGGCCGCGTTCTTGTCGGCGGTGCCGCAGACCATGAGCGGGCGGCAGTCCTCGTGCATCGAGTGGATGTCGAGCACGAAGTCGGCGGCATCGACGAAGGGGCGCAGTTCACGCGCACGCCGCCGCTCGGTGCTGTCGACCGCGGCCTGCATCGCCTCGTCGCTCCAGACGCGGTTGAGATCCTCGTCGACGAAGCGCGAGCGGTGCGGCGCCTGCACATCGAAGCGCTCGAAGGCGGCGACGTTGGCCAGCACCAGCGTCAGACGTCCGCGCTGCGGCTGCAGGCCCTGCCCGAGCAGCCACAGCAGCGCGTGCGCGCCGCAGATCTCGTTGCCGTGGGTGAGCGCCTGCACCAGCACCTCGGGCCCGGGCCGGCCGCTGTCGAGGCGGTGCACGTAGTCGACATCGACATTGCCGCGGCGCAGGTGTCCGATGCGCGGCGGCAGGATCTCGAGCGGCGGCTGGGTCAAGGGCGGATCTCCGAGGTGTGGGGCGTGGGGCGTGGCGGCAGCGGCCCCGCGGCTACGGGTTTCTTCTGGGGCATCGACGCCCGGCAAGTATCGCCGCACGACAGACAATGCCGCCACCTCGGCGCACACGCGCCCCGAACCCCGTCAACCCAGGAGAGCGCCGCATGCAGGAACGAGACATCCGCGAACTGATCGAGGACGTGCGCGCCGGCACGCTGCCGCGCCGCAGCTTCATTGCCCGCATGGTCGGTGCCGGCCTGACCGCCCCCATGGCCTCGATGCTGCTGATGCACGCCGGCATCGCGCAGGCGCAAACCGCCCTGCCCTACAAGCCGACCAAGCGCGGCGGCGGCGGCACGCTGAAGGTGCTCTGGTGGCAGGGGCCCGTGCACCTGAACCCGCACTGGGCGACCGGCACCAAGGAGCAGGAAGGCGCGCGCGTCTTCTACGAGCCGCTGGCGGGCTGGGACAAGGACGGCAACCTCCAACCGGTGCTGGCCGCCGAGATCCCCTCGCGCGAGAACGGCGGCCTGTCCACCGACGGTACGAGCGTGATCTGGAAGCTGAAGAAGGGCGTGACCTGGCACGACGGCCAGCCCTTCACCGCCGACGACGTCGTCTTCAACTGGGAGTTCTGCAAGGACCCGGCGACCGCCGCCTCGGTGATCTCGGCGTACCGCGACATCGTCGTCACCAAGATCGATGAGCACACCGTGCGCGTGGTGTTCTCGAAGCCCACACCCTTCTGGGCCGAGCCCTTCGTCGGTACGGTCGGCATGATCCTCCCGCGCCACCTCTTCAAGGACTACATGGGCGCCAAGTCCCGGGAAGCGCCGATGAACCAGAAGCCCGTGGGCACCGGCCCGTACAAGTTCGTCGACTTCAAGCCCGGCGACATGCTGCGCGGCGTCGCCAACGAGAACTACCACGTCCCCAACCGCCCGCACTTCGACGCCTTCGAAATGAAGGGCGGCGGCGACGCCATCGGCGCCGCGCGCGCGGTGCTGCAGACGGGCGAGTACGACTATGCCTGGAACCTGCAGGTCGAAGACGACATCCTCAAGCGCCTGGAGAGCGGCGGCAAGGGCCGGGTGACGATCAGCTACGGCGGCAACATCGAGTTCATCCTGCTCTCCTACGCCGATCCGTGGAACGAGATCGACGGCGAGCGCAGCCACGCCGACAGCCGACATCCCGCCTTCCAGGACAAGGCGGTGCGCGACGCGATGAACCTCCTCATCGACCGCAAGGGCGTCGAGGACTTCATCTACGGGCGCACCGGCCTGGCCACGCCGAACTTCCTCAACAACCCGCCGCGCTTCAAGAGCAACAACCTGAAGTACGAGTTCAACGTCGACAAGGCCAGCCAGATCCTCGAGGCCGCGGGCTGGAAAAAGGGCGCGGACGGCATCCGTGCCAAGGGCAACGTGAAGCTCAAGTTCGTCTTCCAGACCTCGGTGAACCAGCCGCGACAGAAGACGCAGGCGATCATCAAGGACGCCTGCAGCAAGGCCGGAATCGACCTGGAACTGAAGAGCGTCACCGCCGCGGTCTACTTCGGCGGCGACTATGCCAACCCGGACACCTACCAGAAGTTCTGGTGCGACATGGAGATGTACACGACGACGATGACGCAGCCCGACCCGCAGGTGTTCATGGAGCAGTTCTGCAGCTGGGAGATGGCGACCAAGGCCAACAAGTGGGCCGGCCGCAACCTCAGCCGCTGGCGCAGCGCCGAATACGACGCCACGCACAAGGCGGCGCAGCAGGAGCTGGATCCGGTCAAGCGCGCGGCGATGTTCATCAAGCTCAACGACCTCGTCTGCAGCGACGCCTTCATCCAGCCCGTCGTCTACCGGCCACGCCCCTCGGCGGCGGTCAACAAGCTCGTGACGCAGCTCTCGGGCTGGGACAACGACCTCTGGGCGCTGGCCCATTGGTACAAGGACGCCTGAGCGCGGCCGCGCCGCCGACACTTGCCGATTCCCGACACCGGAGAGAGAAACCATGCAGGAAAAGGAAATCCGTTCGCTGATCGAACAGGTCCGCGAGGGGGCGCTGCCGCGCCGACAGTTCATCGGCCGCATGGTCGCCGCGGGCCTGACGGCGCCGATGGCGGGCACGCTGCTCCTCAGCGCCGGCGTCGCGCAGGCGCAGTCGACCTTGCCCTACAAGCCGACCAAGCGCGGCGGCGGCGGCTTGCTGAAGGTCATCTACTGGCAGGGCGCGGTGCACCTGAACCCGCACTACGCCGGTGGCACGAAGGACCAGGACGCCAGTCGCATCTTCTACGAGCCGCTGGCGGGCTGGGACACCGAGGGCAACCTGATTCCCTGCCTCGCCGCCGACATCCCGACGCGCGCCAACGGCGGCCTCGCCGCCGACGGCCGCAGCGTCACCTGGAAGCTCAAGCAGGGCGTGAGCTGGCACGACGGCAAGCCGTTCACGGCCGACGACGTCGTCTTCACCGCCGCCTATGCCGGCGACCCCGCGGCGGCGATGGTGACGGTGGCAGCCTACAAGGACATCAAGATCGTCAAGGTCGACGACTACACGGTGCGCGTCGAGTTTCCGCGGCCGACGCCGTTCTGGTCCGAGCCGCTCACCGGCATCGTCGGCTGCATCCTGCCCAAGCATGTGTTCGAGCCCTTCATGGGCGCCAAGTCGCGCGAGAACCCGGCCAACCTGAAGCCGGTGGGAACGGGGCCATACAAGCTCGTCGACTTCAAGCCCGGCGACATGCTGCGCGCCGAAGCGAACAAGAGCTACCACGTCGCCAACCAGCCCTACTTCGATGCGCTCGAGATCAAGGGCGGGGGCGACGCCACGAGCGCGGCGCGCGCGGTGCTGCAGACGGGCGAGTACGACATCGGCTGGAACCTCGCCGTGGAGGACGACATCCTCAAGCGCCTGGAAGCCTCCGGCAAGGGCAGGATGGCCTTCTACGAAGGCAGCGACATCGAGTTCGTGCTGCTCAACGTCACCGACCCGTGGAAGGAAGTCGACGGCGAGCGCGCCAGCGTCAAGAGCAAGCACCCAGCGTTCAGCGACAAGGCCGTGCGCGACGCGATGAGCCTGCTGATCGACCGCAAGGGCATCGCCGAGGTGATCTACGGCCGCGGCGCGATCACGACCTCGAATTTCCTCAACAACCCGCCGCGCTTTCGCAGTCCCAATACGAGCTACGAGTTCAACCCGGAGAAGGCCAACCAGATCCTTGACGCGGCAGGCTGGAAGAAGGGCGCCGACGGCATCCGCGCCAAGGGCGACGCCAAGCTCAAGTTCGTCTACCAGACTTCGGTGAGCAGCCCGCGGCAGAAATGCCAGGCGATCATCAAGGACGCCTGCGCCAAGGCCGGCATCGACCTCGAGCTCAAGAGCATCACCGCGGCGGTGTACTTCGGAGGCGACTACGCCAACCCGGACACCTACCAGAAGTTCTGGGCCGACATGGAGATGTACACGACGACCATGACGCAGCCCGACCCGCAGTTCTTCATGGAGCAGTTCACCACTGCGCAGATCGCGCAGAAGGAGAACAAGTGGGCCAGCCGCAATCTCGCGCGCTGGAGCAACGCCGAGTACGACGCGACCTTCAAGTCCGCCCAGGTCGAGCTCGACCCGGCCAAGCGCGCGGCGATGTTCATCAAGCTCAACGACCTCGTCGTCGGCGACAAGTACATCATCCCGCTCTTCGGCCGCCCACGCCCCTACGGCATCGCCAAGAAGCTGCAGCCGGCACTCTCGGCCTGGGACAACATGACCTGGGCACTGGGCTATTGGTACAAGGACGCCTGAGCGCTTGTGATGATGGGCCGCTGCAAGGCGGCCCGCCCCGCTCCAGCGAAACCGGGAACCCGAACTCGTGCTCAACTACGTCCTGCGCCGGCTGCTGATCGCCATTCCGAGCCTGCTGGGCATCAGCCTCGTGCTGTTCGTCGTGCTGGCCCTGGCGCCGGGCGATCCGTTCGAGGAACTGGCGACGAACCCGAACGTCCCGCCCGAGGTGCGCATGGCGCTGCGCGCGCAGTTCGGGCTCGACGACCCGGTCTGGGAGCGCTACGTGCGCTGGCTCACCAGCATGGTCAAGGGGGACTGGGGCTTCTCCTTCGTCAGCCGCATCAACGTCGACGAACTGATCGCCGAGCGCATCCCGGTGACGCTGGCGGTGATCGGCGCCTCGCAGATCCTGGCGCTGCTGGTGGCGCTGCCGATCGGCGTGCTCGCCGCGGTCAAGCCCTACAGCTGGTTCGACCGCATCGCCAGCACGCTGGCCTTCGTCGGCTTCTCGCTGCCGACCTTCTTCACCGGCATCCTCTTCATCCTGCTGTTCTCGATCCAGCTCGGCTGGCTGCCCTTCGTCTTCCGCGCCGACCTCTCCGAAACCGGCTGGGCCTGGTGGTGGGAGCAGATCAAGCAGAGCATCATGCCGGTGACGGTGCTGGGCCTCTTCCAGGCCGCGAGCTGGATGCGCTACGTGCGCAGCTCGGTCCTCGACGTCATCCGCCTGGACTACGTGACGACGGCGCGCAGCAAGGGCCTGAAGGAGAGCGTCGTCATCAACAAGCACGTCGTGCGCAACGCGATGATCCCGGTGGTGACGCTGATCGCGCTGCAGTTGCCGCAGCTCTTCGGCGGCGCGATCGTCACCGAGCAGATCTTCCGCATCCCGGGCATCGGCTCGCTGCTGATCGACGCGATCCTGCGCAACGACACGCCGGTGGTGATGGCCATCACCTTCATCTTCAGCGCGCTCGTGATCATCTTCAACCTGCTTGCCGACGTGATCTATGGCTGGCTCGACCCCCGCATCAGCTACCGCTGAAGCCGCGCCACAGCTCGGCAAGGCGATCGCCAGCGTCTCGCCCTGGACCGAGGCCTGGCGGCGCTTCAAGCGCCATCGGCTCGCGTACTGGAGCCTGTGGGTGCTGGCGCTGCTCGCGCTCGCGGTCTTCGTCGGCCCGTTCTTCTACAAGGTCGGCATCAACGACATCGACTTCAAGGCGCGCCTGGCGACGCCTTCGGCGACGCACCCGATGGGAACCGACGACCTCGGGCGCGACATGCTCGCCCGCATGCTCTACGGCGGGCGGATCTCGCTTGCGGTCGGCCTGGCGGCGATGCTCACCGCGATCACCGTCGGCATCGTCGTCGGCGCGATCGCCGGCATCTCGCGCGGCTGGGTCGACGCCGCGCTGATGTGGCTCACCGACCTCTTCCTGAGCCTGCCGCAGCTGCCGCTGCTGCTGCTGCTGATCTTCTTCTTCCGCGAGACGCTGAAGAACCTCTTCGGCCTCGAGGTCGGCATCTTCATCCTCATCGTCGCGGTGATCGGCGGCTTCCGCTGGATGCCGGTGGCGCGCCTGGTGCGCGCACAGTTCTTCTCGCTGCGCGAGAAGGAGTTCGTCGAGGCTGCGCGCGCGCTCGGCGCGAGCGTGCCGCGCCAGGTCGTGCGCCACATCCTGCCCAACAGCCTGGGGCCGGTGATCGTCGCGGCCACCATCGACGTCGCCGCGGCCATCATCGCCGAGAGCACGCTCTCCTTCCTCGGCCTGGGCTTCCCGCCCGACATCCCGACCTGGGGCCGCATCCTCTACGACGGTCGCGACTTCATGGACATCGCCTGGCACTGGGCGATGTTCCCGGGCCTGGCGATCTTCATCACCGTGCTCACGATCAACTTCATCGGCGACGGGCTGCGCGACGCGCTCGATCCGCGACGCGTGCTCTGACGGGCCCCTGCGCATGGCACTGCTCGACATCCGCGGCCTGAAGACCCACTTCAAGACCGACGACGGCTGGATGCACGCCGTCGACGGCGTCGACCTCGCCATCGACGCCGGGCAGACCGTCTGCGTCGTCGGCGAGTCCGGCTGCGGCAAGAGCGTGACCGCGAAGACGGTGCTCAAGCTCATCGACATGCCGCCGGGCAGGATCGTTGCCGGCCAGGTGCTGTGGCAGGGCCGCGACCTGGTGCCGCTGTCGATGGCGCAGATGCAGAAGATCCGCGCCAAGGAGATCGCCATCGTCTTCCAGGAGCCGATGACGAGCCTGAACCCGGTCTTCACGATCGGCGAGCAGATCGCCGAGAGCGTGCGCCTGCACGAGGGCCTCTCGCGCGCCGAGGCCCTGAACCGCGCGGTCGAGATGCTCAGGCTCGTCAACATCCCCACGCCCGAGCGCCGCGTGAAGGACTATCCGCACCAGTTCAGCGGCGGCATGCGCCAGCGCGTGATGATCGCCATCGCCCTGGCCTGCAACCCCAAGCTGCTGATCGCCGACGAGCCGACGACGGCGCTGGACGTGACCATCCAGGCGCAGATCCTCGACCTCATGCAGGATCTCAAGCAGCGCCTCGGGATGGCGGTGATGCTGATCACGCACGCGATGGGCGTGGTTGCCGAGGTGGCGCAGAAGGTCGTCGTCATGTACGCGGGCAAGGTGATCGAGGAGGCGCCGGTGGCGCCCCTGTTCGCGCGGCCGCTGCACCCCTACACCCAGGGCCTGATCCGCTCGATCCCGCGCATCGACCTCGCCGCGACGCACAAGGCGCGGCTGGAGGCGATCCCGGGCACCGTGCCCAAGCTCATCGAGCCGCGCGAGGGCTGCCGCTTCGCCGCGCGCTGCCGCTGGGCCATGCCCGAGTGCAGCGCGGCGACGCCGCCGCTGCGCGAGCTCGGCCCCGGCCACAAGGTCGCCTGCATCCTCGCCGAGCGCATCCAGGACGGCCTGCGGAGCACTTCATGACGACGCCGCTGCTGCAGGTCAGGAACCTGGTGAAGCAGTTCCCGATCCGGGGCGGGCTGCTGCAGCGCGTCGTCGATCGCGTGCACGCGGTGGACGACGTGAGCTTCGACCTCTGCGCGGGCGAAACGCTGGGAGTCGTGGGCGAATCGGGCTGCGGCAAGAGCACCACCGGGCGCTGCATCCTGCGCCTGATCGAACCCAGCGCCGGGGAGGTCCACTTCGACGGCAAGGACGTCACCCGCGCGGGCAAGGAGGAGCTGCGTGCGCTCGCGCGCGACATGCAGATCATCTTCCAGGATCCGTATGCGAGCCTGAACCCGCGCATGACCGTCGCCGCCATCATCGGCGAGGCGCTCACCATCCACAAGCTGGCGCCGACGCGCGCCGCGTACGAGGCGCGCATCGTCGAGTTGCTGGAGACCGTCGGCCTTTCCTCCGACCACATGCGTCGCTACCCGCACGAGTTCTCCGGCGGCCAGCGCCAACGCATCGGCATCGCGCGCGCGCTCGCGGTGCGCCCCAAGCTCGTCGTCTGCGACGAGGCGGTGAGCGCGCTCGACGTGTCGATCCAGGCCCAGGTCATCAACCTGCTCGAGGACCTGCAGCAGCAGCTCGGACTGACCTACATCTTCATCGCCCACGACCTCTCGGTGGTCGAGCACATCAGCGACCGCGTGGCCGTGATGTACCTCGGCCGCATCGTCGAGATCGCGCCGGCCAGGGATCTCTACCGCAACCCGCGGCATCCCTACACCGAGGCGCTGCTCTCGGCCGTGCCGATACCCGACCCGACGGTCAAGCGCGAGCGCATCCGGCTGCAGGGCGACGTTCCCAGTCCCATCCATCCGCCTTCGGGCTGCCACTTCCACACGCGCTGCCCGATCGCGCAGAAGGGGCTGTGCGACGTGATGCGCCCGGAGTTGAAACCGGTGGGAGACAGCGGACACCAGGTCAGCTGCCACCTGCGCGGTTGACGCGCTGCCGCCTGCCTGCGGGCCCCTGATCTCGCGTGCGGCGGCCGGCGGCGCTGCACAGGGCCGCCGCGCCAGCCTATGATGGCGGGCGTACGTTTCCCGACCGATCTTCCATAACCCAGAGACCAAGGCCGACCCATGTACAAGCGAATCCTCGTCCCCGTCGATGGCTCCACCTTCGCCGAGCAGCTGCTCGCGCCGGCGGCGCAAGTGGCCCGCGCCACGCGCTCCGAACTGGCCGTCCTGCGCGTCGTCGACAACGCCGAAGACCACGGCGCCGCGGCCCGCTACGTCCAGGAGCTGGCGGCGCCGCATGGCGCGCAGGCCATCTGCCTGCCGACGCAGCTCGAAGGCGTGGCGGCGACGATCCGGGACGAGGCGCGGCGCGTGCCGGGCACCCTGGTCTCGATGTGCTCGCATGGCCGCAGCGGCGCCATGCAGGCTCTCTTCGGCAGCGTCGCGCTCGAGGTGCTGCGTGCACTGGGCGAGCCGGTCGTCATTTTCCGGCCGACCGCAGATGGCCCCCCGGCGCTCTCCAAGGTCAACCGCGTCGTGCTGCCGCTGGACGGCAGCCAGCTCTCGGAGTCGATCATGCCGCAGGCCGCGGAGCTGGCGAAATGGCTGGGCGGGCGCATCATCATCGTCTCGGTCATCGAGCCTTCGGTGAAGATCAGCCCCGACGTGCCGGCCAGCGACGTGCAGGAGTCGGGCTACGTCCGCGCCCGCGCGCGCGAACTGCACGAGCGTTACGGCGTCGAGACGAGCTGGGAGGTGCTGCACGGCCAGCCGAAGGAGGCCATCCCGAGCTTCGTGCGCAGCCTGGGCGACGCCATGCTGGCGATGTGCACCCACGGTCACACCGGCCTGCGCGCCGTCATGGCCGGAAGCGTGACCGCGCACTGTCTGCGCGAGTCGCAGGTGCCGGTGTTCGTGCGCGTGCCCTGAGCCATGCAGATCTCGATGCATCAGGTCGCCGTGGTGCGCCTGGCCAAGCTGCTGGAGAACCTCTCCGGCCTTCTGGCGAAGGCGCAGGCGCATGTCGATGCCGGACACGTCGACATGGACGCCCTCATGAACGACCGGCTCATCGCCGACATGTACCCCTTTTCCAAGCAGGTGCAGATCGCCTGCGACAAGGCACGAAGCGTCACGGCGCGGCTGGCCGGCCTCGAAGTGCCGGGCTACGTCGACGACGAGACGACGCTGGCACAGCTGCAGCAGCGCATTGCGCGCAGCGTCGAGTTCATGCGCAGCATCCCACCCGAGCGCATCGACGGCACCGAGGACAAGATCGTCGAGCTCCCGGTGACGGGCAAGCTCACGCGCTACAGCGGCATGCAGCTGCTGCTCGGCCATTCGCTGCCCAACGTGTACTTCCACGCCGTCACCGCCTACAACCTCCTGCGCCGCAACGGGGTGCCGGTGGGCAAGCGCGACTTCCTCGGCGACCCCTGACGGCCTCGCCCGTCGTCTCCGAGGGCGGCTGCGCCGGCCCGGGCGCAGGGATCGATCGCGTGCAATAGTGCGTAGCACGGCGGAGAGTGCCGGTGGCATCATCGCGTGCATGCGACGGGGCATCATGGACGCGGAAGTGTCTGATCACCGTCGCGCGTCCGGACCCTCGAACCGCTGCCTGCCAACTCCCACGCGCCATGCACCCACACTGCAAACCTCCCGTGCGCGCGGCGGCACGCCGCAAGGCGGGTCCGGCACGTCTGGCGGAATTGCCCCCCTGTCCACCTGCTGCTTGTCGGCCGGGCGATGCCGCCGAGGCGCTTGGCGGCGGCACCCGCGACGTCGACGAATTCCAGCTCCCGCTGCCGGGTCTCTACGCCGATCTCGAGCTCGGAGCCGCTTCGCTGCGCCCGCCGCGCGAGTTCCTGGAGGCATCGACTCTGGTGCAGTTGCAGGTGCTCGCGGGCTGGCGGCGTGACCTGGACCGCTGCCGCGACGCCGCCTTGCAGAACCTGGCCGCCGAGATGAGTCCGCAAGGCGACACCGCCAGCCGCGCCGAGCGCCTCACGACGCTGCGGCGCACCTGTGCCGCCCTGCACATCGAAGTCCCGAAGGACTTCGAGATGCGCGCGGCGGCGCCCTGAGCGCGAGCCGCCGCCAACGCTCTCCGCGCGTGCGCTGCCCATGAGCCAGTCGGCGATGTCACTCCCCGGGCCTGCACCCGCATGCGCCGACACCCCGTCTCCCGAGCCGCCGCGAGGCGAGGACGAGCTCCGCACCGCCCTCGCCTCGCAGCAGCTCGAGATGGTGCTCGGCCACACGCGGCTGGGAACCCTGATGGCGACAGCCTTCGCCATCCTGCTGGCGCTCTCACTGCGCGGCGACGCGCTGCAGACCTGGATCATCGACGTCTGGCTGGCCGCCAAGATCCTCGTCGCTGCGGTGCGCGTCGGACTGAGCCTGCGCTACGCCCGCGCCGGGCGCCCAAGCGGCGTGCGCTGGCGGAACGCCACCGACCGCTGGCTGCTGATCGACGGCGCCGTATGGGGTGCGGCCGGACTGCTGCTGATGTCGTCACCGATCCCGCTGGCCTCGCTCGTCGCCGCGGTCCTCGTCTGCGTCTGCTGCGTGGCGACCTTCGGCCTGCAGCACAGCCGGCGCGCGACCGCGTCCTACGTCGTGCCGATCCTGCTGATGACGACGCTCGGCCTGTACCTGCGCGACGACGAGTTCGGCTTCTTCAGCGGCACCGGCCTGCTGATGTTGCTGGCGCTCCTGCTGCTCACGGCCCGGGAATCCCAGCGCCGGCTCGCCGAGGGCCTGGAGCTGCGGCTGCGCGCGCAGGCCTTGACGGCGGAGAAGGAGGAGGCGCTGAAGCTGGCGATGCGCGAAAGCACGGCCAAGACCCAGTTCATGGGAAGCATCAGCCATGAACTGCGCACGCCGCTGCACGGCATCCTGGGCGTGGCGCGGCTGCTGCACCTGGAAGCATCCGACCCGGCGCTGGTGCGTCGGGTCGAGCTGATCGAATCCTCGGGCATGCACTTGCTCGGGCTCATCAACGACTTGCTCGAAATCGCGCGCCTGGATTCGGGGCGCTTCACGGTCCGCCGCGAACGCTTCGACCTCGCCGACCTGTTGAACACGATCGCGGAGGTCTACGCGGTGCGCGCCGGCGAAAGCGGCCTGGGCTTGAATCTGGCGCTGCATTTGCCCGCACCCTGCTGGGTCGAGGGCGATCCGGCGCGCATGCGCCAGGTGCTGCACAACCTGCTGGGCAACTCGGTGAAGTTCACACGGCGCGGAACGATCACGCTGAGTGCCGAGCGCGATCCCGTGAGCGCGCTCACGCGCATCGAGATCGTCGACACCGGCCCGGGCATCCCCGCGGAGGAGTTGAAGACCGTGTTCGACGCCTTCCGCCAGGGCAGCACCCGCACCGCCCGTCCGCGCGAGGGCACGGGACTGGGACTATTCGTGGCGCGCGACATCGCCCGCGCCATGGGTGGCGACCTCGTGCTGCAGAGTGACCTCGGCGTCGGCACGACGTCGATCTTCACGGCGCATCTTCCCGACGCGACGACGACGCCGGGCGATGCCGCGATCCGGCATGAGCGGCCGGCCAGTGCCGATCTGCGCGTGCTCGTGGCCGAGGACGACGACGTGAACGCGCTCATCGCACTCGCCTTCCTCGACCACCAGGGGGTTCAGGCCGAACGCGTTCGCGACGGTGCGCAGGCCGTGCGCCATGCCCTGCGCGACGTCAATCGTCCGGACCTCGTCCTCATGGACTTCCGCATGCCCGGCATGGACGGCCTGGCCGCCACGCGCGAGATCCGGGCGCAGGAGCAGGCTCTGGGCCTGGCGCGCGTCCCCATCATCGCGCTCACCGCCAACGGTTGCGAGCAGACGCGCGCCGATTGCCGGGCCGCGGGCATGGACGGTTTCCTCGCCAAGCCGTACTCGAAGGAAGATCTGGCGCGGCTCCTGCGCAGCCTCGAGCCCCTGGCCGAGCCGCTGACGACTTCCTAGGCGGGGCCGACCAGCCCCCACGGCGCGCCCGCACCGGAAGCGGGCAGGAGCGCCGCTTCGCGTGCCTCGCGCAGCGCGACCTCGACATCCAGACCCTCATGGCTGCGCGATGTCGTGAAGGCATCGCCTTCGATTGCTTGCATGGTCCGAGCCGGAAGGCGCGGGCCGACTTGCAGGTCCGCGTGCCGGGTGTGAACCATGAAGACGTACAGGGGATGGTTCTGCAACGCCCAGGCGCGCTCTGCGCCGGCGACGTCGAAGCACAGGATGCGGTGCAACAGCCCACCCGTATGCGCCAGCGGACGCAAGGCTTCGTCGGCGAAGACGTCGACGAAGCCCAGGCGGCGATAGTTCCGGATCAGCGCGTCCTTGCGCGCACCGATGACCATCGTGCGCACGCGCTGTGCCAGGCAGAAGAGCCAGCTCGCCTTCATCAGGCACAGCTTGACGAGCGGATCGGCGCCCACACGCACCGCCAGGCGCGTCACCTCGGCACGGCAAGACGCCGCCAGCCGCGCCGGCAGCGCGACACTGCGTTCCAGCACCAGCGGCCCATGGACGCTGGTCTGGATGCGCATGGTGCCGACGGCGGCGCCACTGGCCTTGTCGCGGCAGAGGAACACGGTCGTCGCGGGGTGCAGGTCGATCTCGTCGGGTTCGGCCAGTGCAGCGCCCAGTTCGGGCAGATGATGGCCATAGGCCTGCGCGCGCACGGCGCAGGCCTCGAGCAATTCCTGCCGCCGCGCGACCGGAAACAAGGAGAAGCCGAGCGCATCCGCGCTCCTGGGCCCGGTCGTACCCTGCCGGCTTCTTCCGCTGCGCGCGATCGTCTCGCCGCTCGTGCTGCTCAAGTCGTTCGTCTCCACCCCGAGCCCCTCCCATGGGCGCGTCGCCCCTGGCCAGCCGCTGTTGCCGCCGCGCAACGCCGTTGCGCCGGAACCCGCGCCGCGCGCCGGCCCCCACAACCGGATGCCACTGCCCTTCGGCGGAACAGCATGCTCCGGTCGCTGCAGGGCAACCTTGATTTGACGCAGTCTTGTCGGGGCTGCCGCGATGGCCATCCCTTCGCCGCCCCCGGGGTGCGAGGCGGTGGCCGTTCGGCGCGTGGCTTCGTGAGTCAGGCGCTGGGCAGACCCGAGGCGTCGAAGATGCCTTCGAAGAGCACCGAGCTCAAGTAGCGTTCACCCGAATCAGGCAACACCACGACGAGGGTCTTGCCGGCGTTCTCGGGCCTCTGCGCCAGGCGCACCGCCGCGGCTGCCGCCGCGCCGCTCGAGATGCCGCAGAGGATGCCCTCCTCGCGAATCAGTCGGCGCGCCATCGCCACGGCCTCGTCGTTGCCCACGGTCTCGACGGCATCGATCAGCGAGAGGTCCAGCACCTCGGGGATGAAGTTCGCTCCCAGGCCCTGGATCTTGTGCGACCCCGGCTGCAGCGCCTGGCCCGCACGCTTCTGCGTGATGAGGGGGCTGCCCTCGGGTTCGACCGCCACCGTCGTCACCGCCAGGCCCTTGCCCTTCTTCAGGAAGCGCGAGACGCCGGTGATCGTGCCGCCCGTGCCCACGCCGGCAACGAAGAGGTCGACCTTGCCGCCGCTGTCCTCGAAGATCTCGGGGCCGGTGGTCGCTTCGTGGATCGCCGGGTTCGCCGG
Organism: Burkholderiales bacterium; assembly: GCA_026932235.1. Classification (GTDB taxonomy): domain Bacteria; phylum Pseudomonadota; class Gammaproteobacteria; order Burkholderiales; family Burkholderiaceae_C; genus Rubrivivax. The sequence goes on from JAIXKR010000041.1 coordinate 69,362, forward strand.
GTTCTTGAACTGCTGCAGCAGGACGTACTTGCCGGGGTCGCCGGCGGCGATCTCCTCGGCCCTGGCGACGGCACCACTCATGCCCTTGGCGCCCTCGGTCAGCACGAGCCTGGCGCCGTAGGCCAGCAGCAGCTTGCGCCGCTCGACGCTCATCGTGTCGGGCATCGTGAGCGTGATCGGGATGCCGCGCGCGGCGGCGACGAAGGACAGGGCGATCCCGGTGTTGCCGCTCGTCGGCTCGATCAGTTCCTTGCCCGGGCCCAGCAGCCCGCGCTTCTCGGCGTCCCAGATCATCGCCGCGCCGATGCGGCACTTGACCGAATAGGCCGGGTTGCGGCCCTCGATCTTGGCGAGCACGGTGGCCTTGGCGCCGTCGGTGACGCGATTCAGGCGCACCAGCGGCGTGCGTCCGATGGACAGCGAGTTGTCGTCGTAGATCCGGGTCATCGTCGTTTCTCCTGGCAGGTTGCTCGTCGATCCGCGCCGCGCATGGCTGCCGCGCGCCGGTGCCGATTGTGCCCAGCCGCGCGCATCCGCCGCGCGGCGGCAGACCCTGCTGCCGGCGCGGGCCCTCGAAGGACGCGCCCGCGGCCCTGGCCCGCAGGGGGTGCGAACCTATAATCGTCCTTTACCACCACGGCACATCCATGACCAAGTTCGTCTTCGTCACCGGCGGTGTGGTGTCCTCGCTGGGCAAGGGCATCGCGGCGGCGTCGCTCGCGGCCATCCTCGAGTCGCGCGGCCTGAAGGTCACGCTGATCAAGCTGGACCCCTACCTCAACGTCGACCCGGGGACGATGAGCCCGTTCCAGCACGGCGAGGTTTTCGTCACCGAGGACGGCGCCGAGACCGACCTCGACCTCGGCCACTACGAGCGCTTCATCACCACGCGGATGAAGCGCAGCAACAACTTCACCACCGGCCAGATCTACAAGAGCGTGCTCGAGAAGGAGCGCCGCGGCGACTACCTCGGCAAGACGGTGCAGGTGATCCCGCACGTCACCAACGAGATCCAGGACTACGTGCGCCGCGGCGCCGTCGACGTCGACGTCGCCATCGTCGAGATCGGCGGCACGGTGGGCGACATCGAGAGCCTGCCCTTCCTCGAGGCAGTGCGCCAGATGAGCTTGAAGCTCGGCAGCGCCAACTTCGCCTTCGTGCACCTGACCTACGTGCCCTGGATCGCCGTCGCCGGCGAATTGAAGACCAAGCCGACGCAGCACACGGTGCAGAAGCTGCGCGAGATCGGCATCCAGCCCGACGCGCTGCTGTGCCGCGCCGACCGCGACATCCCCGAGGACGAGCGCGAGAAGATCAGCCTCTTCACCAACGTGCCGTTGCACGGCGTCATCTCCGTGCCCGACGTCGACACCGTCTACAAGGTGCCGCGCGTGCTGCACGAGCAGGGGCTGGACGAGCTCATCTGCATGAAGCTGCGGCTGCTCACGCGCCCGGCCGACCTGCGCCGCTGGGACAGCCTGGTGCACGAACTCGCGCACCCGCGCGGCACGGTGACGGTGGGCATGTGCGGCAAGTACACCGACCTCTCCGACTCCTACAAGTCGCTCAACGAGGCGCTCCGGCACGCCGGCATCCACAACCACGTCAAGGTGGAGATCGAGTACATCGACGCCGAGACGCTGGACGCACGGAACCTGCACGAGCTCGCGCACCTGGACGCCATCCTCGTTCCCGGCGGCTTCGGCAAGCGCGGCATCGAGGGCAAGATCCTCGCCGCACGCTACGCGCGCGAGCACGGCATCCCCTACCTCGGCATCTGCCTGGGAATGCAGGTGGCGACGATCGAGTTCGCGCGCCACGTCGCCGGCCTTGCCGGCGCCGATTCCACCGAGTTCGACCCCGACTGCGCGCATCCGGTGATCGCGCTCATCGACGAATGGCAGGATCGCGACGGCTCGATCCAGACGCGCAGCGCGGGCTCCGACCTCGGCGGCACGATGCGCCTGGGCGCGCAGAGCTCGGACGTGAAGCCCGGAACGCTGGCCTACCGCATCTACGGCCCCACGGTGAGCGAACGCCACCGCCACCGCTACGAGGCCAACGTCAACTACCTGGACGCGCTGCAGCAGGCGGGCCTCGTGATCAGCGCGCTGACGCAGCGCGAGCAGCTCACCGAGATCATCGAACTGCCGCAGTCCGTTCACCCCTGGTTCATGGGCGTGCAGTTCCACCCCGAATTCAAGAGCACGCCCTGGGACGGGCATCCCCTCTTCAACGGCTACATCAAGGCCGCACTCGAGCGCCGCGCCCGGCGCAGCGCCGCGCCCACCGCCGAGGTGGTGGCGTGAGGCTGTGCGGCTTCGAGGTCGGGCTCAGGCAGCCCTTCTTCCTCATCGCCGGCCCCTGCGTGGTCGAAAGCGAGTCCCTGCAGATGGACGTCGCCGGGCAGCTGAAGGAAATCACCGCCGCCCTCGGCATCCCCTTCATCTTCAAGAGCAGCTACGACAAGGCCAACCGCAGCAGTGGCACGAGCTTTCGCGGTCCCGGAATGGATCAGGGGCTGGCGATCCTCGCCAAGGTCCGGCACGATCTCGCCGTTCCCGTGCTCACCGACGTGCACGACGAGGCGCAGGTCCCCGAGGTGGCGGCGGTCGTCGACGTGCTGCAGACGCCGGCCTTCCTCTGCCGGCAGACCGACTTCATCCGCGCCGTGGCGCAGAGCGGCAGGCCGGTGAACATCAAGAAGGGCCAGTTCCTCGCCCCCCACGACATGAAGAACGTCATCGACAAGGCCCGCGCCGCCGCGCGCGAGAAGGGCCTGCCCGAGGACGTCTTCATGGCCTGCGAGCGCGGCGCGAGCTTCGGCTACAACAACCTCGTCTCCGACATGCGCAGCCTGGCGATCATGCGCGAGACCGGCGCCCCGGTCGTCTTCGACGCGACGCACAGCGTCCAGCTCCCCGGTGGCCAGGGCACGAGCAGCGGCGGCCAGCGCGAGTTCGTCCCGGTGCTGGCGCGCGCGGCGGTGGCCGTCGGCGTCGCGGGGCTCTTCATGGAGACGCACCCCGACCCCGCCCGCGCGCTTTCCGACGGTCCCAACGCCGTGCCGCTGCGGCACATGAAGGCGCTGCTCGAGCAGCTCCAGTCGCTGGACCGGGTCGTGAAGGCGCAGCCGCTGCTGGAAAACGACTTCACCTGCTGAGAACCGAGAACCGAGAACTGTCATGTCCAGTGCCTACATCATCGCCAACGTGCGCGTGACCGATCCCGTGCAGTACGAGGAGTACAAGAAGTTCTCGACCCTGGCGATGCAGGCGCACGGCGCCGAGGTCTGCGTGCGTGGCGGCGCCAGCCGCGTGCTGGAAGGCGACTGGACGCCCGACCGGCTGGTGATCCTGAAGTTCGCCAGCATGGACAAGGCCCAGGCCTTCTACGACTCCACCGAATACGCGAAGGCGCGCGCGGCGCGCGAAGGCGCGGCCGTGATGCGCATGATCGTGGTCGAAGGTTTGTGAACTGAAGAAACGGAAAGCGACAAGCATGAGTGCCATCGTCGACATCGTCGGCCGCGAGATCCTCGACAGCCGCGGCAACCCCACCGTCGAGTGCGACGTGCTGCTGGAATCGGGCACGATGGGCCGCGCCGCGGTCCCGAGCGGCGCCTCCACGGGCAGCCGCGAAGCCATCGAGCTTCGCGACGGCGACAAGAACCGCTACGGCGGCAAGGGGGTGCTGAGGGCCGTCGAGCACATCAACACCGAGATCTCCGAGGCGGTGCTGGGCCTGGACAGCAGCGAGCAGGCCTTCCTCGACAAGACGCTGATCGACCTCGACGGCACCGAGAACAAGAGCCGCCTGGGCGCCAACGCGATGCTGGCGGTGAGCATGGCGGTGGCGCGCGCCGCGGCCGAGGAGTCGGGCCTGCCGCTCTACCGCTACTTCGGCGGCATGGGCGGCATGCAGATGCCGGTGCCGATGATGAACGTCATCAACGGCGGCGCGCACGCCAACAACAACCTCGACCTGCAGGAGTTCATGATCCTGCCGCTGGGCGCGCCGACCTTCCGCGACGCCGTGCGCCACGGCGCCGAGGTCTTTCACGCGCTGAAGAAGATCATCGACGGCCGCGGCATGAGCACCGCCGTCGGCGACGAGGGCGGCTTCGCGCCCAGCGTCGCCAACCACGAGGCCGCCATCCAGCTCATCCTGGAGGCCATCGACAAGGCCGGCTACACCGCCGGGCAGCAGATCGCCATCGGCCTGGACTGCGCCGCCAGCGAGTTCTACAAGGACGGCAAGTACCACCTCGCCGGCGAGGGCCTGCAGCTCTCGGCCGCGGAGTGGACCGACATGCTCGCCACCTGGTGCGACAAGTACCCCATCGTCTCCATCGAGGACGGCATGCACGAGGGCGACTGGGACGGCTGGAAGCTGCTCACCGAGCGCCTGGGCCGCAACATCCAGCTCGTCGGCGACGACCTCTTCGTCACCAACACCAAGATCCTCGAGGAAGGCATCGCCAAGGGCATCGCCAACTCCATCCTCATCAAGATCAACCAGATCGGCACGCTCACCGAGACCTTCGCCGCCATCGAGATGGCCAAGCGCGCGGGCTACACCGCCGTCATCAGCCACCGCAGCGGCGAGACCGAGGACAGCACCATCGCCGACATCGCGGTGGGCACCAACGCCGGCCAGATCAAGACCGGCTCGATGAGCCGCAGCGACCGCATCGCCAAGTACAACCAGCTGCTGCGCATCGAGGAGGATCTCGGCGAGATCGCGCGCTACCCCGGCCGCGCGGCGCTGTACAACCTGCGCTGATCGCCGCCGACCGCCTCTGCGCGGCAACCGATCATGGGCATGCGTGTCGTCAACCTCGTGCTCGCGGCACTGGTGCTGCTGGTGCAGGCCGACCTCTGGCTGGGCCGCTCCAGCCAGCCGCGTGTCTGGATGCTGCGCGCCGAGCTCGAGCAGCAGGACCGCGCCAACGAGGCCGCGCGCGTGCGCAACGAGCAGTTGCAGGCCGAAGTCGGCGACCTGCGCGCCGGCCTCGAGATGGTCGAGGAGAAGGCGCGCGGGCTGGGCATGATCCGGCCCGACGAGATCCTGGTGCTGTACGAGAAGCGCTAGCCCGACCCTTGCGCGCGCCATGACCGAGCCCCTGTTCCGGCTGCTGGGCAGCCCGGTGACGCCGCTCGAGCTGCTGGCCTTCGTGCTCGCGCTCTGGATGGTGGGCTGCAATCTGCGCGTGAACGCGCTCGCCTGGCCGCTGGCGATGGCCTCGTCGGCCTTGTACGGCTGGCTTTTCCTGCATAGCCGGCTCTACGGCGAGGCCTCGCTGCAACTGCTCTTCATCGTCGTCGCCGCCTGGGGCTGGCGGCAGTGGCTGGCCGGCCGCGGCAGCGACGGCCAGCCGCTGCGCGTGCATCGCCTGGGCACACGGCAGCGCCTGCAGGTGCTGGCGGCGACGCTCGCGGCCTGGCCGCTGGTGGCTCTGCTGCTGCAGCACGCCACCGATTCGGACGTTCCCTGGCTCGACGCCCTGCCCACCGTGGGCAGCATCACCGGGCAGTTCCTGCTCGGGCGCAAGCTGGTCGAGAACTGGCCGACCTGGCTCGCCGTCAACCTCGTGAGCGTGCTCCTGTTCGCGGTCAAGGGCTTGTGGCTGACGGTGCTCCTCTACGCCCTCTTCGCGCTGCTCTCGGTGGTCGGGTGGCGTGCCTGGCGGCGGCTGCAGGCGCTCGGGGCGGCGCATGGCTGAGGCCGTCGTCGTCGCCTTCGTCGGTGCCGAGAGCACCGGCAAGACCGCGCTCGCGCAGGCATTGGCGCAGCGGCTGGCGCGCGAGCACGGCCTGCGCGCGACCTGGGTACCCGAGTGGCTGAGGCCCTGGTGCGACGAGCACGGCCGCACGCCGCGGCGGCACGAGCAGGCCGAGATCGCAGCCGCGCAGACGGCACTCATCGACCAAGCCGCGTGCACGCACGACATCGTCTTCGCCGACACCACCGCGCTCATGACCGCGGTCTACAGCCACATCGTCTTCGGCGACGACTCGCTGGATGCGATGGCGGTGGCCGCGCACCGCCGCTGCGGCCTCACCCTGCTCACCGGCCTGGACATGCCCTGGGAGCCCGATGGCCTGCAGCGCGAGGGTCCGCACGTGCGCCCCCCGGTGGACGCGCGGCTGCGCACGCTGCTGCACGCGCACGGCTTCGCCTATTCGGTGATCCTCGGCCAGGGCGCGCAACGCGAGCAGGCGGCGCTGCAGGCGCTGGCCTTCGCGCGGCCAGGGCTGTCGGCGCTGCGCGGCGCCGCATCGCCTGTGCCCGCGCGGCAGCGCGCTACTGCAGCGAACGGCTTGCCGGCGGCTGGTTGCGCTGCGGCGTGAAGAGCTCGCCGACGTCGACGGCGTCGAAGCGGTACTGCGTCCCGCAGAACTCGCAGCCGACTTCGACCACGCCGCGCTCGGCGATCAGGCTCTCGCTGTCCTCGCGTCCGAGCCCGCGCAGCATGCCGCGCACGCGTTCGCGCGAGCAGGTGCAGACAAAGCGCGGCGCAAGCGGCTCGAAGCGCCGCAGCGGCTCCTGCCAGAAGAGGCGGTGCAGCAGCGTCGCCGCATCCAGGCTCAGCAGTTCCTCGCGCGACAAGGTCGCGCCCAGCATGGCGATGCGCTGGAAGGCCTCGTCGGCGGCAGCATCCTCCTGCGCCGAGGGCAGGCGCTGCAGCAGCAGGCCGGCGGCGGCCTGGGCGTCGGCAGCCAGCACGAGGCGCGTCTGCAGCTGCTCCGACTGCTGCATGTAGTGCTCGAGCATGGCGGCCACGCTGCGCAGGCGGCTGCCGTCGGGCGCTCGCAGCGGCACGATGCCCTGGTAGGGCTGCTGCCCGGGCTGCCTGTCCTTGGGGTCGAGCGTGATCGCGCAGCGTCCCTTGCCGTGCGCGTCGAGCAATGCCGAGAGGTCGGCACCCGCCTCGACCTCGCCCACGACCGTCGCGGTGGCCCGAAAGGCCAGCTCCGGCTGCACCTCGGCGACCGCCAGCTTCACCGGCCCGTCGCCGAAGACCTGCAGCACGAGCGCGCCCTTGAACTTCAGGTTGGCCTGCATGAGCACGGCCGCGGCCGTCATCTCGCCCAGCATCGAACGCAGCTCGGGCGCGAAGGGCGCGCGCTCGGCGCGCCGGCGCAGCAAGTCCTGCCAGCCCTCGTCCAGGCGCACCAGCATGCCGCGCACGGGCTGGCCCTCGAAGACGAACTTGTGCAGTTCAGACATCGCCCGCGTCCACGTGGCGGGCCTCGTCGCGGTGTCGCTGCGCATGCTGCACGTAGCCGGCTGCGCTCTGCGCCAGACCTTCGATCTCCTCGGCCGTGAGCGCGCGCACGAGCTTGGCCGGCCGCCCCATGATCATCGAGCCGTCGGGAAAGCTCTTGCCCTGGGTCACCAGCGATCCCGCGCCGACGAGGCAGTGGCGGCCGATGCGCGCGCCGTTGAGGATCACCGACTGGATGCCCACGAGCGAGCCGTCGCCGATGGTGCAGCCGTGCAGCATGCACTGGTGGCCGACGGTGACGCCGGCACCGATGTCGAGCACGAAACCCGGGTCGGTGTGCAGCACGCTGCCGTCCTGCACGTTGCTGCCTTCGCCGATGCGGATGAGGTCGTTGTCGGCGCGCAGCGTGCAGCCATACCAGACGCTGCTGTACGGCGCGAGCTCCACGCGCCCGATGACGCTCGCGCTCCCGGCCACCCAGGCCGTGGGCGCCACGTTCGGCGCATGCGCTCCGATTCGAATGAGGGCCAATGCCGTCTCCAAGCCCGTCCACCCGGGGCGAAAGGGATAATTCTAGGGATGGATCGGTGACCGCCATCCGATCGCGCCGACGCCCTTGGACCCCGCCAACCCTGCCGCAGCCGACGGCCCCGACCGCGCCGATCGCCTCTTCGCCCAGCGCAGCTTCCTGCACCTGTGGGTGGCGCGGGTGGCCGGCACCGCGGGCAGCCAGATCCTCATGCTGGCGCTGGGCTGGCAGATGTACGAGCTCACCGGCTCGGCCTGGGACCTGGGGCTGGTGGGCCTGCTGCAGTTCCTTCCGGCGCTGCCGCTGCTGCTGCCGGTAGGGCAGGCGATCGACCGCTTCGACCGCGCGCGCCTGCTCGCGCTGTGCCTGGCCTGCCAGGTCGGCATCGCCGCGGCGCTGCTGCTGGCCGAGCACGGCGGGCAGATGTCGCGCGCCACGCTGCTTGCCGTCTCGGTGGCCATCGGCGTCATGCGCGCGATCCAGATGCCCACGCAACAGGCCCTGGTGCCGATGCTCGTGCCGCCGCCGTTGCTCGCGCGAGCGATGGCCTTCAGCGCCGCGGGAATCCAGGCGGCGATCATCGGCGGCCCGGCGCTGGGCGGCCTGCTCTTCGTCGCCGGCACGAAGACGGTCTACGCCAGCTGCGTGCTGCTGTTCGCGCTCGCCACCGCCTTCGTCGCGCTGGGCGTGCGCTACCGGCACGAGCGCGTGGCGCAAGCGGCGGGGCTGGATTCGCTGCTCGCCGGGCTGCGCTTCGTGTTCGCGAACAAGATCGTGCTCGGCGCGATCTCGCTGGACCTCTTCGCGGTGCTGCTGGGCGGCGCCACCGCGCTGCTGCCGATGTTCGCGAAGGACATCCTGCTGGTCGGGCCCACGGGCCTGGGGCTGCTGCGCGCGGCGCCCGCGGTCGGCGCGCTTGCGATGTCGATCGCGCTCACGCGCTGGACCATCCGCCGCCGCACCGGGCCGCTGCTGCTGGGCTCGGTCGCCTTCTACGGCCTCACGATGCTGGTCTTCGGCTGGACGACCTCGTTCTGGATCGCGATGGCCGCGCTCGCGCTCGGCGGTGCCGCGGACATGGTCAGCGTCGTCATCCGCCAGACGCTGGTGCAGCTCGACACCCCCGACGAGATGCGCGGACGCGTCAGCGCCGTCAATTCCGTCTTCATCGGCGCGAGCAACCAGCTCGGCGAGTTCCGCGCCGGGACGGTGGCCGAATTCATCGGTCCGGTGGGTTCGGTGCTGCTGGGAGGCGTGGGCACCTGCATCGTCGCCGCCCTGTGGTGGCGCGGCTTCCCGACCCTGGCGACGCGCGACGCGATGATCGAGGGCCAGTCGCCGACCCGCCCGGTCTCCTGACCGCAGGGGGCGAGCCCTCAAGCCCCGCCGCGGGCGACGAAGTGCGGGTTCTGGAATCCCGGCTTGCCGTAGCGCAGCGGCTGGCCGTCGAGCGTGCACACGCTGCCGCCGGCCGCAGCCAGGACCGCGTGCCCGGCGGCGATGTCCCACTCCATCGTGCGCCCAAGGCGCGGATAGAGATCGGCCTGCCCCGCCGCCAGCAGGCACAGCTTGAGCGACGAACCGGCGTCCACGCGACGCGCCACGCGTTTGCCCGCGAGGAAGGCCTCGAGTGCCGCGACGTCGGCGTGCGAGCGGCTGGCGACCACCGTGGCGCCCTCGTCGGGCGGGGCGCGCACGGCGATCGCGCGTCGGCCGGCATCGTCCTCGACCCAGGCGCCCTGCCCCGCGACGCCCGCGTACACGCGGCCGAGGGCGGGTGCGGCGACGACGCCGAGCACCGGCGCGCCCTGCTCGACGAGGGCGACGTTGACGGTGAACTCGCCGTTGCGGGCGATGAACTCCTTCGTGCCGTCGAGTGGATCGACGAGCCAGAAGCGCGCCGCCGCGCCGCCGTCGATCGCATCCATCTCGCCGCGCGCGGCCATCTCCTCGGCGACCACGGGAACGCCCGGCGCCAGCGCGCGCAAGGCCGGGACGATGAGCGCCTCGGCGCGCTCGTCGGCCTCGGTCACCGGCGAGTCGTCGGCCTTGGCGTGCACCGCGAAGTCGCGCCCGTAGACGCTCGCCACCACGGCGCTGGCCGCGCGCACGATCGCCACCACTTCGTCCAGCCCCGGTCGCCGGGGTTCGCCCGCACGCATCACGACGACGGTCCTCCCGCGCCGATCGTAGCCGCGCCGCCGGGTGCGCACGCCACGGATTTGCTTATGAAAACTCGGTCTGTCGCACGCGACGCGGCCGCGGAATACTCGCTACCCTTTCCCGGGCCGCGAGCGGCGCGCCCACCCGAGACCGTCCATGCTTCGAACCCTCGAGTCCCGCCTCACCCACCTGCAGAGCCTGGAAGCCGAAAGCATCCACATCCTGCGCGAAGTGGTGGCCGAGTGCGAGCGCCCGGTGATGCTGTACTCGATCGGCAAGGACTCGGCGGTGATGCTGCGCCTGGCGCAGAAGGCCTTCCACCCGGCGCCGCCGCCGTTTCCGCTGCTGCACGTGGACACGACGTGGAAGTTCCGCGCCATGTACGCGCTGCGCGACCGCATGGCGCGCGAGCTCGGCATGGACCTGCTCGTGCACCACAACCCCGAGGCGCTGGCGCGCGGCATCAACCCCTTCGACCACGGCTCGGCGCTGCACACCGACCTGTGGAAGACCCAGGGCCTGAAGCAGGCGCTGGACAAGCACGGCTTCGACGCCGCCTTCGGCGGCGCGCGCCGCGACGAGGAGAAGAGCCGCGCCAAGGAACGCGTCTTCAGCTTCCGCAACGCGCAGCACCAGTGGGACCCGAAGAACCAGCGCCCCGAGCTCTGGAACCTCTACAACAGCCGCAAGCACCCCGGCGAGTCGATCCGCGTCTTCCCCTTGAGCAACTGGACCGAACTCGACGTGTGGGAATACATCCGCCAGGAGCGCATCCCCATCGTGCCCCTGTACTTCGCCGCCCTGCGCCCGGTGGTGCAGCGCGCGGGCACGCTCATCATGGTCGACGACGAGCGCATGCGGCTGCGCCCGGGCGAAGAGCCGGTGATGAAGCAGGTGCGCTTTCGCACCCTGGGCTGCTGGCCGCTTTCGGGCGCCATCGAATCGCAGGCCCAGACCCTGGACGACATCATTCGCGAGATGCAGCACTCGCGCAGCAGCGAGCGCCAGGGCCGCCTCATCGACCACGACCAGGCCGCCTCGATGGAGAAGAAGAAGCAGGAGGGCTACTTCTGATGGACCTCGCCCACGGCCTGCCGCGCGACAAGGGCCTGCTGCGCTTCATCACCTGCGGCTCCGTCGACGACGGCAAGAGCACCCTCATCGGGCGCCTGCTCTACGACAGCAAGGCGCTGCTGCAGGACCAGCTCGCCGCCGTCGAGCAGGACTCGCGCAGATGGGGCACGCAAGGCCAGGCGATCGACTTCGCGCTGCTCGTGGACGGACTGGCGGCCGAACGCGAGCAAGGCATCACCATCGACGTCGCCTACCGCTACTTCGCCACGGAGCGGCGCAAGTTCATCGTCGCCGACACCCCCGGGCACGAGCAGTACACGCGCAACATGGTCACCGGCGCCTCCAGCGCCGACGTCGCCGTCATCCTCGTCGATGCGCGCAAGGGCGTGCTCGAGCAGACGCGCCGGCACGGCTTCCTCGTGCACCTCATCGGCATCCGTCAGGTCGTGCTGGCCGTCAACAAGATGGACCTCGTCGGCCACGAGCAGGGGGTCTTCGCGCACATCGACGCCGACTACCGCGCCTTCGCCGCACGCCTCGGGCCGGCGCAGGTGACGAGCATCCCCCTGTCCGCGCTCAGCGGAGCCAACATCGTCGGCAAGAGCGCCGCAATGCCCTGGTACACGGGCCCGGCGCTGCTGCCCTTCCTCGAAGCCTGCGAAGTCGACGAGACGCGGCTGCGGCGCCAGCCGCTGCGGCTGCCCGTCCAGTGGGTCAACCGCCCCAGCCTCGACTTCCGCGGCTACTGCGGCCAGCTCGCCAGCGGCGTCCTGGAAGCCGGGCAGCCCGTGCGCATCCTGCCCTCCGGGCGGCAGACGCGCGTGGCGCGCATCGTCGACATCGACGGCGACCGCCCGCGGGCGCAGGCCGGCGAGTCCGTGACCTTCACGCTCGAGGACGAGGTCGACCTCTCGCGCGGCGATCTCGTCTGCGCCATCGACAGCCCCGCCGAGGTCGCCGACCAGTTCGAATGCACGCTGGTGTGGATGGCCGACGAGCCCATGCTCCCGGGCCGGCCCTACCTCGTGAAGATCGGCACGCGCACGCTGGGCGCCACCGTCACCGAACCCAAGTACAAGCTCAACGTCAACACGCTGGAGCACCTGGCGGCCAAGCAGCTGGACCTGAACGAGATCGGCGTCTGCAACCTGGCGCTGGATCGCGCCGTGCCCTTCGACGCCTACGCCGACAACCGCGCCACCGGCGGCTTCATCGTCATCGACCGCATGACGAACAACACCGTGGGCGCGGGCATGCTGCACTTCGCGCTGCGGCGCGCGCACAACATCCACCCCCAGCACCTGGACGTGGACCGCGCCGCGCGCAGCGCCATCAAGGGACAGGAGCCCGTGCTGCTGTGGTTCACCGGGCTCTCCGGCGCGGGCAAGAGCACGATCGCCAACCTGGTGGAGAAGAAGCTGCTGGCCCAGGGGCGGCACAGCTACCTGCTGGACGGCGACAACGTGCGCCATGGGCTGAACAAGGACCTGGGGTTCAGCGCCGCGGACAGGGTCGAGAACATCCGCCGCGTCGCCGAGGTGGCCAGGCTGATGGTGGACGCCGGGCTCATCGTGCTCACCGCCTTCATCAGCCCCTTCCGGGCCGAGCGCCGCATGGCGCGCGCGCTGCTGCCGCAGGGCCGCTTCATCGAGGTGCACGTGGACACGCCGCTTTCCGTGGCCGAAGCGCGCGACGTCAAGGGGCTGTACGCCAAGGCGCGGCGCGGCGAGCTCAAGAACTTCACCGGCATCGATTCGCCCTACGAGCCGCCCGAGGCCCCCGAGCTGCGCGTGGACACCTCGACGATGAGCGTCGAGGAAGCGGCCGGGCAGGTGCTGGCGCTGCTGCGGGCGCGCGGATCGATCGGCTGAACGCGACGGACCGCCGATCATGGCGCTGGAATGGATCAACGTCGCCGCCGGGCTCGGCGTCGGCTTCGTCGTCGGCATGACCGGCGTCGGAGGCGGCGCGCTGATGACGCCCGTCCTCGTGCTGCTGCTGGGCGTGGCGCCGACGGTGGCCGTCGGCACCGATCTCTGGTTCGCCGCGATCACCAAGCTCGTGGGCGGCGCCCTGCATCAGCGCCGCGGCATCGTCGACTGGCAGGTGCTGCGCCGGCTGTGCGCAGGCAGCCTGCCGACCTCGGCGGCGCTGCTGCTGTGGCTGCACCTGAGCGCGGTCACGCCGATACGCAACGACTTGGTGCTGCGCCTGCTGGGCGCGGTGCTGCTGCTGACCGCGGTGGCGATGCTGCTCAAGGGGCGCGTCCATGCAAGAGGCCGCGCGCTGCGCCTGCAGGACAGCGCGCGCTTCAAGCGCTGGCAACCCGGGCTGACGGTGCTGGCCGGGGCGGTGCTGGGCGCCCTCGTGACGCTGACCTCGGTGGGCGCCGGCGCGCTCGGCGCGGTGATGCTGCTCTATCTCTATCCGCTGCGCATGACGCCGGCGCGCCTGGTGGCCACCGACATCGTGCACGCGGTGCCGCTAACGCTGCTGGCGGGCAGCGGCCACGCGCTGCTCGGGCACGTCGAACTCGGCTTGCTCGCGCAGTTGCTCCTGGGCTCCGTCCCCGGCGTGCTGCTGGGCGCAGCGGCTGCGCATCGTGCCCCCGAACGGCTGCTGCGCCGCGGCATCGCGCTCATGCTGCTGATCGTCGGCGGACGGCTGATCGGCGCCTGAGGCGCGCGGCCGCCGCCGCGCGGCGCACGGAAAGGCACCCCCGGCGGCGTGGATTAGCGCGCAACGCCATCGCGTAGGATGCGCACCGACGCACTTCCGCATGATTCCGCCATGAGCAGCCCCGCCTACGATCCCGCGCTCGACGACGAGGAGTTCTTCGCCTTCGAAGGTCCGCCCGAGCTGCGCAAGCCGGTCACCGAAGCGCTGGCGCGCGTGATCGATCCGGAACTGGCGATGAACATCGTCGACCTCGGCCTCGTCTACTTCGTCAGCATCCACGACAAGGAGGTGCGTGCGCACGTGACCATGACCTCCGCCGCCTGCCCGGTGGCCGACATCATCGTCGAGGACACGCGCCACGCGCTCATCGACGCGCTGCCCGGCAGCAGGATCGACGTCGAGCTGGTCTGGGAGCCCGAGTGGTCGCCCGACCGCATCAGCACGCGCGCCCGCCGCATCATGGGCGGATGAGCACCGGCCCCAAACCCCTGTCGCCGGCCGCACGGCTGGCGATTCCGCTGCTCGTCGTGCTGGTGGCCAGCGCGCTGGTCAGCGGCATCAGCGGCGGCCTTCTTCGCGCCGGCCTCGAACTCACCGCCTTCGAAGGCTTCCGCTGGGTCGCGCCGGCGGTGATCTCGCACGCCGCGCTGATGATCGGCGGCTTCCTCGGCACCGTGATCAGCA
>JAIXKR010000138.1:0-1617 GCA_026932235.1 Burkholderiales bacterium
CACGCTGCGCCTCGGTGCCGTTGTGCAGGATGTTCAGGCCGTTGAAGACGCAGGTGCCGTAGGCGCCGAGAAAGTCGTAGCTCTTGCGGCCGAGCTCTTCGGCGATCACGGCGAAGTCGATCACGTTGCCGCCCAGGCCGCCCACCGATTCGGGGAAGGGCATGCGCAGCAGCCCCATCTCGACGAAGGCGTCGTACAGCTCGTAGGGGTAGCGCGGCTCGGTGTCGCAGCGGCGGATGTACTCCGGCGTGGCGACACGGTTGAGCATCGCGCGCACGCTGTCGCGCAGCAGGTTCTGCTCTTCGGTGAAGGTGAAGTCCATGGCGGTCCTGTCTAACGGGGTCAGCGCGCCACGAAGGGCGGCAGGCCGGTCTGCGCCGTCAGGCCGCCGTCGGCGACCAGCGACGCGCCGGTGATGAACGAGGCCTCGTCGGAGGCCAGGAAAAGGATCGTGTGGGCGATCTCGTCGGCCTCGCCCATGCGGCCCAGGGGGTGGACGGCCGCCATCGCGCGGCGCACCTCGTCGGCGCGCGCCCCGGCCAGCACCTGCGTGACACGAGTGTCGATGCCACCCGGGCAGACGCAGTTGACGCGAATGCCGTCTTGCGCGCACTCCAGCGCCGCCGACCGCGTGAGGTTGATGACGCCGGCCTTGGCCGCGTTGTACGCCGACATGCCGTAGTCGCCGGCCGTACCGGAGATCGACGCGGTGTTGACGACCACGCCTCGGCCCTGGCGCCGCATCAGCGGCAGGCAATACTTCAGCCCGAGGAAAACGCTGGTCAGCGTGACCGCCAGCGTCCGGTTCCAGGACTCGATCGAGCAGTCGGCCAGCAGGCCCGGTTCGCCATAGCCGGCGTTGTTCACCAGCATGTCGACGCTGCCCCAGCGGTCGAGCGCGAGTTGCAGGGTGGCCTGCACCGCGTCCGGCTCGGCCGCGTCCATCTTGATCCACACCGCCTGGCCGCCCGCGGCGGCAATGGCGGCCGCCGTTTCCTCGGCGCGCTTGCCGCTCAGGTCAGCCACTGCCACACGCGCGCCCTCCCTGGCGAAGGCACGTGCCGTGGCGGCGCCGATGCCGGAACCCGCCGCCGTGACGACCGCGGTGCGCGACTTGAATCTCTCGCTCATGGCATGGCCCTTTCGCGCTTGACGGGCAGGCGTGCGTCACTGCTCGACCGCGCCTTTGGGCAGGAAGGTGATGGTCTCGGTGAACTCGACCAGCACCTCGCCATGCTGGTTGATGACGCGGTGGCGCAGGTCCATCAGCGTGTAGCCACGCGAGGTGGGCGGACGCAGCCAGGCCTCGCCCTCGACATGCACGGTGTCGCCCGGGAACAGCGCGGCCTTGACACGGGCATCCACGCTGGTCATGCCGCCGAAGGGGCCGTGCTCGCGCCCCTCGAGCACCTTGTCGATGATGCCGGCCACCGTCGGCGCCAGCAAACCCATGCCCACCGAGATGATCATCGGCCCGGGCGCAAAGCGGTTGCGGTGCTTGCCCGACATGTTGTTCTTGATGTACTCCATGTCGATGAAGAAGGGTTCGTGCAGGCCCACCACATTGACGAAGGTGACGATGTCGGTTTCGGTGATGGTGCGGTTGTGCGTCTTGAA
>JAIXKR010000138.1:1717-13265 GCA_026932235.1 Burkholderiales bacterium
CATTGACGAAGGTGACGATGTCGGTTTCGGTGATGGTGCGGTTGTGCGTCTTGAATGGAACCGTACGGACGTCGGCGGGTGGTTCGATGGGCATGTGGGCACTCCTGGTGTATCTTGGGCGGGGCCGGCCTACTGGGCGCCGGGCTTGAGACAATCCGGCATCGTCGCGAGCGGGAAACCCTCGTAGGGCTGGTTGCGGCTGTGCTCCTCGAGCTTCCACGTCTGGCGCGCGTTCGGAACGCCACCATCGACACGGATGAAAGACCCGGTGATGTAGGCCGCGCCCTCGGAGAGCAGATAGACGACGGCCGACGAGACTTCAGCCTCGGTGCCGTAGCGCTGCAGCGGCGCAGTCTTCATCAGGCTGCGGAACTTGGCCTTCATCTCGGGCCCGTAGGTGTCGAAGCCGCTGCTCGCGACGAAACCCGGCGCAACCGCGTTGACGCGCACCCCCGCGTGGCCCCACTCGCAGGCCGCGGTCTCGGTGAACGACAGCATGCCGGCCCGCGCGGCACCGCTGTGCGCCATGCCGGGCATGCCCATCCACATGTCGGCGATGATGTTGACGATGGACCCGCCCTGGCCTTCCATCCACTGCGTGTAAACCTCGCGCGAGACCAGGAAGCCGCCATGCAGGTTGTTGCGGACGACCGCGTCCCAGCCCTTGAGCGTGATGTCGCGCACCGGTTGCGGGTACTGGCCGCCGGCGTTGTTGACCAGCCCGTCGATGCGGCCGTGGGCGGCCAGAACGTCGGCCACCATCTGCTTGACGCCGGGCTCGTCACGGATGTCGCAGGAGTGGATCGTGACACGGGCCTCGGGCGCGGCTTCGGCGATCTCGGCCTGCACGGCCTCGAGTTTCTCGAGTTTGCGGCCCACGAGCGCGAGCGCCGCGCCGAGGCTGGCCAGTTCGTGCGCGATGCAGCGGCCGATGCCGCTGCCGCCGCCGGTGACGATGACGGTCTGCCCGGCGAACAGGCCGGCGTGGTAGATGGAGCGGTAGGCGGTCGTGGTCATGGGTTTCCTTCGGCGGCTGGCGCCGGCTTGAGCATGAAGTTGCCGTGTCCGATGGCGATGGGCTTGTCAGGGCCCGACTGCCAGGCCTCGATGCGGAGGTGGGCGACGCGCTGTCCCTGCTTGACCATGAAGACGTTGGCGTAGGTGTCCTCGGGCCGGCCGGAACGCAGGTACTCGAAGTTGAAGTTGATCGTCTTGGGCAGATCGGCGCTCTCCATGCGCCACAGCAGGTAGAACAGGCCGGCGCACTCGATGAACCCTCCGGTCGCGCCACCGTGCAGCGCCGGCAGCGCGGGGTTGCCGATGAGCTTGCGATCGAACGGCATGCAGGCGGTGAACTGGTCCCCCTTGATGTCCAGCTGCAGGTTCAGAAACCTGGCATAGGGCACCAGCTCGATCAGCGGAGCCCAGTCCCGGTCGGTACGCGCCGATCGGATCATGTCGGTGAGGTTCATGGCTTCATCGCCTCGAGTGCGTGGACCGCTTCGTCGAGCGAAATGACCGGCCCCCCTGTGAACATGAAGATCGCTGCGGACGTCGCGATCGGGTCGTCCGGGCTGTCGTGGTAGGCAGTCCCGCGCACGAAGGCCAGTTCATGTCCGAGCTTGTAGCAGACCGCGCCGCCCAGGATGTCGCGGCCGGGCGTCGCGGGTTTGAGGTAGTCGATGCGCAGGTCCAGCGTCGCCATGGGCCTGAGCTTGCTCATGCGCACGAAGATCGCAAGCCCGTAACAGCTGTCGAGCAGCGCCGTGATCACGCCGCCGTGGACGACGCCGGACTCCGGATTGCCGATCGTTCGCGGGTCGTACGGCACCTTGATCACGCACCAGTCGGGGCGGACCGAATGCAGCCGCAGCCCCAGCTCGCGGCTGTAAGGCGATATCACGGTGATCTGCTGCCACTTTCGGACGAGCGTGTCGTCCACATCGTTGGATTCCGTCATGCCGTTCTCCCATCGTTCGAATGCCGAGGCCGCACGACAAAGAGTCGTTCGCTGCCCCCTTCATGTTTCCGTGCGCGCACCTCGCGGGGCGCAGTCCCCGTCTGGGGTCACATCCGCTTGGCGACCTCCTCAAGCATCACCTCGGTGGCCCCACCGCCGATCGCTTCCACTCGTGCATCACGCACCATGCGCTCGATGGCCGAGTCCCGCATGTAGCCGAAGCCGCCGTGGAACTGCTGGCAGTCGTACATCACCTCGTTGACGAGTTCGCCGCACAAGGCCTTGACCATCGAGACCTCCTTGACACAGTCCTTGCCCTGCGCATCCAGCCAGGCGGCGTGGTAGACCAATGCGCGCCCGGCCTCGACCTGCGCCGCGCGCATCGCCAGGCGCTGGCGGATCGCCTGCTTGTCCCACAGCGTCGCACCGAAGGCCTTGCGGTTGCGCACGTAGTCCACCGTCATCTCGATCGCGCGCGCCGCTTCGCCCATGGCCTGGGCGCCGATCACCATGCGTTCGTTCTGGAAGTTGCGCATGATCTGGTAGAAGCCCTTGTTCTCGCCCCCCAGCAGGTTCGCGGCCGGGATGCGGCAGTTCTCGAACACCAGCTCGGCGGTGTCGCTGCACAGCCAGCCGCTCTTCTTCAGCGCGCGGCCGACGCGGAACCCCGGTGTGCCCTTCTCGACGATGAAGATCGAGATGCCGCGCGAGCCCTTGGCGGTCGGATCGGTCTTGGCGCCGACGAAGTACAGGTCGCCGTGCACGCCGTTGGTGATGAACATCTTGCTGCCGTCGAGAACCCAGTCGTCGCCGTCGCGCACCGCGCGGGTACGGATGCCGGCCACATCGGAGCCGGCGTCCGGCTCGGTGACCGCCACCGCGCAGACCCTTTCGCCGCGGATCAGCGCCGGCAGGTAGCGCTGCAGCTGCTCGGGCGTGCCGAAGTTGGCCAAGTGCGGCGAGGCCATGTCGGTGTGCACCGTGACCGTGACCGCGTAGCCGCCGTAGGTGGAACGGCCCAACTCTTCGGCCAAGATCGCGCTGTACACCGTGTCCAGGCCCGAGCCGCCGTACTGCTCCGGGTAACGGATGCCCAGGTAGCCGAGTTCGCCCATCTGGCGCATCACCTCGCGCGGCACCATGCCCGCATCTTCCCAGGCGTCGGCGTACGGCACGATCTCCCGGGCTATGAAGCGGCGCAGGTTGTCGCGGAACTGGCGGTGCTGCTCGGTGAAGTAGATCGGCTCGTTCATGCTTTCTCCTCGGGTTCGACCACCACCAGCACATCGCCGCCGCGCACCGAATCACCCTCGCGACAGCGCAGTTCGGTCACGCGGCCGCCGGCCGGCGCCGCCAGCGTGTGCAGCATCTTCATCGCCTCCAACATCACCAGCGGGTCGCCGGCGCGCACGCTTGCGCCCACATTGACGGGAACGGAGGTCACCAGCCCCGGCATCGGCGCACGCAGGCTGTTGCCGGCATCGGCCCTGGCCGCATCGCCGCCGGCAAGCGCGTGGCGGATGCGATCCACGCGGGTCCAGGTGTGGGTGCCCTGCGGACCGCACAGCCACACGCGCTCGGCACCGGCGTCGTGAACGCGCAGGAAGCGGTGGGTCGCGCTGCGGCCTGCGTGTTCGACTTCCAGCCGTTCGCCGTCGAGCCGGGCGGCCAAGCTGAAGCTGCGCTCGCCCACCTGCACCTGCCACGTGTTGCCGCGAGTCTGCACCAGCGCCTCGTGCAGCGTGCGCGACGGGTCCTCGAGCAGCACGCGCACGCCCGCCGGAGCGGCGTCACCGGTCACGCGCCAGGCGCCCAGCGCCTGCCAGGGCGAGGCCGTGTACGGCGCGTGGGCGGCCAGCGCGCAGCCCAGCGCGGCGGTGGCCAGGGCCTGGCCCGCATCGCCGCGCGGGCGCCAGCCTTCCGGGAAGCTGCGCTCGATGTAGTGGGTGCTGAGCATCTGCCCGAAGGCCGGCGTGCGCAGAAGGTCGGCCAGGAAGCCCAGGTTGCTGCGCACGCCCAGCAGCTGGTACTGGTCGAGCGCGGTGGCCAGGCGCTGCGCGGCCTGTTCGCGGGTGTCGGCGAAGGCAATGACCTTGGCCAGCATCGAGTCGTAGTACGGTGTGACGCGGCTGGCGGCGCGCACGCCGCTGTCGACGCGCACACCTTCGCCGGTGGGCTCCGTGTAGCCGACGATCGCACCGATCTCGGGGGCGAAGCCGGCGGCCGGGTTCTCGGCGCAGACCCGCGCCTCGATCGCCCAGCCGCGGCGGCTCAGTTCCTTCTGCTCGAACGCCAGCGACTCGCCGGCGGCGACGCGCAACTGCCATTCGACCAGGTCGATGCCCACCGTGGCCTCGGTCACCGGATGCTCGACCTGCAGCCGGGTGTTCATCTCCAGGAAGAAGGTTTCGCCGCTGCCCGCGTCGTGGATGAATTCGATGGTGCCGGTGCTGTCGTAGCCGATCGCGCGCCCGACCGCCAGCGCGTACCGGTACAGCTGCTCGCGTTGCACGTCCAGCAGATGGGCCGCCGGCGCCTCCTCGATCACCTTCTGGTGGTTGCGCTGGATCGAGCACTCGCGCTCGAACAGATGCACCAGGTGGCCGTGCTTGTCGCCCAGCAACTGCACCTCGAGGTGGCGCGGCTCGGCCAGGTAGCGTTCGAGCAGCACGCGGTCGTCGCCGAACGAGGCCTTGGCCTCGCGCCGAACGGTGTCGAGCGCCGCAGCGAACTCGCCCGCGGCGCGCACCACGCGCATGCCCTTGCCGCCGCCGCCGGCCGAGGCCTTGATCAGCACCGGGAAGCCGATGGTCGCGGCGGCTTCGGCCAGCACCGCGCCCGCCTGGTCGTCGCCGTGGTAGCCCGGCACGACCGGCACACCCTGCTCGACCGCGATGCGCTTGGATTCGATCTTCGACCCCATGCGCCGGATCGCCTCGCGCGACGGGCCGACGAAGGCGATGCCGGCGGCCTCGCAGGCCTCGATCAGGGCCAGGCTCTCGGACAGGAAGCCGTAGCCCGGGTGCACCGCCTGCGCGCCGGTGGCGCGCGCCGCAGCGACGATGGCCGCCGCATCGAGGTAGCTGCGCGCGGCCTCGGACGGGCCGATACGCACGGCCGTGTCGCAGCTCGCGACGTGCAGCGCCTCGCGGTCGGCGTCGGAGTAGACGGCCACGCTGCGCAGCCCCATGCGCCGCGCGCTGCGGGCGATGCGGCAGGCGATCTCGCCGCGGTTGGCGATCAGCAGGGTGTCGAACATGGCGCCCGTTCGTTCACGCCTGCTTTAGCTCGCGCGCCAGGCGGGCGGCCGCTTGGCGAAGAAGGCCGTGATGCCCTCGCGCCCTTCCTCGGTTTCCCAGGCATCGGCCAGCTTGTCGGCGGTGTAGATCATGCTGGTGGACAGGTCGTGCGTGTCCACGTAGTCGATCAGCTTCTTGGTCGCAGCGACCGCGCCGGGTGCGCATTGCAGCAGGTCGGCGAGCTCGCGCTCGACGGCGGCGTCCAGCTGGTCGTCGGCCACGACCTCGGAGACCAGGCCGAGCCGCTGCGCCTCTGCCGCCTTCATGCGCCTGGCGCTCAGGAAGGTGCGGCGTGCGTTGGCCTCGCCCATGCGCGCCACGACATAGGGCGCGATGTTGGCCGGCAGCAGGCCCAGGCGCACTTCGGTCAGGCAGTACACGCCGCTGTCGACCGCGATCGAGACATCGCACACCGAGATCATGCCCACGCCGCCGCCATAGGCCGGGCCGTTGATGCGCCCGATCAGCGGCATCGGCAGCTCGTTGAGCGCGCGGAACATGGTTGCCAGCTCGGCGCTGTCGGCGACGCGCTCGGCGCGCGTCTTCTTCATGTTCTGCTGCATCCAGCCGAGATCGCCGCCGGCGCAGAAGGTCTTGCCCGCGCCGGTGAGCACCACGGCCCGCAACCCGGTGGCCCGGGCCAGCCAGGCGGCCACCTGGCGCAGTTCGGCAATCAGCGTCGCATTGAGCGCGTTGTGGGTGTCCGGACGGTTCAGCGTGAGCCGGGCCACGCCACGGGCGTCGATGTCGAGCAGCAGGGTTTCGAAGTCAGGGATCTTCATGGTCTCGGCTCTCACATGCGGTAGACGGGGGTGGCGGTCTTGGGCAGCACGCGCCGCGTGGCCAGCGCCAGCGCCAACGCCAGCACGTTGCGCGACTGCGAAGGCGCGATCAGGCCGTCGTCCCACAGGCGCGAGGTGGCGTAGTACGGGTCGGACTGGCGGGCGTACTGCTCGCGCACGGCGCGCTCCGTCTCGGCCATGCGCGCCTCGTCGGCCGGGCCGCGCAGGTTGGAGCGTGCCAGCTCGAGCATCACGTTGCTGGCGATGTCGGCGCTCATGGTCGCCACCGAGGCGCTCGGCCAGGTGAACAGGAATTCGGGCTCGAAGCCGCGCCCGCACATGCCGTAGTTGCCCGCGCCGTAGGAGCCACCGACGATGAGGGTGATCTTGGGCACTCGCGCGCACGACACCGCGTAGACCATGTTGGCGCTGTGCTTGGCGATGCCGCCGCGCTCGGCCTCGGTGCCGACCATGAAGCCCGCGATGTTCTGCAGGAACAGCAGCGGCACGCCGCGCTGGTTGGCCAGTTCGATGAAGTGCGTGCCCTTCAGCGCGGCTTCGGCCAGCAGCGCGCCGTTGTTGGCCAGGATGCCCACCGGCTGGCCGTGGATCGCGCCGAAGCCGGTCACCAGCGTGGAACCCCAGTCGGGCTTGAACTCATGCAGCTCGCTGCCATCGACCAGGCGGGCGATGATCTCGCGCGCGTCGTAGGGCTGCTTGGGGTCGACCGGCACGATGGTGTCCAGCTCGGCCGGGTCGTACAGCGGCGGGCGCGGCGTCAGCGGCGGCGCCTGCAGCGGCGCCGGCGGCAGGCTGGCGACGATCTCGCGCAGCCGCGCCAGCGCCTGCGGCTCGTCCTCGGCCAAGTGGTCGTTGACGCCGGAGACACGGGTATGCATCTCGGCGCCGCCGAGCGTCTCGCCGTCCACCGTCTCGTTGATCGCGATCTTGACGATCGACGGGCCGCCGAGGTGGATGCGCGCATTGCCGCGCACCATCACGACTTCGTCCGACAGCGCCGGGATGTAGGCCCCGCCAGCGGTGCAGCCGCCGAACACGGCCGAGATCTGCGGCACGCCGTCCTGCGACATGCGGCACTGCTGGAAGAAGTTGTTGCCGAAGTGGTCGCGGTCGGGGAACACGCGGTCCTGCTCGGGCAGGAAGGCGCCGCCGCAGTCGACCAGGTACAGGCACGGCAAGCGCAGCCGCCACGCGATCTCCTGCGCGCGGCGGTGCTTCTTCACCGTTTCGTGGAAGAAGGAGCCGCCCTTCACGGTGGCGTCGTTGGCGATGAACATGCACGGCTGGCCAGCGACGATGCCGATGCCGGTGATGATGCCCGCCGCCGGCACCTCGTTGCCGTACTGGCCCCAAGCGGCGAGCGGGGAGAGTTCGAGGAAGGCGGTCGCGTCGTCGAGCACGAAGTCGATGCGCTCGCGCGCCAGCAGCTTGCCTCGTCCGCGGTGGCGCTGGATGTGCGCGTCGCGACCACCCGTGGCGGCCAGCACGAGGCGCTCGCGCAGCAGCTCGAGCTGCTGTCGGCCGCGCGCCGCAGCCGCGATGCCGGCAGCCGAGCGCCAGTCGACGCGGCTGGTCATCACGGCCATGGGCGGTGCCCTTTCGAGACGGCCGGTGAAACGGAAACGGATTGCGGAAGCCAGGAATTCATCTTTGTCCTTCGACCTTCGGAAGTACCGATGCACCGATGCGTGCGCGTTTCGCGCTGCGCTTTCGCCCTTGTATTCTGCCATCAAACATACGTTAGTTAGTTGCTTGGGTGGTCCAGGGGGCGGTGTCAACCATGCGCTCGAGCCGGACCGGCTCGACCTGTATCGGCGCGCCGCTCGGCCACGCCAGAATGGTCGAACGTGCCTCAAGTGCGCGTCAGGGTATGGCTCTTGACACGAGACAAGGGCCACAGGGCCGAGAAGGTGACCAGCGCGGTGACGCCGAAGGCAGCCCCGAAACTCGCACCGGAGGCAACCACCAGGCTGAAGATCGCCGGCCCCACGACATAGGCCAGCAGCAGCAGCAGCGTGGCGCCAGTCATGGTCTCGTTCAGCGTGTCCGCCGGCGCCAGGCGCGCGACTTCGGCAAACTGCACGCCGTTCCAGCTGGCCACGGTCAAGCCGGCCAGCACGGCCAGCGCGATCACGCTCCAGGTCGGCCACGCGGGCGTGCAGAACGCCAGCGCCAGCGTGGTCAGGCCCGACGCGATCACCGCCCAGCGCAGCACGCGCAGCCCGTCGCCCAGCCGATCCGAGATGAAACCGGCCAGCGGTCGGCCGAGCACGCTGACCAGCTGCATCAGCGCGAACAGCGCGCCGGCCGCGGTCAATGTCCAGTGCAGTTCGACCACCAGGTAGGTGACGAGAAACGCGAACCAGGCGCCTTGGCTGGCGCCCAGGCAGCCACCGGCGATGCCCATGCGCCGCAGCGCCGGCATCGCCACCAGCACCGCGAGCGGCCGACGCAGGGTGTCGAGCGACAGGAACATCCGCCAGTGCACCCGCAGCGTGCGCTCGCGCGCGGCGTCGACCCGGGCCCGCAAGGGCTGCACCGCGAACAGCGTCAGGGCCCCCAAGGCGGCGGCGATGGTCACGGCTACGCCGATGCCCAGCGCCTGCGATGCCCAGGGCATCAGCAGCCCGGCGATCACGCCGCCCAGCGGCACGCCGGCCTGCTTGACCGAAAAGAGCAGGTTGCGGTGCCGGGGCGGGGAGAAGCGCTGCAGCACGTCCATGCCCGCCGACGAGGGCGGCCCGATCGACAGCCCGATCAGCAGCGTGCCGACCACCAGCGCCGCTGCCGACGGCAGCGCGCTCAGCAACGCCCCCAGCACGCCCAGCGCCAGACCGACCTGCAGGTTGCGCATCGAGCCCAAGCGCCGGATCAGCGGGATGCCCCACAGCAGGGCGATGGTCGATGCGCCAGTGATCATCGCAGAGAGGTAACCCACGCTCTCGACCGGCCAGCCGATACGCGGCGCCAACGTGGGCGCCAGTGTGGGCGCGATGCGCGACAGGAACGACACCGCCGTCTGAACTGCCAGCATGGCCAGCAGCGGACCGACCCAGTCAGAGCCGTCTTCGGCAGCGGTGCCTTGTGTTTGCCCAGGCCCGTTGCTCGTCATCCGCGGGCCCGCAGTGCGCGTGGCTGCACGCTCAGGCGCGCAGCGCAGCCAGCGTACCGCTGTGCATCAGGTGGCCATTCAACGGCCGGCCGATGATGCGCTCGGCCAGTCGCGAGGCCTCGACCAGCTTCTCCAGGTCGATGCCGGTGGCGATGCCCATCTCCTCGCACATGAAGACCATGTCCTCGGTGCAGATGTTTCCAGACGCAGAGCCGTTCTTGTGCTCGGCGAAGGGGCAGCCGCCCAGGCCGGCCACCGAGCTGTCGAACAGCTCCACGCCCATCTGCAGCGCCGCGTAGACGTTGGCGCCGCCGAGCCCGCGCGTGTCGTGCAGGTGCAGGCCGATGCGCGCCTGGGGCACGATCTCGCGCACCGCGCCGACACGCCGCTTGATCTCTTCCGGGTGGGCCCAGCCCATGGTGTCGGCCAGGTAGAAGGCCGGGAAAGGGATGCGGCGGTCGGCGCAGACCTCGGCCAGCCAGCGCACGACGTCGGTGATCGCCGAGACCGGCACCGGGCCGCCGAGGTTGCAGCCGAATGACGTGACCACATAGGCCTGCTCGACCGGGATGCCCAGCGCAATGTAGCGGTCGATCCAGCCGAGCTGGCGCTCGCGGTTTTCGGCCACGCTGCAGTTGTTGTTGCGCTGCGAGAAAGGCTCGGTCACGTAGAACATGATCTTGCCGTCGAGGTCGACCTGCTCGCAGGCGCGCGCGCGCTCGAAGCCGTTGTCGTTGAGCCAGAGCGCGGTGTAGCGCGTGCCCGGCCGCTTCTTCAGCCGCGCGAACAGCTCGGGCGAATCGGCCATCTGCGGCACCGCGCGCGGGCTCACGAACGATGCGCACTGCACCTGCTTCAGGCCGGTGGCGGCCAGCGCGTCGATGAGCGCCAGGCGCTCGGCCAGCGGGTAGGTGGCCTTCTCCATCTGGAAGCCCTCGCGCGGGCCCTCTTCATGGAACTCGACCTGCTTCGGGAATGACGTCATCGGTTTGCTCCTTGCATGTGCAGACTATTCGAGCGGCGCCACCTCGGCCAGCACCTGGTGGCGCTCGACCATGTCGCCGACCTTGCAGCGCAGAGCGGCCACGCTGCCGTCGAACGGGGCGGTGACGTGCAGTTCCATCTTCATCGACTCGAGCACGATCACGGTCTGGCCGATCTTCACCGCATCGCCGACGACAGCCTTGACGGCCACCACCTTGCCCATCATCGGCGCGCCGAGCTGCCCGCCCGCGGCGCCGTCGGCGAGTGCACCGCCGAGGTAGGGCATGCAGTCGAACACGCTGCGCCCGAGCGGGCTCGACAGCTCGATGCCGTGGGCATTGCCGACGAGCGCAAGCTCGAGCGTGCGGCCACCGAACTGCAACAGCCGGTGGCCACTGGGCAGCACGGCCAGCGATGCGCGCTCGGGCGCTTCGCCGAGCACGAGGTCGATACTGCCGTCGGCCTGCGGCGCGCCGAAGCGCACCGGCCATTCGGCCGTGCCGCTCTTCAGCACCAGATTCGGCAACGGCGCCGGGGCAGGCGCACCATTGGCCAGGCGCCAGCCGGTGAAACCCTGCACCTGGCTCCAGCAGCCGAGTTCCGGGGTCGCGGCGCGCTGCGCGTCGAGCCAGTGCAGTGCCGCCGCGGCCACGTGCTCGGGCGGCACGACCGGAGCCGCTCGGGTAATCGCAGCGTCGGCGGCGAACGACTCGTCGATCAGGCGCGTGTGGAAAGTCGCCGCGATGGTCTGCGGCCAGTGCAGCAGCTCGTGCAGGAACTGCAGATTGGTGGTCAGGCCGATCACCGTGCTGTCGCGCAGACCCGCGGCCAGCGCCCGGCGCGCGGCCTCGCGGTTCGGGCCACGCGACACCAGCTTGGCGATCATCGAGTCGTAGTAGGGCGAGATCTCGTCGCCGCTTTCGACGCCCGACTCGATGCGCACCGCAGCGCGCGAGAAGTCGACCCGGTCCAGCCGCCCGGTGGTCGGCAGGAAGCCGGCTTCGGCATCCTCGGCACACAGCCGCGCTTCGAAGGCGTGGCCGTCGCAGCGCACGTCGGCCTGCGTGAGCGGCAGCCTGCCGGTGTCGGCGATGCGCAATTGCAGCTCGACCAGGTCGAGTCCGGTCACTTCCTCGGTGACCGGGTGCTCGACCTGCAGGCGCGGGTTGACCTCGAGGAAGTGGTGCTCGTCCCCCGTCACGACGAACTCGACCGTGCCGAGGCCGCGGTAGTTCACCCCAGCGGCGAGCTTGACCGCATCGGCCAGCAGGCGCTCGCGCAAGGCTGACGGCAGGCCGGCGCTCGGCGCTTCCTCGACCACCTTCTGGTGACGCCGCTGCAGCGTGCATTCGCGCTCGAACAGGTGGATCGCGTGGCCCTGCCCGTCGCC
>JAIXKR010000138.1:13416-28086 GCA_026932235.1 Burkholderiales bacterium
CCGCCGCCGGCCACGGCCTTCAGCAGCACCGGCAGCGGCATGCCGCGCACGGCGTTCACCACCTCGGCAGCGTCGCTCATGCCGCCGTCGCTGCCGGCAATCACCGGCACGCCCAGGCGCGCAGCCTCGCGCTTGGCCTGCGCCTTGCCGCCCAGGCGTTCCATGGTTTCGGCCGTCGGGCCGATGAAGATCAGCCCTGCGGCATCGAGCGCACGCACGAAGTCCGGATTCTCGGAGACGAAGCCGAAGCCGGGATGCACCGCGTCGGCGCCGACGCGCTTGGCCGCGGCGACGATGGCGTCGATGCGCAGGTAGCTGTCGGAGGGTGCCGCGCCGCCAAGTTCGACCGACTCGCCGATCTCGCGCACATGGCGCGCATGCCGGTCGACGCTCGAATGCACGGTGGCGACCTTCAGACCGAGGCGCCGGCAGGTACGCGCAATGCGGCAGGCGATCTCGCCGCGGTTGGCGATCAGGACCTTGTGGATGCGTTGCATGTCAGAAGCGGAAGATGCCGAACGGGGTCGGCTTGGGCGCGGTGCGCGACGCGAGATCGAGCATCAGGCCCATCACGTCGCGCGTCTCCACCGGGTCGATGATGCCGTCGGCCCACAGGTTGGACGAGAAGTTGTCCGCCGGCTGGAAGTCTTCATAGACCTTGCGCACCGGCGCCTTGAAGGCTTCTTCTTCCTCGGGCGTCCACTCGCGGCCTTCGGTCTTGTTGATCTGCCGGCGCACCAGCGCCATCACGGTGGCCGCCTGCTCGGGGCCCATGATCGCGGCACGAGCGTTCGGCCACGCGAACATCGCGGTCGGGTTGAACGGCCGGCCGCACATCGCCAGATAGCCAGCGCCATACGACGCACCGATGATAATGGTGTACTTGGGCACGTTGGCCGAGGCCATCGCGGTGATCATCTTGGCGCCCGCCTTGGCGATGCCCGATTGTTCGGCGGCGCGGCCGACCATGAAGCCGGTGACGTCGGCCATGAACAGCAGCGGGATGTCGCGCTGGCAGCACAGGTCGATGAAATGCGCCGCCTTCATCGCGCTTTCGGGAAACAGCACGCCCTGGTTGGCGAGGATGCCGATCTCGTGGCCGTGGATGCGGGCAAAACCGGTGAGCAGCGTGTCGCCGTACAGCGGCTTGAACTCCTGGAAGCGGCTGTCGTCGACGAAACGCGCGAGGATCTCGCGCGTGTCGGTAGGGATCTTGGGGTCGCGGCTGATCAGGCCATGGATCTCGCGCGGGTCGAAGCGCGGCGGCAGGCTGGGTTGCTTGGTCCAGCGCGGCTTCGGCGGCTCGCCCAGCTCGCGCACGATCTCGCGCGTCAGCGCCAGTGCGTGGCGGTCGTCGTGGGCGATGTGGTCGGTGACGCCGCTCAGGCTGCAGTGCATCTGCGCGCCGCCCAGCGACTCGGCGTCGACCGTCTCGCCGGTGGCGGCGAAGGTCAGCTCGGGGCCGCCCAGGTACATGAAGCCCTGCTCCTTGACGATCACGATCTCGTCGCACAGCGCCGGGATGTAGGCGCCGCCCGCGGTGCAGGGCCCCAGCACCACGGCGATCTGGTGGATGCCCTCGGCCGACATGCGCACCTGATTGTTGAAGATGCTGCCGAACTGGCCGACGTCGGGGAATATGTTGGCCATGTCCGGCAGGAAGGCGCCGCCGCTGTCGACCAGCGTGATGCACGGCAGCCGATGCGCCCAGGCGATCTGCTGCGCGCGCACGTGCTTCTTGCACGTCATGCCGTAGTAGGTGCCGCCTTTCACCGTGGCGTCGTTGGCGATGATCATGCAGGGCCGACCCTGCACCAGCCCGATGCCGGTGATGATGCTGGCCCCCGGTGGCACACCGTCGTACATGCCCTCGCCGGCCAGCATGCCGAGCTCGAGGAAGGGCGAGCCTGGATCGAGCAGCACCTCGACGCGGTCGCGCGGCAGGATCTTGTTGCGCGCCAGGTGCTTCTCGCGCGCCTTGGGGGGCCCGCCGGCCATTGCCTTGCGGCGGCGTTCGTGCAGCCGGGCGATCAGCGCCTCGTAGGCGCTGCGGTTGAGTTCGAACTCGGGGTCGGCGGTGGAAGCGCGCGAGGAAAGGATCGTCATCCGGGATCTCGACTCGTCACTTGAACACGGGCGGTCGGCGCGCCGCAAACGCCGCCAGGCCTTCGCTCACGTCGTCGTTCATCAGTTCGGTGGCCATCACGTCCTGTTCGAGCTTCAGGCCGCCGCCCAGCGGCTGGTCCATGCCCTGCCGCGCCAGGCGCTTCATCACCGCCAGCCCGCCGCGGCTGCGCGTGGTGAGCTGGGTGCAGTAGGCCAGCGCGGCCTCGCCCAGCTTGTCGGGCTCGACCACGTAGTTCACCAGGCCCCACTGCAGTGCGGTCGGAGCATCGATCCAGCGTGCGCTGAAGAACAGGTCGAGGCTGCGGCGCAGTCCGACGATGCGCGGCAGGCGCTGTGATCCGCCCCACCCGGGCACCAATCCGTACTGCGCATGCTGGTCGCCGATGCGGAAGTCGGTCGACGCGAAGATCACGTCGCAGGCCATCATCAGCTCGCTGCCGCCTGCCAGCGCCAGGCCCTGGCAGGCCGCCACCACGGGCAGCGGGCTGGCTTCCAGGCGCTGCAGCACCGCGTGGCCGTAGCGGATGAAGTGGTCGATCCTGGCCGGATCGCTGCGCAGACCCTTGACCTCGTCGAGGTCGGCGCCGGTGCAGAAGTGCTTGCCCTGGGCGCGGACCAGCACGGCACGCACGCCCGAGCCAGGCTTCTCGAAGTCGTTCAGCGCCGCCTCGATGGCCGCATGCACGGCCAGCGACAGGCAGTTGAACTTGTCCGGCCGCGCCAGTTCGATGATGCCGACGGCGCCTTCGCGGCCGACGACGAGTGGCGAAGCGGCGCTCATTTCTTGTTCTCTGCCGCGTACTGCACGGCCACGCGGCCGGCACGCTCGCGCGCGACGATGAGCTTCATCACCTGCGCCGTGCCGTCGCCGATCTCCAGGCCCATCACGTCGCGCAGGCGCTGCTGATGCGGCAGGTCCTTGGACCAGCCGTAGTGGCCGAAGGTCAGGATGCACTGGTGGATGGCATCGAAGCTGGTCTTCGGGCCCATCCACTTGACCATCGCCGACTCTGCCGTGTGTGGCAGGCCCGCATCGCGCAGCGCCAGGCCGTGGTAGCAGAGCTGGCGGCAGGCGGCCAGCAGGGTCTCGAACTCGACGATCGGGAACGACACGCCCTGGTACTGGACGATGGGCGCGCCCATCGCCTGGCGCTCCTTCATGTACTCCCAGGTCTCGTCGATCGAGGCCTGCGCCGCGGCCACGCACTGCAGCGCGATCAGGATGCGGCTGAAGTCGAAGCCCTGCATCACCTCGGTGAAACCCTTGCCTTCCTGGCCCATCAGGTTCTCGGCCGGGATGCGCACGTCGTCGAAGAACACCGAGCCGCGCCCGATGATCTTGCTGCCCACGTCGTTGAAGCGCGTGCGCTGGATGCCCGGCGCATCCATCGGCACGAGAAAGGCCGAGATGCCGCGTGCGCCGGCGTCGGGCTTGCCGGTGCGGGCGAACAGGACGATGGCGTCGCACTGGTCGGAGAAACTGATGGACGTCTTCTCGCCCGACAGGATGTAGTGATTGCCGTCGCGGCGCGCCTTCACCTGCAGGTTGGCCGCATCGGAGCCGCCGCGCGGCTCGGTCAAGCCCAGGCCGATGATGGCGTCGCCCGCCACCAGGCGGCTGTTCCAGTAGCGCGCCAGCTCGGGGTTGGCGTTGCGGTGCACGATGGCGCCCATCAGCGACCCCAGCAATTGCAGGTAGCTGATGTTGAAGTCGCCGTAGGCGATTTCCTCGGTGATCAGGCCCGAGGTGACACCGCTCTGGCCCAAGCCGCCGTACTCTTCCGGAAGATCCACACCGATCAAGCCCAGCGCGCCGATCTCCTTCATCAGCGCGCGGTCGAAACCCTTTTCGGCCTCACGCGCCTGGTAATGGGGTTTGAGCTTTTCGCGCGAGAAGCGGCGAGCGACGTCGCGCAGGGCGATCTGGTCTTCGTTGAGCAGCATGTTCCGGACTCCTGTGGCTGGATGGAAGCACTCGGGACGCATCGCCCGCACACCGACGAAGCGCCTCGACAACGTATCGCTTGCCTGCACCGGCAAGTCCGATCTATCATAGCATCGAACATACGTTAGTTAGGAGATCACGGCTTCAGGGCAATAGGCGCCGTCACTGGTACCATTTTTGATCGCTCAACCTAACTGACCACCAATATGGCAACCAAGTCCCGCGAAACTCCTGCTCCAGTCGAGGTAGACAGCGCGACGCGTGACCGCATCCTGCTGGAGGCGGCACGCTTGTTCCGCCACCACGGCTACGCCGCAACGACTTTGCGGGAGGTGGCCGACGCCTCCGGCATCAAGGCCGGCAGCATCTACTACCACTTCGAATCCAAGGACCAGATTCTCGGCGAGGTGCTGGACAAGGGCATCCAGGTGGTCATCGATGCCGTGCAGCAGCGCGTCGACGCGCTGCCGGCAGGGGCGACCGCCCGACAGCGCGTGGCGGCGGCGATCGAAGGCCACCTCTGGGGCTTGCTGCACCACGGCGACTTCACGTCGGCCAACATCCGGATCTACGGTCAGATTCCCACTACGGCGAAGAACCGCCACCGCAAGATCCGTCGCGACTATGCGGACTATTGGGACAAGCTGCTGGAGGACGCACTGAAACGGGGCGAGCTGCGGTCCGACACCAGCACGGCGATGGTCCGCCTCTTCCTGATCGGCGCGCTGAACTGGACGGTCGAGTGGTACAACCCGCAAAAGGGCTCGTTCCAGGACTTCGTCAAGCAGATCACGGCGATCGTCTTCGACGGCACCTTCGTCCATGAGTGACGCAGCATGAGCGTCAAACCGGGATGGGAAGGCCGCTTCTTCGAAGACTTCATCGTCGGCGACGAGTACCGCCACCCGCTTGGCCGCACGCTCACGCAGCAGGACAACATCTGGTTCACGCTGCTGACCCAGAACGTGGCTGCGGTGCATTTCGATGCGCACTACGCCGCGCAGACCGAGTTTGCGCGGCCCCTGGTCAATTCCTGCCTGACGCTGGCGCTGGTCACCGGGCAGTCGGTCATCGACGTGTCCTATAACGTATTCGCCAACCTCGGATGGGACACGGTGCGCCTGCCTCACCCAGTGTTCGAGGGCGACACCATCTACTCGCGCTCCACCGTGCTCGACAAGCGTGAATCGAAGTCGCGCCCCAACCTGGGCGTGGTCACCGTGGCGACCGAAGGCTTCAACCAGGATGCGGTGGTGGTGTGCACCTTTCAGCGCACGCTGATGGTCTACAAGCGCGGGATGGCACCGGACCGCGCCCCCCCGATTCCGACGCCCAAGCCCTGACTCCGAATCGAGCGCGCCCAGAGCGCCCTTGCGAAAGTGAACACCAAAGAACTGATCGAACGCTTCGGCCCGCGCGAAGCGATGGAGTACGACGTGGTCGTGGTCGGCGCCGGCCCGGCCGGCCTGGCCACGGCGATCCGGCTCAGGCAACTGAACGCCGAACTGTCGGTGGTCGTGATCGAGAAAGGATCGGAGCCGGGCGCCCACATCCTGTCGGGCGCAGTGATGGACCCGCGCGCCATCACCGAACTGCTGCCCGACTGGAGGGCGCAGGGCGCGCCGCTCGAGCAGCCCGTGACCGGCGACGATGTGCTGTTCCTGTCCGAAACCGGCAGCGTGCGCACGCCCGACTGGCTGGTGCCGCGCAACCTGCACAACGACGGCTGCTATGTCGTGTCGCTGGGCAACGTGGTGCGCTGGCTGGCGCAGCAGGCCGAAGCCCTGGGCGTGGAGATCTTCCCCGGCTTTGCCGCCGCCGAAGTGCTGTACGACGACCAGGGTGCCGTGCGCGGCGTGGCGACAGGCAACATGGGCGTGGGCAAGGACGGCGAACCCGGAGACGCCTTCCAACTCGGCATGGAACTGGTCGGCAAGTACACCGTCTTCGCAGAGGGCGCGCGTGGCCACCTGGGCAAGCAGCTCATCGCGCGCTATCGGCTCGACGCGGGCAAGGATCCGCAGACCTTCGCCATTGGCATCAAGGAACTGTGGGAGGTCGACCCGGCGCGCGCCAAGCCCGGCCTGGTGGTGCACACCGCGGGCTGGCCGATGCGCGACCAGACCTTCGGCGGCGGCTTCCTGTACCACCTCGCCGACAACAAGGTGACGCTGGGCTTCGTGATCGGGCTCGACTACCGCAACCCCTTCCTGAGCCCGTTCGAGGAGATGCAGCGCTGGAAGACGCACCCCGCCATCCGCGCCCACCTCGAAGGCGGCAAGCGCATCGGCTATGGCGCACGCGCCATCAACAACGGCACTCCGCAGGCCCTGCCCAAGACGGTGTTCCCGGGCGGCGCACTGGTCGGCTGCGACGCCGGCTATCTCAACGCCGCGCGCATCAAGGGCAGTCACGCCGCCATCAAGAGCGGCATGTTGTGTGCCGAGGCGCTGGCATCGGCGCTGGCCGCCGGGCGCCAGCGCGACGAGTTGCTGGCCTACCCGCAGGCCTTCGAACAGAGCTGGCTGAACGAAGAGTTGCAGCAGACGCGCAACTTCAAACTCTGGTTCAAGAAGGGCAAGTGGGTCGGCAACCTGATGACGGGCATCGAGCAGTGGCTGCTGCCCAAACTCGGCATCGCCAGTCCGCCGTGGACACTGCACGGCCGCAGGCGCGACCACGAATGCCTGCTGCCGGCCGACAGGGCCCAGCCCATCGCCTATCCGAAGCCGGACGGCAAGCTCAGCTTCGACCGCCTGTCGTCGGTGTTCGTCAGCAACACCAACCACGAAGAGAACCAGCCGGCGCACCTGACGCTGAAGAACCCCTCGGTGCCGGTGGCGCTGAACCTGGCCAAGTATGCCGGCCCCGAGAGCCGCTATTGCCCGGCCGGAGTCTATGAGTTCGTCCGCGACGACGACCAGAACGAGCGCCTGCAGATCAATGCCCAGAACTGCGTGCACTGCAAGACCTGCGACATCAAGGATCCGTCGCAGAACATCGTCTGGGTCACGCCCGAGGGCGGCGGCGGGCCCAACTACGCCGGAATGTGAACCCCATGAGTGAACCGCAATTCGGCTGGAACGATGCCGCGCTGGCGGAGGCGCCGCGCGTCTTCGAGGCCGGCCTGTTCGACGGCCAGGTCGTGATGGTCTCCGGCGCAGGCAGCGGCATCGGCAAGGCCATCGCGTTTCTGTACGCGCGGCTGGGCGCCAGGCTCGTCATCTGCGGCCGCGACCGCGCCAAGCTCGACGCCTGCGATGCCTGGCTGCGCAAGCTGGGCAGCCCCGACGTGCTGGTGCACCAGGCCAACATTCGCCGGCCCGACGAGGTCGAGAAGCTGCTGGACGCCGCCTACGCGCACTTCGGGCGCCTGGACGTGCAGGTCAACAACGCCGGAGGCCAGTTCCCGAAGGCCGCGCTCGACATCAGCCCCAACGGCTGGAAGGCGGTGATCGACAACAACCTGAACGGGACCTGGTACATGATGCATGCCGCCGCGAAGCGCTGGCGCGACACCGGCACGCCGGGCAACATCGTCAACATCGTGCTGACCTTCCAGCGCGGCTTCCCCGGCGTGGCCCACTCCTGCGCCGCGCGCGCCGCCGTGACCTACCTGTCGAAGACGGTCGCGGTCGAATGGGCAGCGCACAACATCCGCGTCAACTGCGTCGCCCCGGGCGTGATCGAAAGCACCGGCTTCAAGCAGTACTCGGCCGAAGCGCGCGAGAACTTCCCGCGCGGCAACCCGATGCTGCGCCAGGGCGACGTGCAAGACATCGCGCACGCGGTGATCTACCTCACCGGGCCCAGCGGCAAGTTCATCACCGGCGAGCTGCTCAACGTCGATGGCGGCGGCGTGCTGTGGGGCGAGCTGTGGACGATCCCCAAACCGGCCTACTTCACCCAGGGGCAGTCGCAATGACCGCGGCGGACAAGCAACCCAGGTTCGGTCCCGGCGACGCGGCACTCGCCGAGCTGCCCACGGTCTACCGCGATAACCTGTTCGCCGGCAAGGTGGTTCTGGTATCGGGCGCCGGCAGCGGCATCGGCAAGGCGATCGCCTTCCTGTTTGCACGCCTGGGCGCCACGCTGGCGATCTGCGGCCGCAAGCTCGACGCGCTGGAAGACTGCGCCGAGAAGCTGCGCGCCCTGTCAGGCCGCGAGGTCTTCGTGCACCCGATGACGATCCGCGATCCGGCGCAGGTCGAAGGCCTGCTGGACGCCGTCTGGGAACGCTTCGGCGGCATCGACGTGCTCGTGAACAACGCCGGCGGGCAGTTCGCCGCGCACGCGATGGATTTCAGCGACAAGGGCTGGAACGCCGTCATCGACACCAACCTGAACGGCACCTGGTACATGATGCAGGGCACGGCGAAGCGCTGGGTCCGGCAGGGCAAGCGCGACGGCAGCATCGTCACCATCGCCGCTGCCGTGGACCGCGGCCTGCCCGGCATGGCGCACACCGCGGCCTCGCGTGCCGGCGTGATCGCGCTGTCGCAGACGCTGGCCGTCGAATGGGCCGAGCACGGCATTCGCGTCAACTGCATCGGCGCCGGCGCGATCGAGAGCAACGGCTTCAACAACTACAAGGAAGAGAACGTCGGCGGCCTGTTCCGCACCAACCCCATGCTCAGGGCAGGCGACGTGCAGGACATCGCCGAGGCGGTGGTCTACCTCACGGCATCCTCGGGCAAGTACATCACCGGCGAGACCGTCAACATCGACGGCGGCATGGTGCTCTGGGGCGACTTCTGGCCCGCCGGCATGCCCGACTACTTCAAGCCCCCCTCATCCCACACATGAGCTCCACAACCGACAAGACCGCGAGCGGCCCCGGCCCGCTGGCCGGCGTCAGGATCATCGACCTCACCACCGTGGTGATGGGACCGTTCGCGTCGCAGATCCTGGCCGACCTGGGCGCCGACGTCGTCAAGGTGGAGTCGCCCGAGGGCGACACCGTGCGCAACATCGGTCCCAGCCGCAGCAAGGGCATGGGCCCGATGTACCTGGCCCTCAACCGCAACAAGCGCAGCATCGCGCTCGACCTGCGCAACCCCGACGGTCTGGCGGCGCTCAAGCGCCTGATTGCCGATGCCGACGTACTGCTGTTCAACATCCGCCCCGACTCGATGGGCCGGCTGGGCCTGAACTACGACGAGGTCGCCGCAGTCAACCCGCGCATCATCTACTGCGGCGCCTACGGTTTCGGCGAAAGCGGGCGCTATGCCGGCAAGCCGGCACTCGACGACCTGATCCAGGGCGCGGTGGCCCTGCCCTCGCTGGTCGGCCGCGTGACGGGCGAGCCGCGCTACCTGCCGACTAACATCTGCGACCGCACCACCGGCCTGACCGCCGTCTACGCCGTCACCGCCGCGCTCTACGCGCGCGAGCGCAGCGGCCGCGGCCAGGCCATCGAAGTGCCGATGTTCGAGACCATGGCGCAGTTCGTGCTGTCCGACCACATGTACGGCCAGACCTTCGACCCACCGCTGGCCGACGCCGGCTATGTGCGCCTGCTCGCCAAGGACCGCCGCCCCTGCAAGACCAAGGACGGCTACATCTGCGTCCTGATCTACATCGACAAGCACTGGAAGAACTTCTGCCAGATGCTGGGCCGCGAGGAGATGCTGCGCGACCCGCGCTTCCTGCGCATGGCCGACCGCACGCGCAACGTCGACGCGCTGTACGCCTTCGTCACCGAGCAGATGGCCCAGCGCACCACCGCCGAGTGGATGGACGCGCTGGCCAAGGCCGACATCCCGGTGACGCCCATGCACACGCCGACCACGCTGATGGACGACCCGCACCTGGCCGACGTCGGCTTCTTCGAGTGGATCGAGCACCCGAGCGAAGGGCGCATCCGCACGATGAACATCCCCGGCACCTGGTCGGGCACGCCGCCGGCCATCCGCCGCCATGCGCCGCTGCTGGGCGAGAACACGCGAGAGCTGCTGGCCGAGGCCGGCTACACGCCGGCCGACATCGATCGCATGCTGAGCAGCGGTGCGGCGATCGCCCAGGCCGTGCCCTGACGCTCACCCCGCGCGCGCACCGCCCGCGCGAACCAAGCCGCGCTGCACCAGTGCGCCCAGTTCCGACGCCGGTATCCCCCAACGCTGCACCTGTTCGAGCGCCCCATCGTCGGCGCTGTGCGGCGCACGCGGCAGCGCCGCCGGGGTGGCGCTGAAACGCGGCGCTGGCGCCGGCTGCACCACACCACCGATGTCGACGAAGGTCGAGCGCGCCTGGTTGTGCGGATGCTTCGGCGCCTCCAGCGGCGCCAGCACCGGCGCGAAGCAGGCGTCGCTGCCTTCGAGCAGATCGCACCACTGCGCCCGCGTGCGGGTCTCGAAGATCTCGGCCAGCCGGGTCTTGCTATCGGCCCAGCGCGCGGGGTCGTCGAAGTCGAAGGCGTCGGCGGCCAGCCCCATGCGCTCGAGCAGAACCTTGCGGAACTTCATCTCGAT
The DNA here is from genome assembly GCA_026932235.1 of Burkholderiales bacterium. Taxonomy (GTDB): domain Bacteria; phylum Pseudomonadota; class Gammaproteobacteria; order Burkholderiales; family Burkholderiaceae_C; genus Rubrivivax. Next base: position 23,959 of record JAIXKR010000138.1, read on the forward strand.
CGGCGCGACCGAGACATACCCGCCGTCGGCGCAGCGGAACACCTCGTAGTGCGGCGCGCCCGAGTCGAGCAGGTTGGTGCCGCGCGGCCCGGTGTGCATGCCGCTGCCGAGCATGCCGTAGAGCGAGGTCATCAGCATCGCCGCGCCATCGACCATCGCGGCATCGACGATCTGCCCGTCACCGCCACGCTGCGTGTTCCACAGCGCCGCGAGCATGCCGAACGCGAGCAGCAGACCGCCACCGCCGAAGTCGCCGACCAGGTTCAGCGGCGGTGTCGGCGGCGCACCGGCGCGGCCGATCGCATGCAGCGCACCCGACAAGGCGATGTAGTTCAGGTCGTGCCCAGCGGCCAGCGCCAGCGGCCCGGTCTGTCCGAAGCCGGTGACGCGCCCGTAGACCAGCTTGGGTTGTTGCGCCAGACAAGGCTCGGGGCCCAGGCCGAGCCGCTCCATCGTCTTCGGCCGAAAGCCCTCGATCAGTGCATCGCTGCAGGCGACGAGCCGGCGCGCGAACGCCACCCCTTCGGCGGCCTTCAGATCGACCGCGATCGAGCGCTTGCCGCGGTTCAGCAGATCGAACTTCGGTGCCCGCTCGATGCCCAGGCCGCTGGGCGCAAGCCGGTCCACACGCAGCACCTCGGCACCCAGGTCGGCCAGCAACATACCGCACATCGGGCCCGGCCCGATGCCGGCGAACTCCACCACCTTCATGCCGCTCAGCGGTCCCTGGCTCATGGTCCGTCCTCCTCCAACGATGAGATATCAACCGAGCAGGCGATCCAGGCGTTCCTTGGCCTCGGCCAGTTCGCTTCACACGAGGGGCTGGCCACGGCCGTTCTCCGGGATCGATCCAATATTGGACTATCATACCAATAGTGAAACAGCCCTCCGACTCCGTGAACGGTTCCGCCAGCGACGACTACAGCGGCCCCAAGTCGCCGTTGCGCGTGATGCAGATCGTCGAACTGCTGGCCGCCGCGACCCACGGCATGTCGCTGGCCGCGATGACCGAAGCGCTGCAGATTCCGAAGACCAGCCTGCTGAACCACCTGCGGGTGATGGTCGGCGCCGGTTACGTGAGCCTGCGTGATGCCCGCTACGCGCTGGGCCCGGCGGCGATGCGGCTGGGCGCGATCATCGCCGCCGATGCGGGCGTGCTGGCTGCGGCGCGCCCGGTGGCGGCCGAACTGATGGCCCGGACCGGTGAGACCGTGATGCTCGCCACGCTCGACGAACGCAGTGCCGAAGCGCTGTACATCGACGTCATCAACAGCCAGCAGGACATCCGCTATTCGCCGCGTGTCGGCTCGCGCTGGCCGCTGTACTGCACCGGCATGGGCCGTGCGCTGCTGGCGTTTCAGGAGCCGTCGTTCATCCGTCGCTACCTGGCCGAGAACGACATGCCGCGGCGCACGTCGCGCACCGTCACCGATCGGGCACGCCTGCGACGCATCGTCGACGAGGTACGCCGCAGCGGAGTCGTGGTGACACAGGGTGAGCACACAGTAGGCGCCGGCGCCGTGGCCGCACCGGTCATCGAGCGCGACGGCCGCGTGCGCCATGCCATCGGCATCGGCGTCCCGATCGACCGGCTCGAGCCGCGACGCGAGTTGCTCGCCGCACTGGTGGTCGAGGCAGCGCGCCAGGTCTCGTGGACCCTGGGCGGGCATGCAGCGAGCCCGGTCCACGCGACCCACAAGCCACTCGAGAACACCGTCTCATCGGTGGCGGCCGCACCATCAACCCGACCTACCAAGGCCCGCCAGGGCGAACGGTGACAAGCATGACCCCTCGCTTCGCAAGCGCCGCGCGCAACCTGTCGCGCGGCTTGACCCTCGCCCTGCTGTTGGGCCTGGCCCCGCTGGCCGCCCATGCGCAGTATCCGAACAAGCCGGTTCGCCTTGTCGTGCCGTTCGGCCCCGGGTCGGCGACCGACACCTTCCTGCGCATCGTCGCCGAGCCGCTGGGCGCCGCACTCGGCCAGAGCGTGGTCGTCGACAACAAGCCCGGCGCGATGACGGTCCTGGCCGTCGAGCACGTGGCCAAGTCGGCGCCCGACGGCTACACCGTGGTCGCCGCCACCAACTCCATCGTCGCCAACCCGGCCGGCATCCTGCGCAGCGTCAGCTACGACCCGTTGCGCGACTTCACGCCCATCACCCGGCTGGCCGGCACGTCCTACGTGCTGGTGGTGGCGGCCGACCAGCCGTGGAAGACGCTGGACGATCTGGTTACGCATGCGCGCGCCAACCCGGGCAAGCTCAACTACGCCAGCGGCAACCTCGGTGGCGTGCTGTACGGCGGCATGCTGCAGAAGTCGATCGGCGCGGACATGGTGCACGTGCCCTACAAGTCCACGCCACCGGCGCTGCTGGAGTTGCTGGCCGGCCGCGCGCACCTGATGTTCACCGACCTGGTGACGGCCAGCGGGCAGGTCAAGGCGGGCAAGGTGCGGCCGCTGCTGGCCACCGCAACCCAGCGAACGGCGCTGTTCCCCGATGTGCCGACCATTGCCGAGATCGGCCTGAAGGGCTTCGCCGACATGCCGGCCTGGTGGGCGCTGTACGGCCCGGCCGGCATGCCCAGCGAAGCCGTCGAGCGGCTGAACCGCGAAATCACGACGATCCTGCAGCGCCCCGACATCCGCGGCCGTCTGCTCGCGCTGGGCATCGACCCCGCACCTTCGTCGCCGCTGGGGCTGGCCGACTTCACGCGCGAACAGTCGCAGAGCTATGTGCGGCTGATCAAGGAATTCAACATCCAGCCGGATTGACCCGGTTGCGACGCACCGCGAAGAGACTCGAACCATGCACCCTTCCAAACCCCTCTGGCTCGGCGACATCCGCCCGGGCATGCGCCTGCCTCTGCCCGGCTTCGACTGCAGCGCCGAACTGGTGGCCGGCTATGCCGACCTGCTGGACGCACGCCACCCGGTCCATGTCGACCCGGCGTACGCCAAGACCACACGCTACGGGCGTCTGATCGCGCATGGGCCGCTCGTCATCGCCAAATTGCTGGCCGGGTTGAGTGGCGTCTTCGGCACGGCCTTGCAGGTCATGCTCGACGTCGGCGAGTGGCGGTTCTACGGCCCCGTGTTCGTCGGCGACGTGGTCCAGGTCGAGTGCTTCGTGATCGACCTCAGCTCGGCCAAGGGCAGCAGCGCCGGCGCGGTCAGGCTCGAGATCCGTGTGCTCGGCAGCGACGGCGCGCTGGTGCAGCGCGGAACCGCCGGTGTGCTGATCGCGCGCGCCCCGGCCAAGGCCTGATCGCCGCCCCCCCCCACTTTCATCACCGCATCGATTCCCATGAGCCAACCCGAACGCCGCGTCCCCCCCAACAGCGTCGACCGCGAAGCCTTCCGCGACATGTGCCGCAAGTTCGCCGAGCGCGAGATCAAACCGCGCTGGCAGCAGGCCGACCGCGAGGCGCGCTTCCCGCGCGATTTCTACGTGGCCGCCGCCAAGGCCGGCCTGATCGGCCTGCACGCGCCCGAAGCCATGGGCGGCGCCGACCTCGGCGTCACCGAAGAAGCGATCTCGATCGAGGAGCAGGCCAAGGCCAATCCGAACTTGGCGATCGTGGCGCTGATCCAGGGCGTGGCGGGCTCGCTGCTGGCCGAGCACGGCCATGCGGTGCATCACGACCTGGTGCGCGCCAACATCGCCGGCGACTGCCTACTGGCGCTGGCCGTCACCGAGCCCGAGGCGGGCAGCGACGTGCAGAACCTGAAGACCACCGCCACGCGCCAGGGCGACGAGTGGGTGCTCGACGGCATCAAGTCCTTCATCACGCTGGGCGGCGACTGCGACACGATGCTGGTGCTGGCGCGCACCGACCCGACCCAGGGCCGGCGCGGCATGCACTTCTTCGCGGTCGACCGCAACACGCCGGGAGTCGAGACCTCGCAGATCAGGACCTACGCCAACCGGCCGGTGCCGACCTACCGCGTGATGTTCAACAACGCGCGCGTGCCCGAGTCGCGCCGCCTGACCGCCGGCTTCGGCGCCATCATGGCCGGCTTCAACCGCGAGCGCGTGATGGTCGCGGCGCGCTGGCTGGGACACATGCAGACCGCGCTGGCCTGGGCGCTGGACTACGCCAAGGTGCGCCAGCAGTTCGGCAAGCCGA
>JAIXKR010000138.1:28186-82756 GCA_026932235.1 Burkholderiales bacterium
GCGCTGGCCTGGGCGCTGGACTACGCCAAGGTGCGCCAGCAGTTCGGCAAGCCGATCGGCGCCAACCAGAGCATCGCCTTCATGCTGGCGCAGGGCCATGTCGACGTCGAGGCCTCGCGCCTGTACACCTACCACGCGGCGCAGCGCTGGGACAGCGGCGCGGCCATCAAGGACATCATCCTCGACGTCTCGTCCGCGAAGCTGTTCGTCACCCAGGCCGTGTACCGGGTGACGCAGAACGCGCTGCACATCGGCGGCGGCTGGGGCATCACCGAGGAACTGCCGGCGATGCGCATGGCGCTCGACGCACTGGTCGCGCCGGTCACGGTCGGCTCCTACGAGATCCAGCTGCGAGTGATCGCCAAGCAACTCGGCTTGCCGTGCGACTGAAAGGGCCGAACGCGTGAAAACCCCCGACCGCTCCCTCGGCCGAGTCGCCGCCATCATCGGCATGGGCGACTCCTACGCCGACAAGCAGGACGTCAAGGACCCGCTGCAGCTCGCCACCGAGGCGAGCTGGGCCGCGTTCAAGGACGCCGGCATCCGCAAGGACGACATCGACATCCTGCTCACCGGCCGCTCGCCGTGGGCCGACCGGCGGCCGCAGTGGAACAACATCTTCGCCTCGCACATGCAGATGCCGGTGCGTATGACGACCGAGCTCACCTTCCACGGTGCCGGCGTCAACGCGATGATCGGCCAGGCCGCGCTGGCGATCGCCGCCGGCGTGGCCGACTACGTGCTGTGCGTGCAGTCGGATGCGGTCGAGCTGTTCATCGACGCCACCGCGGTGGGCGCGGCCACCGACGCCTGCCCGCAGTTCGAGTTTCCCTACGGCCCGACGATTCCGACCATCTACGCGCAGCTCGCCTGCCGCTACATGCACGAGTTCGGCGTCACCGAGGAAGACTTCGCCGAGGTCGCGGTGCAGCGCCAGGAATGGGCGGTGCATCACCCGAAAGCGGCCAAGCGCAGGCACGGCCTGATCACCGTCGACGACGTGATGCGCTCGCCCTACATCTCGTCGCCGCTGCGGCGCTGGATGTGCGCCACCTGGGGGCCGGGCGGCACCGCCGGCGCCTTCGTCGTCACCAGCGTCGAACGTGCCAGGCAGGCCAGGCGCCCGATCTACATCCACGGCTTCGGCACCTGCACCACGCACGAGTACCTGTGCGAACGCATCAACCTGCGCAAGAGCCGCATCCCGCTGGGGGCCCTGCCGGCCATCACCACCACCGGCGCCGCCCACGCCGCGCGCGAGGCCTACGCGATGGCCGACATGACGCCCGCCGACATGCAGCTCGGTGCCCTCGCCGGCAACTTCTCGCACACCGTGCTCGTGCAGCTCGAAGACCTGGGCTTCGCGCCCAAGGGCCGCGCGATGGACCTGGTGCGCAGCGGGCGCATGCGCCCGGGCGGCGACTTTCCGGTCGACACCAACGGCGGCTGGATGGGCTTCGGCCAGCCCGGCATCTCGGTGGCCGCCGACTCGCTGGTGGAGACCGTGCGTCAGTTGCGCGGCGACCCGCTCGGTCTGAAGGCCGGCAACTCACCGAAGCGCGCGATGGCGTACTCGGCCGGCGGCATGCTGGCCTGCCACAGCGCGGTCATCCTCGGTACCGAAGCGCCATAGCCACCGCACCAGGAGCACAGACCATGTTGGAACAAGGCGAATTCGCCGACTACACCGAATCGTTCCCGACCCCGCGCGTCACGCAGGACGCGCTGCCCTACTGGGCCGCCGTCAAGGAAGGCCGGCTGCTGTACCAGCGCTGCCCGGCCTGCCGCGGCGCGATCTTCCCGCCGCGCTCGATCTGCCCGATGTGCGAGGCCGGCGCCGTGCCGCAGTGGGAAGAGTCCCAGGGCACGGGCAGCATCTACAGCTTCTCGGTCGTGCACCGGCCGCCCTCGGCGGTGTGGCGTGCGCGTTCGCCCTACACCATCGGCCTGGTGCGGCTCGACGAGGACTGGTTCCTGTTCACTGAGATCGAAGGCCGGCCCGAGGACATGGCGGTCGACCAGCGGGTGCAGGTGGCGTTTCCCGCACGCGAGGTGGCGCTGCCGGTGTTCCACCTCGTCGGCGAGGGCGCGCCGCGATGAGCGATGCACGCGCCATGTGGGACGCCGCAGCCGAAGGCATGGCGCCCGAGCAGCGGCAGGCCCTGCAGTTGAAGGGCGTGCAGGCACTGCTGGCCTGGGTCAAGGCGCACTCGCCGATGCAGCGCGAGCGCCTCGTGCGGGTTGACCCGGCCGCGGTGCGCAGCCTGGCCGACTTTGCCGCGCTCGTGCCGCTGAGCACCAAGGACGAGCTGCGCGCCGCGATGGACCGCTACGGCAGCGCCCTGCCCCACCTGTGCGTGCCGCGCGAGGACATCGTGCTGTCCGGCCCGTCGGCCGGCACCAGCGGACGCCAGACCTACCAGGCCTTCGACACCCAGGACCTGGACCGCAACGTCGAGCTGGCGGCGCGCATGTTCTGGTGCAGCGGGCTGCGGCCGGGCGATGTGCTCCAGCTGCTGGTCACACCGTTCACGCCGGCGGCAGACATCTTCCGCCTCGGCGCGCAGCGCGCCGGCGTGAAGTGGATCATTCGCGACAACCACGAGCCCGCGCAGGTGCCACGTTACGTCGAGGTCGCGCGCGCGCTCGAGCCCACCTTCCTGCAGGCCGGCGTGGCCACGCTGCGCGCCATGGCCCAGCACGCCGCGGCCACGCCCGAAGGCGGAGCGCTGCCGTACAGGCGCGCGATTCTGATGGGCGCAGCGCTCGGCCCCGAGGCGCGCGCGCAGTTCCGCCAGACGCTGGGCATCGAGGTCACGACGCTGTCGGGCCAAGGTTCGGATTTCAACCTCTTCAGCACCGAGTGCCCGGCCCACGACGGCGAGCACTGGCATGGCGAGGACATGACGCTGGTCGAAGTGATCGACCCGGCCACTGGCGCGCCGGTGCACGAGGGTGACGTCGGCGAGATGGTCATCACCGACTTCTACCGCCGCGCCACGCCACACGTGCGCTGGCGGACCGAGGACATGGTGCGTGTGCACCCGGGCGTGTGCAGCTGCGGCCGCACGTCGCGCCGCTTCACGCTGCTCGACCGGCTGGCCAACCGCGTGCCGGTGCGCGGCGGCGCCGTCTATCCGTTCCAGGTCGAGACCGCGCTGTCGCGCAGCGAGGAAGGCCGCAACCTCGAGTTCGCCCTGGTGCGCCGGGCGGTCGAGCCGCAGGTGCTGGAAGTTCGCCTGCTGCGCCCCGCCACGCTGGCCGCCGACGCCACGACCGGCGTGGCGCAGCGGCTGCAGGCCCACCTCGACGCCGAGTTGAAGCTGCCCACCCGAGTGTCGTTCCACGACGACCTGCCGCGCGTCGGCTACAAGACGCTGCGCGTGCTCGACGACAGGACGGCGTGATGCCCTGAGCCTTGCGACCGAGGCCCGCCCCCGGACGCGGCTGAACCAGAACCACGAACCACGAACTGACCGGAGCACGACCCCATGGATTTCGAACTGAGTGAAGAACAACGCGCGATCGCCGAGACGACGCGCCGTTTCGTCGAGAAGGAGATGCCGCGCCAGCAGGTGCTGCAATGGGCGCGCGACAAGGTCGAGCCGCCGCAGGAGCTGTTCAGGAAGCTCGGCAGGCTGGGCTACTACGGCTTCCTGCTGCCCGAGGCCTACAGCGGACTCGAGAAGCCCGACCCGATGGGCATGCTGGCCTTCGTCGAGCAGTTCGCGCGCGCGTCGGCGGCCATCACCACCGCCTGGGGTCGCGCCGCGGTGATCCTGGCGCCGCTGGTGGCCAACTTCGGCACCCAGGCGCAGAAGGACATGGTGCTGCCCAGGGTGATGGCCGGCGAGGTCTTCATGGCGCTGGGCCTTACCGAGCCCGGCTCCGGCAGCGACGCGGCGTCGCTGCGCACCACGGCGGTCAAGCGCAGCGACGGCCACTGGGTCATCAGCGGCGAGAAGCTGTATTGCTCGCAGGCCAAGTCGGCGGGCTTCCTGATCCTGGCCGCACGCACCGACCCGCATGCCGTCAAGCAGGAGGGCATCTCGACCTTCCTGATCCCGAACCCGGGCAGCCACCCGGCGATCGAGCTGACCCGCATCGAGACCATGGGCCTGGGGCCGGTGCCGACCTTCTCGGCCCACTTCCGCGACCTGGTGCTGCCGCCCGACGCGCTGATCGGGGAAGAGAACAAGGGCTGGCAATGTGTGCTCGGCGGGCTGGACAACGAGCGCCTGTACCACGGCGCCATCGGCGTCGGCGCCTCGCAGGCCATCATCGACGAGGTGGTGGCCTACCTGAAGCAGCGCGTGCAGTTCGGCAAGCCGCTGTCCAAGCTGCAGTCGGTGCGCCACAAGATCGTCGACATGCAGTTGCGCACCGACGCCGCGCGGCTGTTGGTCTACCGCGGCGCCAGCGTGCTCGAGAAGACCGGCGCCTGCCACAACGAGGCCTCGTTCGCCAAGGTGGCCGGCGCCGAGTGCTACATGCACTGCGCCTACACCGGCCTGCACCTGCTGGGCGGCTACGGCTACACCGTCGACTCGGGTCTGCCGATGCATTTCCAGGACGCCAAGCTGTTCGAGATCGGCGGCGGCGCGATGGAAGTTCAGCGCGACATCATCGCGCGCGGCATGGGACTGTAGATGGCGCTGTCGAACGGAAAGCTGGCGAGTCTGGCCGACGCCGCCGAACTCGCGCGCGGCGCGGCGCGCGTCGCGCTCGGCGGCTGGAGCTTCAGCCGCCGGCCGCTGGCCGTCGCGATGCACTGGGCCGCACACGGTCTGCGCTTCGACGAACTGCTGGTGCTGACCGGCGGCGTGGAGACCGATCTGCTGGTCGCCGCCGGCGTGGCGCAGCGCGTGCGCGGCTTCTACCTCGGCATGGAGGCGCTGGGCATGGGGCCGGGGCTGAAGGCCGGTTGCGACGTGATCGAGGAGACCGAGACCTCGCTGATGCTGGGCTTGAACGCGGCGGTCGAGGGCGCGTCCTTCCTGCCGCTGCCGGCGCGCCATGGCGTGGCGCTGGCGCAGGTGCGGCCCGACTTGCGCCGCGTGCGCTGCCCCTACACCGACGAGGAGCAACTCGCGATCCCGCCCCTGCCGATCACGGTCGCCTACGTGCATGCCTGGCGCGCCGACCGCCAAGGCAACGCGGTGTTCGGTGGCCACCGGGCGGCCGACCGGCTGCTGGCGCTGGCAGCGCAGCGCACCGTCGTGACCTGCGAAGAGCTGGTCGACGACATCACGGCCGGTGGCGTCGAAGCCGACCTCACCGAAGCCCTGGTCAGCAGGGTCGTGCACGCGCCCGGTGGCGCCCGGCCCGGCGGCTGCCTGCCCGGCTACGAGGCCGATTGGCCGGCACTGCTGGACTACACGGCGCTCGAGCGCGACGCCGTCGCCGGCTGGGCCCGTGCCCGGCTCGAAGGAAGGGCGCGATGAACGACAACGAGACCCGCAGCGACGCACCCGCCGCGCCGGCCGACGTGGCCGAGATGATGGTCTGCACGATGAGCGACTGGCTGCTGCGCGCCGAGGTCATCCAACTCGGCCTGGCTTCTGCGCTGAACCAGGTCGCCGCGCTGCTGGCGCAGGCGCGCACGCATGGCCACGGCCCCGCGCTCGAAGACCCGGCGGCGCTGACGCTCACGCGCGCCCAGCGCCCCGCTTTCCTGAGCCGCAGCGAACGCGCCGCCCAGATCGGCGCGCTGCGGCGCTATGAGGCGCCCGAATGGATCGGCCAGATGATGCCGCGCCTGTCGGGGCGTGTGCGCCAGTTCGTGCGCCCGCTGCAGATCGACGTCCAAGGGCGCATCAACAGCCTGCGCGTCGCCGACAAACAGGGGCGTCTGCGCCGCTTCGCCGGCCTGGCGGGGCTGGCCGAACTGGCCGAGATCGCACAACCCTTCCTCGTCTACCTGCCGCAGCAGGACAGCCGCTGCTTCGTCGATGCGGTCGACTTCGTCGTCGCCGACCCGCTGGCCGCGCACGCGCCGGGCGTGGGCCATGTGGTGATGGTCACCGACCTCGCGGTGTTCGAGTTCACGTCGGCCGGCGCGCGCGCCCTCAGCCGCCACCCCGGCGTGACGCACGAGCAATTGCGCGAGCGCACGCCGGCCGCCGTGGCGGTGGGCGGCGTGCCGTACACGCCCCGTCCGGATGCCGCGCTGCTGCAGCGGCTGCGCACGCAGATCGACCCGCACCGCGTGCGCGACATCGAGTTCGCCGGCGGCCCGGCACGACGCGACGCTCTGCTGCGCCTGTACGCGCAGGAGGCGGCAGCGACGCTGCCCTGAGCTGCTTCAGCCGGCCGGCGGCTTCGGCAGCATCGCGAAGGCCTCCAGCACCGCGGCGATGCCGGCCCGCTCGGGCGCGCGGCAGAACGCCTCCACGCGGTCGTAGGCCGCCGCCGGCACGCCGGTCTCGGCGCCGATGCGCCGCACCAGCTTCGAGTCGGTGTCCCAGTCGTAGGCGAAATCGGCCACGGTCATGCGCTGGTCCTGCACCAGCCGCGCGCCGTCGGCGGTCTCGGCCTCGATCACGCAGGACAGCACCGGCACCGTGGCGTCGGTCACCAGCTCGATGCGCTCGGTGAGCGCGTTGACCTCGGCGTCGTCGTAGGTCGTCATCGCAGCCATGCTCGGCGTGCCGCGCAGCAGCGTCAGCGCGATGCAGAACGGGATGCTCATCAGCGTGCCCGAGATCGAGTCGAACGGGCCCTTGGCATCCATGCCGGCGTAGCCGGTCTCGAAGGGATTCATGCGCACGCGCACCTGCTTCAGGGCCCGCTCCTCGAGCCTGTCGCGCAGGATCAGCGCGCCGGTCACCGGCGTCTGGTTGAAGGCGCACACCGGGAAGGGCTTGAAGGTGACCCGCTGCACCGACCATTCCGTCCCCAGCCGTGCCAGCAGGGCGGGCACATCGCAATCGCTGCGCGCGTAGGCCTTGACGAAGCCCGAGCGACCCTCGAAAGCGCCCGGCGCCGAGCGCGAACCGGCGCGCGCGAGTTCGGTTGCGACCAGCCCGTTGCGTGCGGCCACGCCGACCTGGTAGCGCCATTCGTCGGTGCCGTCGGCGAAGGACTGCAGCATGCCGCCGGTGAACGAGGCCGCGTTCGCCAGCGCTGCGGCGCTGCGTTCGGCGTCCAGGCCCAGCAGATGCGACGTGGCCGCTGCCGCGGCCAGCGTGCCGTAGAGCGGCGAAGCGCGCAGCCCGGCGGGCGTCGTCTTCGGCCCGTACGCCGATTCGAGCAGGCCGCCGACCTCGTAGCCGGCGATCAGCGCCGGCAGCATGCGCGCCACCGGCAGGCCGCGTGCCTCGACCAGCGCCGTCAGCAGCGGGATCATGATGGTGCCGAAGTGCCCGGCACCGCAGGTATCTTCCTGGGCACGGCCGTGGAACAGCGCCGAGTTGGCCAGCGCGGCGCCGTCGACCGAGGTCTTGCGCCCGTCGCCGAGCAAGGTGGCGCCGCCGCTGCGCTCGCCGTCGAGCGCCAGCGCCGACCGCCGCGCCACCGGGGCGAAGGGCGTCGCGTGCCCACCCAGCGCGATGCCGTAGCCGTTGAGCAGGCAGGTGCGGGCCTTCTCGACCACGGGTGGCGGAACCTTCGTCAGGTCGAGGTCGGCAACAAATCGGCCAAGGGATTGTGCGAGCGACATGAAGAGTCTCCCCGATCCGCCGCGGGCGCCCAAAGGGTTGCACATGCGTCCGTCTCCAGATGCGTGGCCAATCAGGGAATGCGCGGAGCCCAGCGCACTCTAGGTGGCCTAGGCTCGCGCGCCAGAGGGTAAGTGTCCATTGACGCTCTGCCGAACGCTTGTTAGAATAACGGCCTGCAGCAACTTGCGAGCCGGCGTTTGGCGGGGTGATCACAGCCTCCCGCGGGTCGAGTTCGGTAGATCGCAGGCAGGATCGCAGAAGAATGGCTCCGACTCGGGGGCCCGGAGACTTTCAGTGCCGACAAAGTACATAGACGCGCCTAACATTAGGCAGGTAACCAATCTGCAGGGGACAGCAACTTGAAGTCTGCCAACGAGGCTGTACCGGTCCTTGAGTGCCAGGGCATCGAACGCCGCTTCGGTGGCCTGGTGGCCGTGACCGGCGTGGACTTGCGCATCGACCGCAGCGAGATTTTCGGCTTGGTCGGCCCCAACGGCAGCGGCAAGACAACACTGGTCAATGCCGTGACCGGGTTCTACCCGCCGCAGAAGGGCCGCATCCTGCTGAACGGCACGGAGATCACGGGCATGAAGCCGCACAAGGTGGCGCGGCAGCATGTCGCCCGTACCTTCCAGAACTTGGCGCTGTTCAACGGCATGTCGGCGCTCGAGAACATCCTGCTCGGCCGCCATGTGCACCTGAACCCCGGCGTCGTCAAGACGGCGCTGTATTGGTGGCTGAGCCAGCCCGAGGAAATCGCGCACCGCCGGCTGTGCGAGGAGACGATCGAGTTCCTACAGCTTCAGGGCGTGCGCGACGAGCCGGTGGAAACATTGCCCATCGGCCTGAAGAAGCGGGTGGAACTGGCCCGCGCGCTGGTCGCCGAGCCGGAGTTCCTGATCCTGGACGAACCGATGGCAGGCATGAACCAGGAGGAGAAGGAGTACATGGCGCGTTTCATCCTCGACGCGCGCGACGAGCGCGGCATCACGGTGCTGCTGATCGAACACCACATGGATGTCGTGATCGGCATCTGCGACCGCATCATGGCCCTGAACTACGGCGAGGTCATCGGCACCGGTCTGCCGCGCGACGTGGTCGCCAACCCGCGCGTCATCGAAGCCTACCTCGGAAAGGCGCAGCAGCATGCAGCGTGAAGACCTTGCCCACGCTGCGGCGATGGCGCGGCAGTGGGACCTGAACCCGCAGACCACCCTGACCCGGCTGCTGGCCATCAACGCCGGCAGCCATGGGCGCCAGATCGCCATGCGCGAGAAGGCGCTCGGCATCTGGCAGGAATTCACCTGGCAGCAAGTGCTCGACGAGGTGCTTTCCATCGCGGCCGGTCTCGAGCAGTTGGGGTTCACCGCCGGGGACTCGATGCTGGTGCTCGGCGACAACCGGGTTCGCCTGTACCTGGGCATGCTGGCCGCCGGCGCGCTCAAGGGCTATGCGATGCCGGTCTACCCTGACGCCACGCCCGAGGAGGTTCTCCATTTCGCCGGCGAGGCGCAAGCGCGCTTTGCGCTGGCCGAGGACCAGGAGCAGGTCGACAAGCTGCTGGAACTGCGCGAGAACGCGCCATCGCTGCGGCACATCGTTTACGACGACCCGCGCGGTCTCAACCACTACAAGGTCGATGGCCTAGCCTCGTGGGAGCAGCTGCGCGAGGCCGGCGCCGCCCGCCTGCGCAACGAACCGAATCTGCGCGACGATCTTGTCAATCGGGCGGTACCCGAGGGCCCGGCGGTGTTCGTGCACTCGTCGGGCACCACCGGCAAGCCCAAGGGCGTGGTGCTGCAGCAGCGCAACGTGCTCGCTGGAGTGCGCAACGCCTACCAAGGCAAGGTCTTCGGCTGGGGCGAGCACATCCTGGCCTACCTGCCGATGGCCTGGATCGGCGACTTCGCCGTCACCATGGCCGCAGGCATCGCGCTGCGCTTCACCATCAACATTCCGGAACGCTCGGAAACCGTGCTGCGCAACCTGCGCGAGATCGCGCCCACGCTCTACCTCGCCGCGCCGCGCAGCTGGGACAACATGCTGACCTCGATCCGGGTCCGCATGGAAGACTCCACGGCGCTGAAGAAGCGCGTCTTCGACCACTTCATCGATGTCGGCGTCGCCGTCGAGCGGCTGAAGCTCGATGGCAAGACCCCGACCGCGATGCAGCGCCTGCAATGCCGTCTGGGCGAGATGCTGGTGTTCGGACCCCTGAAGGACCAGTTCGGACTGAACCGCATGCGCGTGGCACTGACCGGCGGCGAGGCGATGGGCGAGGACACCTTCCTCTTCTATCGCGCGCTGGGCATCAACTTGCGCCAGCTCTACGGGCAGACCGAGAGCAGTGCGTTCAACACAGTGCAGGCCGCAGACGAAGTGCGCCTGCACACGGTGGGCCGGCCGCTGCCAGGCGTGGACGTGAAGATCGCCGACGACGGCGAGATCCTGCTGCGCTCGGAGAGCGTCTTCAGCGGCTATTTCCAGAACGAGGAAGCGACGCGCAAGACCATCATCGACGGCTGGCTGCAAAGCGGCGACGCAGGCTACGTCGAACCTGACGGCCACCTGGTCGTGCTCGGACGGGTGGCCGAAGTCGTGCACACCGCCAAGGGCGAGCGCTACATCCCGAACTACATCGAGAACCGGCTCAAGTTCAGCCCCTACATCAAGGACGTGGCTGTGCTCGGGACCGGGCGCGACTTCCTCTGCGCGATGGTGTGCATCGATGGTGAAGCCGTCGGTCACTGGGCCGAGGTGCGCGGCATTCCCTACATCTCGTACGCCGACCTGTCGCAGAAGGCCGAGGTGTGCGAGCTGGTCGCCAGCGCGATCCGGCGGCTGAACGAGGCTCTACCCGAGGGGCTGCGTATCCGGCGCTTCGTCGACTTGCACAAGGAGTTCGACCCCGACGACGGCGAGATCACGCGCACGCGCAAGCTGCGCCGCAACGTCATCGAAGAGCGCTATGCGTCCGTCATCCAGGCGCTCTATGCCGGTGATGAATCGATCGTCATGAAGGCGCAGATCACCTACGACACCGGTGACACCGGCGTGATCGAACGCAATCTTGTGCTGAGGACTCTTTGACCATGGACTTGTCGCTGTTCCTAGAACTGGCCATCAACGGCGCCCTTTCGGGCCTGATGTATTCGCTGGTCGCACTGGGCATCGTGCTCATCTACAAGTCGTCTTCGGTGCCCAACTTGGCCCAGGGGGCGCTGGCCATGCTCGGCGCCTTCGTCGCACTGGCCGTCTTCGAGGCGTTGAAGGCGCCGATGTGGGTAGCCTTGCCGGTTGCGATGGTGCTGATGTTCCTGATCGGCATGGGCATCGAACGCGTGGCGCTGCGCCGGCTTGCAGGCCGGCCGTTGGTGATGATCTTGATGATGACGCTGGCGCTCGACATCTTCGTGCGGGCAGCAGCACTCGTCGTCTGGGGCGGCACCAACCGGGTGCTGCCCTTGCCGATCTCCTCGGACCCGCTTTTCCTGGGCAACGTGCTGATCAACCGCAGCTACGTGGCCGGCGGCGTCACGGCTCTGCTGCTGTTCGGCTTCTTCGTGCTGTTCTTCCGCACCCGCACGGGCATCGTGCTGCGGGCGATCTCCGACGACTATACGGCGTCGTGGTCGGTCGGCATCTCGGTTGAACGAGGCGTCGCGCTGTCCTGGGCGATGTCAGCGGTCGTGGCAACCTTGGCCGGTGCGTTGTGGGGATCGATCCAGGGGGTGGACCAGTCGCTGTCGCAACTGCTGCTGATGGGTGTCGCCGTGGCCGTACTGGGCGGCCTGGACAGCATCGGCGGCGCCATCGTCGCCGGCCTGCTGCTGGGCATGTTCCAAGGCGTGGCCTCAGGCTACCTCGACCCCCTGGTCGGCGGCGGCAGCCGCGAACTCGTGGTCGCCGCGACGCTGGTGCTGACCATCCTGATCCGCCCGCATGGCCTGTTCGGCCGCGAAGACATCCAGAGGATCTGAATCCATGTTCTACCGTCAGGCAGGCATCCACCACACCACCTATCGTGGTGACCGGCAACTGTTCCCCATCCCCTTCGATCGCTGGCAACTCGCCGTTCTGCTGGCACTGGCCCTGGCGGCGCCGATGCTGCTGAGTTCGCTGTACATGAAGAGCTACGTATTGCCGTGGCTCATCTGGACGGCTGCGGCGCTGGGACTCAATCTCATCCTCGGCTGGGCCGGGCAGTTCCATTTCGGCTACGCCGCCATCATGGGCATCGGCGCGTACACCGCAGTCCATGCCACGCGCAACGGCATTCCGTTCGAGATCGCCATCGCGCTCGCGGGCTCGGTCGCCACGCTCATCGGCTGCGCCTTCGCGATCACGGCGCTGCGCGTTCGCGGCCTGTACCTGGCGCTCAGCACGCTGGCCCTGCAGTTCGTGATGGACTGGGTGATCAACAAGGTGCCGGCCGTCAGCGGCGGCACGCAGGCCACGATCCAAGCACCACCGCTACGGCTGTTGGGCATCGAGGTCACGTCCGACGCCGGGCTGTACTACGTCGTGCTGGTCTGGTGCGTACTCGTCACCATCTTCATGCTCAACCTGCGCCGCACCGGTCTCGGCCGGGCGCTGGTGGCGGTGCGCGAGAAGGACTTCGCTGCCGCGGTCATCGGCGTCAACAGCTTCTACTACAAGCTGGTGGCGTTTGCGATGTCCTCCTTCATCGGCGGCATCAGCGGCGCCATCCTCATCTTTACCTTCTACCACGCCGTCACGCCGGAACAGTTCGCCGTGAACGTGTCGATCCAGGTCCTGGCCATGGTGATCGTGGGCGGCCTGGGCAGCGTGATCGGCTGCTACTTCGGCGTCGCGTTCATCTTGCTGCTGCCCGGCATCGTGGCGAATCTGATATTCGCAGGCGCCCAGATGATGGACCTGAAGATTGGCATCGAGCTGCTGGCCCACATCCCGAGTTTCCTGTACGGGATTCTGATCATCGGGTTTCTTCTGTTCGAACCATTGGGTCTGGCCAAGATCTACACGAACCTGCGCAACTATTTCATTTTCTGGCCGTTCGGCTACGCCCGCAAATAGCGGCTCTCAACCCTGGACCCACCCCCCACTGGAGCAGACAACCATGTACCGGAAACTCAAGCTGATGCTCGGCGCGGCCGCCGTGCTGCTAGCAGCCGCACCCGCGCACGCCGAAACTCTTCGCTTCGCGCTGTGCTATGACCTGACCAAGGCCTACACCTTCATCTCGCCGCAAGTCGCGCAGGCAGCGCGTGACTATGCCGCGTTGCTCAACCTGAAGGGTGGCATCGAGGGCAACCCGATCGAGCTCATCGTCCAGGACCATGGCAACGAGCCGCAGCGCGGCATCGAGTGCTACGAGAAGGTGAAGGACCAAGCGCTGACCGTCGATCCGCTGTCCACACCGGTCTCGCGAGCCGTGCTGCCACGCGCGATGAAAGACGGCAAGATCATGATCCAGGCACTCGTGGGCCGTGGCGACGCGGTGGATGGCGAAGTGTTCAAGTGGATCTTCCCGCTCGGCCCGACCTATTGGGGCCAGGCCGCCAACATCGTCAGCCACTTCAAGAAGCAGTCCGGCGGCAACCTGAAGGGCAAGAAGATCGCGTTCCTGTACATCGACTACCCGTTCGGGCAAGAGCCGATTCCGGTGCTGCAGGAACTGCAGAAACGTGAAGGCTTCGAACTCCAGTTGTTCCCGTATCCGCTGCCGGGCAGCGACCAGTCGTCTGCCTGGTCGCAGCTGCGCCGTTTCCAGCCCGACCTGATCGTGCACTGGGCGTTCTCGGCCATGCACGTGGTCGCGTCAAAGGAGGCCAAGCGCAACGGCATATCGTTGGACAAGATGGTCACCGTGAACTGGTTCAACGAGACAGACCTGAACAACATCGGTCACGACGTCGCCAAGGGCATTCGCCGGTCGACCACGGTCGCCAGCGGTGTCGACAACCCCATCATGAAGGACATCATTCGCGAGCTGTACGACAAGGGCAAGGGCAACGGCGACCGCAAGTTCCTCGACGACATCTACTACGCGACGGGGCTGTCCATCTACGCGCCCATCTTCGAGGCCGCCCGCTTGGCGCTGAAAGCAGACAAGGGCCCGATGACTGCGGAGAAGATGCGCAAGGGGCTGGAAAGCGTGCGCGGCTTTGACGCCAGCGGCCTGTTGCCGGCTCTCACGGTCACCGCCAAGGACCATGGCGGCGGCGGTAAGACACGGATCGAGTTGTGGGACGGCTCGAAGTGGATCCCGCAGGGGGACTGGATCGCCGACTACAACGATCTGGTCTGGAGCACGGTGAAGCAGCACTCGGCGGAATTCGCCAAATCCACGGGGCAGTGACCGCCCTCTCCTCCCCACTGGCCAGCGGCCGGTGGGGAACACAAACCGAACAGGAGCAACCCATATGCGATCCAGTCTGAAGAGAGTACTGACGGCAGCCGCCTTGCTGGTCTCAACCCAGGCTACGCTGGCCGCAGAACCGGTCAAGTTCGGTTTGTGCTACGACCTGACGAAGATTTATGTCGCTGCCGTGCCACAAGTGGCACAGGCCGTCAAGGACTACGCCGACCTGCTCAACACTCGCGGTGGCCTCGAAGGTCACCCGATCGAAGTCGCGGTTCAGGACCAAGGCAACGAACCGCAACGGGGCATCGACTGCTACGAGCGCCTGAAGCGTGAAGGCACGATGATTTTCGACACCTTCTCGTCGCCGGTCTCCCGCGCCGTGCTGCCGCGCATCATGCAGGACGGCAACATCCTGGTGCAGCCCCTGGTGGGCCGGGGTGACGCCGTCGACGGTGAAGTCTTCAAGCAGGTGTTTCCCTTGGCTCCCACCTATTGGGGCCAGGCGGCAAACATCATCAGCTACTTCAAGAAGCAGAGTGGGGGCAGCCTCAAGGGCAAGAAGGTAGCCTTCATGTACCTCGACACGCCCTTCGGCCGCGAGCCAACGCCGGTGTTTGAGGCTCTGAAGCGGCTCGAGAGCTTCGAGTACCAGCCCTTTCCAATCCCTGTGCCGGGCAATGACCAGAGTGCGGCGTTCACGCAGATGCGGCGCTTCCAGCCCGACTGGGTGGTCCTGTGGTCCTTCTCGCCGCTGAATCCCATCACCTTCCGCGAGATGCAGCGCAACGGCATCCCGATCGAGAAGATGGTGACGGTGAACTGGATCAACGAGGTCGACATCAACAACTTTGGTGCCGCCGCCGCAAAGGGACTCAAACGCTCGACGGTCGTCGTCGGCGGCGCCGAGCATCCGTTGGTAAAAGACATCCTGCGCGAGCTCTACGACAAGGGCAAGGGCAATGGCGATCGCAAACTCGTCGCCGACTCCTACTACAACACGGGTCTGGCCGTGTACTCGTCCGTCTTCGAAGGCGTGCGCATCGCCATCAAGACACAGGGCTGGCCGCTGACGCCGGAGAAGATCCGGCAAGGCATGTATGGCATCAAGAACTTCGATGCAAAGGGCTTCATGGCCCCGATCACCGTCACGCCCAAGGACCACGGTGGTGGCGGCAAGACCCGCATAGACATGTGGGACGGCAGCAAGTGGGTGGCGCAGACCGACTGGTTCGCCGACTACACGGGCCTGGTCAACACGCTCGTCAAGGCCAATTCTGCAGACTTCGCCAAAGCCAACAAGTAAGCCGCCCGTTCGGCGCGAGGAGACAAGACATGTACAAATCGTGGAGAGCGGCGCTTGCCGCCCTGACGTTCTTGACCGCGGGGCAAGCCGCCTGGGCGGCCGACCCGATCAAGTTCGGGCAGTGTTACGACCTGACCAAGGCCTACGGCTTCATCTCGCCTCAGATCGCGCAGGCCTCGCGCGACTTGGCCTCGCTGATCAACGCGAAAGGCGGCATCGGTGGCCGGCCGATCGAACTGCTGCTCAACGATCACGGCAACGAGCCGCAGCGCGGCGTGGAATGCTACGAGCGCCTGAAGCGAGACGGCGTAGTGGTGTTCGACTTCTTCTCGACTCCGGTCGCGCGCGCGTTGCTGCCCCGCGTGATGCAGGACGGCAATATCCAGCTCCAGGCGATACATGGTCGTGCCGACGCTGTCGACGGTGAGGTCTTCAAGTCGGTGTTCCCGCTCGGTCCGACCTACTGGGGCCAGGCCGCGAACATGATCAGCTACATCAAGCGGCAGGCCGGCGCGAACATCAAGAGCACGAAGGTCGCGTTCCTCTACGCCGACTACCCGTTCGGACACGAGCCGATCCCGATCCTGCAGGAGTTGCAGAAGCGCGAGGGCTTCGAACTGCAGATGTTCCCCTACCCGTTGCCGGGCAACGATGTCAGTTCCGCGATGAGCCAGATTCGACGCTACCAGCCGGACTGGATCGTGCACTGGGGCATCGGGCCCATGAATGTCGTCGCCCTGAAGGAGATGAAGCGCAGCGGCATCCCGAACGAGAAGTTCATCACCGTCAACTGGCTCAACGAAGCCGACATCACCAATATCGGCGCCGAGGCGGCCAAGGGCGCGAAGCGCTCCTCAGTAGTGGTAGGCGGCGGCACCGACACTCCGCTGCTGCGAGAGATCACGAAGGAGTTGTACGACAAGGGCAAGGGCAACGGTGACCGCAAGTTCTTGAACGACACCTACTACAACCTGTCCCTGGCGATCTGGTCCACCGTGTTCCAGGGCGTGGAACTCGGCCTGAAAAACGACCCCGGCCCGTTGACCGCCGACAAGGTGCGCAAGGGTCTGGAAAGCCTGCGCAATTACGACGCCAATGGCCTGTTTCCCCCGCTGACGATCACCGCGAAGGACCACGGCGGCGGCGGCAAGACCCGCATCGACATGTGGGACGGCAGCAAGTGGGTTCCCCAAACCGACTGGTTCGCCGACTACACGGATCTGGTCTGGAGCACGGTGAAACAACACTCTGCCGAGTTCGCCAAATCTGGAAAAAATTGACCGTGAACGCCCTCATCCTCAACAACATCGAGGTCATCTACGACCACGTCTTCCTGGCCATCAAGGGCGTTTCCATCGAGGTGCCACAGGGCGGCATGGTCGCCCTGTTGGGCGCCAACGGCGCCGGCAAGAGCACCACGCTGAAGGCGGTGAGCGGGCTGCTCAAGTCCGAGCGTGGCGAGATCACGCGTGGCGACGTGAAGTTCATGGGCGAGGACATCGCCAAGCTGGCGCCGCAGGACCGGGTCAAGCTGGGCATCGCCCAGGTGCTCGAAGGCCGTCGTGTCTTCGAGCACCTGACACCCGACGAGAACCTCATTGCGGCTTCTGCCGTGCATGGCGGCAAGGCCGACATGGAGCGCAACCGCGACCGGGTGTACTCCTACTTCCCCCGCCTGCACCAGCGCCGCACCGCCAAGTCGGGCTACCTGTCCGGCGGCGAACAGCAAATGCTGGCCATTGCACGCGCGCTGATGACGCAGCCCAAGCTGCTCATGCTCGACGAGCCGAGCCTGGGCCTCGCGCCGGTGATCGTCGCCGAGATTTTCGAGATCATCCGGCGCATCAACCGCGATGAAGGCATGTCGATCCTGCTGGTCGAGCAGAACGCCATCGCGGCGCTGGACGTCGTGTCGCACGGCTACCTGATCGAGAACGGCCGCGTCGTCATGCACGAGAAGGCCGAGGTCATGAAGAACAACCCGGACATCCGCGAGGCCTACCTCGGCGGCGCCGAGGGGCGCGATTTCAAGGAGATCAAGCACTACCGGCGCCGCAAGCGCT
Source organism: Burkholderiales bacterium (assembly GCA_026932235.1). GTDB lineage: Bacteria > Pseudomonadota > Gammaproteobacteria > Burkholderiales > Burkholderiaceae_C > Rubrivivax. Next base: position 45,563 of record JAIXKR010000138.1, read on the forward strand.
GGCTGGCCTGATCCTGCCGGCGGTCGTGCCGTGTCCGAACGCACGATCGAGAAGTTGCTCGAGCGGCTGCGGCGGCTGCCACCGCAGACCACGCTCACCCTCGCCCAGTTGCGCGCTCAGTATGAGCGCGCCCAGGTCGTCTTCCCTTTGACGGGCGAGGTCACGCTGCAAGTGCTCGACACCGGCTCTGTGCGCGGTGAATGGCTGCTGCCTGCTGGCGCCGGTGATGCCGTCGTGCTGTATCTGCATGGCGGCGGCTACGTCATTGGCTCGCCGCGCTCGCACCGCCACCTTGCGGCCGACATCGCCCTGGCCGCCGGCGCCCGTACGTTCACGCTCGACTACCGGTTGGCACCCGAGCACCCTTTCCCTGCCGCTCTGGACGACGCCGTCGCCGCCTACCGCTGGCTGATCGAGTCGCTGCGGGTCAAGCCCGGTTGCATCGTCCTGGCCGGCGACTCGGCCGGCGGCGGGCTGGTGCTGACGACCCTGGTTGCGCTGCGCGACGCCGGCCTGCCGCTGCCGGCCGCCGGCGTATGCATCTCGCCCTGGACCGACCTCAGTTGCAGCCTGCCCGCGTGCGATCCGCAACGGCCCAGCCACGACCCGCTGATCGACCACGCCGTGCTACGTGCCATGGCCCATGCGACCATGGGCCGGCGCAGCCTGCGCGACCCGCGGGTGTCGCCGCTGTTCGCCGATCTGCGCGGCCTGACTCCGCTGCTCTTGCAGGTGGCCGGCGGCGAGGCCTTGGTCGACGACGCGCGGCAACTGGCCATCGCCGCCAGCGAAGCCGGCGTGCACACCACGCTCGAAGTCTGGCCGCGCATGGTTCACGTCTGGCACTGGTACGCGCGCATGCTCGACGAAGGCCAGCGGGCCATCGAACGCGTCGCGCAATTCATGCACGGCGCACTGCGGCAACGCGCAGCGGCTGATCCGTCCTGACCGCGGCTGTGCGCCGGCTCAGGCCGGTGTGAATACCGGCAAGGGTGGCCCATCCTCGCTCGGGCTGAACTTCAGCTTCACCGGCTGCCCGATGCGCACCGCGTCGGCATCGGCGTCGACGATGTTGGTCATCATCGTCGGCCCCTCCTCGAGCGTCACGTAGGCCACCACATACGGCACCTCGGCCCTGCGCATGACGCTGAAGCTGTAGATCGTGCCCTGCCCGCTCGCCTGCCGCCACTGCGTGCGCTCGCTGCCGCAGAACGGGCAGGCCGCGCGAGGGTAGTGGTGGTGCTCGCCGCAGTCGTCGCAGCGTTTGACGAGCAGCCGGCCTTCGGCCGCGGCTTCCCAGAACGGCCGCGTTTCCGGGGTGACGGTGGGTGCGGCCATCTCGCGCCGTCCGATGGTGATGCTCATTCGCGCTCCAGGATCAGGGTGGCACTGCCGTGCCGGGTGCCGAGCGATCCACCGGTGCCATGCGCCAGCGCGAGCCTGCAATTGGGCACCTGCACCAACGGATGCGCCTCGCCGCGCAACTGGCGCACCGCTTCAATGACCTTTGTCATGCCGCCGCGATTTCCCGGGTGGTTGTTGCACAGGCCGCCGCCGTCGGTGTTGAAGGGCAGCTTGCCGGCGCCGGAGATCAGGTTGCCGTCGGACACGAACCGGCCGCCCTCGCCCTTCTTGCAGAAGCCCAGGTCCTCCAGCGTCAGCAGCACGGTGATCGTGAAGCTGTCGTAGATCGACGCGTACTGGATGTCGGCGGGCTTCACGCCGGCCTCGGCGAATGCCGCCGCGCCGGTCCAGGCCGCGCCGGTCGTCAGCAGGTCCACCTTACCGCCGATCTGCGCGCGCATGAACTCGCCGGTGCCGATGACCTTGACCAGCGGACGCTCGAGCTGACGTGCGATCTCCGGCCGGACCACGACGAGCGCGCCGCCGCCGTCGCTGATGACGCAGCAGTCGAGCCGGTGCAGCGGGTCGGCGATCATCGGCGAGCCGACCACGTCCTGCACCGTCACCACGTCGCGCACCATCGCGTGCGGGTTGTGCTGGGCGTGGTGCGACGCGGCCACGCGGATCCAGGCCAGCTGTTCGCTGGTGGTGCCGTGCTCGTGCATGTGGCGCATGGCGGCCATGGCATACATGTTGACGGTGGTCGGCGCGTAGGGCAGCTCGAACGACACGTCGGGCGCAGGGCCGTAGTTGCGCGGCGCGGTGCCGGTGGCCATGCCCTCGGCCTTGGGCCGCCCGGCCAGCGTGATCAGTGCCACGTTGCAGCGGCCGGCGGCGATGGCCGCCGCGGCATGCGCGACGTGCACCACGTACGAGGAGCCACCGGTCTCGGTGGTGTCGACGTGCCGGAGCGTCATGCCCATGTAGTCGACCATGCTCAACGCACCCAGGCCGGGCGCGTCGCCGGCGCAGAAGTAGCCGTCGACGTCACGCATCGTCAGGCCGGCATCGGCGAGTGCACCGCGCGCGACCTCGGCATGCAGTTGCGCCACCGACTTGTCGTCGGCGCGACGGATCGGGTGCTCGTAGGCCCCCGCGATGTAGGCCTTTCCCTTCAGGCTCATGGGTTTGCCTTGGCAGGCTTGATGGTGGCCGCGCCCTTGATGACGTCCAGGCCCTTGCCGTTGCGCACCCAGACGTCGTAAACCGGCGGCTGGCTGCCCTCGCGCAGCTCGCCGCCGCCGGTCACGTCGTCGTCGATGCGCACCGGCTGCACGAAGCGGATCTCCAGGTGCACGCGGTTCAGCGCGTCGACGCCCAGCGTGTTCTTCAGCGCCTGCCAGATCAGCGCCACCGACATCGTGCCGTGCGCGATGATCCCGCCCATCGGGCTCCTGGCGGCGAACTCCTTGTCGACGTGAATCGGGTTGTAGTCGTTCGTCACCGCCGCGTAGGCCATGATGGTGTCGAAGTCGACGTGCTTGGTCGATGCCTTCAGCTGCTTGTCCATGGTGGCCCCTTACTGCGCGACCAGCGTGGTCATGATGCCGCTGAACAGCAGCTCGCCCGAGCCCACGGCGCGCGTCTCGGTGCGCACGCGCACCCACTTGCGGTCTTTCTTGACTTGCTTGTCCAGGCACCACACTTCGGTGCGCAAGGTCTCGCCGATGCGCGGCATGCGCAGGATGTCGAAAGTCTGCCCGCCATGCACGCCGCCGGGCGGACGCGGCGAGTTCAGCGTCAGCACGGCGTCGATGACGATCATCGCCAGCATGCCGCCAGGCATCACGCCGGGGTCGTCGTCGTTTGGGTACACGCTGCGCCACTTGGCGATGGTCGCCTCGTCGACGCTGAAATCGCGCGTGCCGTAGTTCTTGCCCGGCTCGTAGTGGTCGTAGTTGAAGATGACAAGGTCACTCATGATGTTGCGGGCTCCACTTGCGGAACCTTCTGTTCGCTGCCGGGGCGGGTCTCGTAGCACACACGCACGCGCATGCCGACCTTCACCGTTGCCGGGTCGCAGTTCAGCACGTTGCACATGAAGCGCAAGCCCTCGTCCAGGTCCACCAGCGCCAGCACATAGGGCGTGTCGGCCATGAACGCCGCGATCGGCGCGCGGTGGATCACCGAGAAGCTGGCCACGCGCCCGAGGCCTTCGGCCACCTGCCATTGCAGGTCGGTGCTGTGGCAATGCACGCAGGCGAACCGCGAGTAGAACTGCGGCTTGCCGCAGGCGCGGCAGCGCTGGAAGCGGAACTCGCCCTGGTTCGCACCCTCCCAATAGGGCCGGCTGATGCTGTCCGGCACCGGCATCGGCTTGGTTTGCACTTCGGCCATGGTCAGGCCCTCCCCATGATGATCGAGCAATGGCCGGAAAAGATGCCGCCCAGCGTGTGGGCCAGCGCCACTTCGGCGTCCTTGACCTGGCGCGGGCCGCATTCACCGCGCAACTGGCGCACCGCCTCGACGACATGGAACATGCCGCCGGCCGCACCCGACGAGCCGTACGACAGCAGGCCCCCATTGGTGTTGACGGGAAAGCGTCCGCCGATCGCGAACTCGCCGGCCAGCGCCGCCGGGCCGGCCTCGCCGCGGCCGTAGAAGCCCATCGACTCCAGCGTGATGAGCAAGGTGCTGGTGAAGCAGTCGTAGATGTGTGCGCAGTCGACGTCCCGGTGCTCGAGCCCGGCCTGGGCCAGCGCATCGGCGGCGGACTCCTTGCAGCCAAAATCGACCAGCGACGGCGCCGCGAAGATGTGCTCGTGCGTGTGGCCTTCGCCGATGCCCAGCAACTCCACCGCCCGCCGGCGGCCGTCGCGCGCGGTCTCGCCGGCGCTCACCACCACCGCGGCGCCGCCGTCGGACACGAGGCAGCAATCGAGCATGCGCAAGGGCGAGGCGATCACCTTGGACTTGCGCACGTCGTCCATCGTGATCGGCTTCTTCATGTGCGACTGCGGGTGCAGCGCGGCGTTGGCGCGCTGGTTCACCGCCACGGCCGCGAGGTGGTCGCCATTGAGCCAGCCTTCGTGGAAGTAGACCTGGGCGGCCATCGCGAAGGCGGCTGGCACGCTCATCCCGTAGGGCTGCTCGTACTGCGGGTGGCCGACGTCGGCCAGCGCGGCTTGTACCTTGTCGCCCATGCCGGTCAGGCGGTTGTCGCCGGTGACGCACAGCACATGGCGGCAGCGCCCCGAACGCACCAGCGACTCGGCATGACGCACCAGCAGACCACCGGTCATGCCGCCCATGGCGATCGAGGCGTTGACCTTGGGGCGCAGCCCGATGTACTCGCCCAGCACTCCCCCCAGCATCAGTTGCGGCGATGCGAACGAGTACGCGGTCAGCAGGCCGTCGATGTCCGACACCGCCAGCCCTGCGTCGGCCAGCGCGCCCAGTGCGGCTTCGGCGTGCAGCGACATGCAGGTGCTGTCGGGCAGCGCACCGACCTGCGTGTCGTGCACGCCGCTGATGATGGCTTTGGTTCCCATGCTTGGTCTCGTGCTAGGCCAGACTGATGCGCACGTCGCGCTGCAGCCGCCGGATCTCCTGGATGGCACCGTCGACCAGGTCGGTCATGATGTCGCGCGCCGGGCGCCGCGCCTTGAGCAGGCCGCCCGCCTGACCGGCGATGTTGTAGAAGAGGTCGTGACGGCCGGCAGCCAGCACCGCGGCCAGGAAGTCCTCCATCAGGATGCGCTGGTACGGCGTCTCCAAGGTCGGCAGTCCGGACTCTGCCCAGGCCTGAGAGATTTCACCGTGGAAGGCACGCACCGTCTTGCCGGTCCAGACCTTGCTGACACGGAAGGCCTCGGAGTCCGCGGCCACGATCTGGTCCTTGCAGGTGTCGAACAGTTCGCACTCGTCGGCCACAAGGAAGGCGGTGCCCAGCCAGGCGGCCTGCGCGCCCAGCACCAGTGCGGCGACGATCCCGCGGCCATCGGCGATGCCGCCGGCAGCGATCACCGGCGTCGGGTTCACTGCGTCCACCACTTGCGGGATCAGCGGCAACGAGGCCACGGTTCCGGTATGGCCGCCGGCCTCGGTGCCCTGCGCGACGATCGCGTCGACGCCCGACTTGCGCTGGCGCACCGCATTGCGCACCGAGCCCGACAGGCCGATCAGCTTCATGCCCTGCGCGCGCGCGCGCGGCAGCAGGAAATCGGGATCGCCCAACCCTGCGGCGAAGATCGGCACGTGTTCGTCGAACACGACGTCGAGCACCGACTTCGCGTACTCGATGTTGACCACCGTTTCGTCGGCGGGCTGCACCGCAGGCAGCTGGTAGCGCTGGAGCAGCGTCTGCACGAAGGCGGCATGCTCCGGGTAGCGGCGCCGGATCTCGTCTCGCACGCCCGATCGGGTGTCGGGTGCGTCGGCAATGCGCGCCGGCAGCAGCAGGTCGACGCCGAACGGACGGTCGGTGAGCGAACGCACCTCGCGGATGCGACGCCGCGTTTCCTCAGGCGACAGCCCCGAGCAGCCCAGCACACCACAGCCCCCCGCCTGCGACACCGCCGCCACCAGCTTCGGCGGGGTGGCCCGCCCGCCTACCCCCATGCCGGCGAGGAAGATCGGGTACTCGATGCCCAGCGAATCGCAGAAGGCGTTGTGCAGGATCGGACGGGCCGTCACTTGAACTCGGGCTTGCGCTTGGCGCGGAAGGCCGCCACGCCCTCCTTCACGTCGTCGGTCTGGAAGAGGAAGGGGAAGGCATCGACCGCGTAGCGCATGTCGTCGCCGCCCAGCCCGCGGTTGAAGAAGGACTTCGCCATCTGCACCGCCATGTGCGGTTTGCCGGCGAGCTTGTGGGCAAAGGCCATCGCCTCGTCGAGCAGCTTGTCGTGTGCGACGGTGCGCAAGGCGATGCCCAAGCGCACGGCCTCGGCGGCGTCGATCGGGTCGCCCAGCATGCTCAGTTCCTTGGCCTTGGGGCGGCCGACGATGTCGTGCAGCCTCAGCAGCGCAAAGCCCGGCAGCAAGCCGAGCTGAATCTCGGGCACGCCGAAGCGGGCCCGCTCCGAGGCGAGGATGAAGTCGCAGGCAATCGCGAGCTCGAAGCCGCCGCCGAACGCCACTCCGTTGACAGCCGCGATCAGCGGCTTGCGGCAGCGTTCGGGTGCCTCCAGCACCGGCAGCACGTCGGCAATGAAGCTGCGCGCCTGCTCGGGCGTGGCCGGGAAGGTGCTGATGTCCGCGCCGGCACAGAAGGCCTTGTCGCCTCGCCCGGTGAGGATGCCCACGCGGATCTCGTCGTCGGCCTGGATTCTTGCCAGGCTTTCGATTACGCCTTCGCGGATGCCCATGGAAATGGCGTTGAGCTTGGTCGGCTCGTCCAAGGTGACGATCGCGACACGGCCTTGCTGCTCGAATTCGACACTGCCGATGCGCATGGACTGCTCCTGTGAGGGCTTTAAGAATTCGCCTTTTCGGCTCGCGAAGGCTAACGAACGTTAGACAGTTCGTCAATGAGCGACATGCTGTGTCGAACGACAATCAGCGGCGCAGGCCGCCGTAGCTCGCCCACGGCGTCGCCACGAGGTACCCGGCGTCGACGGGCAGGTTGATGCCGGTGATCGCCGACGCCCGGTCCGATGCCAAGAAGGCCACCGCGTTCGCGATCTCGCGCGGCTCGATCAAACGGCCGAGCGCCGCGTGCGTGGTCATCGCGCCGGTCTCCAGCGTGCGCGTCGTGATGCCCTTCTCGAGCGCCGGCGTGTGCGTGAAGCCGGGCGACACGGCGTTGACGCGTACGCCCTTGGGGCCCCACTCCGCCGCCAGGCATTCGGTCAGGTTGATGACGCCGGCCTTGGCCGGGCCGTACGAGTGCAGGGGCCCCGACCCCATGCCGGCCACCGACGCGATGTTGACGATCGCGCCGCTGCCGCGCTGCGCCATCGCGGCGCCGAAGCGCGCGCAGCATAGGTAGGTGCCGCGCAGGTCGATGCGGGCGACGAAGTCCCATTCGCGCAAGCTCAGTTCCTCGGGCGGCAGCGTGCGTTGCAGTACGCCGGCACTGTTGACCAGCACGTTCGGCACGCCGCAGCGCGCCTGCACGGCAGCGACCAGCGCCTCGACCGATTGTTCTTCGCCGACGTCGAGCACCAGCGCGATGCCGCCGATTGCCTCGGCCACTGCCTGCGCCGCAGCTTCGTTGCGATCGGCCACGATTACCCGCGCACCGGTGCCTGCGAGCAAAGCTGCGCAGGCCTCGCCGATGCCGCTGGCGCCGCCCGTCACTACGGCAACCTGATCTGAGAAATCCAACTCCATGTCGCGCTCCCTGTCGATGTGAGTTCTGCACGCAGCATGCGCTTAAGCACCTTTCCCGATGGTAGACGCGGCAGCGAGTCACGCAGCACCAGTTCCTTCGGCAGCTTGAAGCCGCCGAGCTTGCCGCGGCAGAAGGTCTGGAGCTCGTCGAGCGTGAGGCTAGTGCCGGGCCGCAGGACCACCACCGCGACCACGCGCTCGCCCCAGCGTTCGTCGGGCAGGCCCACCGCCGCGGCTTCCAGCACCTGCGGCAGCTGGTACAGCACGCGTTCGACCTCGCTGCTGGCAATGTTCTCGCCGCCGCTGATGATCATGTCCTTCTTGCGGTCGGTGAGGAACAGAAAGCCCTCGGCATCGAGGTAACCGATGTCGCCGGTACGAAACCAGTGGCCCGGGTGGAAGCTGGCCGCGGTCTTCTCCGGATCGCGCCAGTAGCCGCCGGTGACCTTGGGGCCGCGCAGGCAGATTTCACCGGCCTCGCCGCACGGCAGCGCGCCGCCATCGTCGTCGCAGATGCGGATTTCGACGTGCGGCAGCGCGCGCCCGGTCGAGCCGATCTTCTCGATCTCGCGCCCGGCCTCCATCAGCGTGTCGCCGGAGCAGCTCTCGGTCAGACCGTAGCCGTCGATGTAGCGGCCGCGTTTGAAGAGCGAGACGAACTCGCGGATGCGTTCTTCGGGCGTGCGCTCGCCACCGCCAATCTGCCAGCGAAAACTGCTCACGTCGAAGCGCTGGCGATCCGGCAGTGCCAGCAGGCGGTTCAGCATCACCGGCGCCATCCAGCCGGCGGTCAGGCGTTCGCGCGCGATCAGCGCCAGGGTCTCCTCGGGCTCGAACTCGCGCTGCACCGCGAGCATGCCGCCCATCTGCAGCACCGCCAGGCCCGGCAGATCGAACGCGCCGACGTGGTAGAGCGGCCCGACCACGAGCAGCCTTTCGCCGCCATGCAGGCCGAGCACGGCGATGTGGTCCAGGCACTTCCAGTGGTAGTTGGCGTAGGAATGGATCACGCCCTTGGGGCGGTCGGTGGTGCCCGAGGTGTACATCAGCCGGAACAGGTCCTCGGGCCGGCGCACCTGCGGCGCCCACACCGGCTCGGCCACGGGCCCGAGGCGGCGGCTGTCGGATTGCGCCGCTTCGTCGACCACCACCACGTTGCCGAAGCCGCCCGCCAACGGGCGCAGTTCCTCGTCCACCAGCAGCAGCTTCACCCCCGCGTGGCCGACGATGTAGTCCACCTCGTCGGCGCCCAACCGGTAGTTGATGGGCAGCAGCACCGCGCCCAGGTGGCTCACGGCCAGCGCCAGCTCAATGAAGGCAGCGCTGTTCTTCATCAGCAGCGCGACGACGTCGCCTTCGCCGATGCCGCGTGCGCGCAGGCTGCCGGCGGTGGCGGCCAGGCGTGCCGCAAGGTAGCCATAGCCCTGACGCTGGTCGCGGTACAGCAGCGCCGGTCGCGCGGGCTCGGCGCGCGCCCAGCGCAGGATGGCGGCACTCAAGTTGACCATGCAGATCTCCTCGGGGACTGGCGCGCTCAGTACGAGCGCGGCATGCCCAGGTCGTGGTTGGCGACGTAGTTGAGGATCATCTCTTCGGACACCGGTGCGAAGCGGAACAGCCGCGCATCGCGCCACAGCCGCTCGACGTGAAATTCGGTGGCGTAGCCCATGCCGCCCATGGTCTGCATGGCACGTTCGGTGGCGCGGGCCACGGCTTGCGCGGCCAGCAACTTGGCGCCGTTGGCCTCGCTGCCGTAGGGCAGTCCCATGTCGCAGTTGACCGCCGCCTTGTGGTTGAGCAGGCGCGCCGCCTCGACTTCGACATGGCATTGCGCGAGCGGGAACTGCAGCCCCTGGTAGCTCGAGACCGGCTTGTCGCCGAAGACCTTGCGTTCGTTGCCGTACTTCACCGCCAGCTTGATCGCCAGTTCGCCGGTGCCGGCCAGCGCTGCGGTGGTGACGATGCGCTCGGTGTTGAGCACATCGAGCAGTTCGTGCCAGCCGCGATGCAAGGTGCCGACGAGCTCGCCCGGCGCGATGCGCACGTCGTCGAAGAAGACGCTGCTCGACGCCAGCGTGCGCGTGCCGACCTTGTCGATCGCGGTGTGCGTCAGGCCCTTGCGCTCGACGTCGACCATGAACATCGACAGGCCGTCGCTGCGCGATTTGCACTCGGCGAGCTTCTTGGTGCGCGCCACCACCAGCATCTTCGCCGCGTCGGGCACGCCGGTGATCCAGATCTTTCGGCCGTTCAGGCGCCAGCCGTCGCCGTCGGCCTCGGCATAGGTTCGCAGCTCCAGCGTGTTGGTGCCGGCGTCGGGCTCGGTCAGCGCCATGCAGCAGTTGATCTCGCCCGAGACGATCTTCGGCAGCAGCTCGCCCTTCATCGCGGGCGTGCCGAAGCGCGACAACGCGACGCCGCCAAAGATCGGATTGATCATGAAGAGCTGTCCGACGGTCGCGCCGCCGCCGCAGGACGCCAGCGTCTCGACCACCAGCGCCAGCTCGAACATGCCCAGGCCGGCCCCGCCGACCTCGGTGGGCAGCGCGGCGCCACACAGGCCGGCGTCGCAGACAGCGCGCCAGAACTCCTTCGGGAACGCCTTGGCGGCGTCCTGCTTGCGCCAGTACTCGAGGCCGAAGCGGTCGCCGACCTTGCGCGCCGCGTCGATCATCTGCCGCTGTTCATCCGAGAGTCGAAAGTCCATCGTGAGCCCCTGTGCCAGCTAGTCGAACAACAAGCGAGTCGGATGGGCCAGTCCATCGACGATCTCGCTCAGCAGCGCGGCGCCACCAACTCCGTCGAGCACCCGGTGGTCGAGCGACAACACCAGCGCAATTTCGCGCCGCAGCGCCGGCTGGCCGCGCGCGTCGGGACGGAACAGCTCGCGCACGCTGCCGACGCCGAGGATCATCGACTGGCCGGGCACGATGATCGAGGTCATCGCGGTCAGGCCGTGCATGCCGGCATTCGACACCGTGATGGCACCACCGGCCATCTCGTCGGCACCGAGCCGACCCGCACGCGCACGTTCGGCCAGGGTGTTGGCCCGGCGCGCCAGATCGATCAGGCTCAGGCGCCCTGCATCGCGCACCAACGGCACGCGCAAACCGTATTCGGTGTGCACGGCCACGCCGACGTCGCTGCCGTCAAGCAGCAGCGCGCCCTGCGGCGTCCATATTCGATTCAATTCGGGCAGCGCGCGCAGCGCCCGGCCCACGGCCGCGACGAAGAAATGGTTGAGCGTCAGTCGCGGCTCGGTCTGAGGGTCTTTCAGCTTGGCGTAGAGGTCGAGCAGACACGAAACCTCGGCCTCGCGCGCCAGGTAGAAGTGCGGAATGTCCTGCTTGGCGGCGGTCAACCGCGCGGCCGTGGCCTGCTGCACCCCGGTGAACGGTTGCAGGCGGCCGGCAGCCGTGCCGGGGGCCGCTGGCGCAGGCGGCTGCAAGCGGTAGGCCGCCAGCGCGCGGTTCGCCTCCGTCGCGGATGCAGTGGCGGCCGGCGGCGACGGCGCGGGCGCAGGCGTCGGTGTGGGAACGGATGTCCGCGCCTTCAGCGCGGCGTCGACATCACTCGCCCGCACTCGACCGCGCGGCCCCGAGCCCGTCACGTCGGCGAGCGCAACCTGATGGTCGCGCGCCAGACGGCGAGCGAAGGGTGTGACCGGCCGGCGTGCGGTGGTGGCGACCGAGTCGGCTGGGTCGGCCACGGCGACTGATGCGATCGACGGCACGCCGTCGTCCCAATGCCCGACCACCGCACCGACCGGCACGGTCTCGCCCACCGCGACCAGCGGCGCCCCCATCACGCCGTCGCTTGCGGCCGCGATTTCGGTCGCCGCCTTGTCGTTCTCGACCACGAACACGCAGTCGCCGGCCTTGAAGCGCGCGCCGGGCGCGAGCGTCCACTCGGCCAGCGCACCTTCGGTCATCGTCAGGCCCAGCTTGGGCATGAGCCAGTCTCTGCGCACGACCTCAGGTCCCTTTGAATTCGGCCTTGCGCTTCTCGAGGAACGCGCGGCAGCCCTCGTGCGCATCGTTGCTGTCGAGCACCAGGCCGATCATCGCCTGCTCGTGCGCCAACGCCGCGGGCAGCGGCATCTCCAGGCCCTGGCGCAAGGTGCGCTTGAGCAGCTTGAGCACCAGCGGCGACTTCTCTGCGATGCGCGTGGCCAACGCCAGCGTCTCTTCGAGCAGCTTGGCACGCGGCACGGTACGGTTGCACAGCCCCAGCGCCACCGCCTCGGCGGCGCTGATCTGGTCGCCGGTGAACATCAGCTCCTTGGCGCGGCACAGCGGGATCTGGCGAATCAAACGCTGCGTGCCGCCCGCGCCGGGAAACAGGCCGAGCGTGATCTCGGGCAGGCCGAGCTTGGCTTCCTCGGCCACCAGGCGGATGTCCAGCGCCAGCAGCAACTCGGTGCCGCCGCCGAGCGCCCAGCCGTTGATGGCGCCGAGCGTCGGCTTGTCGCAGCTGTCGAAGCGCGTGAACAAACGATGGATCACTTCTGCGAACTGTTCGTAGTGCGGCAGCCCGCGCCGGCTGTCGAGATCGGCGATGTCCCCGCCGGCCACGAAGGCCCGTTCGCCTGCTCCGGTGACGACGATGGCACGCACCGCATCGTCGGCCTCGAAGGCCGCGAGCGCGGCGTCGAGCGCATGCATGGTGGGCACGTCGATCGCATTCAGGGTCTTCGGCCGGTTGATCGTCAGCAGGCCCACCGGGCCGCGCTTTTCGCTCAGGATGCTGTCGTTAGCCATGGGTGTCTCCGTGTTCATTCGAGGGTGCGGCGCACGGCCTTGACGATGGCCGCGGTGCCGATGTTGTAGCCCTGCTCCAGCGACTTGGCGAAGGGCACCGGCATGAAGGGCGCGCCGACGCGCACCACCGGTGCATCGAGTTGGTCGAAGCCTTCGTCGGCCATCGTCGCGGCGATCTCGGCACCGACGCCGAAGGCCTGCACCGCCTCATGCACGATCACCGCACGGTGGGTGCGCGCCAGCGACGCGAGCACGGTGGCGCGGTCCCAGGGCTGCAGGCTTCGCAGGTCGATCACCTCGACCTCGATGCCCTCGCCGGCCAATTCCTGCGCCGCCGCCAGCGAGGTATGCACGGTCGCGCCGTAGGTCACCAGCGTCACGTCGCGGCCGGCGCGAACGGTCCTGGCCTTGCCGAGTTCGTCGCGCACCGACACGTCGACCGGGCCCTTGCTGCCGTACAGGCCCTTGTGTTCGATGAAGATCACCGGGTCCGGGTCTTCGATGGCGGCGCGCAGCAGGCCGTAGGCATCGGCCGGCGTGGCCGCGCACACGACCTTGAGGCCAGGCACATGCGCCAGCCAGGCTTCGAGACATTGCGAATGCTGCGGCCCGGCGCTCAAGCCCCCGCCGTGCGGCGTGCGCAATACCATCGGCACGTTGCATTGGCCACCGAACATGAAGCGCGCCTTGGCCGCCTGGTTCACCAGGGCGTCCATCGCCAGCGTGATGAAGTCCATGAACATGATCTCGACCACCGGGCGCAGGCCCGACAGCGCGGCGCCGACCGCCGCGGAAACGATGCTCGCCTCGGAGATGGGGGTGTCGAGCACACGCTTCGGCCCGAATTCGTCGAGCAGGCCGCGCGTCGCCTTGAACGAGCCGCCGGGCGCGCCGATGTCCTCGCCCATCACGATGACGCGCGGGTCGGCGGCCATGCTGTCGCGCAGCGCCTGTGCAACGCTGGCCATGTACTTCATCTCGGTCGGGCCGGCGCTCAAGAGATCGTCTCAGTGTAGACGCCGGCAAAGGCGGGTTCGAAAGCCGGCAGCCCATCGGAACGCGCACCGGCGATCGCGGCTTCGATGCGCCGTGCAACCTCGGCTGCCGCTGCATCCAGCACCACTTCGGCGACGCCCGCGGCGAGCAAGGCGGCGTGAGTGCGTGCCAGCGGATCGGTGCTGGCGCCCGCCTGCATCTCGTCGGCGCTGCGGTACTTCTGCGGGTCGCCTTCGAAGTGACCGCGCACGCGGTGCGTCTTGCATTCGAGCACACGCGGACCCAGGCCCTCGCGGATGGCGGCCACCGCGCGCGCGGCCGCAGCGGCGACCGCGAGCACATCGTTGCCGTCCACGCCTTCGTGAACGATGCCGAAGGCCGCAGCCAACGCATCCAGCCGCGCCGCGAACTGGCGCGAGGTGGGCGAGAACTCGGACCAGCCGTTGTTCTCGCACACCAGCAGCAGCGGCGACTTCCACAGCGCGGCCATGTTCAGCGTCTCGTGCAGCACGCCTTCGGCCATCGCGCCGTCGCCGAAGAAGCTGACTGCCAGCCCGCCGCTGCCGAGCACCGACTGCGCGATGGCGCTGCCCAACGCGATCGGGATGCCGGCACCGACGATGCCATTGGCACCCAGGATGCCCAGGCTGGTATCGGCCACGTGCATCGACCCGCCACGGCCCCGGCAGATGCCGCCCGCACGGCCCATGATCTCCTTGAAGAAGCCGTCCAGCGCCAGCCCGCGCGCCAGCACATGGCCGTGGCCGCGGTGCGTGGTGGCCAGCGTGTCGCCGGGTGCCAGTGCCGATGCCACGCCGGCGGCGATGGCCTCCTGGCCGATGCTCAGGTGGATGAAGCCCGGCACCTCGCCGTCGGCAAACAGTTTCGTCAGTGCCGTCTCTGCCTGGCGCACCAGCAGCATCGTGCGGTACAGCGCGAACAGGCGTTCGCTGTCGTTCGCGGCCGCCATGCTCAGGCGCCGCTGCCGGGCTTGCGCTTGGCCGGCCACTCGAAGGCCCGCGGCTGCTTGTTCAGGAAGCGCGCCACCGCGTCCTGGTGGTAGTCAGTCTTCATCACCATGGCCTGCGCCGCAGCCTCGAGTTCGGACAGCGTGTCCTGGTCGAGGTTGAACGAGCGGTTGAGGATGTTCTTGGAGATGCCGATGGCCTGCGTCGCCGCGCCGTGGAAGCGCGTCGCCATCGCCAGCGCCTCATCGAGCAACTGGTCTTCGGGCACGACTTCGTAGACGATGCCGAGCGAGCGCGCTTCTTCGGCATCGACCTCGCGCGCCGAGAACACCAGTTCCTTGGCGCGCATCAGGCCGACCACACGGGGCAGCAGGTAGAACGCGCCAAGGTCGGGCACCAGCCCGACGCGGGTGAACACCGCGCAGAAGCGCGCGCTGGGCGAGGCCAGCACGAAGTCGCAGGCCAGCGACAGGATGAAGCCGGCGCCGAAGGCGGGGCCGTGCACCGCCGCGATCACCGGCTTTTCGAGGTTGACCAGCTCGCGGAACCAGACATGCAGGCGGCGGATGCGGTCGCGGTCGGCGAACACCGGGCGCTTCTCGGAGGACAGCGACTTCAGGTCGCCCCCGGCGCAAAAGGCCTTGCCGCTGCCGGTGATGACGACGGCGCGCACCTCGGCGGTGTCGCGGGCCTCGTACACCGCCTCTGCAATGCCCTGGCGCATTTCCAGGTCGAAGGCGTTGCGCAGTTCGGGCTTGTTCAGCCGGATGACGAGTGTGGCGCCGTGGCGCTCACGCAATACGGAATCGCTCATGTCTTGAATCCCAGGTCACGCGCAATGATGTTGCGCTGAATGTCGCTGGTGCCCTCGCCGATGACGTAGACGAGGGCGTCGCGGTGGATGCGGCCGACCGGGTACTCGCGCATGATCCCGGCGCCGCCGTGAATGCGGATGGCGGCCTCGCTGACCGAGACCGCCGCCTCGCTGGCCACCAGCTTGACCTTGGCGGCGGTGGCCGCGTCCAGCGTGCCTTGGTCGACCCGCCAGGCGCCGTAGTACACCAACCAGCGCGCGGCCTCGATCTGCGCGGCCATGTCGGCCAGGCGGTGGCCCACGGCCTGGTAGTCGCCGACGCGTTTGCCGGCGACCACGCGGTCGCGGGCGTAGACCAGCGCCGCCTCGTAGGCCGCGCGCGCCATGCCCAGGGCGTTGGCGGCCACGCCGACGCGGTTCTCGCTCAAGGAGTCGAGGATCACCGGGTAGGTGCCTTCGCGGGCACCGAGCAGCGCCTCGTCGGGCACGAGCACGTTGTCGAAGTGGATCAGTGCGGTCTCGGAGCCGCGGATGCCCTCCTTGCGCAGCTTGGACATGGCCACGCCGGCGTTGGGCAGCTCGACGATGAACAGGCTGATCGCCTCGGGCGTGAGCTCGGCCCGCGTGCGCGCCGCCACAAGCATGAAGTCGGCGATGGGCGCGTTCGTGATGTAGAGCTTGCTGCCGTCGATGCGCCAGCCCCCGTCCACGCGCGTGGCCTTGGTGCGCAAGGCGCGCACGTTGGAGCCGCCGTCGGGTTCGCTCAAGGCGAAGGCGGCGATTTTCCGCCCCGCCAGCGCCGGCACGAAACAGCGCGCGCGCTGTTCGGGCGTGCCGGCACGCCAGATCGGCCAGATGCCCAGGTGCGAATGCGCCGACCAGCTCGATGCGAAGGCCTGGCTGCAGAAGCTCAGCTCCTCACGGACGATGCAGTCGCTGATCTTGTCCATGCCGCTGCCGCCGACTGCCTCGGGATAGCGCACGCCGAGCAGGCCGAGTTCACCCCAGCGGCGGAACACTTCGCGCGGGAAGGACTCTTCTTCTTCGGCCCTTGTCACCAGCGGCGCCAGCTCTTCACGGCACATGCGGCGCACTGTTTCGCGCACAGCCTCGTTTTCGGCGGAGAAGCCAAAATCCAGGCTCATCGATTCCCACCCTCGTCCCGCGCTGGCCCGGATATCGCGCGCGAAACAAGCGCCGCCCTATCTCGGAGTTCCTCGCCCAACGCCTTGATCGCGGAGCGCGGCAACTGGGCCGTGAACCCGGTGCCGCTGATGGCCATCACGGGTGTGCCGGCCGAGTCCACGACCGCACAGGAAACGCTGGTCACGCCCTTGACGTAGCAGCCCGCGTCGACCGCGTAACCCTTGCGGGCCGCTTCGTCCACGCTGCGCATGTAGGCGTCGAACCCCGGCGGATCGTCCCAGCGCAAAGCCTCGACACGGCGCCGCAACTCGGCCCGCGTCAGACCGGAGTGGGCCGCCATGCTGCGGCCGAGCGCCGAGATGAACATCGGCAATCTCTGCCCGACATTCATGTGCACACGCATCGTCGCATCGTTGTCGGCCCGATCCACAAGCACCACCCGGTCCTCCGAGGCGCGGTGCCAAAGCGTGGCCGTCACGCGGTGGCTTGCGGCAAGCGATTCCAGGTGGGGATGGATAAGGCGAGCGTAAGACGCAGTCTCGAGCGCACCCTTGGCCAATTCCACCAACCCCAAGCCGACGCGGTAGGTCTTGGTAGCTTCATCGAAAGTCACGAGCCTCTCGTGCACCAATGTCTTCAACAGATTGAAACAGGTGCTCGAGTTCAGACCGAGATCTCGCGAGATGCGACTGACCCCCACCGGAGTGGCCGCGATCGACAGATAACGCACGACGGCCAAGCCACTGGCCAATGCGCCGACAACTTTCTCTGGCGGTTCGAGGCGATCCACGCGCAAGTTCATCAATGCTGAACACAAGTACGCGATGTTGACACGACGGAACGGATGCGTCTAGACTTTTTCGCTATACAGATGCCTATTCTCTATAGCGAATGATGAGCGAAATATGAACTTGACCCGACGAATGATCCTCGCGCTGCCGATGTTCGCCACCGGCCCGCTGGGGGCCCAAGAGAGCTATCCGGCAAGGCCGATCACGCTCGTCATTCCGTCGGTTGCAGGCGGCATCCTCGACACGATCGGGCGCATCGTGGGCCGGAGCCTGGAGCCGCTGGGTCAGACGGTCGTTTATCAGAACGTCCCTGGCGCCGGCAGCATCCTGGGGACCGACGTGGTCGCCAAAGCGGCCGCCGACGGCTACACGCTCGCCGTGGTGGCCACCAGCCACGCCATCAACCCGAGCGTCTACGCGAAGATGCCGTATGACACGTCTCGCGACTTGGCACCGGTCGCCCATACCGTCAATCTGACCAACCTGCTCGTCGTCAACCCTGCGGTGCCGGCCAATAACCTGCAGGAGTTGATCGCGCTGGCCAAGCGCAAACCGGGCAGCCTGACCTTCGGCTCGGCGGGCATCGGCCAATCGAATCACCTCTCGGGAGAGATGCTCCGCGTCGCCGCTGGCATCGACATCGTGCATGTGCCCTACAAGGGCAGCGCGGCGGCAATGAACGACGTGCTGGCGGGTCACATCTCGATGATGTTCGTCGACCTGCTGTCGGCCATGCCGCACGTCAAGGCGGGAAAGTTGAGGGTGATAGCGGCAACAGGTTTGCAGCGCTCTGCGTCGGCGCCGGAGATCCCGACGCTTCACGAGTCCGGGCTGACCGGGTTCAACGGCAACTCCTGGCTTGGACTGGTCAGTCGCGCCGGGACGCCGAAGTCGGTCATCGACAAACTCAGCGCCGCCGTGACCCAGGCTCTTCGGGACAGTGCGATGCGCCAGCGACTGCTTGCCCAAGGGGTTGAACCTGTCGGCGGCTCCGCGAAAGAGTTCGCGACCTTTCTCGAGGTTGAAACCAAGCGCTACGCCGCCGCCGTTGCGGCAGCCGGCATCAAGCGCGAGTAGTCGCCGGTCCGGCCCGCTGCAGATGCGGCGAAGGCCCTGTATCCGCAGAAACCCGCCTCCCGCGCCTTTGCGTCGGGGGCTGAGACCGCGTTCAGCGGGGCAAACATCGTCGGGTATCCACGGTGGAAACAGATGGCGTTCCTGGGCTAACGTTAGTTAGGCAACGCGAACTCGTGGCTGGCTGGCGGATCACTTGCCCACCCGCAAGCCGGCCACAACGCAGTCGGCCCCCCACCCGTAAGCACTGCGGGCGATTCATCCCACCAAGGAGACATACAGTGAACCTTCGACATCTTCTCGTTGGCACTCTCGGCATATCAGCTGCCGCCGTTGCACATGCGCAATCCTCCGTCACGCTGTACGGACTGATCGATGTCGCTCCGGCATCGTTCAGCCGAACGACGGCGGCGGATGACCGCATGTCCAAGTTGAACAGCGACACTGGAAGTTCATCGCGCTTCGGCGTGAGAGGCACGGAAGACCTCGGCGGCGGTCTGGCGGCCTTCTTCAACCTCGAATCTCCGATCGACCCGAAGAGCGGCGCCGTCTCGGGCGGCGCGAGCTCCGGCGCCTGCAATCCCGCCGCAGGATGTGCCGCGGCAACGACTGCGGCGTTCTGGCGCCGCAACGCCTATGTCGGACTGAAGGGATCGTTCGGCGAGGTCACCCTCGGCCGAAACTACACTGCTGCGGTCATCAAGCAGGCCGGTACACTCAGCGCCACCCCATCGGGCATCAATACCGGTATGGGCCTGACACTGCTGTCTCAGGGCATCAGCAACGACTTCTGGAACAGCAACCAGATTCGCTACGACAGCCCTCGCCTGGGTCCGGTCGACTTCGCCGTCCACGTGGCGCTGGGTGAAGGCACCACGGGCAGAAACGTCGGCGGCAATATCCGATTCCTGCAGGGGCCTGTCGCGGTTTCGCTGAGTGTCCAGAAGGATGAGAACCTCGCCGGCAAGAGCGTCACCTGGACCATGCTTTCCGGTTCGTACGACTTCGGCGCTTTCAAGCTCCACGCAGGGGCCAACACCGTTGACAACGACGACGGCGTGGTGGGTTTCGTCGACTCCAGCCTCTGGACCGTCGGCGGCAGTTTCAAGGCCACGCCGCAACTCACCCTGGCCACGCAGTACTGGACGGTGAAGGAGAAGGTCGGTACGTCCACGTCCAGCAAGTTGTTGGTGCTGAACGCCGACTATGCACTGTCCAAGCGCAGCTTCCTGTACGCGATGTTCGGCTATGCCGACAGCAAGGATCTCGGAATCGCGCCCTTGTGGGGCAACGGGAACTTCTCGGGTACGGGCAACGTCATCGCTGCCAACGACAAGAACAACGGGCTTGCGATCGGTATCCGGCACGTGTTCTGATGTCTCCTAGGTTGCCTCTCAGCGGAGGCATCCATTGCGCGGCGGGCAGGAAACTCCCGCCGCTTTTTTGTTCCCGTGGTCAACGGCCAGCCGGCCTGAAACGCGGCAACACGACTTGGTCGTTGATGGGTTCGCAGACCAACTCCACAGCCATATCGAACTGCACGGCCATGGGATCGCCGCCGACCAGGGAGCTGATCATCCGCGGCCCTTCGGCCAGTTCGACCAACAACACGGCATAGGGCGTGTCTTGCTTGAAGGCAGGGCCCGGTGCGCGATGCACCACGCTGAAGGAGTGCACGACGCCGCGCCCGCTGGCGGCGCGATGCTCGAGGGCCTCGCTGCCACATTGGCGACAGATCGACTGCTGATAGAACTGGACATGGCCGCAGCCTGTGCAGTGTTGCAGCAGCAGCCGACCGTCCTTCAGACCCTGCCAGTAGGCCTGCGAGTCCAGGTCGGGCGTGGGCAGCGGCTTGATGTGAGCCTCCTTGGGTTCGATGCGTCTCACAGCGTGGCCTCCGTTCCCAGAATCGTGGTCGCCTGGGTCGCGAATCCCGCCCCCAAGCTGTGTACCAGGCCGAGTTCCGCGCCCGTCACCTGACGCTGGCCACATTCACCGCGCAATTGCTGCACCACTTCCAGGAAGTGCAGCAGCGAGCCCGGCATGCCCGGATGGGCGTAGGACAACAGACCCCCATGGGTGTTACAAGGTATGCTGCCACCGTGGGTGATCTGGCGGTCATCGACAAAGCGCCCGCCCTCGCCCTTGGGGCAGAAGCCCAGGTCTTCCAGCATCATGATCACAGTCCCGGTGAAGCAGTCGTAGACGCCTGCGACATCGATGTCTCTCGGCGAGCAGCCCGCCATGGCGTAGGCCTTGGCACTGGATTGGACGGCACCGGTGGTGGTGAGCGACGGCATCAGGAAGATGTGCTCATGCGTGTAACACTCGCCGGCACCAAGAATGTAGATCGGCTTGGTCCTGCAGGCGCCGGCGCGATCGGCCGCGCTGACGACGAACGCGACGGCGCCGTCAGAGATCAAGGAACAATCCAGCTTGTGGTACGGGGTGGTCACCCAACCGGAGTTCAACACGTCGTCGACGGTGATCGGCGTCGTCATCTGCGCGCCGGGCGTTCGCATGGCGTGCTCGCGATGGATCACCGCGACCTTGGCGAACTGTTCCGCCGTGGTGCCGAACTCCTTCATATGCCTGTGCGCCGTCATGGCGAAGGTGTTTGCCACGGGGATGCCGAAGGGCATTTCGTATTGCTGGTCACGGCTCTCGGTCATCGAGCGCAACGCCAAGTCTGGAGACAAGCCGGTGAGCAGGCTGTCGGCACCAAGAACCAGGACGTTGTCGGCCAAGCCTCCGGCAATGGCCGCAGCTGCGATGTTGAACATCGTCGCGGCCGTCGCGCCCGACACCTGCAACGTGTTCGAGAAAGTCGGCACGAGGCCGAAGTACTCGCTGAACGCCACGCTGAAGCGGTGGAACGGCGCCGCGAAGGCCGAACTGGTCAGCACCCCGTCGATCTGCGAGCGCTCGATCCCAGCGTCGGCCAGCGCGGCTTTGGCAGCTTGGGAAGCCAGCGCCATGACGCTCTTGTCAGGCACACGCCCGACATCGGAGCGGCCTGCGCCGACGATGGCGACCTGCCCACGAATGCTTCGTCGGCCGGCGATGGCGTTCGACACCGGGATTGCCATGGTGATGGGCCCTTTCTAAGTGATCCTTCTGATTCTAACAATCGTTCGTTCGCTTCGCGATCAACGGAGTGCTGAAACTGAGCAGATCGCTGGCCGCGCTGAACTTGTGCCTGTTCTTGGTTCAGTGGCTTGCGTTGACCTCGACCGTGTTCCTGGTATGGGACGTGGACTCTCGGTGACCTGCGGTCGCGAAGCAGGAGTCGCTGGCGCATGGCTCCGATCAATTCGCGACGAAGATCTCTCCGGGCATCAGTCGGAGACGCGAGTCGTCTCGCTGGTGTAGCGGAAGTGCGCGAAAAAGGAGCTTCAGTCCGCACCCACCGCCCAGCACGTTGACCATGACCACGATCTGGCACACCGGCCTTCAGACCAGTTCCTGCACCAGGCTCGCCATGCTGGGCCTGGCACGCGGGAACTGCTCGCGCACGGCACTTCTTTCGCTGATGCCGAGGACCAAGCCGATCTGCTCCTCGTCAGCACCTCGGTCGTACAGACGAGCAACCACAGTGCGGCGAATCGACAACGGTGTCGCCCACTCCAGCTCCGCGTATCGGAGCAGCTTGCGGTAAGTCTCGAGGATCGGGCGGCACAGGAAGCGCCGTCGTCCCTCTGCGCCGTACTGCGTGATGCGAAAGCTTTCGCCCGTCGCGCTCAGGAACAAGGAGCTGATCGGATCCAGGCCGCGATGTGCAGCGGCGTCGGCTACGCCATGGCCTCGCACCACTCGCTCCGCCAGATACGCATCCAGAGCGTCGTCCAACTTTCGGCTCGCAAAGTAGAGCGGCCTTGACCTGCCGGAAATGCTCGCGGTGGCCGGCATCTCAGACTCGCGACGCACCTGTCCATCGGCCTGCAGGTAGTCGCTGACCCGCAGCCGCGCGATTTCGAGTGGGCGCGCGCCGGTCACGAACAACGTGTAGAACAAGGCGACGTCACGCGCCGGTTGGGCGCTGCGCCCTCGGATACGGACCACCGCCCGGGCGATCTCGTCCGCACTCACCACCCGATCCTCTCTCGGCGTGTGACCAGCCACCGGCTCGAATCGCTCCAGGGCGTGCAGGATGGCGGCGCGCCGCTCCCGCAGGCGGCGCACGAACGCCGTGGCGCCGTCGTTCATGCCTTCGATGCCGACTTCCCTGCACAGGCGCATGGCCACCACCTTGACGCGCCGCTCGACGGCCGTGCGCGTGATGCCGAAGTCCGCAGCCACCGACTCGTAGGTGCGGCCGTCGATCACCGCGCGCAGCATGGCCACCGCCTGTATGGCGGCGGCCCCCGTGGAACCTGGTTCATCGTCGTCCATGGCATGCCCTCCGACTTTTGTCGAACATGTCCATCGTTCCCCACTGGCCCCCTCCCCGACAGCCGAAACGATGCGGCCCGGCCCGTGATTTCGGCACCGGCTCACCCGCCTTCGACCTCGTGGTTACCGGGTGCAACGCAGCCGTGCACAACCTGCCGTTTCCTGCGCCAATATCAACGAGCCACTCCTTGGGAACGTCGGTATCGAAATGCTAGGTTGAACGCGTCGTGGCCGATCGACGTTTAGGGAGTTTCGTCGGCGCGCAGAAACGCTGAACAGGGGGCGAACAGAATGCTCGATCGCGATCAGCTGGAAACCTTCGCGACGGTGGCCGAGGCGCACAGCTTCGAACGCGCTGCGACCCTGCTCAACATCACGCGCGGAGCGGTCTCGCAACGCATCAAGGCCCTCGAGGAGTCGTTGACGACGGTGCTGCTGGTTCGCGAGAAGCCGGTCGCGCCGACCGCCGCGGGCGAGATCCTGCTGCGCCACGTCAAGGCCCTGCGTCTGCTCGAAGGCGCGACGCTGAACGAACTCAAGCCCCAGGCGGGGCCGCACGTACCCGTGCCGCTGGCCATTGCGGTCAATGCCGACTCGCTCGCGACGTGGTTTACGCGTGCCTTGTGGGAGTTGCTGCTGCGCCGGCAGGTGGCGCTGGAGATCGTCACCGACGACCAGGACCACACGTCGGGGCGCCTGGCACGTGGCGAGGTCATCGGCTGCGTCTCCACCGACGCCAAACCCGCGGGCGGCTTTCTGGCCGAATGCCTCGGCGCGATGGAATACCGCTGCTACGCAACGCCGGCCTTTGCGGCGGAGTACTTTCCGAAGGGACTGAACGTGCAGGCAGTGCTCATCGCGCCGGCCATCCTGTTCAACCGCAAGGATTCACTGCACGACGACTTTCTGAAGCGGCGCTTCGGCTTCGCGGTGGACCGCTACCCGCGCCACTACCTGCCCTCGCCGATGATCCTGATGGAGGGTGTTGCCGCCGGAGTCGGCTACGGGCTTGTGCCGAGCCTGCAGGCTGCCGCAGCGGCCGAACGCGGCGAGCTCGTCGACCTCGCGCCCGATGAACCGGTGCTCGTCAACCTGCACTGGCACCACTGGGAACTGGAGCCGCCACTGTCGCGCGAGATCACGGACCTCGTGGTCCGCCACGCGCAGGCACAACTGCTGCCGCGTGCGGAGCAGCAGCCGCCCGAGGAGGCAGCGTCAACGCCGAAGGCCGTCGACGCCGATTGACCTGGGTCCACCCACCGCGCAGATCAAGCCCACGAGGGCGGACACGCCGAGTCCGCCGACCAGCGACACGGTGTCCGCATCGGCGTCAATCCAACCCGCCCATCCTGCCAGGTAGGCAGCACCGGACACGGCCAAACCGGAACCCATCACGAGGCCGGCCTGGGCCGCTGGGAGCGTCGCCCCGCGCAGCAGCAGCAGCACGAACAGCCAACCGACGCTGGCGAGATAGACCACGTTGACCGACACCATGGTCTCCACGATGCCCTGCCCGCGAGCGGCCAGCAGGCCTCCCGCGGCCAGAGCCGCAATCGACCAGCCGGGGTGGTTCGTGTCGCGCGCGCTGGGCGCCGCGGCTGCCGTCGCGCTGGCCATGGCCCGCACGATCGCTGCGCCGGATCCCAGCGCCGCCGTCGAGAGGGCGGCGAGCAGCAGCGTCTGCGACCCGGGCCATAGCCCATTGGCGGCACGCCCCAGCGCAAACGGGATCACCTGTTTCGCGTCGGTCAGCCCGTCCAGTTCGCCCGTGCCCCGCAGCGCCAGCGCCAGGGCCGGCGGCAGGAAGGCCACGGCAATCAGCACGACACCCGCAAGCGCGCAGCCGGCGACGGCAACGAGCGGCCGGCGCGCAGCGAGCACGAACTGGTGGTAGTCCGCGCCCAAGCAGACGAGCAGCCCGACCGCCAGCACGATGGACACCAGGCGTGCCGGGCTGAAACCGCCGAGATCGCGCACGAGCAGTGGTGCTGACTGAGCGTACAACGCCAGTCCGCCCGCATCAGCCATCGCGTAGATGAGCACGAGCGCGCTGACCAGCAGGCAGGCGGCGAACAGGCGCGATGCAACGCGCAGGTCGAGTCTGGATGCCCCGAGGATCAGCGCCAGCACCAGCGCCTGGGACATGAATCCTGGAAGACCAATCAGCCGCGCGATGGCGACGCCACCTGCGACCTGGGCCGCGAGCACACCGCTCATCCAGATCAGGGACAGCAGCGCGACGGCACGCTGAATCGGCGGGCCGAAGGCCTGCCCGAACAACTCCCAGACCGGCACGCCGAGTCTCCACAGCCGGCCGGCGAAAGTCGCCAGCGCGAGCATCCCGAGGGCAGTCGCGACACCGTACAGGCCGCCCGCCATGCCCTGCGACAGCGCCATCTCCCCCGAGCCGAACAGGAAGCCGATGCCTTAGCTGGCCGAGACCAGCAAGGCCGCCACCTGCAGCACGCCGAGCACCCGCGCCGTCATGATCTCGCCTCCCGTTCCCAGGCCCGCACGACTGCGGCGGGGCCGGCAAAGTACGCGTCGCAGACCGTCCCATGCTCGCGGTACGCGGGCAGGCGCCGGAAGAGCGCATGCGCTTGTGGCAGGCGGTAGTACGGGACGGCCGGCAGCAGGTGATGGGTCAGGTGGTAGCCGTTGTTGCGCGGGTGGATCAGCCAGCGCACTGGGCCGCGCACGGCCATGTCGCGCGTGAAGCTCAGGATGCCGCCCGGCCGCAGGCCGAAGTGGTCGCACATCTCGCGCAGTGTCGTGATCAGGTGAAAGGCGGTGGCCCGCGCCAGCAGCCACAGGCCAAGGAACGCCAGCGTGAAGTGCGTGCCGGTGAACTCGACCAACAACGCGAGCGCGCCGATCCACCAGGCCACGATGCCGGCCCGGCTCGACCATGGCACGCCCGCGGCCCCAAGGTGCCCGAAGAAGTTGCCCCACCAGGCACGCATCGAGAAGACCTGGCGCAGATAGCTCGCCAGCCAATGGCGGGGCAGTGTTTCCGGCGGATCGATCAGGTCGGGATCACCGCCTGCCGCGCCCAGTTGCATGTGGTGCTTGAAATGGTCCGCTCGATAACTCTGCAGCGACGCGAACAGCAGCGGCGCGACGAGCAGCCCCGCGATCGCATCGTTCACGCGCAGCGTTCGGCAGAGGTTGCGATGCCCGGCATCGTGCAGGATGTTGCCCAGGGCGCGCTGCCGGTTGGCGATGACGAGCAGCGCCAGTGGCAGCGTCTCCAACCCGACCCATACCACGGCCGTCGTCGCGGCCAGGATAGCGGTCCAATCAAGGGCAATGTCGCCGAGGGGTCGCGCCCAGTTCAGTCGCAGCAGTTCGCGGTGCGCGCCGCCGTCGCGCTGCAACTGCGCGCGCAGTTCCGACTGGTCCCCGAGGACTTCCGAATGCGTCAACATCGCCGGAAACTCCTTCCCCGAGCGGCATCGCATCGCGCGTCTCACCGGCGTCGCGCCAGTTGAAACGCCTTTGCAAAGGCCCGGGTATCGACGCTAGCAGCGCGCCGTGCCTCCCACATGGCGTTTAGCAACTTTGGCCCCCGGTGAGCTTCGCTAAACCGTCGTCTCGAACCGCGAGATGCCTCGCCGAATCCTCATAATCAGTTACAGAAACCAGCCTTCCCACACACGCAAGGAGAGCCCCGGATGAGTGGCGAACGCGACCTCGATACCCTGCGGCGCGAGATGGCCCCGCAGTTGCACCCCGAGACCTTCGTCTACTGCAGTTTTCCGGATTTCCGCATCCCACCCGGCCTGGAGCCGATCTGCACCTTCCGTGAGGCCGAGGGCGTCACCGCGATCGTGGAGAAGGCGCAGGCCGAAGGCTCCGCCGTGCCCTACGTCTTCGAGTCGCACCTGATCACCCTCACGGTGCATTCGGCCCTCGACGCCGTGGGTTTCATCGCGACGCTGGCCGGCCGGCTGGCGGACGCCGACATCCCCTGCAACGTGGTCGCGGGCTACCACCACGATCACCTGTTCGTGCCGACGCGTCACTCGCAGCAGGCGCTGAAGGTGTTGGCGTCGATTTCGGTGCAGCCGCGGCCCCCTGCGATGCCCGCCGCTTAGTGGCCGCCCTGCTCGGTGATCCAGCGCCGCACATCCTCCGCGCGCCAGGCCGTGACCCCTGCCGACAGCTTCACCGGGCTGGGAAACGAGCGCGCACGGACCTGACGCCACAGCGTGGACTTCGAGATCGGCACGAACGCGAGCACCTGGCGTTGGCGCAGGAAGCCGGTGTCGGGCAAGCAGGGTGAGGGGT
Source organism: Burkholderiales bacterium (assembly GCA_026932235.1). GTDB lineage: Bacteria > Pseudomonadota > Gammaproteobacteria > Burkholderiales > Burkholderiaceae_C > Rubrivivax. The sequence goes on from JAIXKR010000138.1 coordinate 72,471, forward strand.
TGGTTGCCGCGCCGGCTTCGGTCGTGTGAAGTGGCTTGGCAGCAGCGGCGCTGCTGGGCGATGAGGTCCGCATGGGCATGTTCTGTCTCCGCGGCGGACTGCTCCGCCGGAAGGCATGACCAGCTCGTTGCCGCAGCGAAGGGTCACGGTCGGATCGCTGCGGAAAGGAACGCGAAGACTCCAGGTCAACCGCCAGTGCGTTCCCAGCTGGCGGTTCGTGCGGACCGGCGCCGATGCGCGGCCTTGGAAGAATGGCTCATGTGGTGGCGGACGGCCGGCGTTGCCGGGGGCCACTTCAGGCGGAATGAGGGCAGGTGTCGACTGCGACGCCATCGAACGTCGATGGGAGAAGCGCTGCGACCACCGGAGCCGCCATGCGCCCGCGTGAGACGGTAGCGCCGATGCTCGATCAGTTTACGCCGAGCGCCGCCCGCGCCTGCGAAACGATCGCCTTGCGCGGGCGCTACACGGTGGCGATACGCGGCGCCGCGGTCTCGCCGTTCTCGCCTTCGACCACCGCGTCGACCTCGGCCACCGGCGCGGTGGGCGGTAAAGCGGTGAGCGCCACGTCTTCGCCGGCCTGGGCACTCGCGCCATCGGGTGTGACCTCTTCGATCGACTCGCCCTGCCCCTCGATCTCGACCTCGGGCGCGTTCATCCGCCGCCGCAGTCCCGACGCGAAGTTGCGTGCCGCCGTGGCGACCCCGCGCACCTGGCGCTTCACCAGCGCGCGCTGCTTGTCGACTTCGCGCGTGGTGATGACCTCGTGGATCTCCAGCGTCTGCAGCAAGGGCATCAGCTGGTCGAGTTTGCCGAGCACTTCCAAGTAGCGCCGACCGCTCGACGACAACACGCCCACCTCGATCTCCAGCGCTCGGGTGTCGTAGGTCGCCACCCGCGTGATCCCGTGCGCCTTGAAGAGCGCTTCGGCTCCGTCGATGGCACGGTCCAGCGCGGCGGAAACGGCATCCAGGCGCTCGCGCAGCGCGGTCTCCACGCGCGCAACGTCCTCGGGGTCCAGACGTGTGCGCGCGATCACCGAGATGAAGTGCGCGTTGAGCTGCAGCGTCGCGAACATGCGCACGAACAGGCGCTTGCCCTCGGCGCTGGTGAAGCAGGCCGGCATCTTCACGCTCGCCGCCTCGACACGCCGATAGTCGACCTTGGCCTCGCGCGCGAGGATGCGCTCGTTGACGCCACCCTGGTCCACCCGCACGATCTGCAGGCTGGTGGTCGTCGGCAGGACATCGTTGTGCATGGGCCTCTCCCGCAACAATCACACTGAGGACGCGCTGACGGCCAGTGTTCGCCGCGGTCGGCACCCATCGCCACGCGAAACGGCCGCTCAGCGGCGGCGGTTTCGCCATCAGCCTGCGCCGCACGGCGGCAACCCCGTTGACCGACTGCGTTCGCCTCGCTACCTTTCGCACACGCAGCAGCTGGCCCTGCGTCCACCCCGGCAAGCCCTGTTGATCCTTGTGCGCACGCAAGCGGTTCGAACTCTTCGACCGCCTCGCACCCCGAGCGCGCTTTCGAGCCGTTGACTGTCCAGGCCTCGTGCGGCCAACGGCTGCAACGCGCGCTTCGATCGGTTGCTGGCATCCCGATCACGCGGCACGCGCCGCGCCCAGCCAGCCCTTGAAGTCAGCCGCCGGCTCCCAGCCGGCATTCATCACCCCGTGGGGCCATCGCCCCGTGGGCGGTCATGGCCTCCGAGTTCCCCATGGAGGCCAACATGCCACACCCCCGAGCATCGCTCGAACGTTCGCGCGCACCGCTGTTCGCAGCGGGCGCTCTCTGTGATTCGTTTGAAGGCGTCCTCGCTGAGGACGACGACACTACCCAGGCCGGCGCCGAGTCCATGGACTGGACCGAGCAGGACGTCGTGTTCCTGCACTGGCGCCTGCTGCAAGAAGTCGAGGCGCTCTCGGACCCCGAGACGCCGCTCGAAGCCAAGCTCGACACGCTGCGCTGGGTGTTCACCGAGCGCGACAAGGACTCGCGACCGTTCTCGTTCGTGAACTGCCTGCGTGTCGTCGGCTGCAGCCCCCTGTCGCCGATCCCCTACTGCGGCCTCGTCGACGCCGAAGAGATCCGCAGCCGCATCCGCCATGGCGTGAAGCGATGGCTTGAAGCCACGCTGACGCGCTACCCGGACTGGGTGCGCGAAGCCGTTGCGCGCAACCCGGAGTGGGTCGAGCTGCAACTCGCCCGCAACCCGCAGTGGATCAACCAACAGGTCCGTGCGGTCGCCCTGCAAGGCGACCTGTTCGCCTGAGCCCATCCCGGTCGCCGCCGAACCGCAGCTACCACCACTTCAAGGAACACACCATGTCCCGCATCTATCGCGCGGCCGGCGTGCTGGCCGTTCTCGCATTGCACGCACTCGGCGCCCATCTGGACGCCACCGATTCGCATTCGCCGCCCTCGCGCGCCGAAGGCCATCCCATGCCCGGCGCAACGCCGGTCCGCTGAGGAGCTGCCATGCACATCGTTGCCCAAACCGGGCGTGTCGCGGCGCTGCTGCTGCCCGTGCGCGCACCGGAGGATCTCGAGTACCTCGTCAAGGAGAGCGAGATCGTCACCGGCCGACCCGGCCGCACTTTCGTGATCGCCGGCGCCGACCGCCTCGCCTACCGGCTGCAGTGGCATCCGCTCGGCTTCCAGGTCGAGCGGCTCGACAGCCGCGGCCGCGCGCTGCACGTGCAGCAACTGCTGCTGTTCGAGTTCCTCGACCACCCGCTGCTGGAGGCCTTGCATGCCGGCCAGCTTTTCACCGCGCCGATCGAGTTCGATTCGCCGCGCGGTTGACTCATCCACCCCAAAGGCGGGCGTCCCTTCGGGGGCACCCGCCGTACCGGAGACCCACCATGCAGATTCAAGTCCGCATCAACGAGGAAGGCGCGCTGCGCAACCAGCGCTTCGCCTTCACCGACCGATTCACCCTCGTGTCGGAACTGCTCCAGAACGCCCGGCGCGCTGGCGCCACGTCCATCGCCATCAACCACGACGCCGAAGCCGGGACGCTGACCGTCAGCGACAACGGCGGCGGCGTTGACGACTTCCAGAAGCTTCTGACCTTCAACGAGTCGGGCTGGGATGAGACCACCTGCGACGCCGAGAACCCGTTCGGCATCGGATTCTCGAAGTGCCTCTACGCCGCGTCGCGCTGCATCGTGCGGTCGCGCGGCCAGTGCGCTGACTTCGACACCGCCTCGGCGCTGGCCCGAACACCAATCGACGTCACCGAGTCGGCCGACGCGCCGGCCGAGGGTACGCAGATCGAGCTGCACGGCGTCGACCTGCCCGACCTGGCCTCGCGCATCGCCACGCTGTGCGCGGGCTTCCCCGTCCCGGTGTGCTTCAACGGCAAGGCGCTCGAACGCCCGCATGCCGCGGATCGTCTGTCCCTGACCGCGACGCCTATCGGCGGCCTGCACCTGTGCGGCATGCGCGATGGCGAGCACAGCCACGACACCTTGGTCTACCTGCAGGGCTTCTGCGTGCTGCGCCCGATCTACCACCGGCCAGATCGCGTGAACGTACTACACCTCGATGCACGCCAGTTCATGGCACGGCTACCCGATCGCGACAAGCTGATCGACGAAGACCGGCAGCGCAAGCGCATCGACACTGTGCTGCGCGTTGAGTGGCGCCGCGTGCTCGAGGACGCCAAGCGCGCCCTGCCCGCCGACGAGTTCGTCGACAGGTTCTATCCGGCCCTGCGGGGCTGGGGCCACCTGGACCTGCTCAACGACATCGACGCCCTGCCCGCCGCAGTGTTCGACGAGATCTGCGGCTACCCCTACCAGGAGGGCTCGGGTGACCGGGACTACCTGCGTACGGTGGCCGTCGCGCCGGCACGGGCGGCCATCGAGGCGGGCTCGGTCAAGCTGTGCTCGATCGAGTCGATCGACGAAAACAACGCCGGCCGCTGGATGTTCGCGCGTGCCACGGGGTGCCTGCTCTTCAACCTGGGCGGCCTGCATCACGAGCATTGGGTGCAAGTCCATGTGCGCTGGCTGGACGACGAGCCGGTCACCGTCGAACCGCTCGGCGGACGTGTTCGCCGGACGCTGGAAGGCCGCTGGATCTGGCCGGACGTCGTGCTGTGTACCGCCGTGCGCGTCGGCGTGGGCAGCGACAGCGTGGACATCGCCGATGCCGGCGTTCACCACGACGGGGTGCTCCACGTCCCGGATGGCGAGTGGTCGGGCGAGCCGGTTCGCCAGGTCTCGAACTTCACCGACGAGAACGAGCAGTTCCTGGAGTCCGCTCTGGACGCGGACCGCGACGCGCTGGCTGACCTCATCCGTCGGCTGCGCTCCGTCGATCCGAAGGACACGCTCGCCTCGCTGCTGCGTGAGCTGAAGCTCGAGCGCTACCCGGTGCTGCATGGCAGGCAGTTCCGCCTGAGCGTCGGCACCGGATCGGACGGCCATGCCGTCGAACTGGCCGATTGAGTCCCTGGGTGGGAGGCCTTCGGGCCTCCTCTCCCCAGCGCAGCACCTCGCGTGTGCGCTGCGGAGAGGCTTTCCCGCAGGTCGCAGGCACACCTGGAGCGAATCGCTCCGAAGCCGGCCCCGAAGTCCCTCCGGCGCTCAGCGCCGGCCCGCCCGCCATGGCCGCGGAGCCTTGCCCGCGAACCGGGCGCAGGCCCGGCGTGGCGGGATCACCCCGTCAAGGAGAAATCATGAACCGACAACAAGCCATGCCTGTTCCCGGATGCCGCCGCGGCAGCCTCGGAGGCTGCCATGAATGACACGGTCTTCGAACACCGCATCGACGAAGCCAAGCGCCGCGCACACGGCCGCTGGACCGAGATCCTGCGCAGCCTGGGCGTCGACGATCGCATCCTGGGCAAGCGCAACGGCCCATGCCCGTCATGCGGCGGCACCGACCGCTTCCAGTACACCGACAAGTTCGGCGAAGGCAACTACCACTGCCGCCACTGCGGTGCCGGTGGCGGCTTCAAGCTGCTGCAGGCCGCGCTCGGCCTCGACTTCGCAACCGCGCTGCGGCAGGTGGAGTCCTGCGTCGGCGCACCGACGCCTGCGCCGAGTGCCCCACCGGCGGCGGCCGAACCGTCCGCGCAGCGCATGCGCCGCCTGGCGCAACGCCTGTGGGACGAAGCCCTCCCGGTCCAGCCCGGCGACGAGGTCGATTGCTACCTGCGCCGCCGCGGGCTGCACCTGCGCCATCCACCGACTGTCCTGCGCCGTCACCCTGCGCTGGGCTACTACGAGAAGAACGCCGCGGGCCGCTCGTGCAAGGTGGCCGACTACCCGGCCATGCTGGCCTGCATCCAGGGCCCGGACGGCCACGCGGTGACGCTGCACCGGACCTACCTGAAGGATGGCGAGAAGGCGCCGGTGCCGGACGCACGCAAGGTGCTCTCGGCCGGCATCAACGGCGCCGCCGTCCGGCTGTGTGAACCGGCGCAGGAGCTCGCCGTGGCCGAAGGCATCGAGACCGCACTGGCGGTGCACCTCGCAACCGGCAAGCCAGCATGGGCCGCCGTCAGCGCCGGCAACCTCGAGAAGCTCTGGTTGCCCGAGGGTGTGCGTCAGGTCTGCATCTATGCCGACAACGACGCCGATGGCGGCTTCGAAGGCCAGGCCTGCGCCTACGCGCTGGCGCGCCGGCTGACCCGCAGCGCGCCGGGCAACGACGCTCGCCAGGTGCGCGTGTTCCTGCCGCGTCAACCCGGCCACGACTGGGCCGACGTGTGGCGCATACGCAGCACGGCCGCCGAAGCCCAGGCCGCGTAGCGGGATGGCGCCATGAACCCCACCGGTCGCTGCCACACCGGGCCCCGTGTCGATGACGCAGGGCGAAGGCAGACCTTGAACTGCATGCAGTCGGCGCGGAAGAACCCGCGCCATCGAGAGGATCCGGCCCCATGCCGGATCCATCACCCACCCCTTGGGGCCCGGCCTGTCTCCCCAAAAAAGCGGGGGCACGGTGCCCCGCACTTCCGATCGGAGCTTGTGATGAAGAACGGACGCACCCTCGTGAGCCTGGCGCAGGAACTCGAACGCCAGCTGAATTCGAAGAAGGACCTGGTGGTCCCCTCGGCGCTGATGCGCCACGACACCGACGACACGGGCCAGACGCGCCTTGTCGTCGAAGAGACCGGTGGCCCGGCGCACTACGGCGTGACGCCGCTGGCGCGCCGCCAGCTCGCGGACAAGTTGAAGATCCCGTATGCGTACTTCGAACGCATGCGCAGCGAGCAGCCCGTGCTGCTGGACCGCAACGTCAACACCTGGCTGCAGAGCGACGACGACCGCCGCATGCTGCGCACGCTGGACGGCAACGTCCGCGCGGTGCTGTCGGACCGCTACCGCCGGCTCGACAACTACGACCTCGCCGAAAGCGTGCTGCCGATCCTGCAGCGCCTGCCCGAGGTGCGCTTCGAATCGGTCGAGCTGACCGAGACGCGCATGTACCTCAAGGTGGTCACGCCGCAGCTGAAGCACGAGATGTCGCCCGGCGATGTCGTGCAGGCCGGCGTGGTCGTGAGCAACTCCGAAGTCGGCCACGGCACGCTCTCGGTGCAGCCGCTGATCTATCGGCTGCGCTGCCTCAACGGGCTGATCGTTCCCGACTTCTCGCTGCACAAGACGCACGTCGGCCGCAGCATCGGCAACGTCGCGGACACCATCACGGTGTTCAAGGACGACACGCTGCAGGCGGACGACAAGGCCTTCTTCCTGAAGGTGCGTGACGTGGTCGAAGCGGCGGTGTCCGAGGCGATCTTCCTGCAGGCCGCTCAGAAACTGCAGAAGACGCTGCGCATCCCGCTGACCGGTGACCCGGTGAAGACCGTCGAGGTGCTGGCCAACCGCTACGCCCTCAACGAGCAGGAGCGTGCCGGCGTGCTGCGGCACCTGATCGCCGACGCCGACCTGACCGGCTACGGCCTGGTCAACGCGGTGACGCACTACTCGCAGGAGGTCGACGACTACGACCGTGCGACTGAGTTCGAGGCCCTCGGCGGCCGGCTCATCGAGCTGCCGCAGACCGAGTGGAAGAGCCTCGCCGAAGCCGCCTGAGCGCGGCGCTTGCCCGAGCAGCCCGGACCCCTCGCGGGTCCGGGCTGCGCGGATTCGCCCGCGAGTCCGGGTGGTTGCGCATGGCAATGCGGCCCCGACGGGGCCGCGGGCCATCGCAAGCTCACTGCCCAACCCTATGCTGTGGCGCACACCGATCGACACCCGACCGCCACCCGACATATCTCAATCCCACCCATCCACCGTGCCCGGCCAGGGCCCACCCGAGGACAGCACCATGAACCAGGCGCAGCTCTCCGACGTCCAGCTCACCAACCTGACCTTGCTGCTCACCATCCGCGACGGCGTCCTGCAGGACCGCCCCGCCACCTGCTGCAAGTACGCGCTCGATGCCGTGCAGGCGGACCGCATCGCCGGCCTGGGGGTTCAGCAGATCATGGCCATCGTCGCCAACGTCGGCGACGCCACGCTCTTCCCAGCACGCCGCGACCTGCTGGCGCTGCTCGAAGCGCCGCTGCCGCTGACCCGGCCGCTCGCCGCGGTGCACGCCGCCCAGCACCTCGCTGCCTGACCGCCGCCACTGGCGATCGCCATGGGCGAGCCCCGTCCCCCGTTGCGGGTCGACCGGCAGCTGCGAGCACTGCAGCTGGCCAAGGACTGCGCCGCCCTGGGCGCCCGCGTGCGCACGATCGGCCACCTCACCGGCCTGCCCCCACGCGAGCTGCTGCGCCTGCTGTTTCCCGACCGCGAGCACGTGCCGCGCGGCCGGCCGCCCGACTCGCCCGAGTGGTACCACGGCGCGAACCTGCTCTACCGCGCGGAGGCGTCGATCGTCGTAGCGCTGTACAGGCGCCTGCGCGACGGCGGCTTCGCGGCGGCCGAAGCGCTCGTCGCCGCCTACCGCCACTACGGCAGCATCTGCGAACCGCCGCAGCGCATCAGCTTCGATCGCGCCTTCGACCTTGCCGCGCACACCGACGGGCTGTGGCTGACCAGCGTGCAGAGCTTCTCTCTCGTCGCCTGCCCCACGTGCCACAGCGAGTACCTGGCGGCCTACGGCTCGGCGCCGCGGTCCAACGACGAGTGCCCGTTCTGCAAGCTGGTGCAGCGCTATGGCACGGACCAGCGGGTGCAGGCGTCGTTCCCGGTGCGGCCGCTGCCGGACCTATCGGGAATCGAGCTCGGTTTGCACCGCTTGTTGAATGGGCGATAGGAAGCGGACGACAACTACTTTGCGGCGGACACCCATTGATGGGCTTCAGGGCACGGCAGTTCGACGCGTCGCTCTACAGCGTGTGCTGGCCGATGATGGGACAGCCTGGCCAAATCGGACCAAGCATCAGTGTGTGCGCCTTGGCGCGGGTAATGGCTACGCGAAGTATCTTGCGGCTTCGGTGATAAGGAGGCTCGTCGCCCCACCACACGAATGACGACACCATCTGCGCACCGTCATGCCGCCCTTCCCGGACGACGATGACACCGTCGAACTGCTTGCCCTTCGACTTGTGGATCGTCATCACTTGTATGCCCGGCGGATCGTCGACGCCGCCAAGAATCTGGTCTTGGGCGAGCGCCAGATCGAGCACCTGCCGTGCACCCGTGTACTGGCCGTCACGCGTCCAGACGGCTCCGAGTCCTCCACCGATCCGCTTGCCGCGGTTGAAGGCGACCAGGTAGTCCAGGTTCTTCGCGGCCTCCGCCAGATGCTCGTCGCCAGCCGCGCGCAGTGCAAGCTTGACGCGAGTCCAATCCTTCGCTGGATCGCCTGCGAATCCCTGAGCACGCAGCCCATCCATGGCGCCAAGTACTGCCTGAACGAACTTCGCTTTCGGCGCCTTGCCGGCCCGAACCGCCAGCGCCCAAACTTGCCACTGCTTCGCAGCTGCCAGACCGTTCGCGCGCTTTGCCGCCGCCAGCAGATCAAGCGCTGTTGCGAGGTCGGGCATCCGGTCAGCGTCTCTCTTGGGTTCAAGGAGAAACGCCGCGAAGCGTGCCGTCAACATCGCTTCGGCCTCATCGAAAGACAGCTTGTGCCGCACCGGTTTGGGCTCAGCGTTCAGCGCCGCCGAAATCTTCGCGGCCGACGCGCCGGAGTGTGTGAGGATTGCGACGTTCCTGCCGTACTTCCCGGTCGACTTCCTGATGGCCCGCTGAAGCATGCCGATGGACATGCGCATGATGGCACTCAGCGTCCGCAGCTTCGGGTTGTAGGCGAAGGCGGAGACGCCGACGTATGGCGACCCGCGAACTTTGCCAAGCAAGATGTCTTGGCCGAACGTGGCTATCTCTGTACCACCGCTGCGGTGATTCTGCGCACCGAGGTCGATCTCCAAAGGCGTCAGCGACTTCTTGATGGCGATGATCCGCTCCGGACCAATGCCCGGAAGATGGTCGAAGATCTGCTGCTCAAGATCGGCCAGACAGATAACCTGTACGGCAGGTGCCAGCAATTCGATGCACCGCCAAGCATGTTCGTTGGTGTCCTGCGCCTCGTCCACGATGATCAGCGGATGGCGCTGAGTGACGAGGCGACGGACATGCGCGCTACGTTCGAGCAGCTGTGCCGCGTTGGACGGGAAGAGGTCAAAGGCGATCAGTCCGTCCTCCCGAAACAGCCGCTCGCGCTCCTGCAGCCACGCTTGCCACTCCGGGTTGTCTTCGTTGCGGTCCTTCGCCTTGATCGTCCCGTACTTGGCCTGCTCATCCTGCGGCAACAGGATGCGCAACGACTTCGGAGCACCGAGCAGATAGGCGTGTGCCGACAGCAACGTCCAGAAGAAGGAGTGGAAGGTCTGCATGCTCAACATCCCGCGCTGAGCCTTCGGCACTTCCAGTCGCGTGGCCTCCCCAACGCGAGCGACAGCTGCCCTGGAGAAGCTCAGGAAAAGGACAGATTGGCCGGGCGTGAGACCAACGCTGATGCGCACAACCGCCTTCTTCAGCGCAATAGTCGTCTTGCCGCTTCCTGGTCCACCGATGACGAGAGCATGCCCCTCGCAATCAAGGAGTTGCTGGCGAAGACCGCAGAGCTCCATCGATGTGCCTACGATAAAGCTGCAGGAGCCGGCGGCGCCGCGGCACCGGCGGCTGCGGGCCCGGCGGGCTTAGCCGGCGCCGCTGCGACTGCGACCTCCACGGGAATATCAGCCGGTTTCGGGAAGGCTGCATACACCTGCTTCAAGAAGCCGGTGACCGTTGGTGGCAGTTCGGCCACCGTGCTGCCTTCGAAGAGTCTGGCAGCCCAACCGGCGCCCTTGCTGCCGTCCAGTG
>JAIXKR010000009.1 GCA_026932235.1 Burkholderiales bacterium
ACGCTGGCCAGAAAGAGGCCCACGAGGATCAGCAGCCGCTGCGTCATGCCGCGCGCGAACACCGCCACCAGCGCCACGCAGACGAAGGTCACGCCCTGCATCCAGGCGTCGAAGGGCGTGGGCGCCATGTTCTTGATCGGGATGCCGGCCAGGTTCAGGCCGATCACCGCCACCACGGCGCCGGTGACCACCGGCGGCATCAGGCGCTCGATCCAGCCGGTGCCGGTGGCCATGACGATGGCGCCGATGAGCGTGTAGACGGCGCCGCAGGCGATGATGCCGCCCAGCGCCACGGCCAGGTTGGCGTTGGCGCCCTTGCCCGCGTAGCCGGTGGCGGCGATGACGACGCCGATGAACGCGAAGCTCGAGCCGAGGTAGCTCGGCACCTTGCCGCCGACGATGACGAAGAAGATGAGCGTGCCGATGCCGCTCATCAGGATCGCGAGGTTGGGATCGAAGCCCATGAGAATCGGCGCCAGCACCGTGGCGCCGAACATCGCGATCACGTGCTGCACGCCCATCGCCGCGGTCTGCGGCCATGGCAGCCGCTCGTCGGGCGCGACGACCACGCCTGGATCGGCGCGCACCTCGCGCCAGCTCAACAGCGAACCCATGATGTCTCCTCCGTCTTGTCCGGCCCGGATGCCGGTTGGGCGCGGAGTCTAGCCGCCGAGCGTACGCGGCGGACGAACGGCGCAGGCCGTCCGTGGCGCCCGCCTTCCGGGCATCACGGCGCCGCCACCTCGACTTCGCCCTCGATCTCGACCGGAATGCCGAAGGGCAGCTCGGCCATGCCGACCGCGCTGCGGGCGTGCGCGCCGATCTCATGGCCGAAGACTTCGAGAATCAGGTCCGAGAAGCCGTTGATGACGTCGGGCTGCCGACCGAAGCCCGGCGCACTGTTCACCATGCCGAAGACGCGCACCCAGGCGACGATGCGGTCCAGCGACCCGAGCTCGCGCTTCAGGCTGCCCAGGATCGCAAGGCCGGTGAGTCGCGCCGCGGCATAGGCCTGCTCGAGGCTGACCTCGCTGCCGACCTTGCCCAGCGGCTGCGCAAGCGACCCATCCGCCCGGGTCGGACCATGGCCCGAGACGAGCGCCCGGGTGCCGACGACACGAACCCACGGAAACGGCAGCGCCGCACCCGGCGGCAACTTCAAGGGCGCCGGCAACTCGAGCCCGAGGGCACGCAGCCGCTCTTCGATCCTGGCCATGGGTGAACCTCCAGCAGAGTCGTCAAGTGAGTCGAGATGCCTTGATGCCATGACGACGCCCGTCGCCGGTCACGAATCCTCCGGCGCGATCGCTTCGCCGTAGTCGTAGAGAGCCTCCAACAGCGCCTGCTGGCGCTCGTCGGCGTCCTCGGCCAGGGCGTCGATGGCCTCGAAGTAGCGTGCCAGCGTGAAGGCGCCGCCAGCGCCCTCGTGCAGCCGTGCGGCGCAGTGTCGCTGCCATTGCGCGTGCTCGTCGGCACTCAGCGTGTCGGGGTAGTTGCGCGCGCGGTAGCGAAACAGCAGTTCCGCCAGGCGCGGGTCGCCGAAGGCCGGGTGGCGCTCGGCCAGCGCCGCGGGCGCCAGGCCGCGCAGGCGCTGCAGCGTGCGCCGGTCTTCATCGCCGATGAAGCCGCCGTAGAGGTCCTCGTCGACGTCGACACCACCTGGCGCGGCCTGGCGCCCGAACACCGCCGCCCAGCGCGGCAGCAGTTCCGGCGCGATGGCCTTCGCATACCCGGCGTGGCGCTGCACGGCCTCCAGGTCGATGCCCCAGCGCGTGGCCGCGGCCTTCATCATCCCCGCACCGGAGACGACGATCGGGCTCTTGTTCAGGTGGATGGTCTTGATCGGCAGGCGCTGCACGCCCTCGGGCAGGTCGCTTTCGCGCGTGAACAGACGCTCGCGCAAGGCGTCCGCGTCCAGTCCCTGCAGCTGCCGCGGATCCTGCGCCAGATCCCAGACGATGACTTCGTTGCGGTTCACCGGGTGCGGCGCCAGCGGCCACACCAGCGCGAGGCAGCCACGCTCGGCGGGGTAGCGGCCGCTGACGTGCACGAAGGGCCGGTCGACGCCGATCTCGTCCCGCACCGCGTTCTTGTCTCGCAGCTTCAGGCAGAAGTCCCACAGGCGCGGCTGGCGCGCCTTCAGGAGCCGAGCCAGGCCGAGCGTCGCGCGCACGTCGGAGAGTGCGTCGTGCGCAGACTCGTGCGCGACGCCGTTGGCGGCACTCAGGTGCTCGAGCTTGAAGGACGGGCGCCCGTCGTCGTGCTTGGGCCACACCAGACCCTCGGGGCGCAGGGCCCAGGCGCAGCGCAGCGCATCCATCAGGTCCCAGCGGCTGCAGCCGTTCTGCCACTCGCGCGCGTAGGGGTCGATCAGGTTGCGCCAGAAGAGGAAGCGCGTGACCTCGTCGTCGAAGCGGATGCTGTTGTAGCCGACGCCGATGGTGCCCGGCGCGCCGAGCTCGGCCTCGATCGCCGCGGCGAAGGCCTGCTCCGGAACGCCCTGCTGCAGGCAGTGCTGCGGCAGGATTCCGGTGAGCAGGCAAGCCTGCGGATCGGGGAGGAAGTCGGGCGCGGGCCGGCAGTAGTGCACCACCGGTTCGCCGATCTCGTTCAACGCAGCGTCGGTGCGCAAGCCGGCGAATTGCGCCGGGCGATCGCGCCGCGGCACGCGGCCGAAGGTCTCGTAGTCGTGCCAGAAGAAGCTGGCGGCGGTGGCGGCAGGGGCTGGAGGCATCGCGCCACGGCGCGCCGGCTATTTCTTCTTCGCACCGCCGCCCTTGCCGCTGCCGCCCTGTTGCAGCGCCTCGGCCATTCCCAGCAGCACACCGCTGACCATTGCGGTGTAGCTCTCGGCCATCGCCTGCGCCGCCTTCAGGCCCGCGGCGCGCGAGCTGCGCACCGCCGCCTGCATGTCCTGCAGCAGTTGTTCGGCGGTGGCGCTGGCGCGGCTGCCGGAGGCGGTACCGCCCGCCTGCAGCTTCTCCAGCACCGGCCCCCAGGGCGTCGCCATCGGGTCACCGGCGCCGGCGGCAGCCTTGCGCACGGCGCCCATGAACATGTCCTCGAACTTCTCCAGGTCGGCGACCGCCTTGGCCAGATGCTGCTCGCGCAGGTCGGCGCCCTGCGCCACCAGTTGCCCGAGCGCCACACGGTTGGCCTCCACCGCCTTCAGCAGCGCGTCGTCCATGCCCGCCACCGCCTTGTCGAGCAGCGACTCGGCGTCCGCCGTCGGCAGCGCACTCTGCGCCATGCCGGTGTTGACGGCGTCGGTCACGCTCTTGAGCGCCGCGCGGATGTTCTTCAGCGTCAGCTCGCGACCCTGCAAAGCCTGCAGGGTGGCGGCGGAAACCGCCTTGCGCAGCTGCTCTCCCTGCTGGGCGCTGGCGCTCCGGAACTGGGCGATCAGGGCATCGGCATCGACGAGTGACTTGGCCATGGCGTCTCCTCTTGCGCACGGGCGGGTTGGAAAGATCGTGATGCTGGCAGCTTCGCTGCCGCCCGGCAAGTCGTGGCGCAACCGATCAGCGCAGCACCAGCAGCGGCGTCGTGCAACGCGCCATCACGTTCTTGGTGTGCGAACCGAAAAGCATCTCGCCGAAGCCGCCGCGACCCTGCGTGGCCATGACGATGAGGTCGCAGCCGTACTTCTGCACCGCCTCGGCGATGGCGCCGTCGATGCTGTCGGTGCGCTCGGTCCGGCCGTCGAAAGGCACGCCGGCCTTGGCCGCTTCGGCGGCGAAGTCGGCGAGGATCTCCTGCGCGTGCGCCTCGGTGCGCGTCTGGTGCGCCTGCACTTCCTGCTTGAAGCCCGAGGGGTTGACGTTCATCGCCGATACCGGTGTCGGCGGCATGACGACGAAGCCGGTGACGCGGGCCTCGAGCTTCTTCGCCAGCTCGAGGCTGGCCAGCACGCCGCGCCAGGAAAGACCGGTGCCGTCCACGGGCACGAGAAGATGACTGAACATGATGGCCCCTGCTTGCTTCTCCGCCCCGCCGGCCTACCCTGGCCCGCGGCATGGGCCCACTGTAACGCTGCCGTCGGGCGCGGCGCGCGCCCGATAATCGGCCGGCCCTTGCCCACCCATGAAGGCCCGACCCGATGACGCGCGTCTACAACTTCAGCGCCGGCCCTGCCGCGCTGCCCGAACCGGTGCTGCGCCAGGCCGCCGAGGAGATGCTCGACTGGCACGGCGCGGGCATGTCGGTGATGGAGATGAGCCACCGCGGGCCGGAGTTCATGTCGATCCATGCGCAGGCGCAGGCCGACCTGCGCGAACTGCTGGGTGTGCCCTCGAACTACCGCACGCTCTTCATGCAGGGCGGCGCCATCGCCGAGAACGCCATCGTGCCGATGAATCTGATGCGCGGGCGCGCCGGCGCCGACTACATCGACACCGGCGCCTGGAGCCAGCGCTCGATCGCCGAGGCGCGCAAGTTCGGCCGCATCAACGTCGCCGCGAGCAGCGCCGCGGACGGCTACACGAGCATCCCGCCGCGCGAGCAGTGGAAGCTCGACCCGCAGGCAGCCTACGTGCACATCTGCAGCAACGAGACCATCGGCGGCGTGCAGTACCACTGGACGCCGGAGGTGGGCGAGGTGCCGCTCGTCGCCGATGTCTCCAGCGACATCCTCTCGCGCCCGCTCGACGTGTCGAGGTTCGGCCTGCTCTACGGCGGTGCGCAGAAGAACATCGGCCCCGCCGGGCTGACGATCGTCATCGTGCGCGAGGATCTGCTGGACGGCGCCCACCCGCTCACGCCCGACGCCTTCAACTACCGCCTGCAGGCCGAGGCCGACAGCATGCTGAACACGCCGCCGACGTATGCGATCTACGTCGCCGGCCTCGTCTTCCAGTGGCTCAAGGCGCAGGGCGGGCTCACGGCGATGGCCGAGCGCAACCGCAGCAAGGCCGCGCTGCTCTACGACTGCCTGGACGCCACCGCGTTCTATCGCGCGCCGGTGGCGCGCGAATGCCGCTCGTGGATGAACGTGCCCTTCAAGCTGCACGACGAGCGGCTCGACGCCGCCTTCCTGCAAGGCGCCGAAGCCGCCGGGTTGAAGCAGCTCAAGGGCCATCGCATGGTGGGCGGCATGCGCGCCTCGATCTACAACGCGATGCCGATCGAGGGCGTACGGGCGCTCGTCGCCTACATGAAGGACTTCGAGCGCCGGCACGGCTGAGAGCGGCCGCGGCGGCCCGGCCCGCCGCTCAGCTGCTGCGGCAGAGGAAAGGCAGCGAGGCCTCCAGCCACGCCCAGTGCGGCAGCCAGGGGCCGGCGAAGGTCAGGCCCGCGCTCGCGAGGAGCACGAAGCCGGCGAGCTTGCGCGCGCCGATCCCGGCGCCGAATCCCGCCAGGCGCTGCGCGCCGAAGGCGGCGACGAGCATCGCCGGCAGCGTGCCCAGGCCGAAGGCGGCCATCGTCGCCGCACCGTAGAGCGCATCGCCCTGCAGCGTCGCGATCACGAGCACGGTATAGACGAAGCCGCAGGGCATCCAGCCCCAGACCATGCCGAAGGCGAAGGCGCGCGGCATGCTCGCCACCGGCAGCAGCCGGCGCCCGAGGGGCGCAAGGCGACGCCACAGCCGCTGCCCCAGGCCGGCGCCGCCGGGATCGCGCACATGCCCGAAGGCAACGAGGGCCGCCAACAGCAGCGCCGCCGCCGACAGCGCACGCAGCAGGCGCCGCAGGGTCTCGCTGTCCATCGCGCCGACGATCGCGCCCAGCGTGCCCGCCAGCAGCAGGCCCGCCAGGGCATACGAGCTCGTGCGGCCGAGCTGGTAGGTCACGAGCAGCAGCGCGCGCGGCCGGCCATCGGCACCCCGGGCGGTGGCCATTCCCAGCGCCGCCGACAGGCCGCCGCACATCACCAGGCAATGCCCGCTTGCCGCCAGCCCGAGCAGCAGCGCCGCAGCAAGTGTCAGCGCGCCGTTCATCGCGGCGCGGGCGGTGCCTCGTGCAAGTCACGCGCGTCGTCCGCGTTGCCCGGGTCGCCCACGGGCGCCGCGGGGTCGTCCAGCAGCGGCAGCAGGCGCGGCGTCTCGAGGTCGTCGAACTGCTGGTGCTCGACGGCCCAGAAGAAGGCCAGGCCGGCGCCGATCAGCAGCACGATCGACAGCGGAATCATGACGACGAGGATGTTCATGCCCGCTCCTCCTGCCAGCGCAACGGCGCCTGCGGCCGGGCCCGGGTGCGCGCGGAGCGCCCGATGCGCAGCGCGTTGAGGATGACGACGAGGGAACTGGCCGACATGCCGATCGCCGCGAGCCAGGGCGGAACGAAACCCAGCGCGCCGAAGGGCACGACGGCGAGGTTGTAGACCAGCGCCCAGCGCTGGTTCTGCCGCAGCACCGCCAGCGTCTGCTGCGCCAGGCGCCGCGCCTCGGGCAAGGCCGCGAGCGTCCCGTCGTCGAGCACGATGTCGCCGCTGGCGCGCGCGAGTTCGCTGCCCGAGGCCAGCGCCACCGCGACATCGGCGCCGGCCAGCACCGGCGCGTCGTTGATGCCGTCGCCCACCGCCAGCACGCGCGCGCCTTGGGCACGCAGCGCGTGCAGGCGTTGCAGCTTGTCGGCCGGCGATTGGCGCGCCCGATGCCGCCCGATCGCCAGCGCCGCCGCCACCGTGGCGACCTTGCCCTGGGCGTCGCCGCTGAGCAGCTCGACCTGCACGCCGTCCGCGCGCAAGGCGGCTATGGCTTCGCGCGCGCCCGGGCGCAGGCGCTCGCCGAGCCGGAAGCTCGCCAGCAGCCGACCCGCCTCGGCGAGGACGACGAGGTCGTCGGCGTCCGCCGGCGCGCCCTCCGGGGCGCCGCAGCCGCCCAGTGCCCAGGCGCGCCGGCCCAGGCGCAGCCGGCGCCCGTCGATGCATCCTTCGACGCCCTGCCCGCGCGCCGTCTCCAGTTCGCCGGCAAGCCGTGGCGGCAGGTCCTGCGCGGCACGCACGATCGCCTGCGAGACCGGGTGCGTGCTGCCGCGCGCAAGCGCCGCCGCCGCAGCGAGCAGGTCGTCGCGCTCGCCATCGTGCGCCTGCAGCAGTTCCAGTTCGGGGCTGGTGAGCGTTCCGGTCTTGTCGAACACCGCGTGCGTGGCGCGTGCGAGATCCTCGATCGCGTCCGCGTGCACGACGAAGACACCGCGCGCGGCAAGCACCGAGAGCGCGCGCGTGAGCGCCGCCGGCACCGCGAGCGCGAAGGCGCAGGGGCAGGAGACGACGAGCACCGCCAGCGTCGCCGCCAGCGCGCGCGATGGATCGACGAAGCTCCAGCCGAGCGCACAGAAGGCGGCAAGCGTGAGCACGCGCGCGACGAAGCCGGCCGCGGCGCGCTCGCCGGCGCGCGCCAGGCGCGGGCGCTCGCTCTGCGCGCGCGCCATCAGTGCGACGATTCCGGCCAGGGCCGTATCGGCGCCCACGCGCGTGACGCGCACCGTCGCCGGCCCGTCCAGCAGCACGCTGCCGC
The DNA here is from genome assembly GCA_026932235.1 of Burkholderiales bacterium. Taxonomy (GTDB): domain Bacteria; phylum Pseudomonadota; class Gammaproteobacteria; order Burkholderiales; family Burkholderiaceae_C; genus Rubrivivax. The sequence continues at coordinate 7,458 of JAIXKR010000009.1, forward strand.
CGGCCAGCGCGTCGCCTGGCTGCTTGCGCACCGGCGCCGATTCGCCGCTCAGCATCGCCTCGTCGGCACGGCAGGCCGCACTCTCCAGCACGCCATCGGCCGGAACACGCTCGCCTTCGGCGACGATCACGCGGTCACCGGCGACGAGCTCGAGCGCACCGATGCGTTCGGTGCCGCCGTCGGCGCGCAGGCGGTCGGCGAAGGCCGGCGTCGTGCGCGCGAGGGCATCGACGAGCTCACCGGCGCGGTGGCGCGCGCGCATCTCGAGGAAGCGTCCCACGAGCAGGAAGAAGACGAACATGCTCACCGAATCGAAGTAGACCTCGCCCTGGCCGCGCAAGGCCTCGACGACGCTGGCCGCGTAGATGAGGGCGATGGCGATCGCCACCGGCACGTCCATGCCGAGGCGGCGCGCGCGCAGGCTGCGCCAGGCGCCGGTGAAGAAGGGCCGGGCCGAATAGAAGACCACCGGCGTGGCCACCAGCAGCCCGAGCCAGCGCATCAGGCCGCGCGTGGCGGCGTCGATGTCGGAGAACGCACCCAGATAGAGGGCGCTGGCGTACATCATCGCCTGCATGGCGCCAAAGCCCGCCACCAGCAGGCGCTTGAGCGCGTCGCGCGATTCGCGCTGGCGTGCGTCGTCCAGCGCCTTGGCGTCCAGCGGCAGGGCCTGGTAGCCGGTGCGCGCCAGCGCGCCGAGGATCGTCGCGAGGTCGCTGCGCGCGCAGTCCCAGACGACGCGCGCGCGCCTTGCGGCCGCGTTCACCTGCACCGAGACGACGCCCGGCTGCGCGCCCAGGGCGCGCTCGATCAGCCAGACACAGGCGGCGCAACGGATGCCGTCGACGAGCAACAGCACTTCCTGCTGGCCGGCGGCGAGCGCGCGCACGACGTGGCGCGACAACTCGGGCCGCCCCCACGCGCTCGCGCTGCGCGCGGCGGCCTGCGCGTCGGGTACCGGAGCCGCCGGGCCACCGCGCAGGCGGTAGTAGTCCGCCAGGCCGAGCTGGTCGATCCATTCGGCTGCGGCCTTGCAACCGTGGCAGCACACGGCGTGCTCGACGCCGGCCACGCGCGCACGCGGCGCGTCGGCCGGGAGGACGTCGCCACAGTGCCAGCAGCCCGGCGCGTTCATCGCGGCTCCGATCGCGGCTCCGGTGGCGGCTCCGGTGGCGGCCGCGACACCCGCTCCGGTCGCGCCAGCGGCATTTTCAGGATCGTCGGCCCGGAGACCTCGGCCGGCGACAGCGGGGGATCGGCGTAGCGATGGGCGACGCGGATCAGCCAGACCGAGCCGGCGATCGATGCCACGAATACGCCCAAGCCCAGCCAGACGATTCCCTGGCGGTACCAGGCATGCTCCGGCGCGCGCGCCACGGCCTCAGCGCTGCGCCGCCGGGCCGCCGCGCGAGAGCGAGTACGCGTAGGCGGCGACCAGGCGCAGCGCGGTCGGATCCAGGCGCGCGCTCCACGCCGGCATGCTGCCGCTGCGCCCGTCGCGGATCGACTGCATGACGCCGTCGAGGTCGCCGGCGTAAAGCCAGGTGTTGTCGCTGAGGTTGGGCGCGCCCACCCCCTGGTTGCCCTTGCCCTCGGAGCCGTGGCAGGCCGCGCACAGGGTCGCAAAGCTCTCCTTGCCCGCTGCGGCCCGCGTCGCATCGTGCGTCGCGCCGGAGAACGCAAGCACGTAGTGGGCGACGTTGACGACACCCTCCTCGCCCAGCGGCTCGCCCCAGGGCGGCATGACGCCATGGCGACCGTCGGTGACGCTGGCGAGGATCGCCTCGCCGCTGCTGCCGTAGAGCCAGTCGTCGTCGTCGAGCCGCGGCGCGCCCAGCGCCGGGTTTCCCTTCCCGGTGCGACCATGGCAGGCGGCGCAGTTGTCGCGGTAGACCACTTCGCCCATCGCGAGCGCCTTGGGATTGGTCGCCAGCTGCTCCACCGGCCGCTCGGCGAAACCTGCGGTGGCCGCATCGCGCAGCGCCTGATTGGCCTTCGCGTCCGCGGCGAGCTCGCCGCGGGAAGTCCATTGCAGGGCACCCTCGAAGTTGCCCAGGCCCGGGAACAAGGCCAAGTACGTGAAGCCGGCGAGGAAGCCGGCCAGCGAGATCGCGATCCACCACCGGGGCAATGGCGCCATCCCCTCGCGCAGCGTGCCGTTGGCCCAGACGTGACCGGTCGTGCCGTCGGGGAGCGTCGGCACCTTTGCGCGCGGCGCCCAAAGGAAGAGGAAGAAGGTGACGCCGAGGTTGAAGCAGACGAGGAAGATGACCCAGGCGGCCCAGAAACTGCTCATGACCGCTCCTCCCCGCCGCTGGATGCCGTGCTCGGCGACGCCGCGCGGTCGTCCATCGGCAGGCGCGCCAGCGCCTTGAAGCTGCGCTCGTGCGACGGCAGCCAGGCCCAGACCCAGATGCCGAGGAAGAGCAGCATCAGCACGACGATGAAGACCCCGATCAGGTGGCCCCAGAGCGGATTCATGGCTTGCTCCCCGTGGCGTCCGCCGGCGCGCTCGCTGGCGGCGCGGGCCTGGGGACGTTGTCGACGCCCAGACCCTGAAGATAGGCGACCAGGGCGTCCAGTTCGGTGCGGCCGGCGACCGCCTTCGGCGCGTTCTTGATGTCCTCGTCGCGGTAGGGATCGCCGAGCGTGCGCAGCACGCGCATGCGCGCCTGCAGGTCACTGCCGTCGATGAGCGACAGCGCCAGCCACGGGTAGGCGGGCATGTTCGACTCGGGAACGACTTCGCGCGGGTCCAGCAGATGCACGCGCTGCCAGTCGTCCGAGTACTTGCCGCCCACGCGCGCGAGGTCCGGCCCGGTGCGCTTGCTGCCCCACTGGTGCGGGCGGTCGAAGGCGGACTCGGACGCCGTCGAATACGCGCCGTAGCGCTGCGTCTCGAAGCGCAGCGTGCGCACCATCTGCGTGTGGCAGAGGTAGCAGCCCTCGCGCACGTAGATGTCGCGCCCGGCCAGACGCAGCGGGTCGTAGGGCTTCATGTCCGCCGTCGGCTGCAGCTTGTTGGCTTCGATGAAGAGCGGCGTGATCTCCGCCAGCCCGCCCAGCGACACCATGAGCGCCGTCGCGATGCCCAGCGACCAGGCGTGCTTCTCGATGAACTCGAAGTGACGATAGGCCATGCTGCGCGCTCCTCAGCCGTGCGCCGGCAGCGGCCTGGGCATCTGCATCGGCTCGGGCTCGGGAATCGGCACCGGGATCGGCGAGATGATGGGCTCGCGCGCGTCCGCCGCGGTGACCCAGAGGTTCCAGGCCATCACCCACATGCCCAGCCAGATCAGCACGCCGCCGAACCAGCGCAGGATGTACCAGGGATGGGCGGCGATCAGGCTGTCGAGGAAGGAGTAGACGAGCGCGCCGTCGATGCCGGTGGCTCGCCACATCATGCCTTCGGTGACGCCGGCGATCCACATCGCAACCACGTAGCACAGGGTGCCGATGAAGTGCAGCCAGAAGTGCCACTCCATGCCCTTCACCGAGTGCATGGCCGGGCGCCCGAGCGCGCGCGGCGCCATCGCGTAGAGCGAGCCGATGGTGATCA
>JAIXKR010000144.1 GCA_026932235.1 Burkholderiales bacterium
ATACCGGCCTGTCACGCCGGGGGTCGCGGGTTCGAGTCCCGTCCACTCCGCCAAGAACTTCAATGGCCGCAGGCACGGGTTGCCTGCGGCCATTTTCCGTTTTCGTTCGTGGCGCCGGTCCTGGAGGTCGTGTGAACCTCAATGCGACGTGATGGCACCCGATCGCATGCGTGCGTCCCGCACGTGGCTCTTCCTGATCAGCCACGAAATCACCGCCGAGTCGCACCGCAAGGGACACGAGGTCCACGCGACCGCCGGCCGCCCTTCAGCCGCGCATGCGCTCGATCAGGGCATGCGCCTGCTGCTCGGCCTGCACGGCCGCTTCCAGCGGCGCGCGGCACAGGCCGGCCTGCGCGTAGTGGCGGTTCTCGTGCAGTTCGGCCAGCGCCGGCAACCGGTTCAGCAGACTCTCGAGGGCCGGATCGCCTTCGGCGTCGTCCAACAGGCGATGAACCTGCCCGACCAGGCTCCGGTACTGGTCGGCACTGGCCGAGCGCGGCAGGCGCTCGAGCTTCTCCAGCAGCATGGCCGTGGCCGCCAACGTCTGCAGGCGGGCGGGGATACGGATCGTGGTGTCGGAACTCATGGCAGCCCTATCGGCTCGTCGGACGCATGCCTGAGTTATGGGGTCTCGCGCCCCCAAATCAAGCCGACACATCCCCTGCGCAACCGAAGGCCGGCCACCGCAGCGATGCGTGCGGCGGGATCATCGACCATTGCCCGCGTGCGCGCCGCTCAGGCCGGCAATACCCCTTCGTGACGCAGCAGTGCGATCTTGCGCTCGAGGCCTGCCGAAAACCCGGTCATGGCACCCTTGGCGCCGACGACGCGGTGGCAGGGGACGATGAGGCCGATCGGATTGGCACCGCAGGCGGCGCCGGTGGCGCGCGCCGCCACGGCCGCGGAGCGGCCCGCGGCGGCGGCGACTTCGCCGTAGCTGCGCGTGCGGCCGAAAGGGATGGCCTGCAGATGCGCCCACACCGCGCGCTGGAAGGGCGTTCCCTGCAGATCCAGCGGCACGCGGATGGCGCTGGGATCGTCGCCGTTCCAGTAGGCGTGCAGCCAGCGTCGCGCGGCCTCGATCGCGGCGTTGCGGCGATCCTCGTCCTCCGCCACGTCGCCGAAGTCAGCGAAGCGTTCGCGCGCGTCGAACCAGAGTGCCACCAGGCCCTTGGCGCTGGCGAGGGCGGTCATCGCACCGAGCGGCGTCTCGATCTCCGCCGCGGCGACGATGCGCGCGGATTGCAGCGTGGTCTTCACAGCGGGCTCTCCTGCAGGTGCCAGAGTTTCATCACCGCGTAGGCGCGCCAGGGGCGCCAGGCTTCGGCGCAGGCGGCCACCTGTCGCGGGTCGCGCGTGCCGAGCGCGTTCATGAGGCCGATGTCCGCCGCGGGCCAGGCGTCGGGCCAGGCGAGCGCACGCATCGCGATCAGTTGCGCCGTCCATTCGCCGACTCCGGGCAGCGCGCGCAGCGCCGCCAGCGTTTCGTCGAGCGCGGCGGCGCGGTGCAGGGCCAGGCGCCCCGCGGCGACTTCGGCCGCCAGCGCCTGCAGCGCACGCACGCGCTGGCGCACGATGCCGAGCTCGCCGATGGCGCCGGCGCTGGCCGCCGCCAGCGTCGGCGCGTCGGGGAAGACGCGGTCCAGCTCCGGCCACGGCGTCCGGACGGGCGTGCCGAAGCGCGCCACCAGGCGCCCGGTGAGCGTGCGCGCGGCCTTCACCGTCACCTGCTGGCCGAGGATCACGCGCACCGCGAGCTCGAAGCCGTCGAATGCGCCGGGAAGCCGCGTCCCCGCGCGCGGCGGACCGGGAACGGTGGCGAGCACCGGATCGATTCGGGACGGTTCGGCGTCCAGATCCAGCGCCTGCCGTACCGCCTGCAGCACCGCGCCCAGCACCGGTGCGAGCGCGGCCGCGGTCTGCACGTGCACCTCGTTGCGCGCCGGCATGAAGCGGCATGCGATCCAGCCGTGCAGGCGCTTCCCTTCGTGCGTCCAGCCGAGCGTGCGGCGCAGTTCCAGGCCGTCGACGGCCTCGACGCCGCCGAGCTGGCGCGCGGCGAAGAAGGCGAGCAGCGCCTCGTGGTCGTAGGGCGGCCGATAGGCCAGGCGCAGCGGCGCCGAGGGCGTGCGCGCGGCGCTGCGCGCCTTGCGCAGGCCCGTCGGCGCGAGCCGGTAGCGCTCGGCGAAGGCGGCGTTGAAGCGGCGCAGGCTCGAAAAGCCGCTCGCCAGCGCCACTTCGGTCACCGGCAGCGCGGTATCGGTCAGCAATTGCTTGGCCAGCAGCAGGCGCTGCGTGTCGAGGTAGGCGTGCGGCGAGACGCCGTGCGCGGCCTGGAAGATGCGCCGCAGGTGGCGGTCGCTGACGCCCAGCCGTGCCGCCAGTGCCGGCAGCGCGAGTGCCTCGCCGGCGTGCACCGCGTGCGCGATCTGCCGCGCCGCGACCGCCGCCAGCTGCTGCGATGAATCCATCGCCGAGAGCCCGGGCGCGATCTCCGGCCGGCACTTGAGGCAGGGGCGAAACGCTGCGGCCTCGGCCTGGGCGCGGGTCTCGAAGAAGCGGCAGTTCTCACGCCGCGGCACGCGCACGCGGCACACCGGACGGCAGTAGACGCCGGTGCTGGTGACGCCGACGAAGAGCCGGCCGTCGAAGCGCGCATCGCGCGCCTTCACGGCGAGGTAGGCGGCGTCGGCGTCGAGGACCATGCGCTGCATGCTACGCCGCGGCGGGCCGCCGACTCGCCGTTTCCGGACCTGTCGCCGCCCTCGCCGCGCGGGCTTCGAAGCCGCTGCCTAGAATGTGCCGCGTCGCCTTCACGGCATCCCTGAACGCAGCCGCCCCATGCAGATCGACGCTTCCGTCTTCAAGGCCTACGACATTCGCGGCGTCGTCGGCCGGACGATCGACGAGACCTTTGCCGAGCATCTGGGGCGTGCCTTCGGCTCCGAGGCGCTGGCGCAGGGGCAGAAGGCCGTGGCCGTGGGCCGGGACGGGCGCGTTTCGGGCCCGAGCCTGGCGGCGGCGCTGATCCGCGGGCTCGCGTCGACGGGCCTGGACGTGGTCGACCTCGGCATGGTGACGACGCCGATGCTCTACTACGTCGCCGCCACGCGCGGCTCGCATGGCTGCGAGAGCGGCATCCAGGTCACCGGCAGCCACAACCCCAAGGACTACAACGGCTTCAAGATGGTGCTCGCCGGCCGCGCCATCCATGGCGCGGAGATCCAGCGCCTGCGCGAGCGCATCGAGCGCGAGGACTATCTTCACGGCCAGGGCCGCGTCGGGTCGATGGACATCGTCGCCGAGTACGCGCACCGCATCACGTCCGACTGCCGGCTCGCGCGGCCGATGAAGATCGTCGTCGACTCGGGCAACGGCGTCGCCGGCGCGAGCGCGCCGGCCATCCTGCGCGCGCTGGGGTGCGAGGTGATCGACCTCTACTCCGAGGTCGACGGCGACTTTCCGAATCACCATCCGGATCCGAGCAAGCCCGAAAATCTCGCGGTGCTGGAACTCGTCGTCAAGGCCACCGGCGCCGAACTCGGGCTGGCCTTCGACGGCGATGGCGATCGCCTGGGTGTCTTGACGAAGGACGGTCACGTGATCTGGCCGGACAGGCAGATCATGCTCTTCGCGCGCGACATCCTCGCACGCCTGCCGGGCGCGACGATCATCTACGACGTCAAGTGCAGCCAGCGCCTGCCGGTGGTGATCCGCGAGGCCGGGGGCGTGCCGCTGATGTGGAAGACCGGGCATTCGCTGGTCAAGGCCAAGCTGCGCGAGACCGGTGCGCCGCTGGCCGGCGAGATGAGCGGCCACCTCTTCTTCGGCGAACGCTGGTACGGCTTCGACGATGCCACCTACACCGCGGCGCGGCTGCTCGAGATCCTCTCGTGCCATGCCGACCCGAGCGCGCTGCTGGACGCGCTGCCGAGCAGCCACAGCACGCCCGAACTCAACGTCGCCTGTGCCGAGGGCGAGCATCATGCGCTGGTGGAGGCACTGCTGGCCGGCGTCGCAGCGGGACGCCTGGCCTTCGCCGACGGCGAGGTCGGCACCATCGACGGCCTGCGCGTGGACTTCGCCGACGGCTTCGGCCTTATCCGCGCGAGCAACACGACGCCGGTGCTGGTGCTTCGCTTCGAGGGCCACACGCCGACGGCGCTGCACCGCATCCAGACGCGCATGCTGGAGGCGCTGCGCAGCATCAAGCCCGATGCGCAGGTGGGCGGCGCGGTCCACTGATGGGCCGCGGCGCAGAGACGCGGCGGCGCGAGTCGACGGCGCGCGCAGGCCTGCACCGATGAAGGCCGCGCTGGCGCGCGCCGGCTACTCCCTGTTGCTGCGGCTGCTGACGCCGGCCTATCTTGCGCGGCTGTGGTGGCGCGGCGCGCGCGAACCGCTGTACCGCCAGGCCTGGGGTGAGCGGCTGGGCCTCTATCCGGAGCGAACGCCGCCGCGCGGGCGCGTGTGGATCCATGCCGTTTCGCTCGGCGAGACGCGCGCTGCCGGCGCGCTCGTCGATGCGCTGCGCCGCGCGCGGCCCGGCGTGCGCCTGCTGCTCACGCACGGCACCGCCACCGGTCGCGAGGCCGGGCGCGCGCTGCTGCGGCGCGGCGACGCGCAGGCCTGGCTGCCCTACGACACGCCGGGGGCGGTGCGTCGATTCCTGCGCGCGCAGCGCCCGGCCGTGGGCGTGCTGATGGAGACCGAGATCTGGCCCAATCTGCTCGTCGCCGCGCGCGCGGCGGGGGTGCCGATGGTGCTCGCCAATGCCCGCCTGTCGGAGAAGAGCCGGGCCAAGGGCCGGCGCCTGCGCGCGCTGCTGCAGCCGGCGCTGGCCGCGCTCACGCGCACGCTGGCGCAGACCGAGGCCGATGCGCGGCGCCTGCGGGAGTCCGGCGTGATGTCGGTGCAGGTGATGGGCAACCTGAAGTTCGACCTCGAGCCCGACGCCGCGCTGCTCGCGCGCGGCAGGCGCTGGCGGCAGGCGCTGGCGCGGCCGGTGGTGCTGATGGCGAGTTCACGCGAAGGCGAGGAGGCGGCGCTGCTGTCGGCCTGGAGCACGCTGCCCTGCGCGCGGCCGCTGCTGCTGCTCGTGCCGCGGCATCCGCAGCGTTTCGAGGAGGTCGCCGCGCTCGCGGCGGCGGTCCTGCCGCGCGTGTTGCGCCGCAGCGCCTTTGCCGACGCCCCCTCCGCCGAAGCCGCAGGTGCCGACGTCTGGATCGGCGACTCGATCGGCGAGATGCCGCTCTACTATGCGCTCGCCGACGTCGCGCTTCTGGGCGGCAGCTTCGCGCCGCTGGGCGGGCAGAACCTGATCGAGGCCGCGGCTTGCGGCTGCCCGCTGCTGCTGGGACCGCACACCTTCAACTTCGCCGCCGCCGCCGAAGACGCCATCGCGGCCGGCGCGGCGCAGCGCGTTCCCGACCTGCCGGCCGCGGTGGCGCGGGCCGGCGCGCTCCTCGGCACCGCCGAGCGCGCAGCGATGGCCGCGCAGGCGGCGGGCTTCGCGCAGGCGCACCGCGGCGCCGCGGCGCGCATGGCTGGCGTCATCGTCGAGCTGCTGCGCGCGCGCCACGCGGCGTGAAGAATCCTCCGTCCATCCACCGAGAGAGAACGACACCATGCCCGCGATCTGGACCCGCCCGCTTTCCATCGAGATCCTGCACGCCGTGCACGTCGGCACCGCGCCCGAGCACCTGGGTATGGAGTTCCTCGAGGTCGGCGACGACTTCATCCGCGCCCGCGCTCCGGTGGACACGCGCACGCGTCAGCCGCTGGGAATCCTGCACGGCGGCGTCTCCGTGCTGCTGGCCGAGACGCTGGGCTCCTGCGGCGCGGCCTTCAGCGTGCCCGAGGGGCGCATCGTGGTCGGCCTGGACATCAATGCCAACCACCTCCGCGCCGTCAAGTCGGGCTGGATCAGCGGCGTCACGCGGCCGGTCCATCGCGGCCGCAGCACGCACGTCTGGCAGATCGACATCGTCGACGGGCAGGAGCGCCCGGTCTGCGTCTCGCGGCTCACGCTGGCGGTCCTGGAGGGCGCCCCGTGAAGGGGATCGGGCGCGCTGCGAGCCCGCGGCGCGCATGGATTTCGATGAGCCGTGCCAGCACGGGATTTTCGGCCCTGATCTAGACTCGTTCGGCCTTGGCCAACCGAGTGCTGCCGGCAAGCGGCCCGCGTGCGTGAACGCCCCTGTCATTCCCATCGTTCCGACCGACCCGCAAGCGCCTTCGCGCGAGCGGCGTCGGCAAGCGCCCAAGGGGCGCCGCGTCGACGCGTTGCGACGCGAGGAAGTGCGCGCGCTGCTGGGCCGCGAAGCGCTGCGGCGCGAGCGCCTGATCGAGTACCTGCACGCGATCAACGACCGCTTCGGCCAGCTCGGCACGCCGCACCTGGCGGCGCTGGCCGAGATGCTCCAGCTGGCGCAGACCGAGGTCTTCGAGGTCGCGAGCTTCTATCACCACTTCGACGTCGTGCACGAGGACGAGCGCGGCGACGTGCCGGCGCCGCCGGCGCTGACGGTGCGCGTGTGCGACGGCGTGGCCTGCGAGCTGGCCGGCGCGCGCGATCTGCTGGCCCGCCTGCCGGCCCTGCTGGGCACCACGGTGCGCGTGGTTCCGGCACCTTGCGTCGGGCGCTGCGAGACGGCGCCGGTGGCCGTCGTGCACCAGCACCCGCTGCGCCATGCCACGCCCGAGGCGGTGCAGGCCGCCGTGGCCCAGGGGCTGCGCACGCACGAGCCCGAGCCGTACGTGGATCTGGCCGCGTATCGGGCGGCTGGCGGCTACGCCTTGCTGCGCGAGTGCGCGAGCGGGCGGCGCCACGCCGGGGACGTCATCGCCGAGCTCGAATCCTCGTCGCTGCGCGGCCTGGGCGGCGCAGGCTTCCCGACCGGACGCAAGTGGCGCAGCGTGCTCGCGCAGCCGGCGCCGCGGCTGATGGCGGTGAATCTCGACGAAGGCGAGCCCGGCACCTTCAAGGACCGCTGGTATCTCGAGCGCGATCCGCACCGCTTCCTGGAGGGCATGCTGATCGCCGCCTGGGCGGTCCAGGCCGAAGCGGTCTATGTCTACCTGCGCGACGAGTACCATGGCTGTCGCACGCTGCTGCAGCGTGAACTCGCCGCGCTGGCGGCGACGCCGCCGACCCCGGGGTTGCCGCGAATCGAGCTGCGCAGGGGGGCAGGCGCCTACATCTGCGGCGAGGAGTCGGCGATGATCGAGTCGATCGAGGGCAAGCGCGGCATGCCGCGGCTGCGTCCGCCGTTCGTCGCACAGGTGGGCCTGTTCGGGCGGCCGACGCTGCAGCACAACTTCGAGACCCTCTACTGGGTGCGCGACATCGTCGAGCGCGGCGCATCCTGGTGGGCCGGGCATGGCCGTCACGGCCGCCAGGGCCTGCGCAGCTTCTCGGTCAGCGGCCGCGTGCGCACGCCCGGCGTGAAGCTCGCGCCCGCGGGAATCACGCTGCGCGAGCTCGTCGACGAGCACTGCGACGGCATGCTGCCGGGCCACGAACTGAAGGCCTACCTGCCCGGGGGCGCCTCGGGCGGCATCCTGCCGGCGCGGCTGGCCGACGTGCCGCTGGACTTCGACACGCTGCAAGCGCACGGCTGCTTCATCGGCAGCGCGGCCGTCGTCGTGATCTCGCAGCACGATTCCATCGCGCAGGTCGCGCGCAACCTGATGCGCTTCTTCGAGCACGAGAGCTGCGGCCAGTGCACGCCCTGCCGCAACGGCACCGCCAAGGCCAGCCTGCTGATGCAGGCGCCGGTGTGGAACCGCGCGCTGCTGACCGAGCTCGGGCAGGTGATGCGCGACGCGTCGATCTGCGGCCTCGGGCAGGCCGCGCCCAATCCCGTGGATTGCCTCATGCGCTACTTCCCCGACGAGGTGCCCTCGTGAGCGGCTTCGTCGAATTCAGCCTCGACGGCCGTCGCGTGCAGGCCCGGGAAGGCGAGACGATCTTCGGCGTCGCCGAGCGCGAGGGCATCGTCATCCCCAACCTGTGCCTGGGCGACGGCCTGCGGCCGGTGGGCAACTGCCGTGCCTGCGTCGTCGAGGTCGAGGGCGAGCGCGTGCTCGCCGCTTCCTGCTGCCGCCAGGCGAGCCCGGGCATGGTCGTGCACACGGCCAGCGAGCGCGCGCGTACCAGCCAGCGCCTGGTGATCGAGCTGCTGCAGGCCGACATGCCCGAAGCCGCGCTGCGCCGCGACGACGAGTTGCGGCGATGGGCCGAGGATCTCGGCATCGGCCGTTCGCGCTTTCCGGCGCGGCCTGCCTTCGCTGCGGACCCCTCGCACCCGGCGATCGCGGTCAACCTGGAGGCCTGCATCCAGTGCACGCGCTGCCTGCGCGCCTGTCGCGAGGTGCAGGGCAACGACGTCATCGGCCTCGCATTCCGCGGTGCACTGGAGCAGATCGTCTTCGACCAGGGCGATGCCATGGGGGCTTCGACCTGCGTCGGCTGCGGCGAGTGCGTGCAGGCCTGCCCGACCGGCGCGATCGCGCCCGCGGGCGGCGTCGCTGCCGTCGTTCCCGATCGCAGCGTCGAATCCGTGTGCCCTTACTGCGGCGTCGGTTGCCAGCTCACCTATCACGTCAAGGACGACCGCATCATCCAGGTCGACGGGCGCGATGGCCCCGCCAACCAGGGGCGGCTGTGCGTCAAGGGACGTTACGGCTTCGACTACGTGCACCACGCGCAGCGGCTCACCGTGCCGCTGGTGCGGCGCGAAGGCGTGGCCAAGGATGCGCACGCGCCCTTCGACCCGCAGCGCGACCTGCACCGGCTCTTCCGCGAGGCGAGCTGGGAGGAGGCGCTGGCGCGCGCGGGCGGCGCCTTGGCCCGGCTGCGCGACGTGCACGGCGGACGCGCGCTCGCGGGCTTCGGCTCGGCCAAGGGCAGCAACGAGGAGGCCTACCTCTTCCAGAAGCTCGTGCGGCTGGGTTTCGGCAGCAACAACGTCGACCACTGCACGCGCCTGTGCCATGCGTCGAGCGTGGCCGCGCTGCTTGAAGGCATCGGCTCCGGCGCCGTCAGCAACCCGGTGATCGACGTGCTGGACGCGGAGGTGGTGATCGTGATCGGCTCCAACCCGACCGTGAACCACCCGGTGGCGGCCACCTGGATCAAGAATGCGGTGGAGCGCGGGACGAAGCTGGTGGTGATGGACCCGCGCCGCGGCGAGCTGGCGCGCATCGCCACGCACGTGCTGCAGTTCCGCCCCGGCGCCGACGTCGCGCTGCTGAACTCGATGCTGCACGTCATCGTCGACGAGGGGCTGGTCGACGAGCGCTTCATCGCCGATCGCACCGAGGGCTTCGAGGCACTGGCCGCGAACGTCAAGGGCTTTTCGCCCGAGCGCATGCAGGCCGTCAGCGGCATCGCCCCCGAGACGGTGCGCGCGGTGGCGCGGCTCTACGCGAAGAGCCGCGCCTCGATGATCCTCTGGGGCATGGGCGTGAGCCAGCACGTGCATGGGACCGACAACGCGCGCTGCCTCATCGCGCTCGCGCTGGCGACCGGACAGATCGGACGCCGCGGCACGGGACTGCACCCCTTGCGCGGGCAGAACAACGTGCAGGGCGCGTCGGACGCCGGGCTGATTCCGATGATGTACCCGGACTACCAGCGCGTGGGCGAACTCGCGGCGCGCGAGCGCGTGGCCGCCGCCTGGGGTGTGCCCATCGCGCAGCTCGACGCGCAGGCAGGGCTCACGGTCGTCGAGGTGATGGACGCGATCCACGCCGGCCGCGTGCGCGGCATGTACATCATGGGCGAGAACCCGGCGATGAGCGACCCCGACGTGCAGCATGCGCGCGAAGCCCTGGCCTCGCTCGAGATGCTGGTGGTGCAGGACATCTTCCTCACCGAGACCGCGGCGCTGGCCGACGTCGTGCTGCCGGCTTCGGCCTTCGCCGAGAAGACCGGGACCTACACGAACACCGACCGCACGGTGCAGGTCGGGCGCCAGGCGCTGACGCTGCCGGGCCAGGCGCGGCAGGACCTCTGGTGCATCACCGCGATGGCCGCGCAGCTCGGTCTGGACTGGTCGGGTTACGGCGCCACGCCCAGCGACTGCCGCGACGCGGTCGCGCGCGTGTGGGAGGAAATGCGGCTCGTGATGCCGAGCATCGCCGGCATCTCGTGGGCGCGGCTTGCGCGCGACGGCGCGGTGACCTACCCCTGCAGCGGCGACGACGACCCGGGCCAGCCGGTGGTCTTCACCCAGACCTTCCCGCGTGCCGGCGGCCGCGGGCTCTTCGTGCCCGCCGACATCGTTCCGCCCGACGAGCAGCCCGACGACGACTATCCGATGGTGCTCATCACCGGCCGCCAGCTCGAGCACTGGCACACCGGCAGCATGACGCGGCGCTCGGGTGTGCTCGACGCGATCGAGCCCGATCCGGTGGCCTGGCTGCACCCGGGCGAACTCGAGCGCCTGGGTGTGGCGCGCGGCGGGCTGGTGACGATCGCCTCGCGGCGCGGGCAGGTCAGCCTGTACGCGCGCGCCGACGAGGGCACGCCACCCGGCGCCGTGTTCGTCGCCTTCTGCTGGTACGAGGCCGCGGTGAACAAGCTCACCAACCCGAAGCTCGATCCGATGGGCAAGATCCCCGAGCTCAAGTACTGCGCGGTGCGCATCGGCCCGGGTGGCAAGGTGCCGCTCACCGGCAGTTTCGGCGGCGGGCAGCTGCTCTCGCAGGACGCCTGAACGCCGATCGCCTGCGCACGGGCAGGTCGATCGATCCGATCTGCATCGTCCCGCCGCGCATCCCGCTTGCCGGGATCGCGACCGGCTCAGAGCCTGTGAAGCATTCGCTTCGCGGCGGCCGGAGGACCGGACTCGGTCC
>JAIXKR010000089.1 GCA_026932235.1 Burkholderiales bacterium
TCACCGCCTCGCGCTCGATCTTGAGCTGGATGAGGCGGCGGTCGAGCTTGTCCATCGCCTCGGGCTTGGAGTCGATCTCGATCTTGATCTTGGCCGCGGCCTCGTCGATCAGGTCGATCGCCTTGTCGGGCAGGAAGCGGTCGGTGATGTAGCGGTGGCTGAGCTCGGCCGCGGCGACGATCGCCGGGTCGGTGATCTCGACGCCGTGGTGAACCTCGTACTTTTCCTGCAGCCCGCGCAGGATCGCGATCGTCGCCTCGACGCTGGGCTCGTCGACCAGCACCTTCTGGAAGCGGCGCTCGAGCGCGGCGTCCTTCTCGACGTACTTGCGGTACTCGTCGAGCGTGGTCGCACCGATGCAGTGCAGCTCGCCGCGCGCAAGCGCGGGCTTGAGCATGTTGCCCGCGTCGATCGCGCCCTCGGCCTTGCCGGCGCCGACCATCGTGTGCAGTTCGTCGATGAAGAGGATGATGCGCCCTTCGTCGGCGGCGACTTCCTTGAGAACGGCCTTCAGGCGCTCCTCGAACTCGCCGCGGTACTTGGCGCCGGCGAGCAGGCCCGCCATGTCGAGCACCAGCACGCGCTTGTCCTTGAGCGTCTCGGGCACCTCGCCGTTGACGATGCGCTGCGCCAGGCCCTCGACGATGGCCGTCTTGCCCACGCCCGGCTCGCCGATCAGCACCGGGTTGTTCTTGCTGCGCCGCTGCAGCACCTGGATGGCGCGGCGGATCTCGTCGTCGCGCCCGATCACCGGGTCCAGCTTGCCCGCGCGCGCGCGCTCGGTGAGGTCCAGCGTGTACTTCTTCAGCGCCTCGCGCTGGCCTTCGGCTTCGGCCGAATCGACCTTCTGCCCGCCGCGCACGGCCTCGATGGCAGCCTCCAGCGCCTTGCGCGTGAGGCCATGCCCGCGCACGATGCCGCCGATGTCGCTCTTGGCGTCGGCCAGGGCGAGCAGGAACATCTCGCTGGCGATGAACTGGTCACCGCGCTGCGTGGCCTCCTTGTCGGCCTGCTGCAGCAGCTGCACCAGGTCGCGCCCGGGCTGCACCGGCTGCCCCCCGCCCTGCACCTGCGGCAGGTTGCGGTTGGCCGTCTCCATCGCCGTCGCCAGCGCCGCCGTGTTGGCGCCGGCACGGTCCAGCAGCGCCTTCGGTCCGTCGGCCTGCTGCAGCATCGCCGCCAGCAGGTGGCTGGGCTCGATGTAGGGGTTGTCGCGTGCCACCGCCAGGCTCTGGGCGTCGGCGAGGGCTTGCTGGAAAGCGGTGGTCAGCTTGTCGAAGCGCATGGATCGTCCTCCGGTCTGCCGCTCAAATGGGGCAGTGCGGGGACGATTTCAAGCCGAACACACCGGCTACAAAACCGCTCCCAGCCGCCGGTAGCGCCCGCCCTGGAAGAGCAGCGGCGGCTCGTGGCTGTCGGTGAAGGCCAGCACGCGGCCGATGATGAGCAGGTGATCGCCCTCCTCCTGGCGCGAACGCGTCTCGCACAGGAAGCCCGCGGCAGCGCCCTGCAAGCGCGGCACGCCGTCCTCGCCACACAGCCACTCGCCCTGCGCGAAGCGATGCGCATGGCGCGAGGCGAAGCTGCGCGAGAGCTCGAGCTGCGACTCGGCCAGCACGTTGACGGCAAAGCGCGGCGCGGCGCGGAACGCGCCCAGCAGCGGGCTGGCCAGGCGCAGCGACCACAGCAGCAGCGGCGGCTCCAGCGAGAGCGAAGCGAAGGAGTTGACGGTCAGGCCCACCGGGCTGCCGTCCGGTGCCGCCGTGGTGACGATGGTCACGCCGGTGGCAAAGCGCCCGAGCGCGTTGCGCAGCGGGTGCGCGGAGGGCGTGGCCTGCGCGTGCTCCGGCCGCAGCGGCGCGTTCACGGCGCGTCCGCCGCCCGCGCCGACGCCGTCGCGTTGCCGGCGCGGATGCCCCAGCGCGCCAGCGCCTGGTCGTCCTCGACGCGCGCATCGACCCAGCGCGCGCCCGCGGCCGTGGCTTCCTTCTTCCAGAACGGCGCCTGCGTCTTCAGGTAGTCCATCAGGAACTCACAGGCAGCGAAGGCCTGCCCGCGGTGCGCGGCGCTCACCGCCACGAGCACGATCTGGTCCAGGGGTTGCAGCGCGCCGACGCGGTGGATGACGCGCACGGCGCAGAGGTCGAAGCGCGCCTTCGCCTCGTCGATCATGGCCTCGATGGCGCGCTCGGTCATGCCCGGGTAGTGCTCGAGCTCGAGCGACTGCACCTCGCCCGCGCCGCCGGCATGGCGGTCGCGCACGGTGCCGACAAAGGCGACGACCGCGCCCACGGCGGCGTCATGCGCGCGCAGGGCAGCGACTTCGGCGCCCAGATCGAAATCGGCGCTCTGAATGCGGACGCGAGGACTCGGCTTCACGGCGGCGAGCATTGTGGCATCCACGCCGTCCTCGCGTGCCGCGCGGGGCTTGGGCGTCGCGCGGGCCACCGTAAGCGTCGCTGCGGGCCGCCGCGGCCGGCGGCAGCAGCCCGCCGCCAAGCACCGCTCTGCAGCGACTGCGACGAGGACCGCCGCGCGCCGTGGCACGGGCGCTCAGCCGCCGGTGACGGGCGGGAAGAAGGCGACCTCGGCGTCGGCGTGGATGGGGCTGGCCTCGTCGGCCATGGCCTGGTCCAGGGCGCAGCGCAGGGCGCGATCGCGCGCCAGGCGCTCGGCATAGGCGCCGCCGCGCGCGATGAGGGCATCGCGCAGTTCGCCCAGCGTCGCGCCCGCGGGCATCTCCACCGTCTCCTCGGCCCCGAAGGCCTCGCGCAGCGAGGCGAAGTAGCGCACGCGCAGCTTCATCATCCCAGCAACTCCGAGAAGGGCAGGAAGCGCACCGTGTCGCCGCGCGCGATCGTCTGCCCGGCGGGGTTGTCGATGAGGCCGTCGCCCCAGACCGCGGAGCTGAGCACGCCCGAGCTCTGGTTGGCGAAGAGCTCGAGGCCGCCGTCCTCGTTGAAGCGCGCGCGCAGGAACTCGCGCCGACGGTCGGCACGCGGCCAGTCGAAGTCCGCGCGTGCGCTCATGCCGCGCGGCAGCAGGCTGGCCGCGCCCTGCATGGCGCGCAGCACCGGCGAGACGGCGATCAGGAAGTTGACGAAGCTCGACACCGGGTTGCCGGGCAGCCCCATGAAGAGCGCCACCGAGCCGTCGTCGCAGCGCACGCCGCCGAAGGCCAACGGCTTGCCGGGCTTGATCGCCACCTGCCAGTTCTCGATCCAGCCCTGCGCCTGCACCGCCGGGCGGATGTGATCCTCCTCGCCGGTGGAGACGCCGCCCGAGGTGAGGATGAGGTCGTGCCCGATCGCCGCCTCGCGCAGCGCGGCGATGGTCGCTTCGCGCCGGTCGGGAACGATGCCGAAGTCGGTGACCTCGCAGCCCGCGGCCTGCAGCAGGCCGCGCAGCAGGTAGCGGTTGGAGTTGTAGATGGCCCCCGGCGGCAGCGGCTGCCCCGGCATGACGAGCTCGTCGCCGGTGGACATGAGCGCCACGCGCGGACGGTGCACGACGCTCAGCGTGGCCGCGCCGACCGAGGCTGCCAGTCCCAGTGCCGCCGCCGACAGGCGCGTGCCCTGGGCGAGCACGGTGGCGTCGCGGCGGATGTCCTCGCCGCGCCGGCGAATCCATTGCCCGGCGCGCGGGACGCGATTCACGCGCACGGCGCCCAGGCCCTCGCCGGGGATGGCCTCGCAGTCCTCCTGCATGACCACGGCGTCGGCGCCGGCGGGGATCTGCGCCCCGGTGAAGATGCGCGCGGCGCTGCCGCGCGCCAGCGGCTGGCCGACGACGCCGGCGGGGATGCGCTGCGCCACCGGCAGCACGGCGCCTTCGGCTGCCACGTCGGCCGCGTGCAGCGCGTAGCCGT
Organism: Burkholderiales bacterium; assembly: GCA_026932235.1. GTDB lineage: Bacteria > Pseudomonadota > Gammaproteobacteria > Burkholderiales > Burkholderiaceae_C > Rubrivivax. Next base: position 3,869 of record JAIXKR010000089.1, read on the forward strand.
CCATCGAAGTGTTGTCCGCCGGCGGCACGTCCAGCGTGCTCTGCACCGGCGCGGCCAGCACGCGTCCCAGCGCGTCGAAGGTCGAGACCGTCTCGGTTGCGCGGACCGGATGCGCGCGCGCGCCGGCGACGAGGCGATCCAGCACCTCGTCGAGCGGCATCAAGGGGCGTCGATCGGCCATCCTTGCCTCATGTGCTCAGCTGCAATGGGCTTCAATGTAGCGCTTGACCTCTTCCGCGTCGGCAGGCAGCACTTTGAAGCGCCGCGGCAGGTCTTCGAGCCCCTGCAGCGCCGCCGGACGCTCGGGCTCGCGGCCCAGCGCCTCGCGGATGGTGTCGGCGAACTTCGCCGGCAGCGCGGTTTCGAGCACCAGCATGGGCACGTCGGCTTGCAGGTGCTCGCGCGCGACCTTCAGGCCATCCGCGGTGTGAGGGTCGATCATCACGCCCAGGCGCTGCCAGGAATCGCGGATCGTCGCCACGCGGTCGGCGTGCGTGCTCCTGCCCGAGACGAAGCCGTAGCCGGCCACGCGCGCGAATTCCGCACCGCCGAGCGTGAAGCCGCCGTCGTGCGCGAGCAGCGGCCCAAAGAGCGCGGCGGTGCGGGCGCCGTCGCGCTGCAGCAGGTCGAAGACGAAGCGTTCGAAGTTGCTCGCCTTGGAAATGTCCATCGACGGGCTCGAGGTCTCGAAGGTCTGGGCACTGCCGCGCACGCGGTAGCGTCCGGTGCGGAAGAACTCGTCGAGCACGTCGTTCTCGTTGGTGGCGAGCACGAGCTGCGCGATCGGCAGGCCCATCATGCGCGCCACGTGGCCGGCGCAGATGTTGCCGAAGTTGCCCGAGGGCACCGCGAAGCTCACGCGCTCGTCGTTCGAGCGCGTGGCCTGGAAGTAGCCGGCGAAGTAGTAGACCACCTGCGCCAGCAGCCGCGCCCAGTTGATCGAGTTGACGGTGCCCAGGCGATGGCGCCGCTTGAAGTCGAGGTCGCTGCCCAGCGCCTTGACGATGTCCTGGCAGTCGTCGAACACGCCCTCGATCGCGAGGTTGTGGATGTTGGCATCCTGCAGACTGAACATCTGCGCCTGCTGGAAGGCACTCATGCGCCCGTACGGGCTGAGCATGAAGACGCGCACGCCCTTCTTGCCGCGCATCGCGTACTCGGCGGCACTGCCGGTGTCGCCGCTGGTGGCGCCGAGGATGTTGAGCTCCTCGCCGCGGCGCGCGAGCTCGTACTCGAACAGGCGCCCGAGCAGCTGCATCGCCATGTCCTTGAAGGCCAGCGTCGGGCCGTTGGACAGCGCCTGGAGGTAAAGCCCGTCCTCCAGCTTCTTCAGCGGCGTGATGGCCCCGGTGCCGAACACGGCGGCGCTGTAGGTCTCGCGCGTGAGCCGCTGCAGATCGACCGCCGGGATGTCGTCGATGTAGAGCGAGAGGATCTCGAAGGCGAGCTCGGCGTAGGGCAGCGCGCGCCAGCGCGACAGCGTTGCCTCGTCGACGCGCGGGTAGCGTGCCGGCAGGTAGAGGCCGCCGTCGGGCGCCAGGCCCTCGAGCAGGATGTCGCAGAAGCCTCGCGGCCTGTCGTCGCCGCGGGTGCTGAGGTATTTCAATTCAGTTCTTCCTTGCGGATGCGCACGATGGGCGCGAGCACGGTGGGCAGCGCCTGCATCAGCGCCAGCGCCTTGTCCATGCGCCCCTCGACGGTGTCGTGCGTGAGGATGATGAGGTCGGTCTGGTCCTCGCCCTCGGCGCTCTCGCGCTGCAGCACGGCGTCGATGCTGATGTCGTGCTCGGCCAGGATGCCGGTGATGCGCGCGAGCACGCCGGCCTCGTCGGCGACGACCAGGCGCAGGTAGAAGGACGTCACCACGTCCTCGATCGGCAGGATGGGCGTGTCGGCAAGCGCGCCGGGCTGGAAGGCCAGGTGCGGCACGCGGTGGTCGGGGTCGGCGGTGTGCAGCCGCGTGATGTCGACGAGGTCGGCGATGACGGCGCTGGCCGTGGGCTCGCTGCCTGCGCCCTTGCCGTAGTAGAGGGTCGTGCCGACGGCGTCGCCCTGGACGACGACGGCGTTCATCGCCCCTTCGACGTTGGCGATGAGGCGCTGCGCGGGGACGAGCGCCGGATGCACGCGCAGCTCGATGCCGCCACCCGCTCCATGCGCCGCCAGATCCTCGCGCCGCTTGGTGATGCCCAGCAGCTTGATGCGGTAGCCGAGCTGCTCGGCGTAGCGGATGTCGGCGGCCTGCAGCGCGGTGATGCCTTCGACGTAGGCCTTGTCGAACTGCACCGGAATGCCGAAGGCGATGGCGCTCATGATGGTCGCCTTGTGCGCGGCGTCCACACCCTGGATGTCGAAGCTCGGATCGGCCTCGGCGTAGCCCAGCGCCTGCGCCTGCTGCAGCGCCTGGGCGAAGTCCAGGCCCTTGGCGCGCATTTCGCTCAGGATGAAGTTGGTGGTGCCGTTGATGATGCCCGCCACCCATTCGATGCGGTTGGCGGTCAGCCCCTCGCGCAGCGCCTTGATGATGGGGATGCCGCCGGCCACGGCGGCCTCGAAGGCGACGATCACGCCCTTGCGGCGCGCGGCGGCGAAGATCTCGCTGCCGTGCACGGCCAGCAGCGCCTTGTTCGCCGTGACCACGTGCTTGCCGGCCTCGATCGCCTCCAGCACCAGGGTGCGCGCGACGCCGTAGCCGCCGATGAGCTCGATGACGATGTCGATGGCCGGGTCGGCGATCACCGCGCGCGCATCGCCGACGACGCGCGCCTTCTCGCCGACGATGGCGCGCGCACGCGCCTCGTCGAGATCGGCGACCACGGTGATGGCGATCTCGCGTCCGGCGCGGCGGCGGATCTCCTCCTGGTTGCGTTGCAGGACCTTGAAGGTGCCACTGCCGACGGTGCCGATGCCGAGCAGTCCGACCTGGATGGGTTTCATGGGGAACCGTGGTGGGTGGAAGAAGGGCTCTGAGGACTCCGGCGCCAGCGCGGCGCGCAGCCGCCAGGCAGGCGGTCAACCGCCGTGGCGGCGCCGGTAGTGGGCGAGGAATCGTTCGATGCGACCCAGCGCCTCGGTGAGGTCGTCGATGCTGGGCAGGAAGACGAGGCGGAAGTGATCGGGATCGGGCCAGTTGAAGCCGGTGCCCTGCACGATCAGCACCTTCTCGTCGGCGAGCAGGTCGTAGGCGAACTGCTGGTCGTCGGTGATCGGATAGAGCTTCGGGTCCAGGCGTGGGAACATGTAGAGCGAGGCCTTGGGCTTGACGACACTGACGCCCGGGATCGCGCAGAGCAACTCGTAGGCGAGGTCGCGCTGCCGGCACAGCCGCCCGCCGGGGGCGACGAGGTCCTTGATGCTCTGGTAACCGCCGAGCGCGGTCTGGATCGCGAGCTGCCCCGGCGTGTTTGCGCACAGGCGCATCGAGGCCAGCATGTTCAGCCCCTCGATGTAGTCGCGCGCCGTACGCTTGTCGCCCGAGACCACCATCCAGCCGGCGCGAAACCCGCAGGAGCGATAGTTCTTCGACAGGCCGTTGAAGGTGACGAAGAGCACGTCGTCGGCGAGGCTCGCGATGCTCGTGTGGGTGTGGCCGTCGTAGAGCGTCTTGTCGTAGATCTCGTCGGCGAAGACGATGAGCTGGTGCCTGCGCGCGATCTCGACGATTTCGCGCAACAGGTCGTCCGGGTAGAGCGCCCCGGTCGGGTTGTTCGGGTTGATGACGACGATCGCCTTGGTGCGCGGCGTCAGCTTCGAGCGGATGTCGTCGAGGTCCGGCAGCCAGCCCGCGCCCTCGTCACAGCGGTAGTGCACCGGCGTGCCGCCGCTGAGCGAGGTCACGGCCGTATGCAGCGGGTAGTCCGGGCTCGGGATCAGCACCTCGTCGCCGGCGTCGAGCAGCGCGTTCATGCTCATCGCGATCAGTTCGGAGGCGCCGTTGCCGAGGTAGACGTCGTCGACGCCGACGCCGGCGATCCCCTTTTGCTGCGTGTAGTGCACCACCGCCTTGCGTGGCGCGAACAGGCCCTTGCTGTCGGTATAGCCCGCGGCCTCCTGGCTCGGCAGGTTGCGGATCATGTCCTGCACGATCTCTTCGGGCGGCAGCAGGCCGAAGGCGGCCACGTTGCCGATGTTGAGCTTGATGATCTTGTGGCCCTCGTCCTCCATCAGCCGTGCCTTGTCGAGCACGGGCCCCCGGATGTCGTAGCCGACGTTGGCGAGCTTGGCGGACTTGGTGATGATCTTCAAGACGGGCCTGCGTGCTGCACTGCAAAACGTACAATTCTAGGCTTCCCGCCCCTGTGACGCGCGGCCGGTTGGCAGCGCAGCAAGGCCGCTGCGGTCAGGACGCGCCTCCCTTGAAGTTCGAGCCCGAAACCACTCCCGGCGTCAACACGATCAGCCGCCACGATCCTGGCCGCATCGTCATCGGGTCCATGCCTTTCGCCCACAGCCTGATCGTGCCCTGGCAGGGCGAGGTACGGCGCTGGCATGTCGAGCGCTACGAGCAACTCACGGCGGACGCCCTCGCGCCGCTCATCGCGCTGCAGCCCGAACTCGTGATCCTCGGCAGCGGACGGCGCCTACGCCTGGCCGGCGCGGCACTCATGCGCGCGCTCATCGAGCGTCGCATCGGCTTCGAATCGATGGACACCGCCGCGGCCTGCCGCACCTACAACGTGCTCGCCAGCGAACGCCGGCGTGTCGTCGCGGCGCTCATCCTCGAACCGGCGGATTGAATCGCCGCGGGCGGCGCTTCGGCGGCCGGCTGCCCGGAGTCGGCTTTCGGGGCCGCTTGACGCGCACTTTATAATGCGCGATTAAGTCGCCTGCGCCGCGACACCTGCCGAGAACAGCCATCCATGACGCCTGTAGTCAACAAAGCCCTTCCGGAATTCGAAGCGCTCGCCACCGGCAGCGTCAAGGTCACCCCGCAGTCGCACCTCGGCCAGGCCGTGGTCCTGTACTTTTACCCGAAGGACGGGACGCCCGGCTGCACGACCGAGGCCATGCAGTTCCGCGACCGCTACAAGGACTTCCAGAAGGCGGGCGCCATCGTCTTCGGCGTCTCGCGCGACAACATGGCCTCGCACGACAAGTTCAAGCAGAATCTCGAACTGCCCTTCGAACTGATCGCCGACACCGAAGAGAAGCTCTGCCACATGTTCGGCGTCGTCAAGAACAAGATCATGTACGGCAAGAAGGTCAAGGGCATCGAGCGCAGCACCTTCCTCATCGACGCCGAGGGCGTGATGCGCGCCGAGTGGCGCGGCATCAAGGTCGCCGGTCACGTCGACGAGGTGCTGAAGGCCGTGAAGTCGTTGAAGAAGGTCGCCTGATATCGACGCCGCGACCTCCGGCCACCGCGGCGTGGCCGATCCCCGCTTCTCCTGCCTCCCTCGCGCAAGCCGTGCAGCCCGCTGCACGGCTTGCGCGTCTTCGAGCACGCACCATCATGCCGCTGCCCAAGCCGCCCACCCGCAAGGGTGACCTGCTCCCTACCACCGAGCTGGACATGCCAGCGCCCTCGCGCAGCGACAAGCGCGCACCCAAGGCACGCTCGGCCGGCGCGCCCGAGACCGCGCCCGAAGGCACGCTTGCGCTCCTGGACGAGCGGCCGCGACACGCGCCGCCGGCGGCCCTGCCCGCGCCCAGCGCACGACCGGGCCGGCGCCAACCGCGCGGCGAACCCTCCGCCAAGCTCTTCGTGCTCGACACCAACGTGCTGCTGCATGACCCGACGTCGCTGTTCCGTTTCGAGGAGCACGACATCTTCCTGCCGATGATCACGCTGGAGGAACTCGACGGCCACAAGAAGGGCATGAGCGAGGTCGCGCGCAACGCGCGCCAGGTCAGCCGCGAGCTCGACGCGCTGGCGCGCCTGCAGGACCGCCGCGGGCAGGCCGATGCGAAGGCCGGCATTGCGCTGGCGATGACGGGTCACCGCGAGGCCGGCGGAAAGCTCTTCTTCCAGACCGAACCGCTGGACGCGCGGCTGCCCGCCGCGCTGCCGCAGGGCAAGGCCGACAACCAGATCCTCGCCGTGGTGCAGGCCTTGCGCGAGCGACACGCGCCGCGCGAGGTGGTGCTGGTGTCCAAGGACATCAACATGCGCATCAAGGCGCGTGCGCTCGGGCTGGCGGCGGAGGACTACTTCAACGACAAGACGCTCGAGGACGGCGACCTGCTCTACACCGGCGTGCTGCCGCTTCCCGCCGAGTTCTGGGAGCGCCACGGCAAGACGATGGAGAGCTGGACGCAGGGCGGCCATACCTTCTATCGCATCAGCGGGCCGCTGGTGCCGGCGCTGCTCGTGAACCAGTTCGTCTACCTCGAGAGCCCGGGCGTGGCGCCGCTCTACGCGCGCGTGGCCGAGATCACCGGCCGCTCGGCGGTGCTGAAGACCCTGCGCGACTACACGCACGCGAAGAACGCGGTCTGGGGCGTGACGGCGCGCAACCGCGAGCAGAACTTCGCGCTCAACCTGCTGATGGACCCGGAGTGCGACTTCGTCACACTGGCCGGCACGGCGGGCACCGGCAAGACGCTGATGACGCTGGCCGCGGGCCTGGCACAGGTGCTCGACGAGCGCCGCTACAGCGAGATCATCGTCACCCGCGTCACCGTGCCGCTGGGAGAGGACATCGGCTTCCTGCCCGGCGACGAGCAGGAGAAGATGGGGCCGTGGATGGGCGCACTCGACGACAACCTCGAGGTGCTGGCACGCACCGACGGCAGCGCCGGCGAATGGGGCCGCGCCGCGACCAACGACCTCGTGCGCAGCAAGATCAAGATCAAGAGCCTGAACTTCATGCGCGGGCGCACCTTCC
>JAIXKR010000052.1 GCA_026932235.1 Burkholderiales bacterium
TGTGCTGGACCTGGGTGAAGCGCCGCCTGGCGCCGTCCGCGGCAGCCTAGCGCGGCCCTCGCGCGTGTCCGGCGACGCGACCCGGCGTGCGTGTCATCAGCAGCCGCAGCGCCTTGTGGATGCCGGCGTAGACGTCGTAGCGGGCGCCGGGCGCGGCGGGGGTCGTGTGGGCAACGGATTGCAGGGCTTGAACTGACATGGTTTCCTCGTTTCGCTTGAATCGCGCCGGTGGCTCCCGAGCACGCGACGCCACTGTAGGCAGCCGCCTCGCGGCGCGCTCTTAAGACTTCCGTCACGCGTTCTTAAGAGTTTCTTCAAGCCCGGCGTGAGCGCCCTGCGGGCGGCGACGCTCGACCGGCGTTCGCCGCAGCCGCGCGACGTTTGACGCTATGCACGCGTCGCGTTAATATCGCGGCCCGTGCCTATCAGAAGCTTCAAGTGCAAGGACACCCAGGCCCTCTTCGAAGGCAAGCGCGTGAAGCGCTGGGTAAGCATTGAACGACCCGCCCTCCGTAGGCTCGCGCAGCTGGACTGGTCAGCCGTTCTCGACGATCTGAAGGTGCCACCGGGCAACAGCCTCGAGGCGCTGAAGGATGATCGGAAAGGGCAGCACAGCATCCGGATCGATCAACAGTGGCGAGTCTGCTTCGTTTGGACGGCGGATGGGGCCTCCGATGTAGAGATCGTCGACTATCACTGAAGGAAGCACCATGCGCGCTGTTCGACCGGTTTCGCCCGGTGAGATGCTCGAGGAAGAGTTCCTCAAGCCGCTGGGCTTGACGAAGTACCGCCTTGCAAAGGACATCGGCGTTCCTGCGCAGCGGATCGGCGAGATCGTCTCCGGCAAGCGCGCAGTGACGGCCGACACGGATCTTCGACTTTGCCGCTACTTCGGCCTGAGCGATGGATGGTGGCTGCGCGGCCAAGTCGCCTATGACACGGCCGTTGCGAGGGAGACCCTCGAGAAGGAACTGGCCAACATCCAAAGGTGCTCGCTTTTGGCCACGTAGCGAGTGCGATCTCTCTCGAGAATCTCCTTCCAAGCAGTTGATTTCTAGACGTCATTTCAGTACTCCTCGCCGTTGGGCCAGCATCGCGTAGAGCGGCCGCGCCGTCGTCTTGAAGCGCCGCTTATGCCGTTCCGACAAGGCCGGCTCAACGGGCTCGACCGACGACACACCCGCGCTTGCCATCGAACGCCGGACCGAATCGGTCTTCGACCCGGGACTGCCTGAGGGTGGAGAAGTGCTCTTCCTGCCGCCAGAAATTTAGGCAGCCTATCCCTGCCGAGCCATCATCACCCAAGACGGCTCCGCCGAGGAAAGATGGCGGGCACCGAACAGGGACGGACGGATGGCGGGCTGTCTTAGGCCAAGTACGATGTGAGCCAGCAATTGGTCGATTTCACGTTAGCGCCCTTCGGAGGTTCTCGGAATGTCTTTAGACATCAATGATCCGGTAGCCATCGCTGCGATCGAGGTACCCCAGCGAAGAAAACCATCGAACTACCCGGAGCCTTTTGCTTCTCGCATGGCTGGTCGCGTCAAGCGGCAGCTCGGGGATCTGTTCGGGCTGTCAAACTTTGGAGTAAACCTCACGCAGCTTCCCCCAGGATCTGTTTCAGCGCTCCGGCATGCGCACTCGAAGCAGGATGAGTTCATCTATGTACTTGAGGGTACTCCCACGCTGATCACCGATACTGGTAGCACTCAGCTCGCACCGGGCATGTGCGCAGGATTCAAAGCTGGTGCGGGCAATGCACACCACCTCATTAACCATACAGACACAGTTGTCACTTATCTCGAAGTCGGCGACCGAACACCTGGAGACAGCGTGTTGTACCCTGACGACGACCTGGAGGCCTATCTCGATGGGGCCTCATGGCGGTTCAGGCACAAAAACGGGAGCTCATACTAGATTCTGATACAGGCGCTAACAATTCGTTCAAGCCGACCCTACTTCGCTCCGGGAAATGCGTGGCAGGAATAGCTTGCCACGCATTTGCCTGCGCTACGCGGGTCGGCTTAACTCAGGTGTTAGATTTTTCTGGAGGCTCAGTGGAGAAGTCTTGGAAAGCCGCAATCATCCGGGTGCTCGGCGAGTCAGCCTCGCCCCTACACTACACTGATATTTCGGAGCAGATTCTGTCTCGTGGCTACTACGAGACGGACGGTGCGACACCCGCTGCAACGGTCAACGCCCAGATTTCATCCTCTATCAAACATGATGGCGAAAAATCACCATTCATCCGTGTGGGCAAAGGCATCTTCGCTCTCAAGACTGCGCTCTCCTTATTGCCTGCAGCGCCTGTAAAGCAGAAGAAAGCTACCTCTGGGCCGGCATCTGATCCTGAATCATCCGATTCGATCATCCGTTCATTCGGTATGTACTGGCAGCGGGATCTTGTCGTATGGCGTAACGATCCGAGACTCTTCGGGAAGCAACAAGCCACCTCCAAGCCAATCGACTTTGGGAAGCAGAAAGGCATCTATATTCTGTATGACCATCACACCGTCGTTTATGTCGGCCGCTCCGTTGACCGACCATTGGGTAAGCGCCTTTTTGAGCATACAGTTGATCGCCTCGGTAGCCGTTGGAATAGGTTTTCTTGGTTCGGCCTACTTGATGCAACAAATGATGGCAACCTAAAAAAAATCCGTTCAATAATTCGCTTTCAAGCATCATCGCATCATTAGAGGCCCTTCTAATCGAGGCTTTGGAGCCTCCGCAAAACAGGAAGCGTGGCGACGATTTCTCCGCCATCGAGTACATCCAAGACATCGACCCAGAGCTACGAGAGCGCGAAATTCAAAGTACCCTTCGATCCATAGAGCAAAAAATGCGAGGCGGCTCGTGAAAAAATCTAACAATTCATTCAAGCCGACGCCGCTTCGCAGCGCGGCTTTTTTCAGACGTTACCGTGAGAACTCAACGCCCAAGGACGCTTCTCCAAACCTCTCTCACACTGACTCCGGCTTGCCTCGGTGCACTGTTCGGCTCGCCTGAGTTCGCGGCTGTAGGTTGAGGCCGGAAGGCGACGGTGTGTACGTCCGTGTTCGGCGTCGCCTGCGCGTGCGTCGCGGCGCTCAAGCGCTTGCGGCGCAAGCCGATATGCGCAGGGGAGATCCACCGATGACTGCACCCCCGCGCGCGCTGTCCATGTCCCGCCCGCTGCTGCTTCGCGTCTTGCGCCGGCGTCGGCGTGCGCCCAAGCCGCATCGCGGCGCGCAGGCCTGCGCCGTCTCGGCCTTGCTGGCGACGCTCGTGCTGTTGGCGGTGGCGCCTACCGCGGCGCGTACGGAGGCGGGCACCGAAGTACGGGGCGACAAGGCTGCGGCGGCGAGCGCGGCCGCCGACGCGGCGCCGCTCGCCGCCGACGAGGCGTCCAACCTCGATCGTCTGCGCCAGCGCCTGGCCGAGAAGCTCGGCGCCACGGCGCCGGGGACCGGCGCGCCTGCGGGCGTCGTGCGTGTGACGAGCCGCTCCGAGGCGGCCGCGGGCGGCGAGGCGACGCCCGTGCGGCGGACCAGGGCGCGCGCGCCTGCGCATGTGCGGAAGCCGCCGCGCCGCGGCCCCTGGAGCTACGACGGGGAGGGCGGGCCGGCGTTCTGGGCCGAGCTCGACCCCGCGTTCGCGCTCTGCGCCACGGGGCGGCGCCAGAGCCCGATCGACATCCGTGGCGGCGTGGCCGTGGAGCTGGAGCCGATCCGCTTCGACTATCGCCCGAGCGACGTCGTCGTCATCGACGACGGCCACACCATCCTGGCGCGGCTGGCGCGGGGCAACACCATGGCCGTCGGCGGCCGGCGCTTCGCGCTGCGGCAGATGCACTTTCATCACCCGGCCGAGGAGCGCATCGACGGCCGCGGCTTCGACATGAGCCTGCACCTCGTGCACGAGGACGACGCGGGGCGGCTGGCCGTGCTCGCGCTGCTGCTGCAGCGCGGCGACGAGCCGCAGCCGGTCGTGCAGCGCGTGTGGAACGACCTGCCGCTGGAGAGGGGTGTCGAACAGCCGGCAAGCCAGCCGATCGATCCCGCGGCGCTGCTCCCCGCCGACCGCGCCTACGCGACCTACATGGGCTCACTGACCACGCCACCGTGCAGCGAGGACGTGCTGTGGCTGGTGATGCGCCAGCCGCTGTCGGTGACGCAGGCGCAGATCGATGTCTTCACCCACCTCTACCCGATGAACGCGCGCCCGCTGCAGTCGGCCGCGGGGCGGCTGATCAAGCAGTCGCGGTGAGGTGCGGCCGGTGCCGCCTCTAGCCGCGGCGCCGCGCCAGCAGCAGCGGCCACAGCCAGAGGCTGGCGAGCCAGCGCAGCACGCGCGCGGCGGAGAGCGGCCGCGTCTCGTGCTGGGCCACGCGCCTGAACAGCAGCACCGCGCCGACGACCACGTAGAGCAGCAACGCCAGATAGATCGCCAGACGCAGGCCGTAGCTGTCGCCGAAGAGATCGCCGAGCACGCGCCCCGCGAGCGCGGCCAGCAGCACCGAGGCCAGCAGCGCCAGCGCGACGCCGGCCAGCGCGTGCCGCAGTCGCCACAGTGGATCGTTCTCGCCGTCGCTCACCGGCGCATTGTCGCCGGCAGCTGCCGCGACCGCTTCGGCCGCGAGCGCGCCGGCACGGGTCCCTTTGGGCGGCGATCAGCCCAAGGGCGTGGCCGAACGCAGCGAGTCGCCGAGCAAGGCCAGGCGCTTGGCGTCTGCGCCGTCGAGCTCACCGGCGCGCAGCAGCGCCGCACGCTCGATCGCCCGCAACCGGAACGACAGCTCGCGTTCGACGGCATCGAGCTCGGGAACATCCTGGCCCGCGATGCCCTCGGTGCACCACAGGCCGCTCGCGGTCCAGCCCGTGCGCAGCCGCGTCAGAAGGTGCGAGGCCAGCGCCAGCGCCGCCTTCAGGGTCGCGCTCTCGGCGCTGGCCGAAAGCGCGTCGGCGCAGGTCTGCGCGGCGAGCAGGCCCCCGTCCAGCCGCGCCAGGCGCAGCTTCAACGTCTCGGGCGCGTGGCCGTCGGGCAGCGGCGGCTCGTGGCGCGCGGCCTCGACCAGGCCGCCCACGAAGCGCAGGTCGAACTCGCCGGGCACGACACGCAGCGCGACGCTGGCGCGCGCCAGGCTCGGCTGCTCACCGCGCACGACGCCGAGCGTGGCCTCGACGACGGCGAGCATCCGGCCCAGCGGCGAAATCGCCTCCCGTGTCGCGGCCAGCGGGTAGCCCGAGCCGTCCAGGCGCTCGTGGTGCTCGCCGACGGCGCGCGCGAGCGTGGCGGGATAGTTGGTGAGCTGCGACAGCAGCAGCTTGCCGACGTGCGGATGCACGACCAGCTGCTGGTAGCTGACGAGGTCGAGCATGCGGTCGGCATCGGCCTCCCCGTAGCGCGGGTCGATGTAGATCTCACCCAGATCGTGCAGCAGCCCGCCGAGCATCGCCACGCGCACGTCGGCGGTGCCGCCGCCTTGCTCGATCATCAGTGCGCCGGCCAGTGCCATCGCCTGTACGGCGTGCTCGAACGAGGCCGGGCGCGAGGCCTGGCAGGCGGTCAGCAGCAGTTGCGCCACCGGGTGCAGCGGCAGCTGCGTGACCTCCTGCATCAACCGCGGCGCGCAAGGGCGCAGCAGCGGCGTCAGCGGCGAGCTCGAGCCCAGCAGCTGCCACATCGCGTTGGTCAGCGTCTGCACGGTGACGCCGTCCTCGGCCGTCAGGCAGGTCTCGAGCGGGTTGCGCAGCTTGCGGTCCATCAGCTTGCGCTGCAGCGCGGCTGACACCGGCTGATCGCGCGCCCACAGCTTGATGCCCTGCAGGTCGAAGATGTCGCGGCAGGCGATGATGCTCTTCGTCTGGCTGGCCTCGAGGATCGTGGCCAGCGCATGCGGGTTGGCGATGTCGAAGGCCGCAGTGTTCGGGGCGGCGCAGCTTGGGGGGTTCATGACCATCTCCTCGGCGGGGGCGCGATTCCTCATTGCATCGGCCAGTCGCCGCTGCGGGTGCAGCCCTGCTTGGTGAGCGAATGGGCGGATCTGCAACAGCCTGTGTCGGTGCCTTGCGCCGCCCGCGCCGAAACGCAAGAGGCCTCCCGAAGGAGGCCCCGCGACCGCGCCGGAGGGTGGCGCGTCGGATGCGCGCTCAGCGGCTGGCGGCGATCGCCTTCTCCGCGGCACTCACCAGGTCGGCGCCGATCTGCGCCTTCCACTTGTCGTAGACCGGACGCGTGGCCTTGACGAAGGCCTCGCGCTCGGCGGGGCTGAGCTCGGTGATGGTCACGCCGAGCGCGGCGATCTCCTTGAGCAGCGGTTTGTCGGCCTCGGCCAGGCCCTTGCGCGCGATCGCCACCTCCTCGCGGCCGGCGTCGATCGCCGCCTGGCGCACGATCTCCTGGTCCTGCGGCGTCCAGCTCGCCCACACCTCCTTGTTGACGACGAAGATCAGCGGGTCGGCGACGTAGCCCCACATCGTCACGTACTTCTGGCCCACGTTCTGCAGCTTGGCCGCGGTGAAGATCGACATCGGGTTCTCCTGCCCGTCGACCGCGCCGCTGGCAAAGGCCGGCTGCGCGTCGGCCCAGCTCATCTGCGTCGGGTTGGCGCCGAGCGCCGTGAAGGTGTCGATGAACAGCGGCGAGCCGACGATGCGGATCTTCAGGCCCTTGAGGTCCGCGGGCGACTTCACCGGATGCTTGCTGTTGGTGAGCTCGCGGTAGCCGTTCTCGCCCCAGGCCAGCGGCAGCGCGCCGGCCTTGTCGACGATCTGGAAGAGCCGCTTGCCGACCTCGCCCTGCGTCAGCGCGTCGATCGCCTTGTAGTCGGGCATCAGGAAGGGCATCGAGAAGAGGTTGAGCTCCTTGATCTGCGGCGACCAGTTGATCGTCGAGCCGATCGCCATGTCGATCACGCCCTGGCGGATCGCGGTGAACTCGCGCGTCTGGTCGCCCTGCACCAGCGCTACGCCGGGATAGAGCTTGATGTTGATGCGGCCCTGCGTGCGCTCCTTGACCAGCTTGGCCCAGATCTCGCCGCCCTTGCCCCAGGGGAAGGCGGTGCCGACCACCAGGCTCATCTTGTACTCGGCCTTGTAGTTGGGCGGCACCTGCGCCTGCACCGGCGCCAGGCCCGCGGCCACCAGCGCGAGCGTGCCCAGCGAGAGCTTCAGGAAGGATCGCAGCTTCATCGTCATCTCCTCGTCGTGTCGAAGGTCCATCTTCAGAATCCCAGCGCCCGCGGCAGCCACAGGGCCAGTTGCGGCCAGATGATCACCGCCAGCACCACCACGCCCATCGCCAGCACCAGCGGCAGCACCCAGCGCACCGTGTGCTCCATGCTCACGCCGGCGATGCGGCAGGAAACCATCAGGTTCACCGCCATCGGCGGCGTGAACTGGCCCATGGCCACCATCAGCGTGAGCAGCACGCCGAACCACACCGGGTCCCAATGGTAGTGCTGCATCAGCGGCCACAGCAGCGGCACGAAGATGAGGAAGATCGAGATGCCGTCGAGGAACATGCCCGCCACCACCAGCAGCAGCATGACCAGCGCCAGCACGCCCTGCTCGCCCAGGCCCGAGCCGACGATGCCCTGCGTGATCGGGTCGATCACGCCCAGCGTCGAGAGCGAGTAGGCGAAGATCCCGGCCAGCGCGACGACGACGAGGATCACCGCCGAGAGCTCGCCCGATTCGCGCAGCGCCTCGACCAAGTCGCGCCAGCCCATGGTGCGGTGGATCACCATGCCGACGAAGACGCCGTAGAACACCGCCACCACCGCGGCCTCGGTGGGCGTGAACCAGCCCATGCGCATGCCGCCGAGGATGAGCACCGGCGCCAGCAGGCCCCAGATCGATTCGACGAAGCTCTTCAGCAGCGGCGGCCTGGGCAGCGCGGCCTCGAGCTGGCCCATGCCGTGCCGGCGCGCCATCCACACCGAGGGCGCGATGAGCGCGATGCCGACCAGCACGCCCGGAACGAGCCCGGCTGCAAACAACGCTGGCACCGAGGCGCCGGGCACCAGCACCGAATAGACGATGAAGGCGATCGAGGGCGGGATGAGGATGTCGGTGGCGGCGGCCGCGCCGACCACGCTGGCCGAGTAGGCGCCGGGGTAGCCGGCGCGGTTCATCGCCGCGATCATGACGCCGCCCACGGCCGCCGCGGTGGCCGGCCCGGAGCCCGAGATGCCGCCCATGAACATGGCCACGGCGATGGCGATCAAGGGCAGCATGCCGGGCCCGCGTCCCACCAGCGCGGTGGCGAAGGCGACGAGCCGCGAGGCCACGCCCGAGCGATCGAAGATCGAGCCCACGAGCACGAACATCGGCACCGCCAGCAGCGGATACTTGCCAAGGCCGGCGTAGAAGTTCTGCGGCACCGCGAGCAGCCCGAACCACTGCGTCTGCGGGTTCGCCAGCCCGATCGCGGCCGCGCCCGCCAGCCCGAGCGCGACGCCGATGGGCACGCCCAGCAGCATGAGCACGATGAAGCTGGCGAAGAGCAGGGTGGCGATCATGGCGGGCAGGGCGCAGGCGGCGGATTCTAGGAGTCGGTCACGGGAGGCGGGGATGGGCGCTTGGAGCTGGATCGGGGCCGCGGTGCTTCTGCTGGCAGCGGCGGCACTCGCGCTGCAGGCCTGGGGGCAGCGGCGCTGGCAGCAGGCGTCGCTGGAACTGCGCTCGCAGCTCGACGCCAGCCGCCAGGCGCCGCTGCCGGCCGGGCTTCGAGCCGGCGAGCTCGACGCGCTGGCGCCCGTCGTGCAGCGCTACCTGCGCGCTGCGCTGCCGCCCGAGGCGCCCGTGGTGGCGGCCGTCGACATGCGCCACGAGGGCCAGTTCGACATCCGCGAGCAGGGCCAGCGCTGGCTGCCGTTCAGCTCGCGCCAGCGCGTGCAGACGCGGCGCCCGGGCTTCGTCTGGGCTGCGCGCATGCCGCTGCTGCCGGGGCTGGCGGTGCACGTGCACGATGCCTACATCGCCGGCGAAGGCGTCCTGCATCCGTCGCTGGCCGGGCTGCTGTCGCTGGCCGAGCAGCGCTCGGCGGGCGACTTCGCCCGCGACGAGCTGATGCGCTTTCTCGCCGAGGCGCCCTGGTACCCGACGGCGCTGCTGCCCAGCCAGGGCGTGCGCTGGGAGGCCATCGACGCGCACTCGGCGCGCGCCACGCTGGTCGACGGGCCGCACACGGTCAGCCTCGTCTTCGTCTTCGGCGCCGACGGCATGGTCGAGGCCGTGCGCGCCCAGGCGCGTGGCCGCAGCCTGGGCGGGCGCCTCGTGCCCACGCCCTGGGAGGGACGCTGGAGCGACTATGAAACGCGCTGCGGCATGCGCGTGCCCACGCGCGGCGAAGTCGCCTGGCTGCTGCCCGAAGGCCGCAAGCCCTACTGGCGCGGGCGCCTGCTGGAGATGCGCTGCGAGTTTGCGCCATGAGCCGGCGCGGCCTCCCGCGCCTCGCGCGGTGGATGATCGCGGCCGCGGCGTTCGCCCTGCTCGTGGCCGCGCTGGCGCTGACGCTCGCCTTCCGGCGCGACATGGCGCGCGCCTATGCGCGCATCACGGTTGGAAGCGAGCTCGTCGCGACGCAGCTGGGCGACGTCGAATACGCGCTTGCCGGCCGCGGCACGCCGGTGCTCGTCGTCCATGGCAGCGGCGGCGGCTTCGATCAGGGCGACTTCCTGGGGCGCCTGGTGCTGGGCGACGAGGTGCGGCGCATCACGCCGTCGCGCTTCGGCTACCTGAGGTCGACGTATCGCGAGGGCGCCGGCTTCGAGGAGCAGGCACAGGCCTACGCAGCGCTGCTCGACCACCTGCGGGTGCCGCGCGTCGCCGTGCTCGCGTTCTCGCACGGCGGGCCGTCGGCGCTGCTGTTCGCGGCCAGGTATCCCGAGCGCGTGTCCTCGCTGACGCTGCTTTCGGCGGGCGTGTCCTCGTCCGACGACGCCGAGCAGCGAAGGGCCGACCTGCAAGGGGCGGCACTGATGTGGATCTACCGCGGCGATTTCCGCTATTGGGCGCTGACCCGTGGCCTGCGGTCCTGGTTCCTGGGGCTCATGGGCGCCGACGCGCGGGTCGTGGCGGCGCTCGACGCGGGGCAGCGAGAGGCCGTCGACGCACTCCTCGCGACGATGGAGCCGGTGCAGCCGCGCGCCCGCGGCGCCGCGTTCGATCATCGCGCGGCGATGCCCGACGAGCGCATCGCCGCGATCCGCGCGCCCACGCTCGTCGTTCATGCGCGCGACGACAGCCTGCAGCGCCATCGCAACGCGGAGTACGCGGCGCGCCTGATACCGGGGGCGCGGCTGGTGAGCTTCGAGCGCGGGGGGCACCTGCTGGCGGTGGTCGAGCAGGACGCCGTGCGCGCCCTCGTGATGCAACATCTTCGATCGAACGGGGCACGCTGAGGCGGCGTGGCGCGGCCGGGGCCAAGGCGGCTTTGCCCGACGCGAGCCGGCTCAGGGGCTTTCGTCGTCGTCCTGCCGCTGGCGCCCCTGGCGGATGAAGAGTCCGATCGCGCGGCCGGCGATGGCCAGCGAGATGAGCGGCAGCCACATCGAGTACC
>JAIXKR010000154.1:0-4179 GCA_026932235.1 Burkholderiales bacterium
CGCTCGCGCTCGAACCAGAACGCGCCGCCATGGCGCTCGACGACGTCGCGCACCGAGAGCGCGCTGCCGGCGCCGTCAACGCGCATCGCGTCGGTCTCCCAGCCGGTGACGGTCTCGGTGCTGAGCCCGGCGCCGATCCAGAGCAGATCGAGCTGCGCACGCCCTTCGTGCTCGGCCAGGCGCAGCTGCACCAGCTTGACCTCGTACTCCTCGACCAGGCGCCCGGCGAGATACAGCAGCGCCTGCAGCAGCGAATAGCTGTCGACCTTGAGCCACAGTCCCGGCGTCACCTCGTCGACCGTCGTGCGGCAGCCCAGGCGCTCGCCGATGCGGCGCGCCGCGGTCGCAACCAGGTCGGCGCCGAGCATGTCCTCGAGCGGCCAGCGCGTCTTCATCGCCTGCGTCGTGTGCTGCGCGACCTCGCGGATGCGCTCGCTCATCGCTGCCGCCTCTTCGCGCACCACGCCCTGGAAGCGCTCGCGCGTGGCCGGATCGAGCTCGGGATCGTCGAGCAGTTCCACCGCCACCTGCAGGTTGCCGAGCGACGCGCGGCTGGCTTCGGTGAACCGGTGCAGCATGTGGTCGCGCTCGTTCTCGTCGGCGAAGTCGCGCGTGATGTTGTCGAGCATCAGCACGAAGCCGAGCACCGACTCCGGCGCCGCCGGGTCGCGCACCGGCGCCATCTGCACGCGCAGCAGCTGACCGCCGCGGGTGCCGGTGACGAACTGCGCGGACGGGTTGGCCGCCCCGCGCTGCAGCCGCTGCTGCACGCTCTCGAGCGCGTGCGCGACGAGTTCGCGGTCGAACACCGCGTAGATGCTGCGGCCGATACCCACCAGTTCCGCGCCGGCCGCGAGGGCGTCGGAGAGCGCGCGGAACTGCAGCCGCGCGCGTGCGTTGTAGAGCAGGATGCGGCCGTCGAGGTTGCAGACCACGACGCTCTGCGTGAGCTCGGCCATCAGCGCCGCGAGGCGGCTGCGCTCGAGCTCGATGTCGCGCGCGGCGGCGCGCACGCGCTCGTCGACGTCCGACTGCAGCGCGCCGCGCTGACGCACGAGCTCGTTGATCGCCTGCTGCACCGCCTGCACCTCGGCGGCCCCCGGCACCGCCAGCTCGCGCTGCACGCCGCTCTCGACCAGCACCTGCGCCTGCTCGGCCAGACGCGCGCTGGCCGCGCCCCAGCGCAGCCAGGCGCGGCGCAGCAGCACGCCCAGCAGGATCGAGACCAGCATCCAGGCCATCAGCACGAGCGCGATCCGCTCCTGCAGCAGCCCCCACAGCTGCTGGCGGTCCGCCGCCGGCAGCGTGGCCGAGATCCCGGCCGCCAGCGCCGCCGTCCACAGCGCGAGCAGCAGCGCCGGCAGCAGTGCCGCGATGAACTCGCGCACGTCCTGCTTCATGCGCCGCCCTGAGCCAGCAGCTCGCGCACGCGCGCGGCCAGCTCCTTGGTCGAGAAGGGCTTGGTCATGTACGCGTCGGCCCCCAGCGCCATGCCCTGCGCGACGTCGGTGTCGCGTCCCTTGGCGGTCAGCAGCATGATCTTCACGCCGGCCAGCGTCTCGTCGGCACGCACCGACTGGCAGACCTCGAAGCCGCTCTTGCCCGGCATCATCACGTCCAGCAGCACGAGCGCGGGACGCTCGGTGCGGATCATCGCCAGCGCCTGCTCGCCATCGCGCGCGACCACCACCTGGTGCCCCTCGCGCTTCATCAGGTACTCGAGCGAGATGACGATGTTGGGCTCGTCGTCGGCGATCAGGACCTTGTGCGTCATGGACTGGCCTCCGGTTCGAAGGGTGGATGCTGCCACGGAAGCTCGAAGCCGAAGCAGGCGCCCTGCCCCGGTTCCGACCGCAGCCACATCCGGCCGCCGAAATGCTCGACGATCTCGCGGCTGATCGGCAGGCCCAGGCCCGTGCCCTGCGGCCGGTTGCTCGCGTCGCCGCCCTGGCGGAACTTCTCGAACACCAGCGCCTGCTGCGCCGGCGGCACGCCCGGGCCATTGTCGTGCACCTCGACCCGCGCGGCGTCCGGATCCGCCCGCAGCCGGACCTCGACGCGCCCTCCCGGAACGGGAACGAACTTCGCGGCGTTCGAGAGCAGGTTGAGCATGACCTGCAGCAGCCGGTCGGGATCGGCGCGCAGCAGCGGGACCGAAGGCGGCAGGTCGAGCACGAGCTCGGCCTTGCGTTCGCGGAAAAGCTCGGCCGTGGTCACCGCCGCGTGCTCGATGAGCGCGCGCAGGTCGACGTCGGCGTTGCGCCACTCGGCGCGGCCGGACTCGATCTTGGCCATGTCCAGCACCTGGTTGACCAGGCGCGAGAGCCGCTCGCCCTCGCCGACGATGATCGAGAGGAACTGCTCGCGCTGCTCGGGCTCCATGTCCGGGTCGTCGCGCATCAGCTCGGCCAGCGCGCGGATGCTCGTCAGCGGCGTGCGCAACTCGTGCGTGACGCTGCTCATGAAGTCGTCCTTGAGCTTGTCCAGGCGCGCCAGTTCCTCGTTGACGTGGCGCAGCTCGGAGGCCTCCTCGACGATGCGCAGCACGTCGTCCACGCCCAGCGCCTCCTCCTCGACGACCGAGGCCACCATCACGCGCGCCGACGCGCTGCCGATCGTTCCGGCCAGCTGCGTCTCGACCCACTGCACCGTCTGCGCGTCGCCCGGCAGCGCCGCCGCACCCGCGACGCCGCGCTCGCGCGCGTAGGCTTCGAAGAGCACCGCGGCGCGCTCGGCACCGAGGAAGCGCCCGGCCAGCGCCTGCAGCTGCGGCACCTCGGCGCGCCCGCGCCAGAAGGCCTGGGTGCTCGCCTCGTGCTCGAAGACGTCGACGAAGCGCAGCGCCTGCGCCGCCTCGGCCGCGCTCGGCGGCCGCCACAGCGACACGCCGACGTAGAGCCCGACGTTGACCAGCAGGCTCCAGAACAGCGAATGCGTGAGGTTGTCCATTCCCGAGAGACCGAACATCGCCTCCGGCCGCAGCCAGGACAGGCCCAGCAGGCCCTCGTGCAGGAAGGCGTCGGGCATCCAGCCGCTCTTGGCGATGCTCGGCAGCATCAGCGTGTAAGCCCACAGCAGCGCGCCTGCGGCCAGTCCGGCGAGCGCGCCGTTGCGCGTGCCGCCCTTCCAGAAGAGGCCGCCGAGCAGCGAGGGCGCGAACTGCGCGACCGCGGCGAAGCTGATGAGCCCGATGCTCACGAGCGCGTAGGCTTCACCGGCGACGCGGAAGTAGACGTAGCCGAGCAGCAGGAGCAGGACGATCACGGTCCGGCGGATCGCCAGCAGCACGCGCGTGAGGTCGCGCGTCGCGAAGCCGGGACGCTCGAGCAGCCGCGGCAGCAGGAGGTCGTTGCAGACCATGGTCGAGACCGCGATCGCCTCGACGATGACCATGCCGGTGGCCGCCGAGAGGCCGCCGATGAAGGCCGCGAGCGCGAGCCAGCCGGCGCCGCCGGCCAGCGGCAGGCTCAGCACGAAGGTCTCGGGGTCCGCCCCATGGCCCTGGAAGAAGAGCAGGCCGCCGAGCGCGATCGGCAGCACGAAGACGTTGATCGCCAGCAGGTAGGCGGGGAAGGCCCAGGCCGCGCGGCGCACATGCGCCTCGGCGACGTTCTCGACCACCATCACCTGGAACTGCCGCGGCAGCAGGATGACCGAGAGCATCGCCAGCAGCATCAGCCCGAACCACTGGTCGTAGGCGAAGGGCTGGCCACCACCGGCGAGCACGCGTGCGACCTCGGGCGTGGCCGCGATGCGCGCCATCAGCGCCGACGGACCTTCGAACAGGCCCCAGGTGACGAAGACGCCGACGGCGACGAAGGCCAGCAGCTTGACCACCGATTCGGCGGCGATCGCAGCGACCATGCCCTCGTAGCGCTGCGTCGTGTCCAGATGCCGCGTGCCGAAGACGATGGTGAAGCCGGCGAGCACGAGCGCGACGTAGAGCGTCGTGTCGGTCCACCAGGGGCCGGCCTCGCCGCCGGCGGCACCGCCGGTCATCAGCGCGTAGCCGCTGGAGACGGCCTTCAACTGCAGCGCGACGTAGGGGACGACGCCGAAGAGCGCGATCAGCGTCACCAGCGCGGCAAGCGAGCGGCTCTTGCCGTAGCGGCTGGAGATGAAGTCGGCGATCGAGGTGATGCGCCAGGTGCGCGCGATGCGGATCATCTTGCGCAGCAC
>JAIXKR010000154.1:4189-9701 GCA_026932235.1 Burkholderiales bacterium
CGGCGATCGAGGTGATGCGCCAGGTGCGCGCGATGCGGATCATCTTGCGCAGCACGGCCCAGGCCAGCACCATCGCCAGCGTGGGCCCCAGGTAGATCGGCAGGAACCAGACGCCAGTGTTCGCGGCGCGGCCGACGCTGCCGAAGTAGGTCCAGGCGCTGCAGTACACGCCCATCGAGAGCGCGTAGACCCAGCCGTTGGCGATCACGCTGCGCCCGGCATCGGCGCGCCGGTCGGCCCAGGCGGCAATCGCGAACAGCGCCAGCAGGTAGGCAAACGACGCGCCGACCACCAGCACGGGTGACAGCGCCGACGACAGCGCCAGGCCCGGCAGCGCGCCCGCGGCGGCGTCATTCATCGCCGCGCTCCATCACCCAGGCCAGCGCCGCGATCACCGCCGCCCAGAGCGCGAACACCGCGACCGGATGCCGCACCCAGAGCTGCGCCAGCGGAAAGTCGAACACCAGCCACCCGGCGACGAACAGCGCCAGCAGGCGTTGGACGACGGGGCTGCGCTTCATGGCCGGCGCTCGGCGCTACAGTCGGTCGAGGTGGAAATGCTGGCGCAGGAAGCCGCGGAAGCGCTTCACGATCGCCAGCGCATCGTGCAGAGGCTCGCGCTCGAGCGCACCCAGCTCCGAGGGTCGCACCTCATTGCCCGGCTGCGCGCCGCCGGCGCGCTGGCGCAGCTGGTGGGTGAGGCGCAGCGCCATCAGGAAATGCAGCGCGTCCAGCAGGTCGCGCGCCAGGGTGGCGTCGATGCGCCCCGCGGCCTGCAGCGCCTGCAGCCGCGCCGCGGTTCCCTGCTCGCGCACGTGGTACTGCAGCGCCAGCGCCCGCACGCCGTGAACGATCGGGAAGGTGCCGAGCTTCTTCAGGTCCAGCGGCGTCTCGTCGCGCCCCTTGCGTCCGCCGGCCAGCCGCGTCCAGAAGTTGCCGGGTTCCTTGAACTGGTCGGCCGCGGCGGCAAAGCGTGCCAGGTACTGGTCCTGCCCCGAGAGCAGCCTGTCCAAGTGATCGCGCGCGTCCGCCAGCAGGCTCGCGTCGCCGGCGACCGCCGCGGCGTCGAAGAAGATCGCCAGGTTCATCGGCCCTTCCGGGTCGTGGCCGTAGAGCCACTGCCGCAGCGTTTCGCGAAAACTCGAGAGCGGCTGACGCCAGCGCAGGTTCGTCACCATGATCCCGCCCGGACAGGGCGGGTAGCCGAATTCGGCGAGCGCCGCGGCGAAGTGCGTCGCCACGCCGGCCAGTCCCTCGAACTCGAAGCCGTCGCGCAGCAGCAGCGCATTGTCCTGGTCGGTCTTCAGGATCTGTTCGCCCCGACCCTCGCTGCCCATCACCAGCAGGCAGCTGTTGGCCGCCAGCTCCGGCGGCGCCAGCAGCGCCCACAGACGCGCGAACAGGCGCCGGTTGAGCTCGGTGACGATGCGCGCGATGCGCTCGACGCGCACGCCGCTGCCGTGCAGCAGCCCGATCATCTCGTCGATGCGTCGCGCCGCGGCGCCGAGCTCGGCCACGCCCTGCGCGTGCTCGATCTGCTGCGCGGCGAGGTAGGAATGGTTGGCGACGAAGCTCACCAGGTCGAGCTGACCGAGCAGGCCCAGCACCTGCTCGCCGTCGCGCACCAGCACGCGGTGCACGTGGTGGTGCACCATCAGCCACAGCGCCTCGAAGACCTCGGCGTCGGCCTGCACCTCGATCAGCGCGAAGCGCGCGACGTCGCGCAGCGGCAGCTGCGGCGGCGGCACCTCGCGCAGCAGCGCATCGCGCAGGTCCGTGGTCGTGAAGATGCCCAGACGCTCGACGCCGTCCTGGACGTCCTTGACCAGCGCCGCGGTCGCGCGCTGCGCGGCCAGCTCGCGGCAGGCGCTGACGAGGTCGGTGCCGCCGTCGAGCACGGGCGGCTTGCGCACGAAGGTGTCGCGCACGCGCGCCGTCATCACCGAGAGCATCTCACGCTGGGGGTCGGTCGTCGTCATCGGCCTTGGGACTGCCCGCAATGCAAACGGACCGCAGGCCCCGTGCACGGGCCTGCGGTCCACCTTTTCAGCAGCGCTCGTGCGCGCTCAATGGCTGGACGCGGCGGCCGCGCCGATGCCCGTCTCCGAACGCACCTGCTGCGCGAGGAAGCCGGCCTTGTCCTGCTCGGCGCGCTTGCTGTTGTCGAGGATCGAGAACAGCCAGATGCCGACGAAGCCGATCGTCATGCTGAAGAGCGCGGGGCTCGTGTAGGGGAACCAGGCCGAGCCCTTGGGGTTGCCGAGCGTGGCTTCCCACACCGCGGGCGAGACCACCGTCAGCGCCACCGAGCTGATCAGGCCGAGGAAGCCGCCGATCACCGCACCGCGCGTCGTGCAGCCCTTCCAGAGCACGCTCATCAGCAGCACCGGGAAGTTGGCCGAGGCCGCGATCGCGAAGGCCAGGCTGACCATGAAGGCGATGTTCTGCTTCTCGAAGGCGATGCCCAGCAGCACCGCGACGATGCCCAGGCCCACGGTCGTGATGCGCGAGACGCGCAGCACCGAGGCGCTGTCGGCCGTTCCCTTCTTGAACACCGTGTCGTAGAGGTCGTGCGAGACCGCCGAGGCGCCCGAGAGCGTGAGGCCGGCCACGACCGCGAGGATGGTCGCGAAGGCCACCGCCGAGATGAAGCCGAGGAAGATGTTGCCGCCCACCGCGTTGGCCAGGTGCACCGCGGCCATGTTGCTGCCGCCGATGAGCCCGCCCTGCGCGTCGAGGAAGCCCGGGTTCGTGAGCACGAAGACGATCGCGCCGAAGCCGATGATGAAGGTCAGCACGTAGAAGTATCCGATCCAGGTCGTTGCCCACAGCACCGACTTGCGCGCTTCCTTGGCGTTCGGGACGGTGAAGAAGCGCATCAGGATGTGCGGCAGGCCGGCGGTGCCGAACATCAGCGCCATGCCGAAGCTGATCGCGCTGATCGGATCCTTCACGAAGCCGCCCGGGCCCATGATCGAGAAGCCGATCTTGGCCGCCTCCTCGGGCGACTTGCCCGACTGCGCCGCGAGATCGGTCTTGATCTGCACCGACTTCGCGAACATCGCCTCGGGGCTGAAGCCGAACTCGGCCATCACCATGAAGGCCATGAAGGTCGCGCCCCCGAGCAGCATGATGGCCTTGATGATCTGCACCCAGGTGGTGGCCGTCATGCCGCCGAAGAGCACGTAGACCATCATCAGCACGCCGACGAGGAGGACGGCGACCATGTAGTCCAGGCCGAAGAGCAGCTTGATCAACTGCCCGGCGCCGACCATCTGCGCGATCAGGTAGAAGGCCACGACCACCAGCGTGCCGCTGGCCGCGAACACGCGCACCGGCGTCTGCGCGAAGCGGAACGCGGCGACGTCGGCGAAGGTGAACTTGCCGAGGTTGCGCAGCCGCTCGGCGAGCAGGAAGGTCACGACCGGCCAGCCGACGAGGAAGCCGATCGAGTAGATCAGGCCGTCGAAGCCGGTGGCCATCACCGCGGCCGAGATGCCGAGGAAGGAGGCCGCCGACATGTAGTCGCCGGCGATCGCCAGGCCGTTCTGGAAGCCGGTGATGCCGCCACCGGCGGTGTAGAAGTCGGCCGCGCTCTTGGTGCGCGAGGCTGCCCACTTCGTGATCCAGAGCGTGAAGAGGACGAACACGCCGAACATGCCGATGGCCGTCCAGTTGGTCGCCTGCTTCTCGGCCTGGCCGAGGTCGCCGCCGGCAGCCAGCGCGACGGTGGCGAAGGTGCCGCCGCAGATCGCTGCGGTCGCGAGCACGAGCTTGGAGGAAGTTCTCACTGCAGCACCTCACGGTTGATGTCGTCGGAAAGCTGGTCGAACTCCTTGTTCGCCCGGCGCACGTAGATGGCGGTGATCACGATCGTGAAGATGATGACCGCAAGCCCGATCGGCATGCCCCAGGTCGTGACGCCCTCGCCGATGCGGGTGGCGAGCAGTTCCTTGTCGAAGGCCACGAGCAGGATGAAGCCGTAGTACACGACCAGCATCGCGATGGTCAGCACCCAGCCGAAGCTGCTTCGTTTGCTCTTCAGTTCCTGGTATTTCGGGTGCGCAGCGATTCGCTGCGTCAGGTCGGCTTGCATTGACGGTCTCCTTCCAGACAGGGGCGGCATGGCACGCGGACGGCGCTGCGCCAAGGTGTGCATCTTTCAGCGAAGGACTGACCTTGCTCTGACACGCAGCCAACGCAGGCTGACAAAGCTTGCCTCTTCCCCGGGAAAGAGGGGATGTTCTAGGGGAAAGTCCCAGGGCCGAGGCGCGAGTTCGCGTTGCCCGAAGGCCATTAGCGCGGCGTTCCGCCGATCGCTTCACCCCACGGGCATCGTGGAGTCGGTGCCGGCGGCGGCGATGCGCGTCACGCGTCGCCGGCGGCCGGCCGAAGCCTCAGCGCCGCTGCACGCCCGGGCGCGGCGCGCCTTCGCGCTCCCACACGGGGCCGCCGAACCAGGCGTCGCCGCGGAGTGCGTCGGCGAGCATCGGCAGCGCGTCCAGGCCCCAGAAGACCCGGCCCTCGAGCCCGAAGCTCGGCACGCCGAAGACGCCTTGTGCAATCGCCGCGTCGGTCTCGGCGCGCAGCGCGTCCTTCACCTCGGGGGCGTTCGGGTCGCGCCCCGGCGCGAGCTCGGCCTGCAGCGCGGCCAGCCGCGTCGGATCACCAGGATCGGCGCCGCCGCGCCAGACGTGGCGCAGGATGGCTTCGACGACGCGCCGGTTCGGTCCGCAGGCCAGCGCCAGGCGCAGCAGCGGCAGGGGGTTGAAGGGATGCATCGCGGGCGTGTCGATCGGGATGCCATGCCGGTGCGCGATCCAGTGCACGTGGCGAAAGGTCCACACGCGCTTGGGCTCGATCTCCGCCGGCCCCTTGTTGTCGTGCTGCTGCAGCAGCGCCGGCAGCAGCACCGGGCGGTACACGACCTCGTGACTGATGCCCTGCAGCGCCTCGGGCAGACGCTCGAACGCGAGATAGGCGAAAGGCGAGAGCGGGTCGAACCAGAAATCGATGCGCTTCATGCTGGTCTCGGCTCCTGCACCACGTCGGCGACCGGCGCGCCGGTCAGCTCGACCAGTTGCTGCGGCGAGAGCGGGAAGACACCGTTGGGATGCCCGGCCGCGGCCCACAGCAGGTCGAAGCGGAAGAGCTCGCGGTCGATCAGGATCACCGGCGGCTTCAGGTGCGCGACCGGCGAGACGCCGCCGATCGAGAAGCCGGTCGCGGCCTTGACGAAGTCGGCATCGGCACGCGCGAGCCCGCCGGTGATCGCCGCGACGCGCTTCTCGTCGACGCGCCTGTCACCGCTGGCGACGACGAGCACCGCGGCATCGTCGGCCTTGCGGCGAAAGACGACGCTCTTGGCGATCTGGCCGACGGTGACGCCGAGCGCCTCGGCGGCCTCCTGGCTGGTGCGGGCGCTGACCTCGAGCCAGCGCGCCGGATGCGGGTGCCCGCGCTCGGCGAGCACGCGCGCCACGCGCTGGAAGCCCTCGGGGCGGTTCTGCAG
>JAIXKR010000154.1:9871-10245 GCA_026932235.1 Burkholderiales bacterium
CCCATGCCGTGCAGCATGAAGACGACATCCTCGGTCGCGACGTTGCCGGTCGCGCCCTTGGCGTAGGGGCAACCGCCGAGACCGGCGACGCTGGCGTCGAAGGTCGCGATGCCCAGCTCGAGGCAGGCAAGGATGTTCGCCAGCGCCTGGCCGTAGGTATCGTGAAAGTGTCCGCTGACTTCGGCCAGTGGATAGTGTTTCAGCGCACGTTCCATCACCGCCTGCGCCGCGCGCGGCGTGCCGGTGCCGATGGTGTCGGCGATGCCGCAGTGGTCGACGCCGATGCCCTTCATTAGCCGCACGACGCGCTCGACCTCGTCGGGCGTCACCGTGCCCTGGTAGGGGCAGCCAAGCGTGCACGAGATCGCGGCGCG
>JAIXKR010000092.1 GCA_026932235.1 Burkholderiales bacterium
TCGAGCGCGCGCAGGCGCTGCGGCGCCTGTTCCTGAAGTCGGTCGTCGCCGGCGCCACGCTCTCGCCGCTGACGCAGCTGCTCACGGCCTGCGCGCTCTCGGCGGTGATCGCCGTGGCGCTGTGGCAGGCGCGCGGCGGCGGCGCCTCGGTGGGCAGCTTCGTCGCCTTCGTCACCGCCATGCTGCTGCTGGTTCAGCCGATTAAGCACCTCTCGGACGTGATGACGCCCATCACGCGCGGCCTGGCCGCGGTCGAGCGCGGCGTCGACCTGGTCGAGCAGAACCCCTTCGAGCAAGGTGGCGCGCACGCCGCCGGCCGCGCGCGCGGCGAGATCGAACTGCGCGGCGTGAGCCTGCGCTACCGCAGCGACGCCGAGCCGGCGCTGCTCGGCGTGGGCCTGCACATCCAGCCCGGGCAGACGGTGGCCCTGGTCGGGCCCTCGGGCGCGGGCAAGAGCACGCTCGTCAACCTGCTGCCGCGCTTCATCGAGCCCACCGCCGGCGAGATCCGGCTCGACGGCCGGCCGCTGCACGAGTGGGACATGCGCGCGCTGCGGCGGCAGTTCGCGCTCGTGAGCCAGGACGTCATCCTCTTCAACGACAGCATCGCCGCCAACGTCGCGCTGGGCGGCGAAGCCGGCGGCGCCGTCGACGAGGCGCGCGTGCGCGAGGCGCTGCGCGCGGCCAACCTGCTGGACTTCGCGCTCGCCCTGCCGCAGGGCCTGGCCACCAACGTCGGCCACAACGGCAGCCAGCTCTCGGGCGGGCAGCGCCAGCGCGTGGCGATCGCGCGCGCGCTCTACAAGGACGCGCCGGTGCTCATCCTCGACGAGGCCACCTCGGCGCTGGACGCCGAGAGCGAGCGCGCCGTGCAGGACGCGCTCGCGCACCTGATGCAGGGCCGCACGACGCTGGTCATCGCGCACCGGCTCGCCACCATCGAACATGCCGACCGTGTGCTCGTGCTCGACGCCGGACACCTGGTCGAGCAGGGCCGCCACGCCGAGCTGATCGCGCGCGGCGGCCTGTACGCGCGGCTGCACGCCATGCAGTTCCGCACCTGAAAACCCAGGACGCTCGACGACGAGGAGTAAAGCCATGAGCGAAGCCACCAGCCCCCCCATCTCCCGCTGGCCCGTGCCGACGCTGGAGAGCCTGCCCGAGGACATGAAGGCGCGCATCCTCGAGGTGCAGGCCAAGAGCGGTTTCGTGCCCAACGTCTTCCTCGCGCTCGCGCACCGGCCCGCCGAGTGGCGCGCCTTCATGGCCTACCACGACGCGCTGCTGGTGAAGAACACCGGCAGCCTCACCAAGGGCGAGCGCGAGATGATCATCACCGCCACCTCGGCGGCCAACCACTGCCTCTACTGCGTGGTCGCGCACGGCGCCATCCTGCGCATCTACGAGAAGAAGCCGCTCGTCGCCGACCAGGTGGCGATCAACCACCGCAAGGCCGAGATCCCACCGCGCCAGCGCGCGATGCTCGACTTCGCGATGAAGGTGTGCAAGAACTCCCACGAAGTCGAGGAAGCCGACTTCGAGGCCCTGCGCCCGCACGGCTTCAGCGACGAGGACATCTGGGACATCGCCGCCATCACCGCCTTCTTCGGCCTCTCCAACCGCCTGGCCAACGTCATCGGCATGCGTCCCAACGACGAGTTCTACCTGATGGGCCGCGTGCCGCGCAGCAAGGGCTGAGGCCGGACGCCCCACGGCGCGCCCGGCTTGCGGGCGGCTTGCGGGCGGCTTGCGGGCGGCTGGGGGCAGCGAGGCGAAGGCGCAGGCTGACGCTCAGCGCCGGCCAAGCAGCAGGAACACCGGGTAGTCGCGCTCGGGCTTGCGCACCACGCTGGCGTCGCGCACCGCCACGTCGCGAAAACCCGCCTCGCGCGCCGCCGCGGCGATCGCCTCGCGGTCGAAGCCGAAATGGAAGACGCCGGTGTCCTCGCTGTGGAAGCTGCCGTCCTCGGTATCGAGGTCGGAGAGCGCGATGAAGCCGCCCGGCGCGAGCAGGCGGTGGAACCGGGCCAGCAGCGCCGGCACGTCGCGCACGTGGTGCAGCGACATCGACGAGACGATGCCGTCGAAGCCGCCTTCGATGTCGGTCGCCTCGAGATCGACCTGACAGAGCACGACTTCGCAGCCCAGCGCGGCGCGCTTGGCCTCGAGCTGGCGGTTCATGGCCGGGGAGATGTCCACCGCCGTGATGCGGCCGACCTGCGGCGCCAGGCGCTCCAGCAGCAGGCCTGTGCCCGAGCCGAAGTCCATCAGGTGCATCGCCCGGTGCAGCGGCACCGCGTCCCTGATCGCGCGCGCGATGCCATCGACGTTGTCGACGCGCCTGGCGTTGCGCTCGTAGCTGTCGGCCTTGTGGGCGAAGAGGTCGCGGTCCATGCTTTCGGCTCCGTGATGAAGGCCGCTGCATCGGCAGCCCTGACCGGGGTCAGAGCATAAGGCGGCCAGGCCCCATCCTTCCACCTGGTACAACATGGCTCAAAGCGCACGGCGAGCAGGAATGGCACGACACGGAAAAGAGTCCAGCGCCGCCGAGGTGGCGGCACCGATGGCGGCCTGGACCTGTGGAGCCGTACGAGCCATCCTGCCTGTCGAGGCACTCGCGGCAGCCAGACGCGCCAAGCCATGACGGCGCCGTCCCTGCCGTCTGGCCTCTACGACCTGCTGGTGACGGAGAGCCTCGAGCGCCTGCTCACCAGCGACGCGACGGCACGGCATCAGCTCCAAGCACTGGGAGAGGATGCGGCGGAGGTTCTGGCCGACAGCCTGGTGCGGCAGCTCGCCGCCTTGCTCGAGGATCTGCCGGGCGAAGGTGCCGAAGCCGCCAAGCGCCAGATGGCGCTGGTGAACGAATTGCTGGTGTGGCTGCGGCGGCGCCTGCAATCTGAGACGGGCAGAAGCGCTGCCGCCGCTCACATCGACCTTCTCGCACCGCCGGCCCGCCTTCTGCGCGCCGTGCACCGAACATCCGAAGGCCCGACTCCGCCGGAGCTCGGACTCGCGGCGCCATGGCTGTTCACTGCCGGCAAGGGCTCGCCGTCACTGCTGCAAGAGATCCGTCGGGAACTGGTGTCGAGCGACCGCGTCGACATCCTGGTCAGCTTCATCACGGTATCGGGCGTTCGCAAGCTGCAGGACATACTGCTGCAAGTCACGGCGCAGGGCGGCGAGATCGGATCGCAGGACCCGCGCATCCGCATCCTCACCACCACCTACACGGGCGCCACCGAGGTGCGTGCGCTGGACGAGCTCGCACGACTTCCCGGGTGCGAGCTGCGCGTGTCGCTGGACGGCCGCCGCACGCGACTGCACGCCAAGGCGTGGATGTTCCATCGCGCCACCGGTTTCGGCTCGGCGTACATCGGCAGCGCAAACCTCACCGGAGCGGCACTGACCGGCGGCCTGGAGTGGACGGTGAAGCTCACGCAGCGCGGGCAGGCAGCCCTGTTCGCGCGCGCGGAAGCCCACTTCGAGACGCTGTGGTCCGACAACGAGTTCCAGCGCTACGACCCGGACAATGCAGCGCACAGACAGGCGCTCACCGCGGCGATCGAACGCGAATCCGGTGGCGGCCATGGGGACAGCATCTCCATCGCGGCCGGGTTCTTCGACCTGCAACCCAAGACGTACCAGCAGGACATGCTGGAACAGTTGGCTGCCGAGCGCGCCCATGGCCGACACCGCAACCTGCTGGTAGCCGCCACCGGCACCGGCAAGACGGTGGTGGCGGCGTTTGACTACCGTGCCACGTGCAGCCAAGTGGGCGGCCGGCCCCGTCTGCTCTTCGTGGCCCACCGCGAAGAAATCTTGCGGCAGGCCTTGCGCACCTACCGCGAGGTGCTGCGCGACCCCGACTTCGGCGACCTGCTTGCCGGCGCCAACGAACCCCAACAACAAGACCATCTGTTCGCAACGATCGACAGCGTCTCCAGCCGCAATCTCGTCGCCACCCTCGGCACCAGGCATTGGCACACGGTGGTTGTCGACGAATGCCACCGCCTGGCGGCCGATCGCTTCGATGCATTCGCGCGGGCGGTTCAGCCCGCCGTCCTCTTGGGGCTGACGGCCACCCCCGAGCGCAGCGACGGCAAGCCACTGACGCCCTACTTCGACCTGCGCCCTGATGGCAGCCCCGCCGTCGAATTACGCCTGTGGCACGCGCTGGACCTGCAGTTGCTGGCGCCCTTCGAGTACTACGCTTGCGACGACGAGACCGACTTCGGATCCGTACCCTGGGATCAACCCGGAGAGCGCGAGGCCATCGACAGACTCGTCACCGCCAATGACGTCCGCGCCAAGCTGGTGGTGCAGGAGTGGACACGGCTCGCCTCGCAACCCAAGCTGTCCAAGGCGCTGGTCTTTTGCGTATCCGTCGCGCACGCCGAGTTCATGACGGACTGGCTCAACCGTGCGGGCCTGCCTGCTGCTTGCGTGGTCGGCCACACGTCGCCGGACGAACGTCGCCGCGCGCCGCTGCGCCTGGCCAGCGGCGAACTCTGTGCCCTGGTGACCGTCGATCTCTACAACGAGGGCGTAGACCTGCCCATGGTCGATACCCTGCTGTTTCTGCGGCCGACACAAAGCCCCGTGCTGTTCCAGCAGCAGCTTGGTCGCGGCCTGCGCCTTGCGCCGAAGAAGGAGAGCTGCTTGGTGCTGGATTTCGTGGGCCAGCATCGCACCGACTTCCGCTTCGATCGACTGCTGTCTGGCATCACCGGGCTCACGCGCCGTGAACTGAGCGACGCAGTGGCGCATGGTTTCGGCAGCCTGCCGCCAGGTTGCCATATCCACCTTCAGAAGCAGACGCGCGAGCAGGTCCTGCGCAGCCTACGCGTACTCACACAACAGAGCTGGCGACGCCTGACGACCGAGCTGCAGAGCTATGCATCGCTGCGCGGTCGGACGAACGTGCGCCTTGCCGACTTCCTCCGTGACCAGGCTTTGGATCTGGAGGACGTGTACCGCACCAGCACCGGTGCCACCCGCAGCGGCTGGACCGCGCTAAAGCGGGAGGCAGGCTTGCTGGTTTGCGAGCCTGGCCCAGAGGAGGAGTACCTCAGCCGGCGCGCGGCTGATCTGCTGCATGTCGACGATCCGGCAAGATTGGCGCTGCTTGGAAGATTGCAATCGCTGTTGAACCCGGCCGAGTCTCCCAACGCGCACGAGCAAGCCCTGCTTCAGATGCTCGCGTACCAGATCGACGGCCGCCATGAGCAAAAGGGAGACACCTCTTCGTTCCTCAGGCGGCTGGCCTTGCACACGCCCGTGGCAGAAGAACTGGCCGAACTCGGCGGATGGCTGGAAGCTGCGAGCCGCTTGCCCACCATCGCCCTGCCTGGGCTGGAAGACACGCCGCTGGTGCTGCACGCCCGCTATGGCATCCGCGAGATCCTGACCGCCGTGGGCTGGCTCACAGCCGAGCGCCGCACGCCCTTCCAGGCTGGCGTTCTGGCGCTGCCGCAACGCAAGACTGAGCTTCTGTTCGTGACGCTGGACAAGAGCGCGGGCTACCACGATCGGATCGCATACAGGGATTACGCGATCAGCAGCGAACGCTTCCACTGGCAATCGCAGAACAGCGCCGGGCCCGACACCGCCGCCGGGCGGCGCTATCTGGACAGTGCCACGAACGGCTGGACCTTCCAGCTCTTCGTGCGCGTGCGCAAGGCGCAGCCTTACCGCGCCTGCGGCCAGGTGACCCTGGTGCAGGCCGAGGGCGATAGGCCGATGAGCATCACCTGGCATCTGGCCACACCACTCCCGGCCAGACTGTTCCGCGAATACAGCGTCTTGCGCGAGGTGTGAGTACCGAGTGTCAGCTGTCCTGAGCTGAGCTCAAGCTTGTTGACACCGGTCAGCGAGTTTCCGGTCCGTCGACACGGAACGCGTGTCAGCGTCTGTGGCATCAGGTGTTCCCCTCCGCCTTGACGTGCGACCATTTCGCGCCTCGTCCCTTTCCCGTCGGGGCAATCACGCCCTCGGCCTTCATGGCGCTGGTTGGCGACAATTACCCTGGCCGGTCGACGACAACTATCTTGGCCGGTTCAGGGCCGAAGCCGGGCAGGTCCGGGAGGCGGGGTTAACGTGAGCCGACGACAACGAATCGAAGGCGAGCGGGAATGCCCGGCAAGAGGATTACGGACCACCAAGTGCACAAGTACAAGGAACATCGCTGCCGGCTGACTCAGGTCGCGGCGGCGGCCAAGACGGGTCGTGTCCCGGCTGGTGGTGTAGCTCCACAGCCCGGACGAGGCTGAGCTGCACGGTACTCAGCGAGCCACAGCGGGCAGCCGAGTGGGGGCAGTATCGCTCAAGGCCTGCAGGCCCTCGAGCTGCATGTACCGACGGTTCAGGCTCCACTCGTCGTTCTGCTCGAGCATCATCGCGCCGACCAGCCGGGTGATGGCCGCGTCGTTGGGGAAGATGCCCACGACGTTGGTGCGCCGCTTGATCTCGGCGTTGAGCCGCTCCAGCGGATTGGTGGAGTAGATCTGCGACCAGTGCGCCTTGGGGAAGGTGGTGAAGGCCAGCACGTCATGCTCGGCCTCGTCCATCAGGGCGCCAAGCTTGGGGAACTTGGGCCGCAGCTGATCGGCCACGCTGCGCCACTGCGTGCGCGCGGACTCGGCCGATTCCTGCACGAACGCCGTACCGATGGCTGCCGAGACCATGCGCCGCTGCGTCTTGCCCGCGTGCGCCAGGGCGTTGCGCATGAAGTGCACGCGGCAGCGCTGCCAGGTGGCCTTGAGCACCTTGGCCGCCGCGGCCTTGATGCCCTCGTGGCTGTCGCTGATGACCAGCTTGACGCCGCGCAGCCCGCGCCGGTTCAGGCTGCGCAGGAACTCGGTCCAGAACGGCTCGGCCTCGGAGTGCCCGACCTTCATGCCCAGCACCTCGCGATCGCCCTGGGTGTTCACGCCCACCGCCACTATGGCCGCCACGCTGACGATGCGCCCGGCCTCGCGCGTCTTGATGTAGGTCGCATCGATCCACAGGTACGGCCAGTCGCCTTCGATGGGACGGTTCAGGAACGCACCCACGCGCTCGTCGAGCTCGGCGCACAGCCGGCTGACCTGGCTCTTGGAGACGCCGCTCATCCCGAGTGCCTTGACCAACTCATCCACCGAGCGGGTGGAGATGCCCTGGACGTAGGCTTCCTGGATGACGGCGGTGAGCGCCTTCTCGGCCGTGCGGCGCGGCTCGAGGAACTCCGGGAAGTAGCTGCCTTGGCGCAGCTTGGGGATCCGCAGCTCGACCGAGCCGGCGCGGGTGTCCCAGACGCGTTCGCGGTAGCCGTTGCGGCTGTTCAGCCGCAAGCCAGGGGCCTTCTCGTCGTAGCCGGCGCCGCAGCGCCCTTCGACGTCGATCTCCATCAGGCGCTGGGCCATGAATTGCACCATCTGGCGCAGCACGTCGATGTCGGCTCCCTTCTCGGTGAGCTCGGCCAGTGCCATAGTGGCGGTGGTCATCGTGGAATCTCCTTCGGACAGGTTGGATGGCTTGCACCTCAACCATATCCGGGGCCACGATGGCCACCCCGAAGCGGGCGGCCGGCGGCGCCGCGCGCGGCAGGCCGCTACGGGTTTCGCCCTACGGGCTCAACCCTTCGCGTCCCGCCGCGCGCGCTTGTGGACTTACACCACTTCCTGGGACATCAACCCAAGACGGGGATCAGCGAGCGCAGCGCGCGGCGCATCGAGACCAGCGAGGCGCTGCCCTCGCAGCGTGAGAGCAGAAGCTGGCGTACGCGCGCCGACCCGCTGGCCGCGGTATGGGACGCCGAGGTCGTGCCGCTGCTGCAGGCCGACGCCCAGCTCAACGCGGTGACGCTGCTCGAAGAGCTGCAGCGTCGCCACCCCGAGGAGTACGGCGGCGGCGTGCTGCGCACGCTGCAGCGGCGCGTGCGCCAGTGGCGCGCCGTGCACGGCGCCGAGCGCGAGGTCTTCTTCGCGCAGGAGCACCCGCCGGGACGGCTGGGACTGTCGGACTTCACCGTCGCCGACGGTCTCGGCGTGGAGATCGCCGGCGAGGCGTTCCCGCATCGGCTGTACCAGTTCGCGCTGGCGCACTCGGGCTGGCGGCACGCCGCCGTCGTCGCCGACGGCGAGAGCTTCCTGGCGCTTTCCACGGGCTTGCAGGCCGCACTGTGGCGGCTGGGCGGTGTGCCGCAGGAGCACCGCACAGACAGCCTCTCGGCGGCGTTCAACAACCTGGCCGAGCAGGAGGAGCTGACCCGCCGCTACGACGATCTGTGCCGGCACTACGGCATGCGCGCCAGCCGCTGCAACCCCGGACAGTCGCACGAGAACGGGTCCATCGAGTCGCGACACGACTCGCTGAAGACGGCGCTGGACCAGGGCTTGAGGCTGCGCGGCACGCGCCGCTTCGAGCAGCGCGAGGAATACGACGCCTTCGTCGAGGCCATCGTGCAGCGCCTGAACGCCCGCGTGGGCAGCCGGCTTGCCGTCGAGAGGCCGCTGCTGCGCACGCTGCCGCCGCGGCGCACGGCCGAGTACGAGGAGATACCCGCGCGGGTCAGCAAGTACGGCATCTTCACCGTCAAGGGCGCGCAGTACAGCGCCCCGAGCCGCCTCATCGGGCACCGCCTCATGGTGCGGCAGTACGCCCAGCACATCGAGTGCTGGCTCGGCGGCGAGCGTGTCCTGGAGCGCACGCGGCTGACGCACCGCGACGGCTGTCGCCATCCGCGCGACATCGACTACCGGCATCTGGTCCAGGCGCTCAAGCGCAAGCCCGGCGCGTTCGCGCGCTGGGTGCTGCGCGACGCGGTGTTCCCGCGCGAGGTGTACCGCCGCACCTGGGAGCGGCTGGCCGCCGCGCGGCCCGAGCGCGAGGCGTGCAAGACCATCGTCGGGCTGCTCGCGCTGGCCGCCGACGGCCACGAGGCACAGCTAGCCTCGGAGCTGGAGCAGTTGCTCGAGCTCGATCAGCTGCCTGACCTGCAGGCGTTGACGGCGCTGCTGGCGCCGCGGCGCAGCGACGTGCCGAACGTGGCGGTGCAGTTGCCGGCGCTGGCCGAGTACGACGAGCTGATCGAGGCGTTGCGATGAGCGGGGCCACGATCACCGAAGGCCGTCTCGGACTGATGCTCACCGAGCTGCGGCTGCCCACGATCAAGCGGCTGGCGGCGCACCTGTGCGCGCAGTCCGACCACGAAGGATGGCCGGGTCAGCGGCTGCTGGAGGCGCTGTTCGAGCACGAGATGGCCGAACGCGAGCAACGCCGCATCGAGCGGCACCGCGCCGAGTCGGGCTTGAGTCCCGACAAGCGGCTGTCGAGTTTCGACTTCGCTGCCGTGCCGGACGTGTCCAAGGCGCAGGTGATGGCGCTGGCCGAGGCTCACGAATGGCTCGACCGCGGCAGCAATTTGCTGCTGTTCGGCCCGCCCGGCGTGGGCAAGAGCCACTTGGTCTGCGGCCTCGGGCACGCGCTGGTCGAAGCTGGGCGCCGGGTGTTGTTCACCCGTTGCAGCGATCTCGTGCAGCGGCTGCAGGCGGCGCGGCGTGATCTGCGGCTGCCGCAGGAGATGACCAAGCTCGACCGCTTCGATCTCCTGATCCTCGACGACCTGAGCTACGTGCGACGCGACCAGGCCGAGACCTCGGTGCTGTTCGAGCTGATCGCCGAGCGCTACGAGCGCAGGAGCCTCGCGATCACGGCCAACACGCCGTTCTCGCAGTGGGGCGAGGTCTTCGTCGAGCCGGCGATGACGCTGGCCGCGGTCGACCGGCTCGTGCACCACGCGACGATCCTGGAGATGAACGTGCAGAGCTATCGTCGGCGCCAAGCCGCCGCCGAACCGGCAGCGCGCAAAGGCCGCGCGGTGGCGTCCGCTACGCCGTGAGGCACTCGAACCGCCGTGCCCGATCGCGCCCGCCGTGGACAAGCCACCCGCCCACAGGACGGGGCCTGTGGACAGCCCTGCGGGTACGTGGCTTGACCACCGCTCCCCGGCATCTGTCTCCGGCCTGACGCGCTTCGCTTGCCAAACAGCCGTCTGAAGAAAGGAAAACCGAACAGCCGAATACCGAACAGCCAACTACCTCAACACACCCCCGCCTCGACCGGCCAAGATAGTTGCCGTCGAGCGGCCAGGATAGTTGACGCCGGCCATGGCGCGCAGGATCACGCGCACCATGTCGCGGCTGATGCCGGGGCAGGCCTCC
>JAIXKR010000003.1 GCA_026932235.1 Burkholderiales bacterium
GGCGGTTCCTGCGGCACCACCAGCGCGCGAAGCTTGGCGTTGGGTGCCAGCACGCCGTGTTCGCGAAGCGGGGGTCCGCTCACTTCGCGCAGCGAAGCTATGCGGACACCAAATCTGATGAGGTACAACCGCGGCCGCGGCACGGGTGCCCGAAGGGCGCCCTTGGGTCGCTGTCGCGGCCAGCCGCTGCATGAACTCCAGTGGACTCATCACCAGGTGCGTGGTCCCGTCGCGCCACGGTGTCTCGAGCTCGAACTCCACCTGCCCGGCGGCGTTGAGCTGCACCCGTTGGTCCGACAGCGCGGGGCGGGGTGATGTAGCGGCACAACTGCTGCAGCCGCTTGCGGTCGTGCGCTTGCACCCGCACCGCGGCATGCAGGCTGAACCCGTCGATGTCGGCGCCCGCAGGGGCGGCCCCGTGTCCACGCTCAGGCTCGCAGCGTCAGCACCCTCTGCCCGGCGCGCGGGCCGAAGGCGATGCGGTAAGCTGAGCCCGGCCACGAACAGTCCGGTGGACTGTTCGTGCCTGGCGAAGGACCGGGCCACTGGCCCGGTGCGGCCTGCAAGGCATGGCCGCGGCCTGCAGCGGCCCCAGCGTGCGCGATTCCTCACCGACGGCATCCGGCTCGGCCAGTTAGGTCTGGCCCATGTCCTCGACCAGCACGCCTGGGCGCGTGAGCATCTGTTCATGTGCCTCGCGTGCCGCATCGCCCGCCCGGGTGCCGACCTGCGCCGCTTCGTCCAGGGCTATGTCGCGCCCGAGCATCCGGTGATGCGCGAAGTGACTGCGTCGATCGAAGCGGCGACCGGCACGCGCCTCGCCGACGCGCCGCCCGGCACCGACGGCTGCTCGATCCCGGCCTTCGCGATTGCTTTGCGCGCGCTTGCGCTCGCGTTCGCCCGCGTCGCGACCGGCACCGGCCTCGCGCCCGACCACGCACGCGCGGCGCTTCGGCTGCGCCAGGCGGTCGCGCGCGAGCCGTGGATGGTGTGGGGCACCGGACGCCCCGACACGCTCGTGATGCAGCGCCTCGGCGAGCGCGTCTTCATGAAAGTCGGCGCCGAAGGCATGTACTGCGCCGCGCTGCCCGAGCGCGGGCTCGGCGTCGCGATCAAGATCGACGACGGCAACAACGCGCGCGCCGCCGAAGTCGCGATTGCCGCAGTGATCGAGGCGCTCGTTGCGCTCGACGACGGCGAGCGCGAGTTCATGCGCGGTTTCAGCAACGTGACGCTGCGCAACTGGCGCGGCATCGAGGTTGGCGCGTTGCGAGCGAGCGCGTCGCTGCGCAACGCGCTTGGCGTGAACGCGGCCGCGAACTGAGCGGCGGGCGCTGCGCAGGCGTCAGCCGGCGCCCTCCCACAGCGCGCACATCGCGTCGACGAAGCGCCGCGCGATCGCTTCCTGCGCCGCGTGGCGGCGGTCGCGGATCACGAAGTTGCCGCCGACCGCGACGTCGCGGATCGCGTCGCCCGGCGTCGAGACGACAAGCGCGTCGAGCAGGCCCTCGCGCGCGATCCATTCGATCGGCCGCGCGCCGGTCGCTGGGACGCAGTCTTTGACCCTAGAAACGGCAGTTGACCGCTATTCGCCGCTGGCTACGCCGCATGAACGCTGAGTTTGGTGCCCACGGCACACGTCACCATGCGGGTGAGAACGCTACGCACCTGATTGAGCCGCGCTGCGGTGCGCTGGCGGCGTTGCTCCTTCTCGCGGGCACGAGCCCGCAGCGTCGTCGCGCCTTGCCAGCGCACCGCAGCGCGATCCACTCGGGCGCGTCCAACTGCCGCTTCTAGGTTGACTTCGGCGATCTGCCCGGCGGCGTGGATGTGGATCGCGCCGTCGAGCCGGTCGGCCAATTCGCTCAACGCGCGTATCGAACTCGCGGGACGCCGCATGCAGCAAGTGGACCGCGACGCCCTCGTTCAGCCGCGGCCGGCGCGCATCGATCGCCGTGCAGCGCTTCTTCGGGCCTCAGGAGGCAGAAGGTGCTGGCCATGCTCAGCGTCAGCGAGGTCCGGGCCGTGCGCCAACGCGCGCGGCAGCAGCGTGTGCGCCTCGTCACCGAAGGCGTCGAGCCGGACTGTCACGCCATGGTTTGCCACGCCGGGCTGACGATGTCGAAGGGGCGGCCATCCTGTCGGTGCGGCCTGAAAGCCAGACTCAGGCCCTGGTCAGCCGAACTGGAGGTCGGCGCGCCCGGTGCTCACCTGGCCATCGTCGGTGGCCACCGTGGCGCTGATGTACGCAACCCCCGACGAACCCTGCGCGACAGGCGCATAGATCACCGACACCAGACCGTCGCTTCCCGTCTGTCGCGTGTAGCTCTCGATCATCCCGTCGCCATGTAGCACAGGCGCCCCTTCGATCGCATGCTGGGGTAGGGCCTGCCCACCCTTTGTTGCGCGGAAGTGCATCCACACCGAGCGAGCGCCGGGCACGAGGACCACCGAACCCGCGAGCGCATCGGAGCCGTCGTCGGTGTAGGTCGCATCGGCCAACTTGACGACAAGTCGGCCACGAATCAGCACGGCATGCTCGGCATGCACCAGCACCGACACCGGCGCGACGGCACTCAGCTTCACCGCGAGATCGTGGAAGCCCGTGAATCGGTGCACACCCGCGAAGGAAGGATCGGGGATGCCGTGGGTCAATGTGATGCTGAAGCGCCCTTCGTCATCGGTCTTCACCGACACGCGCCCCTCGACCGAAGCATCCGCCATGGCATCGACAGAGA
This sequence comes from Burkholderiales bacterium, assembly GCA_026932235.1. GTDB lineage: Bacteria > Pseudomonadota > Gammaproteobacteria > Burkholderiales > Burkholderiaceae_C > Rubrivivax. Next base: position 2,739 of record JAIXKR010000003.1, read on the forward strand.
TTGCCGCGGCTGGAACCGGCGTGGCCCCCGGTAGGCGAAGCAGCACGCGGCCGCTCACCGTGACGGCTGCTGCACCGTCGCTGAACTCGGGCGCCGCGATGTCCACGAAGGTGAGCGCGATGTCCAGACGGGCGATCACCGCGTCGGCTTGCGTCGATCCGCGCAGCGCGGGAAGCATCTCGGCCTCGACGAGCCGCTCTTCGATGCGAGCGAGCGCGGACAGGTCGCCGCCATTGACCGCCAACACGTTGCGATCGATCGCGTTGTTCCAGGCCTGTTGCAGCGCCGGCATGGCGAAGCTGTAGATCTCCCACGGGTTGCCGTTGCCGAGTGAGGCTTGTTCGGCGAGTTCGATCACCTTGTGCAGCGCCTGCTCGTAGCCTTCGTCCGATTCGCCAGCCACCGCGAGCAACGGGGCGAGCTCGCCCTGTAAGGGCGCCGGCGGGTTGCTTGCCGAGCCCTCGACGGGCGCCAGTTGCTGCGAGTCAGCGCTGACGAGGTAGCCCGTCTGGAGGCCCGCCGCGCTCTGCAGGACCTTGTGTTGCATGCTCGCCGCCGGCGGCACGGTCGCCGCCGCGCCCGACCCTCCGGGCGCGGCGGTGCCGGGACGCGCGGGCTGCGGGGCGGCGAGCGCTCGCGCGGCGTCATCGCGATCGAGCCGGCCGGCCCAATTGCCCAATGCCCCGATCAGGCTCGGCCCGCTGTCGACCAGCGATCCCATGCTGCCGGTGGGCATGCCTTGGCCTGCGCCCCGTGCTGCTGCGCCTGCCGGCGCGCTCAACCCGGCCTGCAGCAGCGCGTTGGCGAACCCGCTGTTCATGTCGATGATGCGGCCGACGACGTCCTTCGTGTACTGAAGGCCCTGCTTCAGCCCTTCGGAGGCCTGCTCGCCAGCGGCCACCGCCCCCTGTACCGCCTGTTCGAGGGCCAGCTGCCCCAATTGCGCCGTCTGCGCGATGCCGCTCATGTCGCGGAACAGGGTGGCCGACAGCGCACCGATGATCGCACCCATGCCCTGAGGAGGCGGCAGTGCGGCGGGTGTGATGTTGGCCGCCAGCGGCGCGTCGAGGCCGCCGGGGCGAACGTCGGCAGCGGTCGCACGCGATCCGGTCTGTACCGGCGCGATCTCCGGAGCGACGATCGGGATGGGTGACTCCTGCCAGTTCCAGAAACGGCTGATGTCCAGGCGCTCGGCGGAGTTGGCGCGGCCCTGCACCGCTTCGGCGAATACGCCGCCTGTGCCCACGGGCACGATCTCGCTGCGCCTGATCCGCTCGAACTCGGGTCTGCGATTCGCTGCCGTACCTGCTTGCGCGCGCTCCTGGCGCAGCATGAACACGAGATCATTGCCCGTCACCGCCACCGGATCGGGGTCGACGAGGTTGGCCATCGGCTCGCCGTCGATCGTGAAGCTCTCCAGGAGCTTGCGCAGCAGTGGATTGCGGCGGCTGCGCAGGATGTGCATCGTGTAGTGGCTCGTGTTCTCGTTTAGGTGCTCGATGACCTCTGCCATCGCGGCCACCTTGCTGACACGCAGAACCTCCACTTGCATGACGCCGTCTCCATCGACGTGCGACGCCGTGCGCGCATACAGCAGCGGCACGTTGATCAGTTCGTCCTCGTCGGACCGGGCGCCCGCGTCGGCGAGGCGGCAGGCGAGACTGATGCCGCCGTAGCCGCCGGGAGCTGCGTAGTCCTCGGCGAGCTTGCGCGTACTGGAGCTGATTCGCAGCTCGATCGACGAGATGTCGCCCAGCGCGATCGTGTTCCCGCCTTCGAAGAAGCCGTAGTCGTTGTCGACGTGCGTGCCCGAGCGAAGGTGGATGGTCCACTCCTTGCGCAGTTGCGACTCGGGGCCATCGGCCATGATTCCGACGTTGACCCAGCTGACGCGCAGTCGCTCCGGCAGCCGCCACCCGTTGTACGGGTCGGCAGACACGAAAGTGTCCAGCAAGGCACGGGCGCGGCGCAGGGCGTCGCGCCCGGAGGCCGTCCTCGCCGACTCGGGAACCAGCCGGTAGGTGGGCGACTCGAGCAACACGGTTCGCTCGGCGGCAAGCAGGGCGTGCGCCACTTCGGGCGTCAGCGCCGCCGCCAGGATCTGCTCGCGCCACAGCCTCACGAGCTCGACCGTCCACCGCTGCACCGGTTGCACCGGCACGTACAGGCAGCGCTGCTCGGCCACCAGCCGCGTCTGCACCGCGTAGAGCTGCACGACTTCGAAGTACTGCACGGTGAGCGCGTGCATGTGGTTGTAGTTGGTGACCACGCGCGTGCTCACCTTCTCGGTCTCGCTCTGCGCAATCTCCTGCACGATCGACGCTCGTCGGTTGCGCGCCGTGCTCGAATGCTGTTGCGTGCGGTCCTGGATGTTCTGCGCCATCTCGGCGGCGAGGTCGCGCGACCCGGTGGACGACGTGGTCGTGACGACATCGAGCAGGTTGTTCGACGCGGTCTCTGCCGTCGAGCCGAAGTCCGCGGTGGCGAGGAAGCCGCCAGCGCCACCAGCGGTGGCTCCGATGAGTCCGCCGGCCCCGACACCGATGGCGCCGCCGGCGACGGCACCGATCACAGCCCCTTCCACCGAGAACGGCCCGCTGCCGGCCACACCGCCCACGATCGCACCGATACCCGCCCCCGCGACGCCGCCGCCCACCGCACCGCTGAACGCCCCTGCCGCCGCACCACTCATCGCGGCGTTCATCGTTGCCTCGGCGTTCTGCAGCCCGTAGCCTGAATAGGCGCTGTTGGAGACGGTCGAGTTGGCGTTCATCGCGGAGAAGCCGCCTTGCGCTTCGCGCGCTACCGCGCGTGTGATCTCGCTGACCGCTCGCGCTTGCAACATCGTGTTCGACAGGGTCTCCAGTTGCGAAACGTCCTCGGTCGTGCGCACGCCCTGACGACGCGACCAATCGACGATCGCCACGCGCGTCGACTCGCCCGGCGCGAGCGCGAGGGAGTGCAGCAGGTTGCCCAGCGTCAGCGCGACCGGTGTCCAACTCTGCTCATAGCGCAGGACGTGACCGGTTCGAGGCACCTGCTTGCCGCCCGGTTCGCGGTGCAAGTCGGCCATGTCGATCGCGCGGTCCAACTCCTGCCCGCCGGTGCGGCGCGCCGGATCCACCGTGTAGACGGCGTAGAAACTCTTCTCCGTCGCATGTTCGTTGAACTTCGGCACAAGCTCGTCGGGTACCTCGGGGTCGGCGATCGCGTGCTGCTCGTCGAACCCCGCGAGCCTGCGCGCTGCTTCGAAGGGCCCCCAGGCGGCGAGGTCGCCCAGTGTTCGCGCCCCCAGTTGCTGTTCGATGTCCTGCACCAGCGCTGCGCTCAGGCCGCGCAATCGTGCCAGCTCGACGCTGGCCAATTCACGATCGTCACGCGCAGGCGCGGCGACGAGTTCGTTGGGCACGTGCCCCTGCTGGATCAGTCGCTTCAGCGCCGGCCCCGGCCGCGCCAGCCGAAGACAAGCGTTGAAGACCGTCGAGGCTGCAAGGTCGAAGACGGTCTGGATGCCGAGCTTGCGCAGAACCGCGCTGCCGCCCACACCGATGCCGACCAGCACCGAGACGGGTTGATGCAGCAGCGCCGAGGCGTCTTCGCTTGCATGAGCGGACTTGACTCCAGACAGGGTATTCATGGCGATCCTTGACCCTCGGTTGATCTTCGTAAGCCCGTACGTTCGGGCTCGACTTGGGACCTGACCCGGCGCGCCGCGGCGACGGTGCATGACAGCCAGCAGCGCCTGCGCCGACAGAGCGCGATGCCGCGGCCAATGTGTACCTGCGGTGCGCTTCTCGCCCTCTTCACCCTGGGTCTCCCGATTGAATTCTGCAAAGCGGCGATCGGTCGGGCCATACCACGACTTTGGGAGGCCGCGTCCTCGCTGTCGCTCCCGGCCCGCACGCGCGCGGCCTGTTCCTCCCGCAAGGCGGGCCGTTGCCGTCAACGGCGCCGCTTGGCCGGCACGGGCGTGTACGAATCGCATGAGGGTGCCGGCCTTGCCGTTCATGCCGTTCGGCTACCGCCTGCGCCTGCCCCTGCTCGTCGGGCAGCTTCACCGGCGTTGAACCTGATGCGACGGTCGGACCGTCGATCTCAGTCCTGAGACCAGACTGCGTGCATCGCCGCGGCGAAGCGCTCGGCCACGGCCCCGTGGTCGCGCGGCAGCCAGCGGCCGGCGACCATCACGTCGCGGAACGGCATCGACGGGCTGGAGAACACCAGCGCGTCGAGCAGCCGTTCGCCGGGCACCCCCAGCAATGCGTTGTCCGACGCCTCGACCACCAGCTGGTCGGCGCGCGCGCCCGGCTGCAGGCCCCAGCGCGTGAAGCCCGCGGCGTTGCCTCCGGCGATCCGCGGGCGCTCGAACAGCCGCGCCGCGGTCGAAGGTTCGCCTGAGGCCGGCGCGGCGCAGACGTTGCGTTGCCGGCGCAGCAGGCGCTGGCCGTATTCGAGCCAGCGCAGTTCCTCCGGCCAGGCACGGGTGACGTGGCTGTCCGAGCCGATGGCCAGCGGCACGCCGGCGGCCAGCCAGCCAGGCACGTCGGTCAAGCCGTCGCTTCCGCGCCGCACCGGCCGCGGCCAGCTTCGGGGCCAGCGTCGACGACGAGGCGATGCAGCCGCGCCGGTTGCAGGCGATCGCCGCCGACCCTGGCCTTGCCCGGTGGCTGCCCGACGCGCGGACGGCGCCAGTCAGCGCCGCCGCCGCCGCGTCAGCGCCGCGAGCCCGGCGAGGCCGAGCCAGGCGCTGCCGGGCTCGGGGACGGCGCTGACCAGCGCGACGATCGACACCGCGTCGAACCTCGCCATCGCGGTGCCGAACACCGCCGCGGTGCCGTCCTCGCCTTCCTCGTACGGCGCCCAGGCGCTGAAGCTGGCGCTCCAGTAGGTCGTCGTCGGGTCGCGCAGCGCGCTGGCGACGAAGGATTGGCCGCTGAACACCGGCGCGCCGGGGACGTCGAGGTAGACGTAGCCGTCGCCGGCCTGGGTCGCGGCGCCGGCGACGGTGAACACGATGGCGTCGATGCGCCAACCCGGCGCGGCCTCGAACCAGGTTTCGGCGAAGTAGAAGTCGGCGTACGCCTCGTGCTCGCCCTCGAACCCGCTGCCGCCGACCACGCCCAGCATCGGCGGCGCGAAGCTGAACCCGGCCTGCGTGCCGCCGGCGGTGTCGACCGCGGTCAGCGCGGGGAAGTCGTTGGTGCCGACGGTGTAGCCGACCACGTAGCCGTCGGTGCCGTTGAGCTGGCTGTCGCCGTCGAAGCTGCCGATGCCGGCGTCGAAGTGCACGCGCACCGTGCCCAGGTCCCAGACGCACGAATGGTATTCGGTGGCGTGGCAATCGAACGCCAGCGCCGGCGCGGCGGCGAGCAGGGCGGGCAGGACCACGAGCGACGACGGCTTGAACACGGCGGATCCTCCAGGCAGGTCGTGCGAGTGTCCACGCCGCGGGCCGGCGCGGCGCGCGGGTTTGCACGGGGTGATGGAACTCCCAACATCGACCGGGAGGAACTCCGCCGATGCAAGCGCCGCCCGACGACCTGCCCCCGTACCGGCTGCTGACCGGCCCCGACGACAAGGCCTTCTGCCAGCGCGTCAGCGAAGCGCTGGCGCTCGGCTACCGGCTCTACGGCGCGCCCGCGATCGCCAGCGACGGCGACCGCGTGGTCGTCGCGCAGGCGGTGGTCTGGCCGTCGGTCGAGGCGTCGATCGCGCGGCCCTGAGTTGCGTGCCGTGCGGCGTGAGCAGGTCCGTGCCGCGCTCGGACGCAGGCTCCGCGCAGCCGTGTCGAAGGCCATGAGGCGCCGGTTCCTCCGCCGCCCACTGGCCCAGGTATCAACCGGCGCCTACCGGCGAGCGTGTACTGACCGGCGCCCATTGGGAAGAACCAGCCCGAATCGCGGTCCTCATGCAGACTCAGGCGGCCTGGCTGACCCGTTGGCGACGGCGTTGGAGGCCGCCAACGCCGATGAGGCCGAGGGCCACCAGCGCAAGAGTCGCCGGTGCGGGAACCGTGTTCTGCGGTTCGGCGCCGAAGACTTCGAGCTTGGCCGAGTTCAGCGTGAGACTCTGGACGCCCATCCCCACCTCGCGCGACATCCAGAGGTAGAACGACTCGGCGGTCACGATGCTGTTGAAAACGTCGAGCGAGTTGTCGAACATCCAACTCTGAGTGCCGCTGGCATTGAGGTAGGTTGCCACCTGCGAACTGCCGTTGCTGGTGGACGAGGCCGGCCGGGGCGCCCAGCGTTCGTAACAGCTCCCAAACAAGCAGACCTCGTTTCGTGCGCCGGAGAAGTCCAGCGTCAGCACGAAGTGGTCGATGCTGTCGTACGAAAACGATGAGAAATCGAACACGTCGTAGAACCGGCCGCAGCCACTCGTGTCCGACCGAACGGTGACCGAGTTGCTGTTGAGCACATCGCAGGGGTTGCCGCCTCCCAGAGATGTCGGCGCCACCAGTCCGGCTCCTGAACCGTAGTCGTGGAAAATCGTTCCCAGCAGGGTTGCCTGTGCCTGGCCGGCGCCGAACAGGGCGCCGACGGCCACCGCGGCCGACGCGAGCAGGGTACGAAACTTCTTCATGGCGAATCCTCGTGGCGTAGTTGAAGAGGTGGTGGATGCCTCCATGAAAGCAGTATCCGTGCCAGGCCCGCGTTTTCCCCTGCTGCCAGCAACTTAGGGGGATGACCTGCCTGCGGGCCCCCGGGATGTAAATTATCCCGACAGAATCGAAACTGGAGAACGCGCGCCCCAGCGTCAGGTAGCCGCGCCACGTGGAGATCCCGTCGCTGCTGTTGTCCAACGCCCACCAGGCGCTGGGCAAGCTGAAGTACGACGCGACCTGCACCGTGGGCGGCCACACGGGCACCACCACGCAAACGGGAGGATTGACGCTGGACGTGCTCAGCATGTCCCTGGCGCGCGACACGTGGTCGGTGAACATCGCAGCCGACCGCCTGACCATCTCCGGAGACGGCCGCCAGACCCAGTTGGGCCCCGAACGCGTGAGCGGCGGCTGGACGCCGAAGATCGAGCCGAACTGACGGACAGCCGGCGGCGCTACCTGCCGAAGGTCGCAGCTACCCGCTCCGTGCCGGGTTTCCCCGCTCGTGCCAGCGGCGGTCTGGCCGACTTCACGGGGCGGACTGTCGCCCAGACCGGTGGACAGTCGGTGCGACGCGGCGCACCATCGCGGGCATGGACCATCGGGCACCCGCACCGGCGGCCAGGGGTAGGCCCTGGCTGGTGCTGGCGCTGATCACCGCGGTGATGGCGGCGGCCGGCTGGCTGGTGGGCCGTGGCATGCCGTCGGCGCCGCCGGCCACCGCCGCCCCGCTGCCGCTGGCCGAGGCGCTGGACCGCAGCCTCGGCCGCACGCCGTCGCGTGGCGGGCCGGCGCTGGCGATGCGGCCGGCGCCCGGCACCGCCGACGACCCCGAACTCGCGAGCCTGAGCCACAGCCTGTGCCAGCTCTCGGTCGACCGGCTGCGCGGCCTGGGAGGTCTGCGTGTGGCCGCCTGCGAGTCCACCCGCGCCGCGCTCGCCGCCGGCCTGGACGATGTGGCGCTGGCGCGGCTGCTGGCCGTCGACCACCTGGTGCACAGCCGCATCGAGCGTACACCCGACGGACGGCTGCGGCTGCAGCTCGACCTGGTGCAGTTGCCTTCCCAGCGCAGCCTGTGGGCGTTGGCCACCACCTTGGCACCGGCCGAACTGCAGCGGGTGCCGCAGCAGCTGGCGCAGCAGGTGGCGGGCCGGCTGGGCCTGGGCAGCGCGCTGCCGCCGGAAGACCAGCCCCAGCCCGCCGCCTTCGAACGGCTGCTGCAGGCCCAGCGCGTGGCCGCCCGCGGCACGCCCGACGACCAGCGCGAGGCACTGCGCCTGGTCGACGAGGCGCTGGCGCTGCACCCGGGCCTGAAATCGGCGCGCGTGATGCAACTCGGCCTGCGCAATGCCGCGCTGCGCTTCCCGACGGCTGCCGAAAGCGCCGACCCCGCGGCGCAGCGGCAGCGCCAGGCGCAGCTGATGGCCGACGCCGAGGCGCTGGGCCGCGACCTTCTGGCCGACGGACGGGCCGATCCGCGCGGCCTGGTGCTGCTGGCCAACCTGGCCGTGCAGCAACGGCGCTGGGTCGATGGGTTCGCACTGCTCGACCAGGCCCTGCCAGACCATCGTATCGATCCCGCCAGCCTGCGCACCGCAGCCCACCTGCATGCGATGGCCGGCTACCGGCCGCGCGCGCTCGACCTGGCCCTGGCGGCGACACGGCTGGACCCGCTGAATGCCGTCAACCACCAGGCCCTGGCCTTCTTCCACGCGCTGCTGGGCGACGATGCCCGCATGCGCGAGCACGCCGCCATCGCGCAGCAGCTGGGCGACCGGGTGGCCGTGGTCTACCAGGGCATCGCCGCACTGCGTGCCGGCGACTGGGCACAGGCCGAGGCCGCCACCGTCGAGGGCCTGCGCGGCGCCGGCGTGGCGCACGGCTGGGTGGCCGATTTCGTGCGCGGGGCCGCCGACCCCACGCAGCGCGAGGCCGCGGCCGCCGCCATCGCCGCGCTGCCGGCGCCGCTGCAGCACGGCATGGCCAATTTCCACTGGTACCTGGCCTGGCTGGGCGACGTGCCGCGCGCCCTGCAGGCCGTGCAGGGCAACCTGCAGGGGCCGATCGGTGCCTGGCAGAGCAACCTCTGGTGGCCCGAGTTCTCCACGCTGCGGCAATCCGCGGGCTTTGCCGAGGTGCTGGCCAACACCGGCCTGCCCACGCTGTGGGCCGCACGCGGCGCGCCGGCCGGCTGCGAGGACCAGGGCGGCGGGCGCTGGGCCTGCCGATAGGCCGGCATCAGGGGTTGGTGCCTTCCGGCCCACGCAGTGTGATGCTGCGCAGCCGGCACGCGGTCTGGGTATCGGCATCGGCGGGATCGACCAGCTTGCCGGGGTGATAAACCTCGATGGCCATCGCCATCTGGTTGGTGCCCAGTGCGGGCCCCGCGATGAAGCGGCAGGTGCTGCTGGGCATCTTCCAGTCGGTGAGCGTGCTGATGCCGGCAATCGGCGGATGGCCGAGCTGCAGCTCGGCCTGCTGGAGCGTCCAGCGCCCGGCCAGCGTGATGCCCTGGAAGACCGAGAACTGGCAGCGCAGCGAGGCGTCTCCGCCCTCGGCCACGTACCAGCGGTCGCCGCCGCTCTCGAACAGGCGCTGCGCGCAGGTGCCGCTGCCGCCCAGCGACTGGGTCTGCGCACCCCCGGCGGCCTGGATCCAGTTCTGTACCGCGGAGTGATCGAGCAGCCTGTCGACCAGCGGCCGCTCGTAGCGGATGAAGGCCTTGGCCACCTGCGGGGGGTCGGCATCCCGACGCAGCTCCAGCCTGACGGTGCGCGTGGTCAGGTCCGGCGTGCCGGCGGGAAACAACATCACGTTCACGCCGCCCGACGGCATGGCGCCGGCCGCCACCCAAGGCGCCTCGAAGCCCTGGGCGGGCCCGGCACGGTAGTGCGTGAAGCTGCCGCTGTGGGTCCAGCGCACGTTGACCTGCGCCTTGCTGGTGGCCGCGGCACCGTTTTCGATCGAGAACGACTGGATCACCAGCGGTGTCCGCAGCTCGATGGTGGCCGACCGGACCTCGCTCTGCCCGTGGTTGTTCATGAACTGGATGTGGATCGTCTTCGGCCCTTCGCCGGCCGAGCCGATGAGCCAGCGCCAGGGCAGGTTCTGCGGCATCGGGTTCCAGGCCTGGTTCGCAAACGCGGCCGACTCGCTGACGCGGAAATGCGTGGCCGCCGGCCCGCTCAGCGTCCAGCTCAGGCTGACGTCTCGCCTGGGCGTGACCGCCGCGCCCCCTTCGATCAGGAAGGCGTTGATCGACGGTGGCGCCGGCGTCAGCGCGCGCAGCAGGCCGGAGTCGGCGGTCGATCCCGGTGCCGGTGCCGCGGCCTGCACGGCGGCGGCCATCAGCCCCATCGAGCCGATGAGGCAGCGGGCACCTGGACCCGGCGTCCAGCCACGGTGTTCGGCACGAAGGCTTGGCATGGTGAACCTCGCGGCGGTGTGTTGACGAGCGGATGCGCGGTCGGCATCGTCGGCGGCCGGCTTCGGCGGCGGCATCCCAGCTTCCTGCGATGGCCGGTCCGGCATCGGCGGGGCACAGTGCGCCGCAGGCCCGGCGCCTTCGTGCCGGTCCGGGAGGTCCCGATGCCCCGCCTGCCTTTCGTCCTGCCCCTGGCGCTGCTGCCGGCCTGGCCGCTGGCCAGCCCGGCCTGCGAACTGCAGGCCAGCTTCGTGGCGCCGAGCACGACGCGGCTGTCCAGCGCCAAGCCGGTCTACTTCGCGCTGCAGTTCCGCAACGCCGGCAGCCGGTCGGCCTGCGCCGCCAATGCCGTGAGCCTGGTGCGCCACGCCGACCCGCCGGGCAGCAGCGCGTGGACCCTCGGCGCCGTGGCACCGGCACAGGCACTGCCGGCCCTGGCGCCGGGTCAGCAGGCCACCGTCAAGCTGGTCGAGGCCTCGCCGCCTGCCAGCGGCGTTCACGTCTACCGCATCGTCTACCAGGGCGCGGTGGTCGACAGCGATGCGGCCGACCACCAGCCCACGTTGACGCTCGAATTCTTCCGCTCGGCCACGCTGGGTGGTTAGGGTCCGCCGCATGGGCCCGCGAGCCGACTGGCGCCAACATGCCGACCATGTCCTCGACACCCGCACCGCCCGCCGCCGGGCTGCAGCGCTGGCTCGCGCTGGCTTCGATCGGCCTGGTGATGGCGGCCGCGGCGCTGCTGCTGGGCATCGGCCGCTGGTGGGGCGACGCGGCACCGCCGCCGGCGGCCGCCAGCGCCGCCGACGACCTGGCCGGCGCCCTGGACCGCGCGCTGGGCCGGAAGGACCTGCTGCATGCCGGCCTGGCCATCCGGCCCCTGTCCGACACGCGGCCCACCGGCGGCGGCGTGCTGGCAGACGGCGTCTGCGACGCCCTGGGCACGCGCCTGGCCCGGCTGGGCGGTCTGCGCCTGGTGCCCTGCCAGGCCACGCGCGCCGCCGTGGCCACGCGGCTGGACGACCGCCAGCTCGCCCGGCTGCTCAATGTGCGCTGGGTGCTGGGCGGCAGTGTGGAGGTGCGCAGCGCCGACCGGCTGCGGGTGCGGCTGGCCCTGCGCGACGCCGATCTGGTGCGACCGGACTGGCAGTTGGACGAGGAACTGACGCTGGCCGACCTGCAGGCCCTGCCCGAACGCGTGGCCGCGGCGGCGGGCCCGCTGCTGGGGCGCGCGGTTGCCGGCCCAGCGGCCGTGCGCATCGCCGACGTCGCCTACGCCGACCTGCTGCGCGCCCGCGAGCTGGCGCGCAGGCCCGGCATCGAAGACCGGCTGACCGCGCTGCGCCTGGTCGAGCAGGTGCTGGCCGCCGAGCCGCAGCACCTGCCGGCGCAGGTGCTGCACTGGCAGATGCGCAGCGCGCTGGTCGGCAATGTGGGGCCGCCCGGCGAGCGGGAGACGGCCGAGCAGATGCACGCCACGCGCGCGGCGCTGCAGCAGGAGTCGCTGGTGCTGGCACAGCGACTGATCGCCGCCGACCCTGGCGACCTGCGTGCGCAGGCGCTGCTGATGAACCACGACGTGAAGAACCGGCGCTGGGTCGAGGCCTTCGACCGCATGGATGCGCTGCTGCGGGAGGGCGCCACGCTGCCAGGGCTGCTGCGGCTGGCGGCCAGGCTGCACCTGCACGCCGGCTATGTGAAGCGCACGCAGGAGCTGGCGCTGGCCGCCGCGCGGCTCAATGCGCTCGACGCCGAGGCGCTGGAGGTGCTGGCCTATGCCCATGGCGCGCGCGGCGACGATGCCGCGCTGCGCGAGCTGGTTGCGCTGGCGCGCCAGATCGGCCATGGCGGCATCGGTTGGGCGGCCGCGGTCGAGGCCGGGCGCCGGCGCGACCTGGCGACCCTGGCATCCGAGCTGGCCGGCTGGGTCGGCCAGGGTGGACGTTGGCCCGCCGACTGGGTGCCGGCCTATGCGCAGGCGCTGGCCACGCCGCCCGGCAGCCCGCAGCGGACCGCGGTGCTGGACCTCCTGGACAGCCACGACGGCGGCACGCGGCAGCACTTTGCCCACTATCTGTTCGAGAAGGCCGTGCTCGGTGGCGTGCCGCACAGCTTGCGCGCGGTGCAGCACCACGCGGCGCTGCCACCGGCGGCCTGGCTGCAGTACCTGTGGTGGCCGGAGATGGCCGCCGTGCGCGCCCAACCCGGCTTTGCCGATGCCATGGCCGACCTGGGCCTGCCGGCGCTGTGGGCGCGGCGCGGCCCGCCCGATGGCTGCCGGCTGCTGGGCGAACGCCTGACCTGCCCTTGAGCGGGCAGGCACTCCCGTCGGCAGGGGCCGTGCCTCAAGGTGGCGCCGGCGGTGCCGACAGCGGCAGCACCCAGGCCAGCCGGCAGCCGGCGCCGGGCCGGCTGTCGACCTGCAGCCGCGCGCCCACCGCCTCGCTGCGGCGGCGCAGGTTCTGCAGACCGCGGCCAGGCCGCGCCTGTGCGGGGTCGAAGCCGATGCCGTCATCGCGCACCGACAGGTGCACGCCATCGGGCTGCGCCCGCGCCTCGATCCACAGTGTGCGAGCGCGGCCATGGCGAAGCGCATTGCCCACCGCCTCCTGCAGCATGCGCAGGATGTGCAGCACGCGCGCCGGCGTCAGCCCGGGCACCGGCGGCAGCAGGGCCACATCGACGTGCAGCTGCACCTGCGCGGCCCGCAGGCGCGGCGCCAGGCGGTCGCGGAAGCTGGCCAGCACCGCATTCAGGTCGTCGTCCACCGGCTCCAGCGAATCGATCATCAGCCGCATGTCGTCGAGCGCATCACGCACCGCCTGCGACAGCTGTGCCGGCTCGCTGCGGCCGCCCTCGATCATCGCCAGCACCGACACCAGGTGGCCGCCCACGCCGTCGTGCATGTCGCGCATGAGGCGTTCGCGCTCGTCGGCCACCACCTGGCGGCGCTCGAGCTCGCGCACGCGCTCGAATTGCGTCTGCAGTTCGGCGGTGCGCGCCTGCACCAGCGCCTCGAGGTCGATGTTGAGCAGCTCCACCGCATTCAGCGTGTCGACGAAGCGCAGCAGCAGCCGCCATGCGGCCGCGCCCAGCAGCAGCGCCAGCGCGTAGGGCTGCAGCGGCAGCGGCTCGGCGCCGGCCAGCGTCCAGGCGCCCAGCGGCGGCAGCCGTGCGGCATCGAGCAGCACCGCCGGCACGGCCAGGGCTGCAGCCAGCAGCAGCGCCACATCACCCGTGCGCCAGGCCTGCCACGCCAGCCACAGGCCACCGGTCAGCAGCGCCAGGTTGATGCCCAGGCCCGCGGCATCGGGCCCGGCGACGGCGGTGGCCGCCACCAGCAGGCCCGGGGCCAGCAGCAGGCCGGTGGCGGCCAGCGGCAGGGGTGGCTGCTGCTGGCGCGATGCCAGTGCCGGCAGCAGTGCCGCCAGCGCCGCCAGCGCCAGGCCGCTCAAGGCCGCGGCCAGCAGGTCCCAGGCCGGCGGCGCCAGCGGCGCCTCGACCACACCACCCACATAGGCCGCCGCCGCCACCGCCGCCGCGGCCAGCGCCAGCCAGGCATAGGCCCGCTCGTGGCGGCGGTAGGCGGCCAATACGCCCAGCGTCAGCGCCAGCACGCCGGCGGCGGTGGCCAGCAGCTGCGGCAGCGTGACGGCCAGCGCCTCGCGCAGCCGCCAGGCCAGCTGCAGGGCCGATTCCGGCCCCACCGCGACCACGGGCAGCTGGCCGCGCCAGGCCGGGTCGGCCTTCAGCAGCAGGTACAGGCGGTTGTCGCCGGCCTGCCACAGCGCAGCTGGCGCCGGCAGCCACAGCGGCCGCGCCCCCAGCCGCGCCACCGGGTCGGCGAAGGGCCCGCCCTGGCCCAGGAAGCGCCCGTTCAGGTAGGCGGCGGCGTTGTCGCGCAGCATCGGCACATAGAGCGCCTGCGGGTCGTCGGGGGCCTGTTCCAGGTGCCGCTGCAGGCGGTACCAGCGGGTGGCCGGGCCGCTGCCGGTAGCGGCATCGTCGCGCCAGCGGTGCGGTAGCGCCTGCGGCTGCAGACGCTCGTCGTCGAGCACGGCGCCGGCGGCCGCCTGCGTGATGCGCCAGACCGCCGGGGGCGCCGCCGCCTGCTCGCCCAGCAGCAGCACCAGCAGCAGGCCCAGCGCCGCGGCCAGCGCCAGCGCGCGGCGCCGACGGCCGGTCACGGCGGTGCGGGCGGCAGCAGGCCGAGCTGCATCGCCTCGAACACCGCCTCGCCGCGCGAATGCACCTCGAGCTTGCGGTAGATCTGCTTGATGTGCGTGGTGACGGTATGCGGCGACATCTGCAGCGCCTGCGCGATGTGCTGGTACGACAGGCCTTTGGCGATGAGCTGCAGCACCTCGCGTTCGCGCCCGGTCAGCGGCGACGTCATCGGCGCCGCAGCCGGCGCCGCCGCCGGCGTCTGGTAGCGCCGCAGCAGGTGGCGCGCGATGGCCGAGCTGATCGGCGATTCGCCGGCGATCAGCCGGTGCACCGCCTGCGCGATCTCGGCGGCGCCGGCGTCCTTCAGCAGGTAGCCGGTGGCACCGGCCTCGATGGCGCCGACCACATGGGCCTCGTCGCCGAAGACGCTGATGACCATGGCCTCGCTGGCCGGCGCCACCTGGCGCAGCCGGCGGATGACGTCGACGCCGCTGCCGTCGGGCAGATGCAGGTCGGCCAGCAGCACACGCGGCGGCTCGTGCGCGGCCAGCCAGGCCAGCGCGCTGCGCACATCCGCCAGGGCCGCCGCCAGCTCGAGCCCCGGCGCCGCCGCGACGATGCCGGCCAGGCGGTCGCGCGTGACGGGGTCGTCTTCGAGCAGCAGGACACGGTGCATGACGGGTGCGATGGTGATGGCTGGGGCCGGCGGCGGCAAGGCCAGTATCGGCGCGGCGGTGGGCACGGGCCCTCCCAGGTTCAGGCGAGGCGCGGCAGGGCCGGCCCGGCCCGTCCGAACCAGGCGCCCCCAGCGCCAGTCACGAATGGAATATGCGCGGTCATGACGACCTGCTCGTGAAGGAACATCCCCTTGGCCGGCGTCCTGGTCGCTGCCGAGGGGTCGTCGCCACTGTCGATGTCCTCTCGCTCCAGGGCGGACTCCTCACACCCACTCGAAATCCGCCGTGAAGTGGCGCAGGAAGCGCGGCTGGCGCTTGATGCGCACGCCGCGGATCGAGTCCGCCTTCTCCTTGAGTTCGGCGATGACTTCGGCGGCGTAGTCGAAGTGCGACTGCGTGTACATGCGCCGCGGGAAGGCCAGGCGCACCAGTTCCATGCTGTGGTAGGTCTCGCTGCCGTCGTCCAGGCGCTTGCCGAACATCACCGAGCCGACTTCGACACCGCGGATGCCGCCTTCGAGGTAGAGCGCATTGCACAGCGCCCAGGCCGGGTAGTGCTCGATCGGCATGTGCGGCAGCACGGTGCGCGCGTCGAGGTAGACGGCGTGCCCGCCGGTGGGCCGCACGAAGCCGACGCCGGCGGCGTCCAGGCGCTCGCCCAGGTACTCGGCGGTGCGCAGGCGGTAGCGCAGATAGTCCTCCTCAAGGCCCTCCTCGAGGCCGACGGCCAGCGCCTCCAGGTCGCGCCCGGCCATGCCGCCGTAGGTCGGGAAGCCCTCCATCATGATGAGGCCGTTGCGCGCCGCGTCCAGCCAGCGCTCGTCGCGCAGCACGATGAAGCCGCCGATGTTGACCATGCCGTCCTTCTTCGCGCTCATGGTGGCGGCGTCGGCGTGGGAGAACATCTCGCGCGCGATCTCGCGGATCGACTTGTCCGCGTAGCCCTCCTCGCGCATCTTGATGAACATGGCGTTCTCGGCGAAGCGGCACACGTCCATCACGAAGGGCTTGCCGTGGCGGTGCAGCATCTCGGCGCAGGCGCGGATGTTGGCCATCGACACCGGCTGCCCGCCGCCGGTGTTGTTGGTGACGGTGAGCATGCCAAAGGGAATGCGCGCGCCCTCGCGCTGCAGCAGGGCTTCCAGGCGCGGCAGGTCGATGTTGCCCTTGAAGGGGTGCCGCCGTTCGGGCTGCAGGCCCTCGGCGACGACCAGGTCCTCGGCCTGCACGCCCAGGTACTCGAGGTTGGCGCGCGTGGTGTCGAAGTGGCAGTTGTTGGGCACCAGGTCGCCGGCCTTGCAGGCGGCGGTGAAGAGCACCTTCTCCGCCGCGCGCCCCTGGTGCGTGGGGATGAAGTGCGGCATGCCGGTGAGGTCCCGGATCACGCGCTCGAGCCGGTAGAAGCTGCGCGCGCCGGCGTAGCTCTCGTCGCCCTCCATGATCGCGCCCCACTGGCGGCTGGACATGGCGCCGGTGCCGGAGTCGGTCAGCCAGTCGATGAGCACGTCCTGGGCGCGCAGCTTGAAGACGTTGAGCTGCGCGGCCTGCAGCATCTGCTCGCGTTCGGCGCGCGTGGTGACGTGGATGGGCTCCACGCTCTTGATGCGAAAGGGTTCGATCAGGGTCTTGGGCATGGTGTTCACCGCGGGTGGAGGACGAGGGCCGGAACTTACGCCAAGGCGCGCAACCGTGCAGCCGTGCAGCCGGACTGCCCGCGACGACGCAGTCCCGGCTACGACCCGAGCACGCCGTACGCGCTCACGCTCGCCGGGACCGCTCAGGGCACCGGCGTCTACACCTATGCGTCGTCAAGCTTCTTCCCGCTTGACGGCGCGCTCTTCGGCAACCAGGGACGCAGTCACAACGACCACTTCACGCTGCACCTGGAAGGTCTGTTGTCCTTTGCGGACCCGACCGCCGGCGCCGACTACTCCTTCGGCTTCACCGGTGACGATGACCTGTGGGTGTTCGTCGACGGCAAGCGCTTCATCGACCTCGGCGCGGTTGAACCGGCGCGGCCAGCCGCAACGGACGCTTGTCGGCCGAAGCGACCACGCACGCTAGGCTCTGAAGCGGCGCCGCAATCCCGCGTCATACATCGGCTGCGGCAAAAAGGCTTTCAACCAGGGCAACCAGCGAGCGTTGGCCCCGAAGCGCCGTCGAAAGCCGTTGCCTTCGATCGCCCAGTCGAGGATCTCCCGCGCTGCGCGCTCGACAGGCGTGCCTGCGGCGATCGATGCCGCCCAGTGTTCGTGCAGCACCGGTCGCAAGCGCGCGTAGTCAGCGATGCGCGCTGCCGGTTCTCCCGCGGAGCGCGCCAGATCGGTCCGGATATAGCCCGGCTCGGCCAGGCAGACCCTGACGCCGAACCGCTGGACCTCGTGGTGCAGCGATTCGTGCAGGCCCTCCAGCGCATGCTTGCTGGCCGCGTACAGGGCCTCGCCGGGCGGCGCCAGCAGCCCGGCCAGCGAGCCGATCGTCAACACCGTGCCGCGGCGGCGTTCGCGCATCGCCGGCAGGAAGCTGCGCAGGGTATCGGCCACGCCGTGGAAGTTGGTGTCCATGATGGCGCGCGCCTGGTCGCGGGACAGTTCCTCGAACACGCCGTGGATGTTGATGCCGGCGCAGTTGATCAGCAGTTCCGGCATGCGGCCGTCATCGTCGAGTTGCGCCGACAGGCGCGCGATGGACTCCGGCCGACACACGTCCAGCTCAACCGCTTCGATGCGTCCCGCCACCCCAGGTGCCGCCGCCGGCGCGGTGGCTCGGCGGCTGGCCGCGAGCACGAACCAGCCGCGCGACGCGAGGTCCACGCACAGCGCGGCGCCCAAGCCCGAGGAGCCTCCCGTGACCAGCGCGATGCCGGCGGCACGCCGCGACGGCTTCAGTCGAAACCTCATCATTGGCGCCTTTGTCCACGCAGGCTGCCGCGAAGGCGCGGCAGCAGCCACAGGGCCAGGCCGCTGAGCGCCAGTGCAGGAAGGGCCACGAATTCGATCACGAAGGCGAAGGCCGGTATTCGCCCCCAAGGGCTGTAGACGAAGGTGCCCATGAGCACGGCCGCGACCAGGTGCAACAGGCGGATCCCATGGCGCAGGTTCATCGTCCAACTCCCGTCGGAAGCCCATCGGATGGCGCGGACAGCAACCCGGGCCACAGCGCGTCGGCCGCTTCGGCACCGGAGATCATGACGGCCTCGATGCCGGGTCCGTGCGTGGCCGCGCCCGCGACCACGAGGCCGGCCACCGGGCTGCGGCGCGTGAGGGGCCGGTGCGGATCGCGGGTGCCGTACACCGCGCCGAAGCTGCTCCAGCCGTAGCGACGGTAGGTCAAGGGACTGGCCTCGCTGCGCCAGACGATTCGCTCGCGCAGCCCGGGCACAAGGCGTGCGGCGGCGTCGATCATCGGCTCGGCGAATGCGGCTTTGCGCTCCGCATATGCGACGCTGCGGCGCTGCGCCTGCGCATCGGTGAGATCGGGCTGCTCGAACCAGTCGCGCGAGCGCGCCGGGTCCAGCAACTGCATCAGTTCCACCGTGTGATGCCCCGGCGGCGCCGCCGATGGATCGACCAGGCTGGGCAGCACGACCTCGAGCCTGCGAGCGTTGATGTGCAGGTGGTTCACCGGCGCCAGGCCGTGCAGCTCGCCGCGGATGCCCAGATGCACCGTCAGCATCGAGGCCGACGGCGGCAGGCTTCGCAACCGCTGCGCCCAGGCTGGCGGCAGCGCGCCGGGCGCGAACAACGTGTGCACCGCAGCGAGCGGCTCGGCGCCCAGCACCACGGCCGCTGCGCGCAGTTCGCGGCCATCGTGCAGGCGCACGCCCCGCACGGCCGCACGGCCCTGCGCACCGTCCAGCAGCACCTGCGCGACCGGGCAGGCCAGGTGCACGCCCCCGCCGTCGAGCTCGATGCTGTCGACCAGCGCCTGCGCCAGCTGGCCCGAGCCGCCGACGGGGTAGGCACCGCCATGCACGAAGTAGCCGCCCAGCAGCGGCACGTAGTCTCGCACGCGCAGCTCACGCGGGCGGTGCGTGACGTAGCCCGCCAGGCCCAGCAGCGCTGCCTGTGCACGTTCGCTCACGCGGTGTGCGGCCAGCAGTTCGACCATCGGAGCGTCCAGCCAGCGCACGGCGTCGGGGAACGCCTGCGCGAAGGCCAACAGCCCCGGCACGGTATCCGGCTGTCCGGGCACGCCGCCGCGGTTGTGCGCCGTTGCGAACATGCCCTGGTGAATCCGTGCCAGCAGCGCAAGCGCACTGCGCAGCGCCGGTGCGTCGTCCGGATGGCGTTGCGCCAGGGCGGCGGTGAACGCGTCCCAACCCCGCGGTACCCGCCAAGCGCCATCATCGTCGACGAAACAATGGTCCAGCACGCGCCAATCGACGGTGTTCTCCAGGTTCAAGCGTCGCACCAGAGACTGCACGGTGCCGCCGGGATGGACGCCGCTGACGTCGTGCACGCCGGCATCGAAGCGGAACACCAGCGGCTGCTCCGGGGTGCCGGCCTGGCCCTCCCAGTGATGACAGAAACCCCCTGCCTTGTCGTGCTGCTCGTACACCTGCACGCTTGCGCCGGCACGTGCCAGCAGGGCCGCCGCCGTCAGCCCGCCGATGCCCGAGCCGACCACGATCACGTCGGCAGCGACAAGGGAGCGCCGTGGAGCCTTCAGGGGCGAGGGCCAGGGGTTGGGGTCGGCTTGCGCGAGCCGATGCTGCAAAGAGGCATGCACCCAGCGCTGCGGCAGCCACAGCGACAGCGCAATGGCTGCCGCGAGCGGCGCCCACCGGGCCGGCGGGCCGAGCCCGAGGACGGTGGCTACGCCGATCCACGCCACCACCGCCGCCCACAGCAGCGACATGCCGCGGTTGACACGCAGAAACACCGGATCGGCCGTCATGCCTGGCCAGTCGGACGCCGAAATGACGGCGGTCCAGGGCCGGCCGATCGCCGCGCCGAGCAGCATCAGTACCCCGGCGGCCAACGACACGCCCGCCGGCACCCACCCCACCCAGGGGCCGGCTCCGAAGGTCAGCAGTGCCGTGGCCAAGGCCAGCATCAGCAGCAGGCCCGCTGGCAGCAGGCGGTCTTCGCCGCGTCGCCGGCTCCAGACGACCAGGGCCGCCGCGGCCAGCGCGCCAGCGCTGGCGCCGGGCAGCGGCTGGCCGAAGCCGGTGGCCTCCCAGAAGACGATCAGCGGCGACAGCAACAGGCCGGCGTGATGGAAGCTCTTCATGGCGATGTCGTCGATCCGCACCCGGGTGCAGCGTGTTCAGTACGTGGCCCGCAGGTGCAGCCGTGTCGACTCGGTGCCATGCACGAAGCGCGCGGCTTCGAAGCCCGGCGGCCCGAACCGACCGCGGGCGTCGCGGCTGAAAGCGACGCCTTCCACCGGCGCGCCGAACAGGTTGACACCCAGTGAGCCGTTGCCGTTGCGGTCCTCGAAGGCGGCCAGGGCATAGTGGCCCGCAGGCACGGCGGCGAAGAGGCATGTCGCCCTTCCTGCGGCAACCGGGCCGACGGACCTGGCGATCGCCTTGTCCGCGTTCGGGAACCCGTTGGCCGACGCGAACAAGGCGCACCGCACGCGTGCCCCCTCGTGCTTCAGGTCGGTGACCGTCGCATCCACATCGGCAGGAGCGGCCGACACCGGATGCGTGAACAGAACCATGGCCGTCGCGGTCACGCGCTTGGCGGCCATCGCACTGCGACGGGCGACGAGCCACAGGTGCCGCCTGACACCGGGCCGGCTGCAGGTGATGGTAGAAGTGATGGTCTTTCGCACGTCGCATCCTCGGTGTGCCCATGCATCTCGCGATGATCCTTGCCCCGGCCGGCGCAGGCTTGCCGTGGCGTGCCATTGTCTGAACCGTAAGCGCCATGGCAGGCCAGGTCGCCGCGATCACGGTGCATGCGATGGTCGAAGGGCTGGTCCAACTGGGCCTGGATCGCGCCGACCTGATCCATGCGCTCGGCGTCGAGCTGGCTGATCCGCCACCGCCGGCAGCCCGGGTGGGCGCAGACTGTCTCGGGCGGCTGTGGGAAGCCGCCTTGCGCCAGCGCCCCGATCCGGCAATGGCCACGGCGCTGGGCCTGGCCATCCCCTACGGCGCCTTCGGCTTCACCGACTACCTGGCGGGCAGCAGCGTCACGGTCGGCGGCGGCTTCGAATCGCTGGCACTGCATTTGCGGCTGGTGGCCGGTGGCATCCGGCTCGAGCTGGATGTGGCCGACGGGCTGCGCTGGGTGCGGCTGCTGACTCCGGACGACGAGCGGCCGCCGTTCATCGCCAGCGAGATGACTGTGGCGCTGTTCGTCGGACGCTTCCGGGCGGGTACCGACGGCGCGTTCCAGCCCGCGTTCGCTTGCTTGCGCTGCGATGCGCCGCCGGGCGGCTCACCCCAGGCCCGGCTGCTGGGCGTGCCCGTCCACCACGGCAGCCCGGTGGCGGCGCTGGCGATTCCCGCAGCGATGTGGGGCCTGCCGCTGCGCCGGGCGGACCCGTACCTGCACGGCACGCTGAGGCGCAGCGTCGAGGATCTGGGTCTGATGCAAAGCTCGGCCGATGCGCTGGAGCTGGCGATACGGGCGCGGCTGCGCGATGCCCTGGCCGATCAGGGCGCCGACGCACGCAGCGTGGCACGACTGCTGGGCATGTCCGTGCGCACGCTGCAGCGTCGGCTGGTGGCGAGAGGCCGCACGTGGACCGAAGTGGTCGAGGCGTTCCGGCGCGACGAGGCGACGCGCCTGCTGGCTGGTCCGGAGCCGATCGTCGAGATCGTCGCCCGCCTGGGTTACCGCGAGCAGACCTCATTCACGCGGGCCTTCCGACGCTGGACCGGGCGCACGCCGGCCCAGTGGCGCCGTTCACTGCTCTCGCCGCGCGACTAGGGTCAGGGGCGGCATGCGAGGTCTCGAGCGCTGCGAGCATGCACGGCTCATCGCCGGTGGTGCGCAACGGTCGCCGATGGGTTGACCGCAGGCTTCGCGTTGCGCGTCGTGCATGTCGCGCAGGAGGCGTTCGCGCTCGTCGGCCACCACCTGGCGGCGGTCGAGCTCGCGCACGCGCTCGAATTGCGTCTGCAGCGCGGCTGCCACTTCCGGTGGCCGGCGTGCTGTTCGCCGCCGGCCGCCTGGCGGGGCGACCGCTGTCGCGGCCCAGGCTCGATGCGCTGGGGCCGGCGCGCGAGTGGGTGGTTCGCTTCGCGGCCGTGGGCGAGCCGGCCTGAGCCCGTCGATCCCACAAAGGCGCGATGCCCCTCGCGGCTTCGCGGTATGGGCATGCGGATGCCGGATTCCGACACTGCCGGCACGGTCGCTGCCACCGGCGGCCGGATGGAAGCCGACCCATGCCGCACGCCCTCCGCCACCCGCTGCTGTTGCCGATTCTGATCGTGGTCTGGCCCTGGCCGGCGCTGGCGGCGACGGCCGCACCGGGCGACGCCTGGGTCGCCCACGACCAGGTGCTGCGCCTGCCCACCGAGGGCCTGGACCTGCCGCCGCCGGGCGCGCTGCGCGCCTTCATCGGCAGCACCGAGGTCACGCCGATGCTGCGCCGCCCCGGCGGCGGCCTGCTGGAGCTGGCGCCGCGGGTCCTGCACTGGCCGGCCGGCGAACACCAGCTGGTGCTGCAGGACGCCCGCGACTGGCGCGAGATCGGCCGCTGGCCGCTGAAGGTGCGCACCGCCGCCGGCTTCGAGCGCAGCACGCTGCAGCCGCGCCTGCACCTGGGCGTGGACAGCCGCGCCGCCGAGCACCGCAGCGACGGCCAGGCGTTCTCGCCACGCGGCACCCATGCCGACGTCGCCACCCAGGCCGGCCTGGCCTGGAACGCGGCGCGCGAGGGCTGGCGCTTCGAGGCGGGCCTCAACGGCAGCGGCAACAGCCACCGCGCCAAGACCCTGCGTCACGGCGAACTGGCCGATCGCGCGCCCAAGCTCGACCTGGCCGACTACCGCGTTGCCATCGCCCGCGGCGAGCCGGCGAGCTACCGCGCCGAACTCGGCCACCTCAGCGCGCGCAACCACCCGCTGCTGGCGCAGGACCTGTCGCGCCGCGGCCTGGCGCTGCACGGCAACCTGGGCGCCGGTGGCGAACTCGGCCTGTACCTGCTGAACGGCACGCAGATCGTCGGCTGGGACAACCTGCTCGGGCTGGAGGACTCCGAACACCGCGTGCAGATGCTGTCCTGGGGCCTGGAGCTGCTGCCCGAGCGCCCCGGCGGCCTGCGCGCCGACATCGCCCTGCTCGATGCCTCGCTGCTGCCGCGGCGCGACTTCAACGCCGGCCAGGTGCCCGATGCCGAGCACAGCCGCGGCCTGTCGCTGCGCGTGGGCGGACAGACGGCCGGTGGCCGGCTGCGCGGCGAACTGGCCTTTGCACGGTCGCGCTTCGTCAACCCCTACGACCCGCTGCTGGCGCTGGGCGGCGAGCTGAAGCCGGTGCGGGCGGTGACACGCAACGCCTACAGCGCCGAGCTGCACGCGGTGCTGCTGCAGCCGGCGGGCGAAACACCCGATGCGCCGTCGCTGGCGGTGCACCTGCGCCACGAGCAGGCGGCGCCGCTGTACCGCAGCCTGGCGGCGGCGGTGACGCCCGACCAGCGCCTGAGCCGTATCGGCGCGCAGTTCGGCTGGGCCGGTGCGGCGCTGGGACTGCAGTGGCAGCAGCGGGTCGACAACCTCGACCGCGTGGCGACGCTGCTGCGCACGCGCACCGACGACGGCATGGCCACGCTGAGCCTGCCGCTGCCGCGCTGGCTGGGTGCCAACGGCCCTTCGCCCTGGCCCAGCCTCAACCTGAGCCTGCAGCGCCTGCACCAGCGCGCGGCCAACCTGCCGCCGCCCGAGGCCTCGGGCTTTGCCGCCTCGCAGCGGCCCGACCAAGTCAATGGCGTGCAGCAGCTGCAGCTGGGCTGGGTGCTGCCCAAGGGCGCCTTCGGCTGGCAGGTTTCGCGCACCACGCTCGACAACCGCCAGCCCGGCCGCGAACGGGCGGATGCGCGCAGCCTGGGCCAGACCTGGCAGCTGTCCTGGGCCTTCGACGAACGCTGGCAGGCTCAGGCCGGCCTGTCGCGCAGCCGCCAGCTGAACGTGGAGACGGACGTCACGCAGCGCATCGCCGGCGCCACGCTCGGCCTGGACTGGCGGCCCGACGAACGCTGGAGCTTCGGCGGCCAGGGATCGCTCAACCGTGGCCGCGATTCGACGGGCCTGGCGCGATCGCATTCCGCCGGCGTGCAGCTGCATGCCGGCCGGCGCTTCGACCTGCCGGGCATCGACAAGCCCTTGCCGGCACAGCTGACGCTGCGAGTGGCACACCAGACCGAGCGGCAGCGCGACGACCGCTTCGGCCTCGCCGTCGACTGGCGCGGCTGGTGGGTCGACATCGGCCTGGCCGTGGGCTTCTTCTGAACCGGGGGTGGCAATGCCTGGCTCGACAACCGCATGGCTGAAGGGGATCGGCCGCGTCGTGGCAGCGACCGTCGGCCTGCTGGCCGCCACAGCGCCGGTGCAGGCCGTGGTCGGCGTCAACCCCTTCGGCGTCAACGTGCGCGCCTCGGGGCCGAGCACGGTCTTCCTGACCTTCCAGGGGCTGGACCCGGGCGAGCAGCCGGCCGAGGCCTTCTGGTGCGGCGAGCTGCGACCCGACCTGATGACCGCCAACCCGCAGCTGCAACAGCCGGTGGCGGTGCAGACCAGCAACCCCTGCGCACCGGGCACCGTCTACGGCCGGCTGCCGGCGGCGCTGGACCGCTCGCGCCCGAGCCGCAGCGGCGGCTTCGCCAACCTGACCGACATCATGACCATCCCGGCCTCGGTGGCGCGGCGTGCCTTCCAGGATGCGCAGGACGGGCAGCATTCGGCCTTCTTCTACGTGCGCCGCTTCACCGGCCCCGCCGGTGACCGCTGGGTGGTCGTGACCTGCCGCATGGGCGGCGGCGGCGCGCGCACGCCGCTGGCGCTGCACGAGGTGCGGCTGGGTTTCGACGGCGAAGCTGGCCAGGCCACCGTGCTGACGCTGGCGCACGGCGATGCACTGCCGGCCTGGAGCGCGCTGCTGCGCTACAACGGCAGCGGCGTGCTGCGCGGCCGCTGGGAGCTGGCCCGCCCCGGCGACCCGGCGCCCGACGACGAGGACCTGCTCACCGCCGCCACGCTGCCGGTCGAGCGCCGCGTGCTGCAGCGGCGCTGGCAGCTGGTCGAACGCTTCGAGGTCTTTCTGCCGCCCACCGGCGAGCTGCGCCTGCCCGGGCCCGACCCGTCACGCGTACCGACCACGCTCGACGGCCCGCACCTGCTGCTGCTGCGCATCGAGGCCAGCGACGACAAGGAGGCGGCGTCGAATACCGGCGGCGGCCGCATCGTTGCCGCCGGCGGCGTGGCCGCCTTCCCGCTGCCGGTGCTGCGTTACCACGTGGGTGCCGCCGGCGCGCGCGACGCCGCCGCCGGCGATGCATCGATGAGCCTGCTGTTGCCCGCGCCGGGCGCCGAGGCGGCGCTGGACGGCCTGGAGCTGGCCTGGGTCGAGCCGGCCGCCGCCGCGCTGCTGCGCGTGGAGATCGAGGTCGACCGCCAGCCGGTTTGGGCGGCCTACGTGCTGCCGGCCGCCGGCCGCTACCAGCCGCCGCCCTGGGCCCTGCAGGGCCGCCAGGGCCAGACCCTGCGCTGGCGCGTGCTGGCGCTGGACGACGAGGGGCGCAGCCGAGCAATCAGCGAGTGGCGCGCCCTGCTGCTGCGGTGAAGAACGCCGCGAATGGGCCCAATGACCAGGAGATGACGATGAACTGGATCCTCAAGTCATTGCTCGGCAGCACGCTGAGTTTCGCCTTGCCGTTTGCGGCCGCACAACAGACGGAGCTGATCGGCGGCAGCGGTGGCGCGACCAGCTACAACCTGAGCTGCGCCAGCAACGAGCGCGTCAGCGGCACCGGGGCTTCACGGTCCTGCTGCCGGTCAGCCGTGCCGGCAGCGTGGCCGAGTGGACGGCACAGGCCTGCAACGCCAGCAACCAGTGCAGCCCGTGGGCGCCCTACGAGCGCTTCATCATCGTGCCGCCAGCGGGCAATCCGTCTGCACCACCGCACCAGGGCAGCGTCAGCTCGCGCGATGTGACCTTCAGCTGGAGCGTGCGCGGCTGCGCCAACTTTCCCGAGAAGGGCCGACGCTGCTCACTGACCACGCTGAACCGTCTGTTCACGGTGACCGCCGGCCCGGCGCCGTCAGGAGCGACTTTCACCGAGCTGCTGCTGCCGACCTACCAGCATCCCCGCTGTACCAACTGCCATGGTGTCAACGCCAGCCCGTCGACGAAGCCGAATCACCATGTCGGCTCGACCTGCAGCACCTGCCACAGCCTGGGCGGCGCATCCAACTGGCACGCACCGCCGGCAACGATGGACTTCCGCAACAAGACAGCTGCCCAGATGTGCCAGATGACCAAGACGCTGAGCATCAACATCGCCAATCACCTGACGAACGACTCCCTCATCCTGTGGGCCGTGAACAGCGGTGCGGTGCCCGGCTCTGCACTGCCGAAGGCGCCGCCCTCCAGCACCAGTGCCTGGCACGAGAGGGTCGAGGCCTGGCTGGCCGGTGGGCAGAACTGCAACTGACCGACGCCCCGCGGACCGGACGGGGTGCCCGCCATGCAGATTGCGACGATCGGCATCGATCTGGCGAAGAACGTGTACTCGAGGTCGACCGCAGCACCGCCTTTCGCTGGCGTCATCGACACCTGCGGTGCCCGGCCGAGATCAAGGACTTGGCGAAGCGCGGCCATGCCGCGCAGCTCGAGCGCGTCGAGCATGCGTTGACGAAGCGGTGTCATCGTCCTCTCCCAGTCGATCGCGGGCACATGCCCGCACGATCGAGAGTGGAGAACAACGGCAGACGAGCCTCCGGCTGCGACACCCTCTACCGCGTCAGCGGTTTGGGACAACTGTACGTACATACAGTATGCTCGGTGCTTCCGCCGGTGCTTCCTCGTATGGCAGCACGCCGTGCGCTGGAGTTCTCGCCTTGTCGCCGCCCTCGAGCCCCCGCCCGCCGCGCGCGGCGTTCGCGCTGCCGGGCTATGCCGAGCTCGCCTGTCGCAGCAACTTCAGCTTCCTCAGCGGGGCTTCGCATCCGGAGGAACTGGTGGCGCGTGCCAGGGCGCTGCGCTACGCGGCGCTGGCGATCACCGACGAGTGCTCGCTCTCGGGGATCGTGCGTGCGCATGCGCAGGCGCGGCGATGCGGGCTGCCGCTCATCGTCGGCGCGACGATGCAGCTCGAGGCGCCGCAGGTCGCGGCCGGCGCTGATCGCCACGTCGAAGGCCGCGCCGCAGGTCGCGGACCCGGCGCGCGCCTGGTGCTGCTGGCACAGACGCGGCGCGGTTACGGCAATCTGTCGCAATGGATCACAGTGGCGCGCCGGCGTGCGTCCAAGGGGCAGTACCGGGCGCTGGCCGCGGATCTGGAAGGCCAGGTGCCCGAGGCGCCGATGCTCGCCGGCCTGCCCGACTGCCTTGCGCTGCTGCTCACGTCGGCGGTGCTGGGGTCGCCGTCGTCACCGCCATCGGACGCGCCTTTCGAGGCCTTGTTCGCGCAGGCCGTCTGGCTGAAGACCTGGTTCGGCGCCGAGCGCTGCGCGCTTGCGCTGCCGCTGCTGCTGCGCGCGCACGATGCGCTGCTCGTCGATGCGGTGCAGCGCGTGGCCGCCTTCACCGGCCTGCGCATCGTCGCCGTGGGCGACGTGCTGATGCACGCACGCTCGCGCAAGCCGCTGCAGGACGTGCTCACCGCGACGCGCCTGCGCCGCCCGGTGGCCGATTGCGGCCATGCGCTCGAGCCCAACGCCGAGGCGCACCTGCGCTCGCGCGCGCGGCTGGCCCGGCTGTACCGGCCCGAGTGGCTGCAGGCCACGCTCGAGCTCGCTGGGCAATGCCGCTTCTCGCTCGACGAGTTGCGCTACGAGTATCCGGACGAGATCGTCCCGGCTGGCCATACGCCCACGAGCTGGCTGCGGCAGTTGACCGAGGAGGGCCTGCGGCGGCGCTATGCGCGGGATGCGGCGCCGTCTGCGGTGCGCGCCATCGTCGAGCACGAGCTGGCGCTGATCGCGCAGCTGCGCTACGAGCCCTATTTCCTCACCGTGGCCGAGCTCGTGCACTGGGCGCGCGCGCAAGGCATCCTGTGCCAGGGGCGGGGCAGCGCGGCGAACTCGGCGGTGTGCTATGCGCTCGGCATCACCGAGGTCGATCCGGCGCGCATGTCGGTGCTGTTCGAGCGCTTCATCAGCGCCGAGCGCAACGAGCCGCCGGACATCGACATCGACTTCGAGCACCAGCGCCGCGAAGAGGTGATCCAGCATGTCTTCCGCAAGTACGGCCGCCATCGCGCGGCGCTCACCGCCGTCGCCGTCGCCTGGCGTCCGCGCTCGGCGCTGCGCGACGTCGGGCGTGCGCTGGGAATCGACCTCGACCGCGTCGACGCGGTCGCCAGGGCGCAGCACCGGTTCGTCGACGGCGGCCTCACGCCCGAATGCCTGCGCGAGCACGGTTTCGACCCCGAGGCGCCGCTGCCGCGGCTGTGGGTCGAGCTGAGCCGCACGCTGGTGGGCTTTCCGCGCCATCTCTCGCAGCATCCGGGCGGCTTCGTCATCGCGCGCGAGCAGATTGCGCGCCTGGTGCCGGTGGAGAACGCGGCCATGCCCGGGCGCAGCGTCATCCAGTGGGACAAGGACGACCTCGACGCGCTCGGGCTCATCAAGGTCGACCTGCTGGCGCTGGGCATGCTGAGCGCGATCCGCCGCGCGCTGGGTTTCGTCGCCGCCAAGCTCGGGCGCCGCTCGTTCACGATGCAGGACGTTCCCGCCGAGGACGCGGCCACCTACGCGATGCTGTGCCGCGGCGACAGCGTGGGCGTGTTCCAGGTCGAGAGCCGCGCGCAGATGAGCATGCTGCCGCGGCTGCAGCCGCGCTGCTTCTACGATCTCGTGATCCAGGTCGCGATCGTGCGCCCGGGGCCGATCCAGGGCGGCATGGTGCATCCCTATCTGCGCCGCCGCCAGGGCCTGGAGGCCGAGGACTACCCGAGCGAGGAAGTGCGTCAGGCGCTCGCGCGCACGCTGGGCGTGCCGATCTTCCAGGAGCAGGTGATGCAGCTGGCGATGCTGGCGGCCGACTTCACGCCCGGTGAAGCTGACCAGCTCCGCCGCGCGATGGCTGCGTGGAAGCGCAAGGGCGGGCTCGGCCCCTTCCACGAGCGGCTCGTCGGCCGCATGCGCGCCAAGGGCTACAGCGCCGAGTTCGCCGAGCGCATCTTCAAGCAGATCGAGGGCTTCGGCGAGTACGGCTTCCCGGAGAGCCACGCCGCCAGCTTCGCGCTGCTGGTCTACGTCAGCGCCTGGCTCAAGTGCCATCACCCCGACGCCTTCCTCGCCGCGCTGCTGAACAGCCAGCCGCTGGGTTTCTACGCGCCGGCGCAGCTCGTGCGCGACGCGCGCGCGCACGGCGTCGCCGTGCTGCCGGTCGACGTGACGTGCAGCGCGTGGGACAGCACGCTCGAGCCCGCGGCCGCGGCGGACGCCGCAGGGCAGGGCGCCGCCCTGCAGCCGGTGCGGCTGGGCCTGGGCCGCATCCACGGCCTCGCCGAGGACGCCGCGCAGCGCCTGCTCGCGGCCCGCGCGGAGGACGCCTTTGCCGGCGCCGAGGACCTGGCGCGACGTGCGCGGCTGGACGCGCATGCGCTCGGGCGGCTCGCCGCTGCCGGGGCGCTGGCGTCGCTGGCCGGCCACCGCCACCGTGCCGCCTGGGCGGTGGCCGGCGTCGACACGCGCGCCACGGTCTTGCTGCAGGCCACGCGCACGCACGAGGCGACGCCCGATCTCGCTGCGCCCGACACCGCGCAGGAACTGCTGGCCGACTACCGCAGCACCGGGCTGAGCCTTGGCCCGCACCCGCTGGCGCTGCTGCGCGCGCAACTCGGCGCCTTCGGCGTGCAGCCGGCGGCGGTGCTGCGCGACTACCCGAACGGGCGCCTCGCGCGCGCCAGCGGCCTGGTGACGCACCGCCAGCGCCCGGCCACGGCCGCGGGCGTCGTCTTCGTCACGCTCGAGGACGAGAGCGGCGTCGTCAACGTCATCTGCTGGCCGCAGCTCGTGCGCCGGCAGCGGCGTGCGCTGCTGGGAAGCCGGCTGCTCACGGTCTACGGCGTCTGGCAGCGCGAGGGCGAGGTGCGGCATCTGGTCGCACACCGGCTCGTCGACCACACGCCGCTGCTGCAAGGCCTGGACAGCCGCAGCCGCGACTTCCGTTAGGCCGGCGCAGGCCACAATGCGCGCCATGGAGATCGCCATCGAGCACCTGCCCGCCTCGGGACGGCCCGAACAGCTCGTGCTGCTGCTGCACGGCTGGGCGCAGCAGGGGCGGGCGATGGCGCCGCTGGCTGCGGCGCTGAGGCGCGAGTTCCCGCAGGCCGCTTTGCTCGCGCCCGAGGCGCCGACACCGGTCGACGGTGGCCGGCGGGGCCGCATGTGGTATTCGATCGAAGGCCTGGAGCAGGACGCCGCGCTGTGGCGCGCGCGCGTGGCCGCGCAGCTGGAGCCGCTCGAACACTGGGTGCGCGCGCAACAGCAGCGCCTGTCCGTGCCCCCGGCTGCGACCTGCCTTGCGGGCTTTTCGCAGGGCGCGCTGCTGGCGCTCGAACTCGTCGCGCGGCACGACGGCATCGCCGGGCGCGTGCTCGCCTTCGGCAGCCGCTACTGCAGCTTGCCCGCGGCCGCACCGCGTTTCACGACGCTGCACTTCCTGCACGGCAGGGAGGACGCGATCTTCACGCTCGCCGACGTGCAGCAGGCCTTCGAGCACCTGGCGCAGCGCCGCGGCGACGCCACGCTCGACGTCGCGCACGGGGTCGGCCACGAACTGCACCCGGCGCTGATCGAGTGCGCGCTGCAGCGCCTGCGCACCCACATCCCGCGCCGCACCTGGGAGGAGGCGCTGGGCGCCTTGCCCGTATGCCCCGAGGGTGGGGAAGTCCACTGACCCGCGCCCGCCCATCATCCGCCTTTCGATCGTGCCGATGCTCTACCTTCTCTCCCCCGCCAAACGCCTGGATTACGAGACGCCGGTGCCGGCGGCCGTCGAACGCCGCGCGACCGAGCCGCTCTTCACCGCCGAGGCCGCGGAGCTGATCGCGCTGATGCGCCGCAAGACGCCGGCGCAGGTGGCGACGCTGATGAAGCTCTCGGACGCGCTGGCGCAGCTCAACGTCGGCCGCTATGCGGCCTGGCAGCCCCGGGCCGACCACGGCAACAGCAAACCCGCGCTGCTGGCCTTTGCCGGCGACGTGTACGAGGGCCTGCAGGCGGGGACGCTGAAGGCCGCGGACCTGGACTGGGCGCAGCGCCACCTCGTCATCCTCAGCGGCCTCTACGGCGCGCTGCGCCCGCTGGACCGGCTGCAGCCCTACCGCCTCGAGATGGGCACGCCGCTGCCCAACGCTCGCGGCAAGGACCTCTACGCCTTCTGGGGCGATACGCTGGCGCGCCATCTGGACGAGCGCCTGGCCGCGGCGCGCGGCGCGCGCGTCGTCGTCAATCTCGCCTCGGGCGAGTACGCGCGCGCGGCGCTGCGCCCGGCGCTGGCGGCGCGCGTCGTCGACTGCGTCTTCGAGGACTGGAAGGGCGGTCGCTACCGCATCATCGGCTTCTTCGCCAAGCGCGCGCGCGGGCTCATGGCGCGCTGGGCGATCGAACAGCGCGTCGACGTCCCCGAGCGGCTGCCGCGGTTCGAGGCCGAGGGCTACGCCTTCGACGCCGCGGCCTCCGCAAGGGACCGGCTCGTTTTCAGACGTCGAGCGGGGCCGGCTTGACGACGGGGGCCGAGCGGCCTCTACTTCCAGCCTCGACGGCGACACCGGGCGCAGCCGCGCCAGCCTTTCGGAGGATGTAGACGATGGGAACGATGATCAGCTTCCAGCGGCCCGACGGCCAGTCGGTACAGGGCTACCTGGCGGAACCCGCGGGCGATACCGGCGGCGCGCCGGGGGTGGTGGTGATCCAGGAATGGTGGGGCCTGAACGACCAGATCCGCGGCGTGGCCGAGCGGCTGGCCGCCGCGGGCTACCGCGCGCTGGTGCCCGATCTCTACCGCGGCCAGTCCACGCTCGAAGCCGAGGAGGCCAACCACCTGATGACGGGCCTGGACTTCGGCCAGGCGGCGTCGCAGGACATCCGCGGCGCCGTGCAGCACCTGAAGATGGGCTCCCCGCGCGTGGGTGTGACCGGCTTTTGCATGGGCGGGGCGCTGACGGTGCTGGCCGCGGTCATGGTGCCCGAGGCCGATGCCGCCGTCGTCTGGTACGGCATGCCGCCGCTCGAGTTCGTCGACGCCGGAAAGATCAAGGCGCCGATGCTGGCGCATTGGGGGACGCAGGACGAGTTCTTCGGCGAAGCCGGCGTCGACGCGCTGGAAGCCAAGCTGCGCGAGGCCAAGGTCAACTACACCGGGCACCGCTACCTCGCGCACCACGCGTTCGCCAACGAAACCGCGCAGGGGCCGCGGCGCCTTCCCGCCACCCAGTACGACGCCGCCTGGGCGCAGCTCGCCTGGGACCGCACGCTGCGCTTCTTCGGCCGCGTGCTGGGTTGAACCCCCGGGCAGCGCGGGCAGGGAGGTCGGGGCGCCGTCCGTGCCTGGACCGGGATGGTCGCGCATGATCGAACACCTCGTTTCCCCCGAACTGCGGCGCTGGCTGCTGGCGCAAGTCGACTGCGGCCGCGAGGCGCGCGAGATCGTCGACTCGATGCGCGACGCCGGCTGGGACGCGGCCCTGGCGCAGCAGGCGCTGCAGCAGGTGCTGGAGCCCGGGCAGGCGCAGCGCGCGCGTGCGCCGGGCGCGCCGGGCGCGCCGGACGCACCCCACGGTGAGTGCGGGGCGATGCCCGGGCCTGCGCTCGAGGGCTCGCCCTCGACGCTCGTCGTCGAGGGCCATGCGCTGCAGGTGCTTGCCAGCCTGCAGCGCCCGCGGCTGGTGCTCTTCGGCGGCCTGCTCACCTCCGACGAGTGCGACGCGCTCGTCGAGCAGGCACGGGAGCGCCTTGCGCGCAGCGAGACGGTCGACCTGGGCAGCGGCGACAGCCGCATCGACGGCGCGCGCACGAGCGAAGGCATGTTCTTCGCGCGCGGACAGACGCCGCTGGTCGAGCGCATCGAGCGGCGCATCGCGGCGCTGCTGCGCTGGCCCGTCGAGCGCGGCGAAGGCCTGCAGGTGCTGCGCTACGTCGCCGGCGCCGAATACCGGCCGCATCACGACTACTTCGACCCCGCACACGCGGGCAGTGCGGCCGTCCTCGCGCGCGGCGGGCAGCGCGTGGCCACGCTGGTGATGTATCTCGCCGCGCCCGCGGGCGGCGGCGCGACCTCGTTCCCGGACGCCGGCCTCTCCATCGCCCCGGTGAAGGGCAACGCGGTCTTCTTCTCCTACGAGGAACCGAAGCCCTGGACGCGCAGCCTGCACGGCGGTGCGCCGGTGCTGGCCGGCGAGAAGTGGGTGGCGACGAAGTGGCTGCGACAGCGGCGCTTCGATTGAGCGCGCACGGGGCGAAGCCTCTTCCGCAGCGATTCGTGCTCCCGACATCGGCCGCCGGCGTTTGCGATACTGAGTTGCGTGAGCCCGCTTCCCGACGATCACCCGCAACGCCTGCTCCTTGCCGACGAGGTGCACGCGCGCCCCTCGCTGCCGCTGCAGGCGCCGAGGCGGGCAAGCCATCTCGCAGTGCTGGTCGCGCCGGGGCAGCGCGCCGCCGAGCGTGAGCACCTCGAGGGCTTGTGCCGCGTGCTCGGTCTGCCCTTGCCGCCGGCTTCGGCCGACCACGTGGTGCTCGGGAGTGCGGATGTGCAGGTCAAGTGGGAGCGCCACGGCGAGTTCTCCGACTACAGCGTGATCGCCGCGGCGCCGCCGCCGCCCGGCGCCGAAGACGACGGCGGCCTGGGCGCGGCTGCGAGCGCGGGCGCATTTGACGCGGCGGCACTGTCGCGGTTGCCCGCGGAGTGGCTGGCGGCGGTGCCGGGCGCGACCGTCGTCGCCGCGCATGCCTTGATCCTGCCGGCACCCGAGCCGGCGAGCGCGGAGCAGTTGGCGGCCTGGTTCGGCCCCGACGCGACCGTGATCGGTTCGCGCGTGGCCGACGGCGAGGCCTGCGCGTACACCGATTTCCGCCTGCATGCCGATGGCTGCACGCGCTTCGTGCTGCTCGACCACGGCATGACGCCGCAGCGCGCCGGTCGCGTGCTGCAACGGCTCTTCGAGATCGAGGTCTACCGCATGCTCGCCCTGCTGGCGCTGCCGGTCGCGCGGCAACTCGCGCCGCAGGCGGCGCGCATCGAGGCCGAACTCGGAGACATCACCGCGGGCATCGCGCGCGATGCGGGTCGGGACGAGGCGCTGCTGCGCGAGCTCACGCGGCTGGCCGCCGAGATCGAGCAGTGCCTCTCGTCCAGCCAGTTCCGCTTCGGCGCCTGCCGCGCATACAGCGAACTCGTGCGCACGCGTATCGGGGATTTGCGCGAGGAGCGGCTCCCGGGGCTGCAGACGATCCGCGGCTTCATGGCGCGGCGCTTCTCGCCGGCGGTGGCCACTTGCGCCAGCGTCTCGCAGCGCCTGCGCGAACTCTCCGAGCGTGTGGTGCGTGCCAGTTCGCTGCTGGCCACGCGCGTGAGCATCATGCGCGAGCGCCAGAACCAGGCGCTGCTGGCGTCGATGAACCGCCGCGCGCGCATGCAGTTGCGCCTGCAGCAGACGGTGGAAGGCCTGTCGGTGGCGGCGATCGCCTACTACGCGACCGGCCTCGTCCGCTACCTCTTCGAAGGGGCGAAGGCCGCGGGCGCACCGTTGGACACCGATCTCGCCGTGGGGCTGCTGGTGCCGTTGCTGGTGCTGGCCGTCTATCTCGCGGTGCACCGTGCCCGCAAGTGGGCGCATCGCGACGACGCGGGACACTGATCGTTCCCGCTGCCGCCGATTTCCGCTCTTTCCGCTTCGGCTTCCTCTCTTCTTCCGCCCGATCGAGTCATGCCCAGCACCCTGCACGAACTCCTCGCCCGCGCCGAAGACGGCGCGGTGGCCGTCACCGCACCCGCGCGTGCGTCGCTCAGCCATGGCGCCTTGCGCGCCCTCGTCGCGCGCACGCTGGCCGTGCTCAACGCGGGCGGCATCGGCCGCAACGACCGTGTCGCCATCGTCCTGCCCAACGGGCCGGAGATGGCGACCTGCTTCATCGCCTGCGCCAGCGGCGTGACGAGTGCGCCGCTGAACCCCGCCTACCGCGCCGAGGAGTTCGAGTTCTACCTCTCGGACCTGGGCGCCAAGGCGCTCATCGTCGAGGCCGGCAGCACGTCGCCTGCGATCGAGGTCGCGCGCAGGCTCGGCATCGCGGTGATCGAACTGCACGCGGGCGAGGTCGCAGGCGACTTCACGCTCACCGGCCTGGCCGGGGGCACACCCGCGGGGGAGGGCGGACTGGCGCGGCCGCAGGACGCCTCGATGGTGCTGCACACCTCGGGAACGACGAGCCGGCCCAAGATCGTGCCGCTGTCGCAGGCCAACCTCGCGGCCTCGGCACGCAACATCGGCGCCACGCTCGGCCTCTCGCCGGCCGACCGCGGCCTCGTCATCATGCCGCTCTTCCACATCCACGGGCTGATTGCCGGCGTGCTCGCGCCGCTGGCCGCGGGCGGCAGCGTGTTCTGCACGCCGGGCTTCAACGCGCTCAGGTTCTTCGCCTGGATGGACGAGGCCGCGCCCACCTGGTACACGGCGGTGCCGACGATGCACCAGGCGATCATCGCGCGCGCGCCGAAGAACCGTGAGGTCATCGCGCGCCACCCGCTGCGCTTCATGCGCAGCAGCTCGAGCAGCATGCCGCCGCAGGTCATCAAGGAGCTGGAGGCGATCTTCGAGGCGCCGCTGATCGAGGCCTACGGCATGACCGAGGCCACGCACCAGATGTGCAGCAACCCGCTGCCGCCGGCGCAGCGCAAGCCCGGCAGCGTGGGCCCGAGCGCCGGGCCCGAGGTGGCGATCATGGACGAGTCCGGCGCGCTGCTGCCGCGCGGCGCCATCGGCGAAGTCGTCATCCGCGGCGAGAACGTCACCGCCGGCTACGAGGCCAACCCCAAGGCCAACGCCGAGGCCTTCACGAACGGCTGGTTCCGCACCGGCGACCAGGGGCAGATGGACGCCGACGGCTACCTGAGCCTCACCGGGCGCCTGAAGGAGATCATCAACCGCGGCGGCGAGAAGGTGAGCCCACGCGAGGTCGACGAGATCCTGATGGACCACCCGGCGGTGGCGCAGGTGGTGTGCTTCGGCATGCCGCACGACAAGCTCGGCGAGGAGGTCGCCGCAGTCGTCGTGCTGCGCGAGGGGCAGAGCGCGACCGAGCGCGAGCTGCAGGCCTTCGTCGCGCAGCGTGCGGCCGAGTTCAAGGTGCCGAAGAAGATCCTGCTGATGGACGAGATCCCCAAGGGCGCGACGGGCAAGCTGCAGCGCATCGGTCTGGCCGCCAAGCTCGGCCTGGCATGAAGATCGCCGTCGTCGGCGCCGGCGCGATCGGCGGCTACCTCGGCGCGCGCCTGGCGCTGGCCGGTGAGGAAGTCACCTTCATCGCCCGGCGCGCCAACCTCGCGGCGATCAAGGCGCACGGCTTCAGGCTGATCGAGGAGGACGGCCGCGAGCAGCACGCATCGAGCGTGCGCGCGGTGCAGGACATGGCCGAGGCCGGCCCGCAGGATGCCGTGCTGCTGGCCGTGAAGGCGCACCAGGTGGCCGACTTGCTGCCGGGCCTGCGCGCGCTCTTCGGGCCGCAGACCCTGCTGGTGTCGATGCTCAATGGCGTGCCCTGGTGGTACTTCCACAAGCTCGCCGGGCCGCACGAGGGACGGCAGCTCGAGAGCGTCGACCCGGGCGGCCTGATCGCGAAAGCCATCGAGCCCGAACGCATCATCGGCAGCGTCGTCTACCCGGCGGCCGAGCTGCTCGAGCCGGGCGTCGTGCGCGTGATCGAGGGCAACCGCTTCACGCTCGGCGAGCCCGACGGTTCGCGCAGCGAACGCATCGAGGCCCTGTCGCAGGCGCTGATGAAGGCCGGCTTCAAGGCGCCGGTCAGCCGCGACATCCGCAGCGAGATCTGGATCAAGCTCTGGGGCAACCTGAGCTTCAACCCGATCTCGGCGCTGACGCATGCGACGCTCGAGGACATCTGCCGCTTCGAACCCACGCGCACGCTGGCCGCGGCGATGATGGGCGAGGCGCAGCGCGTGGCCGAAGGCCTGGGCGTGCGCTTCAAGATCAGCCTCGAGCAGCGCCTGGCGGGCGCCGAGGCGGTGGGCGCGCACAAGACCTCGATGCTGCAGGACGTCGAGAGCGGCCGCGCGCCCGAACTCGCGGCGCTGGTCGGCGCCGTGATCGAGCTCGGGCACATCGCCGGGGTGCCGACGCCGACGATCGCCGCCATCCATGCGGCGACGGCGCTGCTGGCGCGCACGCTCCAGCGGCAGCAGGGGCGGCTGCGCGTCGAGCCCGCCTGAGCGGGACCACAGCGCATCCCCCGCGATCGAGGGGGTATCGTCGTCGATCTCGGGTCAATCCCTATCCACGTCGGTGAAATCGCAAGGGCTCACGGCTTATGCTGCCTGCGATCGAGAACGAAACGCGGGAGGTTCACGTGGGAATGCGACGTCTGCTCGGCCGCTTCGCGGGTTTGGTGCTTGCGACGGGCGTGCTGGCCGCACCGGCGGCGCTGGCAGCCCCTTCGTACAGCGGCCTCTACGTCTTCGGCGACAGCCTCTCCGACAACGGCAATCTCTACGCGCTCACCGGCGGTGCCATTCCGCCCGCACCGTACTGGAACGGGCGCTTCTCCGACGGCCCGGTCGCGGTCGAGGTGCTGGCGCAGGGGCTGGGCCTGGGCAGCGGCGCGTTCCACGATTTCGCCATCGGCGGCGCGAAGACCGGCTCCGCGTCGGCGATCGACATGGGGCCGCAGCTCGCCACCTACATCGCGGCGCTGGGTGGCGCCAGCGCCGATGCCGACGCACTCTACGTCGTCTGGGGCGGTGCCAACGATCTGCGCGGCGGCGGCGCGTCCGCCCTGCTTCCGGCGGTGCAGAACCTCGCTGACATCGTCGGGGCGCTCTACGCTGCGGGCGCGCGTCATTTCCTGCTGCCCAACATGCCCGACCTCGGGCTCACGCCCGAGGGACTGACCAGCGGCAACGCGCTCGGCGCGACGGCGCTTTCGGAAGCCTTCAACGGCGTCCTGGCCGGCGCCTATGCGGCGCTGGCCGGTGCCCTGGACGACGAGCAGTTCTTCTTCTTCGACGCCATGGCGCTGCAGCGCGCGATCGTCGGAGATCCGTCCGCGTTTGGCTTCAGCAATGTCAGCGCGGGTTGCCTGACAAGCCCGGGTTGCAGTGCGGACGAGTTCCTCTACTGGGACAGCATCCACCCGACGGCCGCGGCGCACGCGATCCTGGGCGCGGCCATGCTCGCCGCGGTGCCCGAGCCGCAGACGCTGCTGCTGGCGATGCTTGCCGTGGCGCTGATGCTGCGCATCACGACGCACAGGTCCGGCGGCGCAGCGACGAGGGAAGGCTTGCCGGCCGCCGCCTGACGGCGCTGCGCCTGCTGCGCGCGGCGCTTGCAGGTCACTTCCGATCCGGTTCGCCCGCCGGCCGCGCCGCTTCGGCGCGGCTGGAGAGCTTGAGCTTGCGATAGATGGCCTTGATGTGGTCGTTCACCGCGAAGGCCTTGATGGCCATGAGGCTCGCGATCTCCTTGATCGTGAACCCCTTGCTCGCGTAGGTCAGCACCTCGCTTTCGCGCGGGGTCAGCGGTTCGCTCCCGGGTGCCTCGCTGCTTGCCGACGCGCCGGCGGCATCGGCGTCGGCGTTCACGCTGGCGCGGAAATGACCGAGCAGGCGGCGCGCGATCGCCGGTGACAGCGGCGGCTGCCCGCGCACGATCCTCTGCAACTCCTGCACCAGCACCTCGAAGCGGTCTTCCTTCAGCAGGTAGCCGTCGGCGCCGCGCTGCAGCGCCGGAAAGAGGTGATCGTCGTCGGCGTAGAGCGTGGTGACGATCTTCGTCGCCGGATGGTTCGCCAGTTCCGAGAGCAGGTCCAGGCCGTTGCCGTCGGGCAGTTCGAGGTCGACGAGGATGAGGCGGAAGGCATCGGCGCCCGGTGTTGCGGTGGCGCCGCCGACGCGTCCGAGATGACGTCGGGCGCCTTCGAGGTCGCCGGCTTCGACGATCGACTGCAGGTCGCTGAAGCTCTCGCGAACCACGCGGCAGAGGAAGCCGCGGGCGACGGGGTTGTCTTCCAGGATCAGCACCTTCACCGACATGCAGGCCTTTCGGTGGACACGGGCTTGGAGGCCGTGCCGCATGCTAACCCGGACCAGTCCGCGTGCCGTGCCGACACGCCCGCGGATGCGCGCGACGGCGCCTCCTACAATCGCGCGCCATGCGCATCCTCATCGCCAATGACGACGGTTATCTCGCACCGGGAATCGCCGCGCTGGCGCGCGCATGCGAGGGTCTGGGCGAGATCGACATCGTCGCGCCCGAGCAGAACGCCAGCGGCACCAGCAACGCGTTGTCGCTGGCGCGGCCGCTGTCGGTGTTCGACGCGCGCCTGGGCAGCGGCCACGCGGTCAAGGTCGTCAACGGCACGCCCTCGGACTGCGTGCACGTGGCGCTCACCGGCGTGCTGCCCAAGCGGCCGGACATCGTCGTCAGCGGCATCAACAACGGCGCCAACATGGGTGACGACACGCACTACTCGGGCACCGTGGCCGCGGCGATGGAGGGCTTTCTCTTCGGCATCCCGGCGCTGGCGTTCTCGCAGGTCGACAAGGGCTGGGGTGATCTCGACGCCGCTGCGGCGACCGCGCGCGCGATCCTCCTGCAGGTGCTGGCCGACGGCGCGCCGCAGGCGCCGTTCCTGCTCAACGTGAACATCCCCAACCGCGCCGATGCCGCCACACGCGCGCGCCGCGTGACCCGCCTTGGCCGCCGTCACCCGAGCGCGCCGGTGGTGCGCCAGACCAACCCCAGGGGCGACGTCATCTACTGGATCGGGCCGGCGGGCGAGGCGCGCGATGCCGGCGAAGGCACGGATTTCCACGCCATCGCGCAGGGCGAGGTGTCGATCACGCCATTGCAGGTCGACCTCACCGACCACGCCGCGTGCCCGGCTTGGGCGGCGCGCCTGGCGAGCACGGCGGCGGCGTGAACCGACCGCCGCGCGGCGCCCGTTTCCCGGCAGGCCTGGACCGCCTGGACGGCGCTGCCGCGGCGCCCGCGACGCCTGGCGTGCGCAGCGGCACGCACCCGCCCGAACCCTTGCGGCCGCAGCGCCCGTTGGCGCAGGCGGCGCGCGATGCGGCACGGCAGACTTCCGTTGCCGGGCTCGGGCTGGACTCGGACACCGTGCGTCAGCGCATGGTGCAGCGGCTGCGCGCCCAGGGCATCTCCTGCGAACCGGTGCTGCAGGCGCTCGCGCGCGTCGAGCGCCATCGCTTCGTCGACACCGCGCTGGCGACGCAGGCCTACGAGGACACGAGTCTGCCGATCGGCCACGGTCAGACGATCAGCAAGCCGTCGGTCGTCGCGCGCATGCTCGCGCTGCTGCACGACTCCGAGCGCGCACGCGCGCAGGGGGCGCTCGGGCGCGTGCTCGAGATCGGCGGCGGCTGCGGCTACCAGGCGGCCTTGTTGTCGCTGCTCGCACGCAGCGTGCTCTCGATCGAGCGTTTGCGGCCCTTGCACGAGAAGGCGCGCCAGAACCTGCACGGCTGGCGCCAAGGGGACCTGCGGCTCATGTACGGCGACGGGCGCCTCGGGCATGCGCCCTGGGCGCCCTATGACCACATCGTCGCCGCGGCCGGAGGGGATGCGGTCCCCGAGGCCTGGCTCGAGCAGCTCGCCGTGGGCGGGCGCCTGGTGGCGCCGGTGCAGGACGAGCGCGGGCGCGGCCAGGTGCTGGTGGTCATCGACCGCACGGCCTCGGGCCTGCGGGAGCAGCGGCTCGGGGCGGTCCACTTCGTCCCCCTAAAATCCGGTCGCGAGTGACGGCGTGCGCGATTTCCGAGGCCAAGGCTGACGCGTGCCCGTACGCCGCATTTGCGCAGGCGCAGCCGACAAGCCCCCGGCTTCGGGCTGCCGACGACGAACCGGCGACAGGGATGGATGATGCGATGAGGCCCAGCGGAAGCGGACGCGCGTTCGAGGTGAGGGGCCTGTGCCTGCTGGTGACGGTCGCGCTGCTCGCAGGCTGCGCGGGAAGCCTCAACCAGGCGCCGGTGGAAGAGCGCAAGCCGCCGCCGCGCAGCACGACGATGCGGCCGGCCGGCGGTGAAGCTGCCGACCCGGTGGCTCAGCCGGCGGATGCCGAAAAGACGCTGCCCGGCGCCGAGAACGCCGGCAAGCCCGGCTACTACACCGTCAAGCCCGGCGACACGCTGATCCGCATCGCGCTGGACAACGGCCAGAATTGGCGCGACCTCCAGCGCTGGAACAGGCTGGAGAATCCGCATGTGATCGAGGTCGGCCAGGTGCTGCGCGTGGCGCCACCCGGTGCCGAACCCGCGCTCGTGACCGCGGCCGCGACCGAATCCGGGAGCGCGGTGGTGAAGCCGGTTCCCGCGCCGGGGCGCATGGAGTCGCGCCCGCTGGACGCGCCGCGCGAGCCCGTGGCGGCGCCGGCGTCCGCGCCGCCCGCGGCCGCGCAGGGCGCTGCGGCCGCCTCCGCAAGCCCTGCGGCGGCGAACAAGCCGCCCGCGCGCGAGGGCGACGAGGCGGTGTCGTGGATGTGGCCTGCAGCGGGCCCCGTCGTCGCGCCGTTCGAGGAAGGCCGCAACAAGGGCCTGGCCATCGGCGGCAAGGCCGGTGACGCCGTGCTCGCCGCAGCCGACGGCCGCGTCGTCTACGCCGGATCGGGCCTGCGCGGCTACGGCAATCTGGTGATCGTCAAGCACAACGCGACCTACCTCAGCGCCTACGCGCACAACCAGGTGCTGCTCGTGAAGGACGAGCAGGTCGTGCGCCGCGGCCAGAAGATCGCCGAGATGGGTTCGAGCGACGCCGAGCGCGTGCAGCTGCACTTCGAGATCCGCCGCCTGGGCGTACCCGTCGACCCGCTGCGGCTGCTGCCGGCGCGCTGACGAGGGAAAGGCGCGCCGCGGCGCCCGTGGCCGCGCGGCGGGCGCCGCGCTGGGCGCCGTCCGCGCCCCGGATAATCGTGCGATGACAGGGCAAGAGGAATGGCTCGAGGTCGAATCGCTGGACCTCGACGCGCAGGGCGTGGCGCGTCGCGCCGATGGCAAGGTGGTCTTCATCGAAGGTGCGCTGCCCTTGGAGCGCGTGCAGGTGACGATCACCCGGCGCAAGAACCACTGGGAGCAGGGGCAGCTGGCGGCGGTCGCGCGCGAGAGCGCGCAGCGCGTGCGCCCGGCGTGCCCGCACTTCGGCCTGCATGCCGGCGCCTGCGGCGGTTGCAGGATGCAGCATCTGCACGTCGGCGCGCAGGTGGCGATCAAGCAGCGCGTGCTGGAAGACGGACTGCTGCACCTGGCCAAGGTGAAGCCGCAGCAGGTGCTGCGGCCGATCGAAGGGCCGGCCTGGGGCTACCGCTGGCGTGCACGCCTCTCGGTGCGCCATGTGCCAAAGAAGGGTACGGTGCTGGTCGGATTTCACGAGCGCAAGTCCCGCTACGTGGCCGACATGCGCGAGTGCCCCGTGTTACCGCCGGTCGTGGGTGCGTTGCTCGTGCCCTTGCGCGAGCTGGTCGGCGCGCTCGAGCAGCGCGATCGCGTGCCGCAGATCGAGGTCGCCGTGGGCGATGCGGTGACGGCACTGGTGCTGCGTCATCTGCAGCCTCTTTCGACGACGGACGCCGAGCGCCTGCGCGCCTTTGCCGCGGCCCATGGCGTGCAGTGGTGGCTGCAGCCCGGCGGCCCGCAGACCGTGCACCGGCTCGAGGAGGACGGCCCCGAGCTGGCCTACGCCTTGCCCGAGTTCGGGGTCGTGATGCCTTTTGCGCCGACCGATTTCACACAGGTCAACCCGCACATCAACCGCGTGCTGGTGGCGCGTGCGCTCGCGCTGCTGGACGCGCAGCCTCAGGAGCGCGTCATCGACTGGTTCTGCGGCCTCGGCAACTTCACGCTGCCGCTGGCCACGCGGGCCGGGCAGGTGCTCGGCGTCGAAGGCAGCCGCACGCTGGTCGAGCGGGCGCAGCAGAACGCGCGCGCCAACGGTCTGGCCCACAAGACGAGCTTCGAGGCGCGCAACCTTTTCGAGATCGGCGCCAGCGATCTGCTGGCCAGCGGCATGGCCGCGCGCTGGCTCATCGATCCGCCGCGCGAAGGCGCGTTCGCACTCGCCAAGGCCTTGGCCGAATTGCACGCCGCACCCGCGCGCGGTTGGCAGCCCCCGCAGCGCATCGTCTACGTGAGCTGCAACCCGGCGACGCTGGCGCGCGACGCGGGTCTGCTCGTGCACCAGGCCGGCTACCGCTGCAGTGCCGCGGGCGTGGTCAACATGTTCCCGCACACTTCACACGTCGAAAGCATCGCGGTCTTCGATCGCGAGGCGATGTCGTAGGCTTGCGCGAGGAGGCGCCGCGATGGACACGTTCACGATCTACCACAACCCGCGCTGCAGCACCTCGCGCAAGGCGCTCGACATGCTGCGTGAGCACGGCATCGAGCCGCGGGTGGTGGAGTACCTGAAGACACCGCCGAGCGTGGGCGAGATCCAGGCGATTGCGCGCGCCACCGGAGAGCCCCTGCGTGCGCTGTTGCGCACCAAGCAGCCGGAGTACCTCGAACAGGGCTTGGACGACCCGAAGCTCGCCGACGAAGAACTCGCACGCGCGCTGCACGCGACGCCGGTCCTGATCGAGCGCCCCATCGTCGTCGGACCGCGCGGCGCGCGGCTGGGGCGGCCGGTGGAGCGGATCCTGGAGTTGCTGCGATGAGCACGGCCCCGGTCTGCGCCTCGGGCACCGCGACCGGGAGGAAATCGTTCGGTCTGCCGCCCCAGGGGCCGAAGCCACTGGCGCCCGCTGCGCGCCGGCGTCGAAGCTGCAAGGCCTGCGTTGACGCCGTCGGTGACGTGCAAAGCCGCCCGACACCTGCGGCTTCGGCATCGACGCGAAGCGTTCAATCCGGGACGATGCGCCGCGCCTCGATGTAGCAGCGCTTCTCGTTGGCCTCGCCGATGGAGAAGGTCTTGCGCGGCAGCGGCCCCTTGTGCACGACGCGGCGCAACAGCTCGCTCTTGTCCAGCGCCGGCAGGTGCAGGCCGGCATGTCCGGATTCCTGCGCCAGGCGCTCCAGGACATCGTCGCCGTGGATGTAGTCGACTTCGGCGATCGCGGGCCCTTCGAGCAGGCGATCGAGGAAGGGCTGCAGCGCGTCCAGACCGAGGGTCGACTGTGCGCCGTCGATCTCACCCACCGAGAAGTGCGCGCCGGGCCCGATCAGGCCGAAGCGGCGCGC
The DNA here is from genome assembly GCA_026932235.1 of Burkholderiales bacterium. Lineage (GTDB taxonomy): Bacteria > Pseudomonadota > Gammaproteobacteria > Burkholderiales > Burkholderiaceae_C > Rubrivivax. Next base: position 47,166 of record JAIXKR010000003.1, read on the forward strand.
ATGCTTGCCGACCAGCTCGCGCATCGCGGCCGCACTGGCGACCTCGGTCCAGTGCAGCGCGGCGCCGAAGGCATCGCTGAGCGCCGCGCGCAGGTCGACGGTGACACCGAAGAGCAGCCGGTGGATGGGCTCGAAGACGAGCGCCGCGTCGTGGATGTTGACCACCTCGACGAGCGCGAAGCGCCCGGGATGCCCGGGGTCGGCGTCGGCCTTGATCTCGTCCCAGCTCGCCTTGGCGGTGGCCAGGGAATGGTTGCCGTCGCCGACGGGAAACAGCATCACCGGCGTGCCTTCGGGCACGCGATAGCGGCGCGCGAAGGCGCGCGGCTCGGCCAGAGCCTCCAGCGCCGCGACCAGCCGCGCCGCGCGCGCCGCATCGACCGCACGACCTTCGACGTGACCGCCGTCGGCCATCAACTCGGTGCCGTACAGCGGTGTCAGGGCATCGCGCTCGCGCGTGAGCGGCTCGATCACCGTGCCCTCGGGGTCGTCGATGAGCACCATCACGTGAGGCAGCTCGAGCATGGCGCCGCGGCGTACCGCCAGGCGAGGCGCGATGCGCTCGACGATCGTGCCCTCGGTCGGGCGGATCAGGCTGCTCGAGTCGGCGGCGAAATCGTAGTGCTCGAGGTCGAGCTCGAGCATCAGCCCGTGCCGCGTGCGCCCGCCGACGCGGCGCTCGACGTAGACCGTGCCGGCATGTTCGACGAGCAGCCCGCGCGCGAGATAGTCGCGCATCGCCGCCTGGATGCGTGCGATTCGCGCCGCGGCGCCGGCCTCGTCGAGGTGAACCTCGGGAAAGATCAGCCGCAGCGTCGACGGCGCGTCCCCGACCTCGCGCTCGATCGCCTCCCAGTAGTCGGGCTCGGAGGTGTACTGGTCACAGGCGACGACGGCCCACTTGCGCAGGTCGATGCCGGCGGCAGGCAGGCACAGGCGGGGGAGTCGGAATCCGTGGTCGGAGGTCATCGCAGTGGGCGTACTCGGGTCAGGCCGGGGGGCGGGATCGACCGATCTGCGGTCGTCAACGGAAAAGGGCCCGCTCGGGGCCCTCTCCTCGGCTGGGCGTCGTCGCGGCGTCGGCAGCGAGGCGCCGGTACTGTGCGTCAGTCCTCGCCGCCCAGGATGCCGAACAGCGCCAGCAGGCTCTGGAAGACGTTGTAGAGGCTCAGGTACACGCCAAGCGTGGCCATGACGTAGTTGCTTTCCTCGCCGTCGCGCACGCGCTTCAGGTCGACCAGGATGAAGGCCGAGAAGACGAGGATGGCCAGCACGGCCAGCGTCATCATCAGCGCGCCGCTCTGCACGAAGACGTTGACGATGCCCACGACCAGGATGCCGATGGCACCGATGAAGAGGAAGCGCGCCAGTCCCGAGAGGTCACGCTTGATCACGGTGGACAGCAGCGCCATGCCGAAGAAGGCCGCACTCGTGCCGGCGAAGGCCATCATCACCAGGCTGGCGCCGTTGCCCATCGACAGCACGACCGCGAGCAGCCGCGCGAGCATCAGCCCCATGAAGAAGGTGAAGCCCAGCAGCAGCGCGACGCCGAGCCCCGAGTTGGCGTTGCGCTGGATCGCGAACATGAAGCCGAAGGCGCCCGCCAGGAAGACGATCAGGCTCACCATGGGCGACATCGCGCTGGTGATGCCGGTGGCCACGCCGATCCAGGCGCCCAGCACGGTGGGGAGCATCGACAGCGCCAGCAGCGCATAGGTGTTGCGCAGAACGCGGTTGCGCTCGGCGCCCAGGGTCAGCGGCGAGCCGCCGAAGCGTTCGGTGTTCGTCGTCATGCGACCTCCAGTGAACATTGAATGCAGCCATCGCGGATTCTAGTCGGGCCACGGGTGCGACGACCTCTCCCCCGCGCGTACTCCCGATCTGGTGCCGGATCGCGCGGGATTCAAGCGCAGCCCCGGCGACGCGGTCGCCGCCCAGTGGGCGTTGACCCTCCTGGCGCGCCGGAAGTTCCTCGGCTATGGTCGGCGGCTGTCCGTGAACCGCCGATTCGAGGAACGATCGATGAAGACCAAGCCGCAGCTCCTGCTCGAAGACGTGCGCCGCATCGCCGCCGCGGCCGAGGCCGAGGCGCTGGCCAACGACTGGGCCGTGAGCATCGCCGTCGTCGACGACGGCGGTCACCTGCTGTGGCTGCAGCGCCTGGACGGGGCGGCGCCGATCTCGGCGCAGATCGCGCCGGCCAAGGCGCAGACGGCCGCCCTGGGCCGCCGCGAGAGCAAGGCCTACGAGGACATGATCAACGGCGGACGCGTCTCGTTCCTGAGCGCGCCGCTGGCGGCCACCCTCGAGGGCGGGGTGCCGGTCATCGTCGATGGCCACGTCGTGGGGGCCGTCGGTGTGAGCGGCGTGAAGAGCGGTGAAGACGCGCAGATCGCGCGCGCCGGCATCGCCGCACTATAATTTTCAGGTTTACCCGCCAACATCGCAGCCTGGCGAAATCCCGACACCGGTTTCCCTCGGATTCATTCCCCGGCCCCGCGGCCCGGGATGTTGCCGGGCGAGCGAATCCCGGAGTCCCCTTTGCTGCTGCCCCTCCAGTCCAGCGCGCGTGCGCGCGCGCTTCTCGCCCTCGCGGACGGCACGACCTTTCTCGGTTCCTCGATCGGTGCGGCCGGCCGTACGGTCGGCGAGGTGGTGTTCAACACCGCCATGACCGGCTACCAGGAAGTGCTCACCGACCCGAGCTATCGCCGCCAGCTCGTCACGCTGACCTATCCGCACATCGGCAACACGGGCGTGAATGCCGAGGACGTCGAGTCCGCTTCGGTCCAGGCCGCGGGCCTGATCGTGCGCGACGTGCCGGCGCGCATGTCGAGCTTTCGCGCCACCGAAACGCTGCCCGCCTACCTGCAGCGCGAAGGCGTCGTCGCACTCGCCGACATCGACACGCGCCGCCTCACGCGCCACCTGCGCAGCAGCGGCACGCAAAACGGCTGCATCCTCGCCCTGGCCCCGGGGGCCGAAGTCGGGCCCGAAGTGCGCGCACAGGCGGTGGCGGCGGCGCGCGCCGCGCCGTCCATGGTCGGCCTGGACCTGGCGCAGGAGGTGAGCACCGCCAGCGCCTACGAATGGACCGAAACCGAGTGGCGCCTGGGCGAGGGCTACGGCCATCTCGTCGAGGCCACGCACCACGTCGTCGCCTACGACTTCGGCGTCAAGCGCAACATCCTGCGCATGCTCGCCAGCCGCGGCTGCCGCATCACCGTGGTGCCGGCGCGCACGCCCGCGCACGAGGCGCTGGCGCTGCGCCCGCACGGCATCTTCCTCAGCAACGGCCCGGGCGACCCCGAGCCCTGCGACTACGCCATCGACGCGGTGCGCAGCTTCCTCGACATCGGCATCCCGGTGTTCGGCATCTGCCTGGGGCACCAGATCATGGCACTGGCCTGCGGCGCGAGGACCTTCAAGATGAAGTTCGGCCACCACGGCGCCAACCACCCGGTGAAGGACCTGCAGACCGGCGGTGTCGCCATCACCAGCCAGAACCACGGCTTCGCGGTCGAGCACGAGTCGCTGCCGCCGACGCTGCGCGCCACGCACGTCAGCCTCTTCGACGGCACGCTGCAAGGCATGGCACACACGGAGCGCCCGGCGTTCAGCTTCCAGGGCCACCCGGAGGCGCTTCCCGGGCCGCACGACATCGGCCACCTCTTCGATCACTTCGTGAAACTGATGGAAGCACGCTGACATGCCCAAGCGTCAAGACCTGCACAGCGTCCTCATCATCGGCGCGGGCCCGATCGTCATCGGCCAGGCCTGCGAGTTCGACTACTCCGGCGCCCAGGCCTGCAAGGCGCTGCGCGAGGAGGGCTACCGCGTCGTCCTCGTGAACAGCAATCCGGCGACCATCATGACCGACCCGGAGACGGCCGACGCGACGTACATCGAGCCCATCACCTGGCAGGTGGTGGAGAAGATCATCGCGCGCGAGCGTGCCGCTCATCCCGGCGAGAAGATGGCGCTGCTGCCCACGATGGGCGGGCAGACGGCGCTCAACTGTGCGCTCGACCTGCACCGAAACGGCGTGCTCGCGCGCCACGGCGTCGAACTCATCGGCGCCAACGAGACGGCGATCGAGAAGGCCGAGGACCGGCTCAAGTTCAAGGATGCGATGACCGCCATCGGCCTGGACTCGGCCAAGAGCGGCATCGCGCACAGCTGGGACGAGGCGCAGATGGTGCAGCGGCGCATCGCGCAGCTCACCGGCGGCACGGGCTTTCCGGTCGTCGTCCGCCCGAGCTTCACGCTCGGCGGAACGGGCGGGGGCATCGCCTACAACCCGGAGGAGTTCGAGACCATCTGCAAGCGCGGACTGGACCTCTCGCCGACCAACGAACTGCTCATCGAGGAGAGCCTGATCGGCTGGAAGGAGTTCGAGATGGAGGTGATCCGCGACCGCGCGGACAACTGCATCATCGTCTGCTCGATCGAGAACCTGGACCCGATGGGCATCCACACCGGCGACAGCATCACCGTGGCGCCGGCGCAGACGCTCACCGACAAGGAGTACCAGCTGCTGCGCAACGCCTCGATCGCCATCCTGCGCGAGATCGGCGTCGAGACCGGCGGCTCCAACGTGCAGTTCGCGATCAACCCGAAGAACGGGCGCATGATCGTCATCGAGATGAACCCGCGCGTGAGCCGCAGCTCGGCGCTGGCCTCCAAGGCCACCGGCTTCCCGATCGCGAAGGTGGCGGCCAAGCTGGCGGTGGGCTACACGCTCGACGAGTTGCGCAACGACATCACCGGAGGCGCCACGCCGGCGAGCTTCGAGCCCTCGATCGACTACGTCGTCACCAAGCTGCCGCGCTTTGCCTTCGAGAAGTTCCCTGCAGCGGACTCGCGCTTGACGACGCAGATGAAGAGCGTGGGCGAGGTCATGGCCATGGGCCGCACCTTCCAGGAGAGCCTGCAGAAGGCGCTGCGCGGGCTGGAGACGGGCATCAGCGGCCTGGACGAAGTCAGCGACGACCGCGACGAGATCATCGACGAGATCGGCAACCCCGGCCCCGACCGGCTGCTCTACCTGGCGGACGCGTTCCGCGTCGGCATGACGCTGGACGAGGTGTTCGAGGAAACCGAGATCGACCCCTGGTTCCTCGCGCAGATCGAGGAGATCGTCGCCGTCGAGCGCGCGCTTCGCGGGCGCGCGCTGGGCGACGTGCGCGCCGAGGAGATGCGCCAGCTCAAGCGCATGGGCTTCTCCGACCGGCGCCTGGCGCGGCTGCTGGCCTGCGACGAGCGCGCCGTGCGCCGCGCGCGACAGCAGCTCGGCGTGCGCCCGGTCTACAAGCGCGTCGATACCTGCGCCGCCGAGTTCGCGACGCAGACCGCCTACATGTACTCCTGCTACGACGAGGAGTGCGAGGCCGAGCCGAGCACGCGGCGCAAGATCATGGTGCTCGGCGGCGGGCCCAACCGCATCGGCCAGGGCATCGAGTTCGACTACTGCTGCGTGCACGCGGCACTGGCGATGCGCGAGGACGGCTTCGAGACCATCATGGTCAACTGCAACCCGGAGACCGTCTCCACCGACTACGACACCAGCGACCGCCTCTACTTCGAACCGGTGACGCTGGAGGACGTGCTCGAGATCGTCGACAAGGAGAAGCCGGAAGGGGTGATCGTGCAGTACGGCGGACAGACGCCGCTCAAGCTCGCCCTGGAACTCGAGCGCGAGGGCGTGCCCATCATCGGCACCAGTCCCGACAGCATCGACGTCGCCGAGGACCGTGAGCGCTTCCAGAAGCTGCTGCACGAGCTGGGCCTGAAGCAGCCGCCCAACCGCACCGCGCGCACCGAGGACGAGGCACTGGCGCTGGCGCGCGAGATCGGCTATCCGCTGGTCGTGCGGCCGAGCTACGTGCTGGGCGGGCGCGCGATGGAGATCGTGCACGGCGACAAGGATCTCGAGCGCTACATGCGCGAGGCGGTGCGCGTGAGCGAGAAGTCGCCGGTGCTGCTGGACCGCTTCCTCGACGACGCCATCGAGGTCGACGTCGACTGCATCTGCGACGGCAACGAGGTCATGATCGGCGGCATCATGGAGCACGTCGAGGCCGCGGGCATCCACAGCGGCGACTCGGCCTGCTCCTTGCCGCCGTACTCGCTGCCGGCGCCGCTGCAGGACGAGATGCGCAGGCAGACCGCGGCCATGGCGCGCGCGCTGAACGTGGTCGGCCTCATGAACGTGCAGTTCGCGATCCAGGGGGAGGGCGAGGCCGCCGTCGTCTACGTGCTCGAGGTCAACCCGCGCGCCTCGCGCACCGTGCCCTTCGTCAGCAAGGCCACCGGCCAGCCCCTGGCCAAGATCGCCGCGCGCTGCATGGTCGGCCAGAAGCTGGCCGCGCAGCGCACGCGGCTGGGCACCCGTCCGCGCGAGGTGGTGCCGCCCTACTTCACGGTCAAGGAGGCGGTGTTCCCGTTCAACAAGTTCCCCGGCGTCGACACCATCCTCGGCCCCGAGATGCGCAGCACCGGCGAGGTGATGGGCGTGGGCCGCGACTTCGCCGAGGCGATGCTGAAGAGCCAGCTCGGCGCAGGCTCGCGGCTGCCGCGCTCCGGCACCGTCGTCATCACGGTGAAGAACGGCGACAAGGCGCGCGCCGTCGACGTCGCGCGCGACCTGGTTGCGCTCGGCTTCGCGGTCGTCGCCACCAAGGGCACGGCGGCGGCGATCGCGGCGGCGGGAGTTCCCGTGAAGGTGGTCAACAAGGTGAAGGATGGCCGCCCGCACATCGTCGACATGATCAAGGCCGGTGAGATCCAGCTCGTGCTCACCACCGTGGACGAGACGCGAGCGGCCATCGCCGACTCCCGCCACATCCGCACCGCCGCACTGGCCAACCGCGTCACCTACTACACGACGATGGCCGGCGCCGAGGCCGCCACCGAGGCGATGAAGCACCAGAGCGGGCTGGCGGTCATCTCGGTGCAGGACATGCACGCCGAACTGGCTTAGACTCGGGCTCCATCCGACCCGCCGCAGCCGCCTCTTTCGAGGGACGCTGCGGCGGTTTCACTTCTGCCCGCGGCCCGTTCGTCGTTTCGCGCGTGCCGCGGCGCCCCCATTTGCCCGCCGGACTGCAACCTGTCCTTCACGCCGAGTCGACCATGGCCACCATTCCCCTGACCCTCCGCGGCGCCGAGCAGCTCAAGGCCGAACTGCAGCGCCTGAAGACCGTCGAGCGTCACGCCGCGATCCAGGCGATCGCCGAGGCGCGCGCGCAGGGCGACCTCTCCGAGAACGCCGAGTACGACGCCGCCAAGGACCGCCAGGGCTTCGTCGAAGGGCGCATCAAGGAGCTCGAGGCCAAGCTCGCCGCGGCCCAGGTCATCGATCCGGCGGCGGTGAATGCCGGCGGCAAGGTGGTGTTCGGTGCCACCGTCGACCTCGAGGACGAGGACAGCGGACAGAAGGTGACCTACCAGATCGTCGGCGACGACGAGGCCGACCTCAAGCTCGGCCTGATCTCGATCAGCAGCCCGATCGCGCGCGCGCTCATCGGCAAGGTCGCCGGCGACGTCGCCGAGGTGCAGGCCCCCGGCGGGCTGCGCCACTGGGAGATCGTGGGCGTGCGCTACGTCTGACCGGTCCGCCCGCCGTGCATCGCGCAGACGCCCTGGCCGAGAGGCTGCGCCGCCTGCTGCCGGGCCTGTGGCTGGGTTGCCTGCTGTGCGTGGCGTTGCTGGCCACGCCGGCGGCCTTCGCCACGCTGCCGCGCGCCGAAGCCGGCCGCGTGGTCGCGCCGATGCTGGCGCAGGAGGCCTACACCAGCCTCGCCGCGGCGGTGCTGCTGCTCCTCCTCGAGCGCCTGCGCGACAAGCGCCGCGAGCGGCCGTTCGGCCTCGGCTTCGGCTTGGTGCTGGGCACGCTGTTCTGCACCGTTGCCGGCTACTTCGGCGTCCAGCCGTACATGGAAGCGGCGCGCGCCGGGCAGGGGCCGGTCGCCTTGGCTGCCCTGCATGCCGTCAGCGTCGGCTTCTTCGCCGTCAAGCTCGTGCTGGTGGCCTTGCTCGCCTGGCGGGTGTCGGCTGGCGGAGGCTGACCGTTGCCGGGGCTGGCGATCAGCCCGTCGGCTTCTTCTTCGCGCTGCCGGCGCGCGGCCTGGCGCGCTTGATCAACCCGCCGGTGGTGATGCGCTCATTGCCCAGGATGCGGACCTTGCGCGAGGTCGGTGCGCGCCCGGGCCTTCTTCCGGGAGTGACGAGCTTGACGATGCGCGGGCCGGGCTTGCGGTCTTGCCGTGCAGCGCGCGGCTTCTCGACCGGGGGCCGCCACAGCACGAGCAGCTTGCCGATGTGCTGAACCGGCGCGGCGCCAAGCGCCTGCGCGAGTGTCTGCAGCATCGTCTCGCGCAGGCTGCGGTCGTCGCTGAAGACGCGCACCTTGATGAGGCCGTGCGCCGCCAGCGCGGCGTCGACCTCGCGCTGCACCGCGGCCGTGAGGCCCTCGGCCCCGATCATCGCGACCGGCTCGAGGTGATGAGCCAAGCCGCGCTTTTCCTTGCGCTCGGATGGGGTCAGGGTGAGGGCGGGCATGCGCCTATTATCGGCCCCCGATGACAAGCAAGACCCGCGGCAAGAAGCTCAACAAGGCCTGGCTGCACGATCACCTCACCGATCCCTACGTGCGCCGCGCCCAGACCGAGGGCTACCGCTCGCGCGCGGCCTACAAGCTGGCCGAGATCGATGAGACCTTCGGCCTGCTGCGGCCCGGGCAGACGGTGGTCGACCTCGGCGCCGCACCCGGTGCCTGGAGCCAGTATCTGCGCCGGAGGCTGCTCGCCGAGGGGGCGGGGCAGGGCGCGCCCGCGGCCACGCTGCTCGCGCTCGACCTGTTGCCGATGGAGCCGATCGAGGGCGTGAGCTTCCTGCAGGGCGACTTTCGCGAGGACGAGGCGCCGCGGGCGCTGGAGGCGGCGCTGCAGGGCCGGCCGGTGGACGTGGTGGTCTCGGACATGGCGCCCAACCTCTCGGGCGTGGCCAGCGCGGACGCCGCGCGCATGGCGGATCTGGTCGAACTGGCGGTGGACTTCGCCGAGCGCCACCTGCGCCCTGGCGGCGCGCTGGTCGCCAAGGTCTTCCACGGCAGCGGCTACAGCCAGCTCGTCGAGCGCTTCAAGCGCAGCTTCCGCGTCGTCAAGCCCTACAAGCCCAAGGCGTCCCGGCCCCGTTCCGCGGAGACATTCCTCGTCGGCATCGGTCTCAAGGACGGAGCCGCACGAGTGCAAAGCCGCTGATCGGCAGGGATTCGCCGGCCATTCGCCGGGTTCGCCGGGGTTGAGCGCAATAGAATCGTCCGCATATGGGTCGGGTCGTGCGCGCGACGCGCCACCCAAGGAGTCGCAGTGAACAATCAATGGTTTTCGAAGGTCGCTGTCTGGCTGGTGATCGCGCTCGTGCTCTTCACCGTGTTCAAGCAGTTCGACCGCGGCGTGGCGCAGGGCAGCCAGATCGCCTATTCCGACTTCCTCGAGGAAGTCCGCGCACGTCGCATCAAGCAGGTGACGCTGCAGGAGAGCCCCGGCGGCGGCACCGAGATCGTCGCCCTCACGACGGACGACAAGCGGCTGCGCAGCACCGCGACCTATCTCGACCGCGGCCTCGTCGGCGACCTCATCAACAACGGCATCAAGTTCGACGTCAAGCCGCGCGAGGAACCCAGCCTGCTCATGAGCATCCTCGTCAGCTGGGGTCCGATGCTGCTGCTGATCGGCGTCTGGATCTACTTCATGCGCCAGATGCAGGGCGGCGGCAAGGGCGGCGCCTTCAGCTTCGGCAAGAGCAAGGCGCGCATGCTCGACGAGACCAACAACACCACCACCTTCGCCGACGTCGCCGGCTGCGACGAGGCCAAGGAGGAGGTGAAGGAACTGGTCGACTTCCTGAAGGATCCGCAGAAGTTCCAGAAACTCGGCGGCCGCATCCCGCGCGGCGTGCTCCTGGTGGGCCCGCCGGGAACCGGCAAGACGCTGCTGGCCAAGGCGATCGCGGGCGAGGCCAAGGTGCCCTTCTTCAGCATCAGCGGTTCCGACTTCGTCGAGATGTTCGTCGGCGTGGGCGCGGCGCGCGTGCGCGACATGTTCGAGCAGGCCAAGAAGAGCGCGCCCTGCATCATCTTCGTCGACGAGATCGACGCCGTCGGCCGCCACCGCGGCGCGGGCCTGGGCGGCGGCAACGACGAGCGCGAGCAGACGCTGAACCAGATGCTGGTCGAGATGGACGGCTTCGAGACCAATCTCGGCGTCATCGTCATGGCCGCCACCAACCGGCCCGACATCCTCGACCCGGCGCTGCTGCGTCCGGGGCGCTTCGACCGTCAGGTCTACGTCACGCTGCCCGACGTGCGCGGGCGCGAGCAGATCCTGAACGTGCACATGCGCAAGGTGCCGGTGGGGCAGGACATCCGCGCCGACATCCTGGCGCGCGGCACGCCGGGCTTCAGCGGCGCCGACCTCGCCAACCTGGTGAACGAGGCGGCCCTCTTCGCGGCCCGGCGCAACGCGCGCGTGGTCGAGATGGTCGACTTCGAGCGCGCCAAGGACAAGATCATGATGGGTCCCGAGCGCAAGTCCATGGTCATGCCCGAGGACGAGCGCCGCAACACCGCCTATCACGAGGCCGGCCACGCGCTGGTGGCGCGCCTGCTGCCCAAGACCGACCCGGTGCACAAGGTGACGGTAATCCCGCGCGGGCGGGCGCTCGGGGTGACCATGCAGCTGCCCGAAGGCGACCGCTACAGCATGGACAAGGAGCGCATGCTCAGCACCATCAGCGTGCTCTTCGGCGGCCGCATCGCCGAGGAGGTGTTCATGAACCAGATGACCACCGGAGCCAGCAACGACTTCGAGCGCGCCACGCAGATCGCGCGCGACATGGTCATGCGCTACGGCATGACCGACGAGCTCGGGCCCATGGTCTACGCCGAGAACGAGGGCGAGGTCTTCCTCGGCCGCAGCGTCACCAAGACGACCAACATGTCCGAGGAGACGATGCGCAAGGTCGACCAGCAGATCCGGCGCATCATCGACGAGCAGTACGGCGTGGCACGCAAGCTGATCGAGGACCACAAGGACAAGATGCACGCGATGGCGCAGGCGCTGCTCGACTGGGAGACCATCGACTCCGAGCAGATCGACGACATCATGGCCGGCCGTCCGCCGCGTCCGCCCAAGGACTGGACGCCGCCGACCAACCGGCCGAGCGGCCCGACGCCGCCGGCGCAGGCCGACAGCGCGCCCGCCGCCGCCTGAAGCCCGGCAGGTCGTCGCATCGATTGGACGGGGCCTCCTGGCCCCGTTCGCGTCGAGGCCGTTCAACCCGTCACAACTTCGGGACAGCCGGGCGCGGGCGCGCGCGCTGCGGGCGGGGAAAATCCGCCGTCGGACAATCGGCCGCCCGAAACCGGGCCGCCAGAAGGACGCGACGATGAGCAGACAGTATTTCGGCACCGACGGCATTCGCGGCACGGTCGGCAAGAGCCCGATCACACCGGACTTCATGCTGCGCCTGGGCCATGCGGTCGGTCAGGTGCTGCGCCGGGGGAACCCGCATGCGACGGTGTTGATCGGCAAGGACACGCGGCTTTCGGGCTACATGCTCGAATCCTCGCTCGAGGCCGGCTTCGCCTCCGCCGGTGTCGACGTGCTGCTCAGCGGACCGCTGCCCACGCCCGGCGTGGCCTATCTCACGCGCGCCCTGCGGCTGGATCTGGGCGTGGTCATCAGCGCCTCGCACAACCCCTTCGGCGACAACGGAGTCAAGTTCTTTTCCGCCCAGGGCGAGAAGCTGCCCGACGCCTGGGAAGCGGAGGTCGAGGCCGCGCTCGCGCTCGAGCCGCAGTGGGTGGATTCGGCCGCGCTCGGCAAGGCGCGGCGGCTCACCGACGCTGGCGGCCGCTACATCGAGTTCTGCAAGAGCACGGTGCCGCACAGCCTCACGCTGCGCGGCATGAAGCTCGTCGTCGATGCCGCGCACGGCGCGGCCTACCAGGTGGCGCCGAAGATCTTTCACGAACTCGGCGCCGTCGTCGTTCCCATCGGCGTGCAGCCCGATGGCCTCAACATCAACCACGGCGTGGGGGCGACCGAGCCGGCTGCGCTGGCCAAGGCGGTGCTCGAGCATGGCGCCGACTACGGCATCGCCCTCGACGGCGACGCCGACCGGCTGCAGATGGTGGACGCACGCGGCCGCCTCTTCAACGGCGACGAACTGCTCTACGTGATGGCGGCCGACCGCCTGGCCAAGGGCGAGACGGTGCCCGGCGTCGTCGGTACGCTGATGACCAACATGGCCGTGGAGCAGGCGCTGCAGCGGCTGGGGATCCCGCTCGTGCGCGCCAAGGTCGGCGACCGCTACGTGCTCGAGGAACTCGCCGCCCGCGGCTGGCAGCTCGGCGGCGAGGGTTCGGGCCACCTGCTGGCGCTGGATCGTCACACCACCGGAGACGGCATCGTCAGCGCGCTGCAGATCATGCAGGCGATCCGCCGCAATGGCCGCGATCTCGCCGGACTGCTGCAGGACGTGGCCCTGTTCCCGCAGACGATGATCAACGTGCGCCTGCGCGAGGGCAGCGACTGGAAGCGCAACCCGCAGCTGGACGACGCGCAGCGCAGCGTGGCGCGCGACCTGGGCGATGCCGGTCGCATCCTCATCCGCGCCAGCGGCACCGAGCCCGTGCTGCGCGTCATGGTCGAGTCGCGCGACGCCGAACTCGGCCGCCGCTGCGCCGAGCACCTGGCCCACGCCGCGCAGGCCTGAGTTCGGGTTTCGGGCCGCGCGCGGCCACGTGTCGCTCGCTGTCACGAAGCCGTCACAGACGCTTTCTAGAGTCCCGGGCAGTGCAACAAGCTGTCAACGAGGACCTAGCGATGTTCCGAACCCTTCCCCGCCTGGCCGGCACCGTGCTGAGCCTGGCCCTGCTGCACGGCGCCGCTGCGGCGCAGGACGTGACCGGCGCGGGCGCCACCTTCCCGGCGCCCGTGTATGCGAAGTGGGCCGACGCCTACCACAAGGCCACCGGTGCGCGCATCAACTACCAGCCCGTGGGCTCGGGCGCGGGCATCCGCCAGATCAAGGCCAAGACGGTCGATTTCGGCGCCAGCGACATGCCGATCAAGGACGATGAGCTGGCGCGCGACGGCCTGCTGCAGTTCCCCACCGTCATCGGCGGCGTCGTGCCGGTGTTCAACCTCGAGGGCGTGGCGCCCGGGCAGCTGCGGCTCAGCGGGCAGGTGCTGGGCGACATCTACCTCGGCAAGATCACGCGCTGGAACGATGCCGCGCTGAAGGCGCTCAACCCGGGTGTGGCGCTGCCCGATGCCCAGATCGCCGTCGTGCGTCGTGCCGACGGTTCGGGCACCAGCTTCATCTTCACCAACTACCTCTCCAAGGTGAACGCGCAGTGGAAGGCGCAGGTGGGCGAGGGCACGGCGGTGAACTGGCCCGTGGGCGCCGGCGGCAAGGGCAACGAGGGCGTGGCGGTGTTCGTGCAGCGGCTGCCGAACTCGATCGGCTACGTCGAGTACGCCTACGTGAAGCAGAACCGTATGAGCTACGCGCTCATGCTCAACCGCGAGGGCCACTTCGTGGCGCCCAGCGACGAGAGCTTCAAGGCCGCCGCCGCCGGCGCCGACTGGAGCCGCAGCTTCTACCAGATCACCACCGACCAGCCCGGCAGGAACGCCTGGCCGCTGACCAATCCGACCTACATCCTCATGCACAAGACGAGCGAGAAGCCGCAGGCCGCGGCGGCGGCGCTGGCCTTCTTCGACTGGGCCTACGCCAAGGGCGATGCGATGGCCGACGAGCTCGACTACGTGCCGCTTCCGGACTCGGTGAAGACGCTGGTGCGTCGATATTGGGAGCAGATCCGCGACGGCGCCGGCCGGCCGCTGACCGCGCCCTGAGGCACGAAGCCGACGACGACTTCCGGTGCCGTCGACGATGAGCACAGCTGCCGGCCCGCTGCAGGGCGCGGCTCCTAGCGCGGCGCGTGCGCGCCGCGCCGGGCCCTGGGCCGATCGCTTCTTCGCCGCGCTGGCGCAGGCGGCGGCCTGGATCACGCTGGCCGCCTTCGCCGGCATCGCCGCTTCGCTCGTCGTCGGCGCCTGGCCGGCGATCGAGCGCTTCGGCGCGTCCTTCGTCTGGACCGCCGAATGGGACCCGGTGCGTCAGCGTTTCGGCGGCCTGGTGATGATCTTCGGCACGCTGGCGACCTCGTTCGTCGCGCTCGCGATCGCGGTGCCGGTGAGTCTGGGCATCGCCATCTTCCTTACCGAGCTTGCGCCGCGCTGGTTGCGCCGCCCGCTGGGCACGGCCATCGAGCTGCTGGCGGCCGTGCCGTCGATCGTCTACGGCATGTGGGGCCTGCTCGTCTTCGGCCCCGTGCTCTCGCGCTTCGTGCAGCTGCCGCTGCAGTCGGCGCTGGGCGGGCTGCCGCTGCTGGGCACGCTGGTGGCCGGGCCACCGGTGGGCATCGGCATCCTGGCCGCGGGCATCATCCTCGCCATCATGGTCATCCCCTTCATCGCGGCGGTCATGCGCGATGTCTTCGAGCTCACGCCGACGCTGCTCAAGGAATCGGCCTACGGGCTGGGCGCCACGACCTGGGAGGTGGTGCGCCACGTCGTGCTGCCCTACACGAAGAGCGGCGTCATCGGCGGCATCATGCTCGGCCTGGGGCGCGCGCTGGGCGAGACCATGGCCGTCACCTTCGTCATCGGCAACATGAACCAGCTCGGTTCGCTCTCGCTCTTCGAGGCCGCCAACAGCATCACCTCGACGCTGGCCAACGAGTTCGCCGAGGCCGAGGCCGGGCTGCACCAGGCCGCGCTCATGTACCTCGGGTTGGTGTTGTTCGCCATCACCTTCGTCGTGCTGGCGTTCTCCAAGCTGCTGCTGGCGCACCTGCGCCGCCGCGAGGGAGGGCGCGCATGAGCGCCGCCTGGCGTACGGACGCGGCGCAGCGGCTCGCGCTGCAGCGGCGCCGCCGGTGGCGCAACGGTCTTGCGCTCGCGCTGTCGGTGGCGGCGATGGCCTTCGGCCTGTTCTGGCTGGCGTGGATCCTCCTCGAGACGCTGCGCCTGGGTCTGGCGGGCATGACGCTTTCCGTCTTCACGGCGATGACGCCGCCGCCGCAGACGCCCGGCGGCGGCCTGGCCAACGCCATCTTCGGCTCGCTCCTCATGGTGGGTCTGGCCACCGCCCTGGGCACGCCGGTGGGCATCCTGGCCGGCGTCTACCTGGCCGAGTACGGCCAGCACACGCGCCTGGGCCGCGTGCTGGCCTTCGTCAACGACATCCTGCTCTCGGCGCCCTCGATCGTGCTGGGCCTCTTCGTCTACGCCGTGGTGGTGGCGCCGCGCGGCGGCTTCTCCGGCCTGGCCGGGGCGCTGGCGCTGGCGCTCATCGTCGTGCCGGTGGTCATCCGCCAGACCGACAGCATGCTGCGCCTGGTGCCGCCCGCGCTGCGCGAAGCCGCCTTCGCGCTGGGCACCCCCAAGTGGCGCGTCGTCACCGCGCTCACGCTCAAGGCCGCGCGCGCGGGCATCCTCACCGGCGTGCTGCTGGCGGTGGCACGCATCGCCGGCGAGACCGCGCCGCTGCTCTTCACCGCGCTTTCCAACCAGTTCTGGACCCGCGACCTCGAGCAGCCGATGGCGAGCCTGCCGGTGACGATCTTCCGCTTTGCCATGAGCCCCTACGAGAACTGGCAGCAGCTGGCCTGGGCGGGCGTCTTCCTGATCACGCTTGGCGTGCTGCTGCTCAACATCCTGGCGCGCGTGCTGCTGCGCGAGCGCCGCTGAACCGCCATGCCGAACCCGGCGACGACCATGAGCCAAGACGCCGTCATCGAGCTGCCCGCGGCCGAGAAAATCAAGCTCTCGGTGCGCGGCCTGTGCTTTCGCTACGGCCAGCAGCTGGTGCTGGACGACATCAGCCTGGACATCCCCGAGCACAAGGTGACGGCCTTCATCGGCCCCTCGGGCTGCGGCAAGAGCACGCTGCTGCGCAGCATGAACCGCATGTTCGAGCTCTACCCCGAGCAGCGCGCCAGCGGGCAGATCCTGCTCGACGGCCAGGACATCCTCGCCAGCCGCGAGGACGTGGCGCTCATCCGCGCGCGCATCGGCATGGTGTTCCAGAAGCCCACGCCCTTTCCGATGTCGATCTACGACAACATTGCCTTCGGCGTGCGCCTGTTCGAGCGCCTCTCGCGCGTGGACATGGACGAACGCGTGGAGTGGGCGCTGCGCAAGGCCGCGCTGTGGAACGAGGTCAAGGACAAGCTGGGCCAGAGCGGCACCGGCCTCTCCGGCGGCCAGCAGCAGCGGCTGTGCATCGCGCGCGGCATCGCCATCCGCCCCGAGGTGCTGCTGCTGGACGAACCCTGCTCGGCGCTGGACCCGATCTCCACCGGACGCATCGAGGAGCTCATCCACGAGCTCAAGAACGAGGTCACGGTGGCCATCGTCACGCACAACATGCAGCAGGCCGCGCGCTGCAGCGACTACACCGCCTACATGTACCTGGGCCGGCTGGTCGAGTTCGGGCCGACGGCGGAGATCTTCATGAAGCCGCGCTGCAAGGATACCGAGGACTACATCACCGGCCGCTTCGGCTGAGAAGGCGCGATGAGGAGCGCAGCATGAGCGACAAGCACCTGTCCACGCAGTTCGACGCCGAGCTCGCCGGCGTGAGCGCGCGCGTGCTCGAGATGGGCGGCCTGGTCGAGGCGCAGGTGGCGCAGGCGGTGGCCGCGCTCACCGGGCTCGACGCCGTCGCCGCCGAGGGCGTGCTGCGCGAGGAGGACCGCGTCAACCGCATGGACGTGGAGATCGACCACGACCTGTGCGGCATCATCGCGCGCCGCCAGCCCACGGCGCGCGACCTGCGGCTGCTGATCGCGGTGAGCAAGACCATCGCCAACCTCGAGCGCGTCGGCGACGAGGCCGCGCGCATCGCGCGCACCGTGCAGCGGCTGCTGGCCGGCGAGGCCGCGCAGCGCCTGCGCCTGCCGCTCTCCGATCTCGCCTTCGAGGCGCGGCTGGCGACGGCGCAGCTGCGCAAGGCGCTGGACGCCTTCGCGCGCCTGGACACCGAGCGCGCGCTCGAAGTGCTGCGCCAGGACGACCAGATCGACCGCGAGTTCGAGGGCCTGCTGCGCAAGCTCGTCACCTACATGATGGAGGACCCGCGCACGATCTCGGCGGCGATCGACCTCGTCTTCGTCGCCAAGGCGATCGAGCGCGTCGGCGACCACGCCAAGAACCTGGCCGAGGCCATCATCTACGTCGTCAAGGGCACCGACGTGCGCCATCGCAGCATGGACGCGGTGCAGCGGGCGGTCGAATGAGCGTCGTCCTGGTGGTCGAAGACGAGCCGGCGATCGCCGAGCTCATCGCGCTCACGCTGCATCACGCCGGACACGAGGTGCAGCGCGCCGAGGACGCCGTGCAGGCGCAGGCCGCCATCGACCGCGCGCTGCCCGACCTCGTGCTGCTGGACTGGATGTTGCCCGGCGAGAGCGGGCTGCAGCTGGCGCGACGCTGGCGCGCCGACGCGCGCACGCGCGGCCTGTCCATCATCATGCTCACCGCGCGCGCGCAGGAGGCCGACAAGGTCGCCGGGCTCGACGCCGGCGCCGACGACTACCTGGCCAAACCCTTCTCCCCCAAGGAGCTGCTGGCGCGCATGCGCGCGGTGCTGCGGCGCAAGGCGCCGCAGGCGGCGGACGAGGCGCTGCAGGTGGGCCCCCTGCGGCTGGAGCCGGCCACGCACCGCGTCTTCTGCGTGCGCGAGGGTGAGGCCGAGGCGGCGATCGAGCTGCGTCTGGGCCCCACCGAGTTCCGCCTGCTGCGTTTCTTCATGGCGCACGCGCAGCGCGTGCACACGCGTGCCCAGTTGCTGGACCGCGTCTGGGGCGATCACGTCTTCATCGAGGAACGCACGGTCGACGTGCACATCAAGCGTTTGCGCGAGGCGCTGGCGGCGGCCGATTGCGCCGCGCTCGTCGAGACCGTGCGCGGCGTCGGCTACCGCCTGGTCGACGGCAGCGCGGGCGGCTGAGGCGCACGGCGGGCAGCGGCAGCACTGGCGCATGCATCCCCTGCTCACGCGTGCCCTGCTCGCGCTGGCCCTGGTGCTCGGCGGCGGCTGGCTGGGTGCGCGCCTGGGTGCGCCGCTTGGGCAGGCGCCGGCGGCGGCCGTCGGCGGCTGCGTGCTGGGGCTGCTCGTGGCGCTGCTGATCGACGCGCTGCACGCGGCGCGGCTGCTGCGCTGGCTGCGCGGCGAGCAGCGCGAAGCGGCGCCGACCGCGCCCCTGTTGTGGGGCGAGCTCGGTTACCGCATCGAACGCGGCCTGCACCAGCGCGAACAGGCGCTGCGGCGCGAGGAGCAGCGCCTGTGGCAGTTCCTGCGCGCCATCGAGGCCTCGCCCAATGGCGTCGTGCTGCTGGACGCGCGCGACCAGATCGAGTGGTGCAACGGCGTGGCCGCCGACCAGCTCGGCCTGGACCCGCAGCGCGACCGCCAGCAGCGCCTTGGCAACCTCGTGCGCGCGCCGGCGCTGGCGGCCTGGCTGCGCGATGCGCAGGCCAGCGCCGAGCCCCTGCTCATGCCCGCGCCGGGGGGCGAGGGGCGCCAGCTCAGCCTGCTGCTGCGCCCCTACGGCCAGGGGCAACGCCTGCTGCTGACGCAGGACATCACCGCGCGCGAACGCCTGCACGCCATGCAGCGCGACTTCGTCGCCAACGTCTCGCACGAGATCCGCACGCCGCTGACCGTGCTCGCCGGCTTCGTCGAGACGCTGGCGACGATGCCGCTGGCGGAGCCCGAGCGCGCGCGCGTGCTCGAACTCATGACGCAGCAGGCGCAGCGCATGCAGGCCCTGGTCGCCGACCTGCTGACGCTGGCCGCGCTGGAGGGCAGCCCGCGGCCGCCGGTCGACGCCTGGGTCGACGCGCGCGAACTGCTGCAGGCCTTGCTCGACGACGCCCAGGCGCTGTCCAAGGGCCGGCATCGGCTGACGCTGGAGCTGGCGCTGGAGTGCCAGCTCGCCGGCAGCCGCGAGGAACTGCTCAGCGCGGTGGGCAACCTCGTGCACAACGCCGTGCGCTACACGCCGGCGCAGGGCCACATCGCGCTGCGGCTGCGGGGCCGCGAGGACGGCGGCGTCGAGCTCGAGGTCGTCGACGACGGCCCGGGCATCGCGCGCGAGCACCTGCCGCGCCTGGCCGAGCGCTTCTACCGCGTCGACAGCAGCCGCTCACGCGCCAGCGGCGGCACCGGCCTCGGGCTGTCGATCGTCAAGCACGTCGCGCAGCGCCACGGCGGCGAGCTGCAGGTGCACAGCGAGCTGGGCGTGGGCACGCGCATGCGCATCGTGCTGCCCGCGGCGCGTGTTCGCGCCTAGGGGCTGCGCAGCGCCGATGGTCGAAGGGCGGGCTGCTCGGCTCGGGAACGACCCGACGCGCAGGCGCTAGCCACCGGTGACGCTGCGCCGGTAGACCCAGGTGCGCTCGCTGCGGTCCGTCGGGCGGCGCAGCGTGGCCTGCAGCACCCAGCCCGGCACCTGCGGCGCCTGCGTGGCGTGGCCCGCGCGCAGCAGCAGGGTGCACGCGCCCTGCGCGGCCTCGGCCCGGGCATCCACGCGAAAGCCGCCGAGGACCTCGAGCGCCGCCACCAGCGAGGCCGCGGCGCGCGGCGCGGCGATGCACTCGTCGGCCTGGACGTGGGCGGCCACGCGTTGCACCAGCGCGCGGTTGCTGCGCGCGTAGTCCAGCGGCGGCAGCAGCAGCGTCATCGTCAGCAGCCAGCACAGCGCCACGCCGCCCGCGGGCAGCACCAGACTCTTCCACAGCGCTTCGCGCTGGCGCCCGGTGCGCCAGCGCAGCAGCCACAGCCAGGCCAGCGTTCCGAGCGCCGCCAGCGCCAGCGCCAGCGGCGAGAAGCTGGGGACGAAGCCCGGCGCCAGCTTGGCGATGTTGGCCGCGGGCTTGGCGGGAACACCGGTCTGCATGGCGCTGTAGAGCACCCAGATGGTGATTGCCGCGCCGGAGAAGAAGAACATCGAGAACCAGTCGATCGCCGCGCTGGCGCTGCGCTGCAAGGTCGGCAGCGCAAAGGCCGCAAGCACCGCCATGCCGGGAAGCGCCAGCATCAGGGCGCGGTCCGAGCCGCCCATCACCAGGTTGGCGCCAAGGCCTGTTGCCGCGACCACCAGCGGCACCGCGAGATGACGATGCAGCACGTAGTCGCGCCAGCGCCACAGCGTCCACAGCACCAGCGGCCACGAAGGCCAAAGGAACCAGAGCCACTGGCGCGGGATCGCGAGCAGGTCGCGCGTCTGCGGCAGCGCCCCGCGCCATTGCCAGGTACCCATCACCCAGGACAGCGCCGCCGCCAGGACGGTGGCTGCGAGCACCCAGCGGCGAAAGGCCTGTACCGCCGGATAGCCCGAGCGCCGGCAGACCTCGGCGCCGGCGAGTCCCAGCGCGAGCGCGATCGTCGGGCCGCCGCTGCCGGCCAGCAGCGGCAGTGCGGCGACGACGGCCACGCGCGGCTGCCAGCGGCGGAAGGGCGCCGCCGCGAGCGCGTAGGCGAAGAGGGCGACGCAGGCGAGCTGCGCGAGTTCGGGCGTGGTCTCGTGGCCGAGCTGCAGCAGCCCGAGCGTGGCCATCAGCGCCAGCACCGAGGCATCGGCGACGGCGCGCGCGTAGTTCACCGGCTCGGCTTCCCCGCCGAAGGCCAGCGGCAGGGGCTGCGCCGCATCCGTCAGGGCCAGGTGATAGCTCGCGGCCCAGGTCATCAGCAAGGTCAGCGCCAGCAGCAGCGCAAAGGCCAGGCGTGCTGCCAGTGGCGCCTCCATGAAAGGCGAGAGCAGCAGGATCGCCGCCGCCCCCAGCCAGTGCGGCAACAGCGCGGCGTCGCCGGCCACGCCGCCGAGCGTGGGCGCGAACCAGCTGCTGCGCCCGTCGGCGATGGCCATCATCTGGCCGAAGGCGGCGAGATCGGCATGGCGCCAGGGGTCGCGGCCGAACAAGCCCGGCAGGAGGTAGGCCGCGGCCAGCGCGAGCAGCGCCAGCCGCGGCAGCGGCCGAGCGCCGCGCACGGTGACGAGGGCGGGAATCGGGGAACTCACGCGCCGATGATGCCCGAGTGCGGCGCCCGATCCGGCCGCGCCCGCCGGCGCACGAGGGCTGGCGATAATCGCGGCATGAGGCAGACCACCATCATCGCCACGCGCGAGAGCCGTCTCGCGCTGTGGCAGGCCGAGCATGTGCGCGCGCTGCTCATGCAGCGCTTGGGGCTGGAGGTCGAACTGCTGGGCATGACGACGCAGGGCGACCGCATCCTCGACCGCGCGCTCTCGAAGATCGGCGGCAAGGGCCTGTTCGTGAAGGAGCTCGAGACGGCGCTCGAGGACGGCCGCGCGCATCTGGCGGTGCACTCGCTCAAGGACGTGCCGATGGAACTGCCTCCGGGCTTCGTGCTCGCCGCGGTGCTCGAGCGCGAGGATGCGCACGACGCCTTCGTTTCCAATCGCTATGCGGGGCTGGACGAGTTGCCGCATGGCGCCGTGGTCGGCACCTCGAGCCTGCGTCGTGTCGTGCAACTGCTGGCGCTTCGTCCCGACCTGCGCATCGAGCCGCTGCGCGGCAACCTCGACACGCGTCTGCGCAAGCTCGACGAAGGCGGCTTCGATGCCATCGTGCTCGCCGCGGCCGGCCTCATGCGTCTGGGGCTGCAGGCGCGCATCCGCAGCCGCTTCGCTGCCGCGCAGATGATTCCGGCCGCGGGGCAGGGGGCGCTGGCGCTCGAAGTGCGCGCCGATGCCGCGGCACTGCGCGCCATGCTCGAGCCGCTGCAGCACCGCCCCACCTGGCTCGCGGCGCACGCCGAGCGCGCGGTCTCGCGCGCGCTCGGCGGCAGTTGCAGCATGCCGCTGGCGGCGCACGCGATCTGGCAGGGCGAGCAGCTCGTGCTCGATGCCGCACTCGGTCACGGCAGCGAAATGCGTGCGCCCTTGCTGCGCACGCGCGTGAGCGGCGCTCCGACCGATGCCGATTCGGCCACGGCGATGGGTGACCGCGCCGCCGCGGCGCTGCGCGATGCAGGCGCTGCGGGCTACCTGGCGGCGCAGGCGCCTGCGCCGCCGGGCTGAGCGCAACGCGGCCGCCGCGCCCGAGCGCAAACGCCAGATGCGGGTCATCGTCACCCGGCCCGAGGCACAGGGCGCGGCCTTCGTGCAGCGGCTGCAGGCCCTGGGCATCGACGCGGTCGCGCTGCCGCTGATCGAGATCGCAGCGGCCGTGGATTCGCAGCGCGTGCGCGCGGCCTGGGCGGACGACTTGCCGCACTGTGCGCTGGCGATGTTCGTGAGCGCGAACGCGGTGACGCACTTCTTCGGCACCCGTGCCGCCGGCCAGGAGTGGCCGCGGCGAACGCTTGCGGGCTCGAGTGGCCCCGGGACCAGCGCCGCGCTGCGCGCCGCGGGCGTGCCGCCTGCGCAGATCGTCGACCCCGGGCCGGAGGGTCCCTTCGACACCGACACCTTGTGGCAACGCCATCTCGCCGCGCGTGACTGGGCGGGCCAGCGCGTGCTGCTCCTGCGCGGGGAGGGCGGGCGCGATTGGCTGGCCACGCAGTTGCGGCAGGCCGGTGCGCGGCTGGATATCGTCGCGACGTACCGTCGCCTCCCGCCTGCGCTCTCGCAAGCCGGCCGCGACGTGCTCGCGCACGCGCGGCGCGATCCCGGCGCCCACTGCTGGCACTTCAGCAGCGGCGAGGCCGTCGACAACCTCGCGCGTCTGTGCCCCGACGCCGACTGGTCGCGCGCGCGCGCGCTGGCAACGCATGCGCGCATCGCCGCGCGCGCACGCGAGAGCGGTTTCGGTCGCGTGGCCGAAGTCGGGCTGCGCGCCGAGGATGTGGCGGCGGCGCTCGCCCGCGACGTCGATGGCCGCGCCGAGGCTGGCGACAGTCCGCGCCGATAGAATCCCCGACCCTGTGAGCGATTCTCCCGCCTCCGCGACCCCCCCGATGGGCGAAGCCGAATCCGCATCCGCGGGCCAAGCGGCGCCGGTTCTGCCCGTGCCGGCAGTCCCTCCCGCATCCAACGGCGCGAGTGCCGCCGGCTTCGGCCGCTGGGTCGCCACCGGCGCGTCCGTGCTGGCGGCCGTGAGCACGGCAGCCTTGGTACTGGCGTGGAACGGGCAGCAGCGCGTCAAGCTGCTGGAGGCCGAACTCGTCAAGCGCCAGCAGGACAGCGGCGCGCAGGCGGCGGAAGCGCGGCTGCTGGCGGTGCAGGCCCAGGAGGGCGCGCGCGACACGGCGGCCAGGCTCGCGCTGCTGGATGCGCGTGTGGCCGAATCGACGATGCAGCGCACGCAGATCGAGGACCTGATCCAGTCGCTGGCGCGCTCGCGCGACGAGAACGCGCTCGCCGACGTCGAGGCCGCGGTGCGCGTGGCGATGCAGCAGAGCGCGATCACCGGCAGCGTGGAGCCGTTGGTGGCGGTGCTGCGACAGGCCGACGAGCGCCTCGCGCGCTACAAGGAGCCGCGCCTGGAGCGCGTGCGCCGCGCGGTGCTGGCCGACCTGCAGAAGGCGCGCGCCGCCGGCGCGGCCGACCTGCCTCTGCTGAGCCTGCGGCTGGACGAGGTGATCCGCCTCGTCGATGACCTGCCGCTGCTGGCGGCAGTCGATCGTCGTCCCGGCGCGCGCCAGGCCGCCGCGCCGCGCCGGGGCGTCGCGGCCTCCGCGCCGGCGTCCGGAAGCGATGCGTCGCCAGCGGGCTGGAGCCTGCGTTGGCAGGGCATGCTGGACGCCGTATGGGACGAAGTGCGAGCGCTCGTGCGCGTCACGCGCATCGACATGCCCGAGGCCATGCTCGTCGCCCCGGAGCAGGCCTTCTTCCTGCGCGAGAACCTCAAGCTGCGGCTTCTCAACGCGCGGCTGGCGCTGCTCAGTCGTCAGTTCGACATCGCCCAGTCCGACCTGCGCGACGCGCAGTCCGCGCTCGAGCGCTATTTCGATCGCGGCTCACGCCGGGTCGGCTCGGCGCTGGAGGCGGTGCGCCAGGTGGCGGCGCAGGCACGCACGGTCACCGTGCCGCGGCCCGAGGCCACGCTGGCGGCCATCGCCACGGCCGCGGCCGGGCGCTGAAGCCCGGGGTCGCAACGCGCGCAACAGGTGGCCATGCGCAGCATCATCTGGCTCCTGCTCCTGGGCGTGGTGGCGGTGGTCGCGGCGACCACGCTGGGCGGCAACGACGGCCTGGTGACGATCTACTGGTCGGGCTGGCGCACGGAACTCTCGCTCAACCTCTTCATCCTGCTCCTGCTCGCCGGCGTGGCGCTGCTGTTCTCGGCCGCGCAGGCGCTGCGCTCGCTGCTGACGCTGCCCGAGCGCGCCAGCCGCTGGCGCGCGCTGCGACGCGAGCGAGCCGCGCACGCGGCGCTGCGTGAAGCGCTCGGCGAGTACTTCGGCGCGCGCTACTCGCGTGCGCACAAGGCCGCGCAGAAGGCGCTCGCGCTCAGCGACGAGGTGCCGCAGCTGAAGGCCGATGCCGAGTTCGCGATGCTTGCGCGCATCCTCGCCGCCAGCGGCCTGCACCGGCTGCAGAACCGTTCCGGCCGCGACGCGCAGATGCAGCTGTTGTGGCAGCAGGCCGGTCCGCGCGGCGGCGGACACGGCGTCGAGGACGGCGCGCGCCTGCTGGCGGCGGAGTGGGCCATCGAGGACCGAGACGGGGACCGCGCCAGCGAACTGCTGGAGCAGTTGCCTGCGGGCGTGGCGCGGCGCACGCAGGCGCTGCGGCTGAAGCTGCAGGCCAGCCGCCTGCAGCAGCGCCCGCTGCAGGCGCTGTCCACGGCGCGGCTCCTGGCCAAGCACCAGGGCTTCACCCCGCTGGCCGCGCGCGGCCTGCTGCGCTCGCTTGCCGCCGAGTCGATCGACGAGATGCACGACCTGCAGCAGTTGCAGCGCCTGTGGGACCAGTTCGACGCCGCCGACCGGCGCGACGCCTCGGTGGCCGCACGCGCGGCGAGGCGCGCGGTGCAGCTCGCCGGCGCGGCCACCGGCCGCGAGTGGTTGCGCCCGTTCTGGGAGCGCACGCGCGAGCTCGACCGCGACGACCGCGACGCGGTGGCGCTGGCGCTCTTCGACGCCGTCTCCGGCATCGAAGTCGAGTGGTTGCCGCGCCTCCAGGCCGCGCTCGACGCGCATCGGCTGGAAGCGGCCGTCGTCGCCGCAGTCGGCATCGCCTACGCCGAGCGCCAGCTCTGGGGCAAGGCCAGGGGCCTGCTCGAGCAGAGCGCGGCGGCTGCCGGCGATCTCCCGGCGGGCGTCCGTCGCCGCTGCCTGCGCGCCCTGGCCGAAATGGCGCGCGAATGCGGCGACGACGCAGCGGCGCAGGCACACGAACGTGCCGCCGCCGCGATGGACTGATCGCTCGGCGCGAGCTCAAGGGCGTGATATAGTGCGAAGCTTCGCGCGGCTGTAGCTCAGTTGGATAGAGTACTTGGCTACGAACCAAGGGGTCGTGGGTTCGAATCCTGCCAGCCGCGCCAACCAAATCGACGGGTTACGAGCAAGAGCGCGTAACCCGTTTTGCTTGCTTCATCGTCAATCCCGTAGACGCGATGGGCAAGGGCTACCCGAGCGAAACCTTCCGCGTGCTCAAGGAGCGCGAGCAGCGCCAGTTCGGCGAGTACCGCACGCAGCGCCTGGTGCTCGCGGCGTGGGACCGGCTGGAGCAGGGCGAGCTGTGATCCCCACGCTGACCGTTGCCAGCCTATATCCGAATCGATATAGTGCGCGATGAAGCCGGTGCGCTTTCTCGGGGACTCGCTGAAGCGCCTGCGCGATTTTCCCGACGGCTCGCGGCAGGACGCCGGCTTCCAGATCGACAAGCTGCAACGTGGCGAGCAACCCGATGACTTCAAGCCCATGCCCGCCATTGCCCCCGGCGTCGAGGAACTGCGCGTCTGGGACGAGAGCGGAACCTACCGTGTCATCTACTGCGCCCGCCTCGCCGCGGAGGTGGTGGTGGTGCATGCCTTCCAGAAGAAGTCCCAGGCAACGGCGAGGGCCGACATCGAGCTTGCGCGCAGGCGCTGACAGCAGTATTTGCAGGAGAGTTGAATGAGCAAGGCCCGGCCCGTACCGCGCACCGTGAGCAGAACCGGCGCCGCGCCGCGCCGAACCGAGCGCGCGCCTGGCCCCCCTGCGGCGGGCGCCTCTTTCGCCAGCGTGTGGGATGCCCTGGCCGATACACCGGAGCAGGCGGCCAACCTGAGCGCGCGCGCCGCGCTGATGCGGCAGATCGCCGCCATCGTGCGGGACGCCGGCTGGACCCAAGCCGAGGCTGCGGCGCGCTGCCATGTGACGCAGCCGCGCATCAACGACTTGCTGCGTGGTCGGGTCTCGCGCTTCTCGCTCGACGCGCTGGTGAACATCGCCACCGCGCTGGGGCGCAAGGTGCAGGTCGACGTGCTGGCGGCCTGAGCCGTGGGCGCGCGTTCGGGAGCGATCCGAACCCTGCGCCTGCTGGATCGTGCCGCCTTGCGCAAGCTCGCCGTCGATGCGGGATTCGATCTCGCGAGCGATGGCGCCGAGTGGATCGAGGCGGCCAGTTCGCAGGCGCCGTTGCGGACCTCGCTGGCCGAGGCCGACGCGGCGCTGGGTCGGGCCTGGGCCTTGTCGCGAACGCTGCCGACGGCGCTGGTGGCTCGGTACCGCGACGAGGTTCGGCAAGCCTTGGCCGGCAACGAGGCGGCCCCCAGCGCCACCGAGCGCGAGGCCGTGGTGAGGCAGCGCATCGGCCAGCAGCTCTTCCGCGAAGGTTTGATGACCCTGTGGCAAGGGCAGTGCGCGATCAGCGGGCTGGCGGTCCCTGAACTGCTGCGCGCCAGCCACGCCAAGCCCTGGGCCGACAGCTCGGACGACGAGCGTCTCGATGTCTACAACGGCCTGCTGCTTTCGGCCAATCTCGACGCCGCGTTCGATGGCGGGCTGCTGGGTGTGGACGACGATGGCCAAGTGCTGGTCTCTGCCTCGCTGCCGGACGGCGCGCTTGCGCTGCTGGATCTCGCGCGTCCTCGCCGCATCGCCGTCTCGGACGGAAAGACGCCCCATCGCCTTGGCGCCGAAGTCGGCGAACACGCCCTGTGTGCCAATGACGGGCCCGCCGTCGATCGCGGCAACGATGGCTCGGACATCGCCGGAACATCCTCATGCGCGGAGCCAGATCGATCTGAAGAATCGAACGTCGCTGCGCGTCTCATCGCGCCGCAGCGTTCCCGCCCGCGCGCGGCCAGCGCCCGACGCCCGGAAGCCGCAGCGCAAGATCGTCAACGTCGATGCCGAAGCTCAGGCCCAGGAGGTTCAGCTCGAGGCCCTCGTCGCGCGCCAGCGTGATGCCGGCCAAGCCCCACAGCGAGGCCTGCCAGCCGGTGCCGCTGGGGGCCGGGGCGACGAAGGTCGCGGGCCCCAGATAGTCCTTGCCGATCGCGGTGGGCGGCAGGTCCAGGCGCAGCCCGGGCACCTCGCGCGCGACCCAGGCGACGAAGGTGTTGCTGTTCGGCCCGGGCCACAACGCGTAGCGGTGGCGCCAGGGGTAGCGCAGCGCGGCAGCCTCGATCTGGTCGATGAGCGCCTCGGCGCTGGCGCCGCGGTGCTCGGCCAGCTGTTCGGGCCAGGCGCCGTACCAGCGCGCATCCGGCGTGAGGGTGTGGCCGGTCACCAGCGCGTCGCTGCCGTCGCGGGCACGCCAGCCGACGATCTGCCACACCGTGTACTGCTGGGCGCCGGCGCGCTTGGTCGCGATCCACGGGTGGATGCCGAAGGCGCCACGCCAGCGCACCGTGCGTGCGCCGTAGACCAGCACGATGGCGCCCGGCTCGGCGGCCGGGTCCGGCGCCTGGCCGGTGCCTTCGCGCGAGCTGCGGTGCCAGGGTGTGTCCAGGTCCAGCGTGCCGGAGGCGAGCACGCCCAGCGGCCCCAGGAGCAAAAGCGCGACCAGGCCCAGCAGCGCGAGCGGCCAGCGCAGCCAGCGCCAGCTACAGCGCGGGCGTGCCGGGGTCGAAGCGGAAGCCACGGCTCAGCCTGCCGCCCGCAGCGGCCCACCCGCTGCGGCGTTCCCCCGCGGACCGTCCGCAAGCCATCGTGCATACCTCATCCATCGACTTCCGCTCATGCCGATCCACACCGTCTCAGGTGTACGGGGAGCGCAGGCGGAACTTCGTTGGGCAGCACTTCTGGGCAGGGGCTGCTGGCCACCGCCAGGTGGCACCAGCAACGAGGGCCGCGTCAGCGACCCCTTCCAGCCGTTTCGAGCGCCTCGCAGCCCGAATGCCCCCGGAACTGCCGGGGATGGTCAACAGCTTGCGCGTCAAGGGACCGATTGGAATGGCGGAGGGAGCGGGATTCGAACCCGCGGTGGGCTGTTAACCCACACACGCTTTCCAGGCGTGCGACTTAAACCACTCATCCATCCCTCCGCAGGGATGCAACCGAAGCTCGACACCGCGTGTGCGCGCTCCGGCCAGCCGGACATTCTAGCGGGCGGTGCCTGCTGCGATCGGGGAGCGTGTCCGCGCTTGCGGTCGCTCAGCCCGTGCTCTTGACGACGGCCATCGCGCTGGCGATCAGCGCCGAGACCTCGGTCAGGTTGCCGGGAACGATCATCGCGTTGTTCTCCTTGGCGAGCCGGGCGTAGGCTTCGACGGCCTTCTCGGCGACCTTGAGTTGCACCGCCTGCTCGCCGCCGGGGGTGCGGATGGCATCGCCGATCTGCCGGATCGCCAGCGCGCTCGCCTGCGCCACGGCGACGATCGCCGCGGCTTCGCCCTCGGCCTTGTTGATCTCGGCCTGCTTCTCGCCTTCGGAGCGCGCGATGTTGGCCTCACGCTCGCCGGTGGCGAGGTTGATCTGCTCCTGGCGCTTGCCCTCCGAGGTCGCGATGACGGCGCGCTTCTCGCGCTCGGCGGTGATCTGCGCCTGCATCGCGCGCAGGATCTCGGCCGGCGGCGTCAGGTCCTTGATCTCGTAGCGCAGCACCTTCACGCCCCAGTTCAGCGCCGCCTCGTCGAGCGCGGCGACGACGCTGGCGTTGATGATGTCGCGCTCCTCGAAGGTCTTGTCCAGCTCCATGCGTCCGATCACGCTGCGCAGCGTGGTCTGTGCGAGTTGCGTGATGGCGACGATGTAGTCGGAGCTGCCGTAGCTCGCGCGCATCGGGTCGGTGACCTGGAAGAAGAGCATGCCGTCGACCTGCAGCTGCGTGTTGTCCTTGGTGATGCAGACCTGGCTCGGAACGTCGAGCGGCACCTCCTTCAGCGAGTGCCGGTAGGCCACTCGCTCGATGAAGGGGATCAGGAACTTGAGGCCGGGGGTGAGCGTGCGGTCGTACTTGCCGAGGCGCTCCACCACCCAGGCGCTCTGCTGCGGAACGATCTTGAAGGTGCGCGCGACGAAGATGAGCGCGATGACGACGATGATGAAGACGACTTCCACGGCGTGCTCCTCAGTTCGGCTTGGTTGGGGTGGGGGCCAGGATGAGTTCGTTGCCTTGCACGGCGACGATCTCGTGCGCACCGGGGGCGGCTGGGGCGTCGGGCGCCAGCCGCGCGTTCCAGCCGGCGCCGCGGTACTGCACGCGCGTGCGGCGGTCGTCGCCCCATGCCGTCACGCTGACGTGCTCGCCGATGTCCAGGTTGGCGTCACGGTTGCGGTCGATGGGCGCCGAGCGCGGCGCGCTGGCGCGACGGTAGTGCCAGATCGCGGTGGCACCGGCGCCGCACAGCGCGGCGACCGTCCATTGCGCCTCGGGTCCGGCACCGGCATGGGCGAGCACGGCGCCGGCGGCGCAACCCAGCGCGAGCATGAGCAGGTAGAAGGTTCCGCTCAGAAGCTCGGCGGCCACCAGGACGCCGGCGGCCAGCCACCACCAGGTCGGCGTACTCCAATCCATCCTCGTCCTCCGCGCAGGTGCTGAAGGCGCAGTGTAGCCAGTGGTGCCATGCGCGGCCGTGCCCGACGGCCAGCGCGCGCTGCGCCTACACTTCGCGCCGTCGCGGCGGCTGCTCAGGCAGGCCGCCGCTCTTTTCGTGGCCCGCCAGCCATCCGCCGGCCCCCCGGGCCGCACCCGTTTCCGAGGCCCTGACGCCATGCTTCGCTTTCGCTTTCCGATCGTCATCATCGACGAGGACTTCCGCTCCGAGAACACCTCGGGTTTCGGCATCCGGGCGCTGGCCGCGGCCATCGAGAAGGAGGGCTTCGAGGTCGTGGGCGCGACCAGCTACGGCGATCTGGCGCAGTTCGCGCAGCAGCAAAGCCGTGCCAGCGCCTTCATCCTCTCGATCGACGACGAGGAGTTCGGAAACGGGCCCGATCTGGATCCGGCGGTCGTCAACCTGCGCAAGTTCATCCAGGAGATCCGCTTCAAGAACGCCGAGATCCCGATCTACATCTACGGCGAGACGCGCACCAGCCAGCACATCCCAAACGACGTGCTGCGCGAGCTGCACGGCTTCATCCACATGTTCGAGGACACGCCGGAGTTCGTCGCCCGGCACATCATCCGCGAGGCGCGCAGCTACCTCGACGGCCTCGCGCCGCCCTTCTTCAAGGCGCTCATCGACTACGCGCAGGACGGCAGCTATTCATGGCACTGCCCCGGCCACAGCGGCGGCGTGGCCTTCCTGAAGAGCCCCGTGGGGCAGATGTTCCACCAGTTCTTCGGCGAGAACATGC
>JAIXKR010000150.1 GCA_026932235.1 Burkholderiales bacterium
CTGGATTCGAACCAGCGTAGGCGTAAGCCAACAGATTTACAGTCTGCCCCCTTTAGCCACTCGGGCACCCCTCCGGAGAGCCGGGAAGTGTAGCACGCTTGGCAAGCCGCGCGGTGCCCGCGCAGCCCCCCCCCGCTCACGAGAAGAGCCGCTGCAGCGCCTCGCCGGGATCCCCCGCGCGCATGAAGGCCTCGCCGACGAGGAAGGCATGGACGCCGGCCGCGCGCATGCGGGCGACGTCCCCCGCCTCGACGATGCCCGATTCGGTCACCAGCAGCCGGTCGGCGGGCAGCTGCGGCAGCAGCTCCAGCGTCGTCTGCAGACGAACCTCGAAGGTCTTCAGGTCGCGGTTGTTGACGCCCACGAGCGGCGTGCGTAGGCGCAGTGCCCGCGCCAGCTCGGCGGCATCGTGCACCTCCACCAGCACCGCCATGCCCAGCTCATGGGCCGCGGCCTCGAGATCCGCCATGGCCGCGTCGTCCAGGCAGGCGGCGATGAGCAGGATGGCGTCGGCGCCCAGCGCGCGCGCCTCGTAGACCTGCGCCAGGTCGACGATGAAATCCTTGCGCAGCACCGGCAGGGCACAGGCTGCGCGCGCCTCCTGCAGGAACTCGGGCGCACCCTGGAAGAAGCGCCGGTCGGTGAGCACGCTCAGGCAGGCGGCGCCGTGGCGTTCATACGCCGCGGCGATCTCCGCGGGCGCGAAGGGCTCGCGCAGCACGCCCTTGCTGGGGCTGGCCTTCTTCACCTCGGCGATGACCGCGGCGCGCCCGGCGGCCATCGCCCCGCGCAGCGCGGCTTCGAAGTCGCGCCGGTCGGCGGCGCGCGCCTGCGCCTGTGCGCGCAGCGTGGAGAGCGCGCAGCTTGCGCGCAGCGCCGCCACCTCCTCGCGCTTGACGGCGACGATGCGCTGCAGGATGTCCGACATCGCGCCTCCCTCCCGCCTCAGGCCGCCGGCCGCAGTCGCTGCGTGACGGCGACGAACTGCGCCAGCCGCGCCGCCGCCGCGCCGGAGGCCACGGCCTCGCGCGCGCGGCGCACGCCGTCCTCGATGCTCGGGACCACGTCCGCACAGTAGAGCGCGGCGCCGGCGTTGAGCAGCACGACGTCGCGCACCGGCCCGTCCTCGCCGGCGAGCGCGCGCCGGATGCACTGCACCGATTCGTCCTTGTCGGCCACGCGCAGCACGCGCGAGTCGTAGACCGGCAACCCGAAATCGCTCGGATGGATGCTGTACTCGCGCACCTGGCCGTCCTTGAGCTCGCCGACCAGGGTCTCGCCCGACAACGAGACCTCGTCCATGCCGTTCATGCCGTAGACGACCATCACGTGCGCGCTGCCCAGGCGCTGCAGCACGCGCACCTGGATGCCCACGAGATCGGGGTGGAAGACCCCCAGCAGCTGGTTGGGCGCGCCGGCCGGATTGGTCAGCGGCCCGAGGATGTTGAAGAGCGTGCGCACGCCCAGCTCCCGCCGCACCGGTGCGGCGTGCTTCATCGCCCGATGGTGGTTGGGCGCGAACATGAAGCCGATGCCGGTCTCGGCCAGGCACTGCGCGACCTGCTCGGGCGCGAGGTCGATGGCCGCGCCCAGCGCCTCGACGACGTCGGCCGAGCCGCTGGTGCTGGAGACGCTGCGCCCGCCGTGCTTGGCCACGCGCGCCCCGGCCGCGGCGGCAACGAACATCGAGGCCGTGCTGATGTTGAAGGTGTGCGAGGCGTCGCCGCCGGTGCCGACGATGTCGACCAGATGCGTGCGCTCGGCCACCGGCACCGGCGTGGCGAACTCGCGCATGACCTGCGCGGCGGCGGCGATCTCGCCGATCGTTTCCTTCTTCACGCGCAGGCCGATGGCCAGCGCGGCGATCATCACCGGCGACATCTCGCCGCCCATGATGCGGCGCATCAGCGTCAGCATCTCGTCGTGGAAGATCTCGCGGTGCTCGATGACGCGCGTCAGCGCCTCGGTGTTGGTGATCGTCATGATGCTCCTCCTCGTTGTCGCTCGCCGCGCGTCAGTGGGCCGCGCCCATGTGCAGGAAGTTCTTCAGCAGCGCGTGCCCGTGCTCGCTCTGGATCGACTCGGGGTGGAACTGCACCCCCTCCAGCGGTGCCGGCCCGCCGGCCAGATCGCGATGGCGCACGCCCATGATCTCGCCGTCGTCGGTGGCCGAAGTGACCTCCAGCGCGGGCGGCAGCGAGGCGCGCTCGATGGCCAGCGAGTGGTAGCGGATGACCTCGAAACGCGGGGGCAGCCCGGCGTAGACGCCGCGGCCGTCGGCGGCGATGGTGCTCGCCTTGCCGTGCATCTGCACCTGCGCGCGCACGACCTTGCCGCCCAAGGCGGCGCCGATCGCCTGATGCCCCAGGCAGACGCCGAGGATGGGCAGCTTGCCCGTGAAATGGCGGATGGCCTCGACGCAGATGCCCGCCTCGGCCGGCGAGCACGGGCCGGGGGAGAGCACGAGGTGACTGGGCGCCAGCTCGGCGATGCCCTGCAGCGTGATCTCGTCGTTGCGAAACACGCGCACCGCGGCGCCGAGTTCGCCGAAGTACTGCACGAGGTTGTAGGTGAAGCTGTCGTAGTTGTCGATCATCAGCAGCATATGCGCTCTAACCCTTTGATTTCATTGGATGTCCCGAGGAGCATCCTGATTCGGTGCCCGCTTTGATACCCGCTTTTTGCGACGCTGGCGAGGCCGACGCGCCGTGCTGGGTGGGGACGGAAGGCGCCCTGGTTCGTTCAGAAGGGGCGCATAGGGGTGGTCAGACTGATGGCTTGCGCCAACGCCAACCGGAGCGCGCTGCGGTGATCGGACGGATCGCAGACATGACCTGCATTATGGCCGTGCGCGCGACAAGCGCTTGAGAACGAACTCGTCCGCTCGAGTCTGAGACCCAGGTCCATCCGATCCAGAAACCCAGAGCCACTCTGGGAGGAGCGTAGGAAGGTGCACCGGCCTGACGGGCTCATGGTGATCTGCCCAGCCCGTCAGCCCCGAGTTGGGCGTTTGGGTGATTCCAAGTGAAGAGGCCGCTGAAGTCTTCTGACCACTTTGGGCTCTCCCGCTTGGGAAAGTAGTAAGCGGTGCCACCTGACTCCACGAGCCCAGCCTCCAACGGCTGCAGCCCGCTTTCGCTGAGGAACCCGACGCCCACCACGTGGTCCAATTCTTGGCCAGTTCGAGCTCTTCCTGGTGTCGTTGGCCACCTTCTGCAGCTCGAACAAGGCGCGTGCGGCCAGCGCGTCGCTCACACCCTGGGTGGCCAACCAAGCCTTCAGGCGTTCGGGCTCGATGTTCGAGTTGGCGGGCCGGTCGATCCAGTCGCCCAGGTAGGCGTAGTCCAGGCGCTGGCTCAGCAGCGCGAGCACGCGCTCTTGCGTCATCCTCTCGATCTGGCCGACGCTGGGCATGGCAACCTCGCCGTCAGGGCTCGAAGCGCGGCATCGCGCGCCGCATGAAGGCATCGAAGAGCGGCACCGTGAAGGCCATCTCACCGTGCGAGGGGCTGTAGACCATGCCCTTCCTGATCAGGTTGGCGCGCACCGGCGCCAGGCTCGTGGTCTTCACGCCCAGCTTGTCGGCGATGTCGCCGGTCCGGTATGGCCCTTCGCCCAGTTCGGCCATGGCGCGCAGGTAGGTCTTCTCCCGCGGCGTCAGCCGGTCGAAGCGCACGCGGAAGAAGTTCTCGTCCAGGCGCTGCGACACCAGCTCGCTCGCCTCGAGGATCACGTCGACGCCGATGGGCGAGGCCGCTGCGTGGTTCCAGGCCTGGTAGCCCCATTCCTGCAGAAAGTACGGATACCCCTGGGTGCGCCGGAAGATCTCGTGCAACGCATCGAGGTCGAACGCCACGCCCTCGGCCTGCACGGGGTCCTGCAGCGCGCGCGCCGCGTCGGGCTCGGGCAACGGCCCCACGGCGGGGAAGTTGAACAGCCGCTCGGCATACGACTTCGACTCACCGGCCAGCCCGGGCAGGATCGGCAGGCCTGCCCCCACCAGCACCAGCGGCAGCTGGCGCTGCTGCATGCGGTGCATGGCCATGATCAACGCACTCAGCTCCTCGGTGCTGAAGTACTGGATCTCGTCGATCAGGATGGCGACCGCCGCGCCCCGCTCCTGCGCCGCCTCGCCCACGGCCACGAACAGGTTGGGCAGGTCGACTTCCAGATCGCCGCTGTCGGCCGAGCCCGGCTCGGGCTCGATGTCCAGGCCGATGTCCAGATCACTCACCTTCACCTTGATGGCGCCGATGAAGCTGCGCAGCACGCCCAGGCCACGCTTCACCTTGTCGCCGGCCGCCTTCACCCGGTCCAGTTCGAACAGCAGGCGTCGCAGATGGGGCACCAGCAGCACGGCCAGCGGCTTGCCCTCGTGGGCCTCGACCAAGATGGTTCGGAAGCCCTGAGCCACCGCCATTTGCTCGATCTCGCCCAGCAGCACCGTCTTGCCCACGCCGCGCAGGCCCGTCAGGAGCAAACTCTTCTCCGGCCGCCTGGCCTGCACCCGCCCGAACAGCACCCGGGCCTGCTCCAGGATGCCTTCGCGGCCCGCCAGCTCCGGTGGCGGCGAGCCTGCGCCCGGCGAGAAGGGGTTGCGGATCTTGTCCATGGCAGGCGCCACTATAGCGACTTATGCATCCTTATTCGATCATGACCGCATAAGACCGAATAGACGCCTATCAATCCAGGGCGAGACAATCACCGACCATGACCCGGCACCCCGTCACATACGCCGAACCCCGCCGCAGCCTGCACGACCGACTCGTGGCGGTTCAGGCCACGCCGGGCCTGACGCTGCCCGGCGACGCGTGAACGCCGCCGCGACGCCCGGCCCGACGATTATTGGACTCCAGATAAAACCGGATAAAGCCCGCGCGGCGCCTTGACCGCCGCTGGCCTAAAGAACTGCCAATGTGTAGACTTCCGCACAAGGAGCTGCACATGGCCACCAACCTCGCGATCGACCCCGAACTGCTCGAGCGCGCCGTCGAAGTGAGCGGCGAGCGCACCAAGAAGGCCGCCGTCACCAAGGCGCTGCAGGAGTTCATCGCGCGCCGCGAGCAGCGCCGCGTGGCCGAGCTGCTGGGCAAGCTGGAGTGGGACCCGGCCTTCGACCACAAGGCCGAGCGCTCGCGCAGCGGCGCATGACGCTGCTGGTCGACACCAGCGTCTGGTCGCTCGCACTGCGCCGCGATGCCGCGGCCACCGAGCCCGAGGTGCGGCAACTGAAGGACGCGCTGCTCGGCGCGGAGGTCGTCGTCACCACCGGCCTGGTGCTGCAGGAACTGCTGCAGGGCTTTGCCGGGCCGAGGGCACGCGCGCAAATCATCGAAAGGTTCGCCGCACTGCCGCTGCTTCAGCCCGACCGGCAGGACCACGTCGACGCCGCCGCGCTCCGCACCACCTGCCGGCAGGCCGGCGTGCAGGTGGGCACCATCGACGCACTGATCGCGCAGCTGTGCATCCGCCACGAGCTGACGCTGCTGACGACGGACCGGGACTTCAGCCACATGGCGCGGCACTGCCCACTGCGGGTGCGGGCGGCGTAGCTGACGGCGGCCCGCGACGAGGAGGTTTGACTATGGCATCACCGCGTCTGGACCCGGCCATCGCCCTCGCGCGTTTCCAGAGCCACAACATCACCCTGGCTCCGGTGCCGCCCTCGACCGCGCCGCGGCGGGCGCGCTGCGGCCGGGGGCGGCGCCGGCGGCAGGCGGCCCCGCAGCCGCGCCCACCGCCACCCCCATGCCTTTTCCGCCGGCGCTGGTGCGCGCGGCCTCCAACGCCGCCGACGACGTGGCCATGCAGCACGCGGTGCACGAGGGCTACATGCGCCTGATCCAGGGCCTTGCGCGTGCGGTGGAGTTCGGGTGGGCGGGGTTCAAGCAAAAGGCCTACTTCTCGGGCGTGAGCATCAACGGCCCTCTGGCCCTGGGCGGGCGGGGCTGCCTGCGCGGGCCCGAGCCCCAGATCGCCAGCGCGCCTGTCGTGGCGGCCTGGATCGGCTGGGAGAAGAGCATCGTGCACGCCTTTGCCACGTGGCCAGGCCCCAGGCGACGCCGATGGCGACCGTGCCGACACCCTTGGCGGCGATGATCGCGCCGCCCTTCCTCGCCTGGCTGGGCGCGCAGATGGTCACCGGAGTTCTCGGCCACGGGCCCGTGCCGAGCTTCGCTCCACCCCACTCCCCGGTCGGCCCCGTCATGGGCGGCGAGGCCATGCCCAATCCGGGCTGCCTGGCGACGTAAGCGCGCGCGCCGCGGGCGGCGCCCGGCCAGGCGCTCAAGCGTCGTCGCGCAGCAGGTCGATGAGTTCGTCGGCGGCCAGGGGTGCGCTGCCGTCCTGGTCGGCGAGCAGGCCGTCGGCGAGTTCGCGCTTGTCGTGGTGCAGGGCGACGATGCGCTCCTCGATGGATCCGGCGGTGACGAGGCGGTAGACCGTCACCGGGCGCTGCTGGCCGATGCGGTGGGCGCGCCCCATGGCCTGGTCTTCGGCGGCGGGGTTCCACCAGGGGTCGGCGATGACGACGTAGTCGGCCGCGGTCAGGTTCAGGCCGAAGCCGCCGGCCTTTAGGCTGATGAGGAAAAGGTCAGCCTCGCCGCGCTGGAACTCGGCCACGCGCTGCGCACGCGCCGGCGCCGGCGTGCTGCCGTCGAGCATACGGTAGCGCAGGCCGCAGGCGTCCAGGCGCTCGGCCAGCAGCGCGAGAAAGTCGGTGAACTGGCTGAAGACCAGCGCCTGGTGGCGCGACTCGACGAGCTCGGTGGCCAGTTGCTCGAAGGCGCGCAGCTTGGCGCCGATGCGGCCCAGTTCGGGCGCGGCCAGGCGCGGGTCGCAGGCGGCGCGGCGCAGCCGCGTGAGCTCGGCCAGCACGTTGAAGCGCCGGCGGTTGGGGTCGGTGTTGTCGAGGGCGGCGATGCGCAGGAGCGCGTCGCGGCGCAGCGCCTCGAGGAAGGCGCGCTCCTCGGCGTCGGGCTCGATGCGCTGCACGATCTCGGTGCGCGGGGGCAGGTCGGTCAGCACCTGGGCCTTGGTGCGCCGCAGCAGGAAGGGCGAGACCAGGCGGCGCAGCCGCGCGCGCGCGGCCTCGTTGCGCTGGCGCTCGATGGGGCCGGCAAAGCGCTCGCCAAAGCGCGCCGCGCTGCCCAGCAGGCCGGGGTTGAGCAGGTTCATGATGGACCACAGGTCGGCCAGGCGGTTCTCCACCGGCGTGCCCGACAGCGCGAGGCGAAAGTCGGCCTGCAGCGTGGCCACCGCCTGCACGCGCTGGGTGGCGGCGTTCTTCAGCGCCTGCGCCTCGTCCAGCACCAGCGTGGCCCAGTGGCGCGCGGCAAAGGCCTCGGCGTCGCGCAGCAGCAGCGCGTAGGAGACGACGATGACGTCGCCGGCAGCGGCGGCCTGCAGCTGGCCGGCGCGCTCGACCTCGCCGCGGCCGTAGACCGCCGCACGCAGCCCCGGCGCAAAGCGTGCCGTCTCGTCGGCCCAGTTGTCGCACACGCTGGTCGGCGCCAGCACCAGCGCCGGCCCCTGGGCGGCGCGCGCCAGCAGCAGGGCCAGCGTCTGCACGGTCTTGCCCAGGCCCATGTCGTCGGCCAGGATGGCGCCAAAGCCGGCCTGCGCCAGGCGGCACATCCACACATAGCCTTCGTGCTGGTAGGGCCTCAGCGTGGCCTGCAGGGTCGGCGGCGCTGCGGGCTCGAGCGTGGCGGCACGCTCCAGCTCCGCCGCACGGCGGCGCCAGGCGGCGTCGCCCTTGACGCCGAGCTCGGCGGCGGCGTCGGCCAGCCAGACGCTGGCGGTCAGGCCCAGCTTGACCTGGCCCTCGCGCACCTCGGCCAGCGCCTCCAGCTCGGCCAGGCGCTGGCGCAGCTGGTCGGCCAGGCGCAGGTATTGCCCTTCGCCCAAGGCCACGTAGCGGCTGCCGCCGGCCTCGCGCAACAGCGCGAGCAGCTTCTGCAGCGAGAGCACGCGCCCTTCGTCCAGCTGCAACTCGCCCTGCAGCTCCAGCCAGCCGCGCCCGCTCGCGAGCTGGGTGGCAAACGCCTGCGCCGGCGGCGCCAGCACGCGCACGGGCTGGCCCTGCGGCCATTCGAGCGCACGCAGCGCGTTGCCCTGTGCGGCCAGGGCACCCAGTTCGTGCACCGCAGCCAGGGCTTGCTCGGGGTCTTCGAGCAGCCAGCGGCCGTCCGTTGGCGGTTCGTCGCTGGCTTCGGCCAGGAAGGGCAGCCGCGCCAGCACGGTGGCGAGGTGGCCGCGTTCGGCGTCCAGGTCGCGCTCGGTGGCCAGGTTCAGGCCGCGGTGCAGCGCCAGCAGCCGCACGCGCCCCTGCCCCGGGCTGAGCACCGGGCCGAAGTCGCCGAAGGGCCGCACCGCCAGCACCAGCTCCAGCGCCTCGCCGCGCGGGCGCATCTGCGCCAGCAGGCGCGCCTCGGCAGCCACCGGCTCGCCGGCGCTGGCGTCGCTGTGCAGCGTGAAGTGGCCGGCCAGCACGCGCAGCGCGGCGTCGAGCTCGGCGCTGGCCTG
The DNA here is from genome assembly GCA_026932235.1 of Burkholderiales bacterium. Taxonomy (GTDB): domain Bacteria; phylum Pseudomonadota; class Gammaproteobacteria; order Burkholderiales; family Burkholderiaceae_C; genus Rubrivivax. The sequence continues at coordinate 8,527 of JAIXKR010000150.1, forward strand.
CACCGGCACCGTCCAGCGCTGCGACACGAGTTCGGCCACGCGGCGTTGCGCCGGCGTGATGCGGATCAGCCGCGCGCGCTCGGCGCTGTCGCGCACGATGCGCAGGCTGTTGCGGCGCTCGATCTCGGCCTCGAGCTGCGCGTGGTCGAAGACGTGCCGCCCGAGGTCGGGCTCGGTCTGCGCCAGCAGCGCGTCGTGCAGGTGAAAGACGAAGTGCTCGGCGTCGGCGCGGCGCTCGCGCCGCACCTCCAGCACCGGCAGCGACTCGACCAGCTCGAGCACGCGCCCGGGCTGGTCGCCCAGGCTCAGGCCCGGGTGGCCCAGCAGCGCCTGCGCGGCCTGCACGAGGTCGAAGCCGACGTCGTTGCTGCGGTAGGGCGAGCTGCGCAGGCTGCGCGCCACCGCCGCATCCAGGGTGTGCAGCCGCGCGCGCTTCTTCAACTGCAGCGGCGTCAGCATCTTGACCTTGCCGCGCGCGCTGGCCGCCAGCTCGAAGGCCTGCAGGTCGCGCACGCGGCCTTCGGCGTCCAGGTGCAGCGTCCAGTGCAGCAGCGGCGCGGCCTCGGCAGCGTCCGCGGACTCGGCGCTGCCGATGGCGACGATGGCAGAAAGCGCCTCGCGCCAGGCGTCCTGCCGCGGCGCGAAGAAGGACACCGGCCAGGGCGGCGCAGCGTCGGCAGGCCGCGTGGGCGCGGGCAGGTTCAGGCGCACGCAGGCCTGCAGCAGGAGGTCGGCCTTCCAGGGCAGGCCGACCCGATGCAGCCCGTCGGAGACGCCCTGCAGCAGCGCGGCGGTCCAGCCCGCGGGCGGCTTGTTCAGCCAGGCGGCGAGGATCACGAGGTCGGCCAGCCGGTCGCAGTCGCCCTCGGCGGGATCCCAGTGCGCGTGGGCGCGCAAGGCGCTGTCCTGCAGGCGCTCGTCGCCCAGGCGTACCGCCACCGCGTGCGCCCACAGGCCCCAAGGCTGCGTGGGCGGCGGCTTGCGGCTGCCGGACATGGCCACGCAGAACTTGCGCGCCTGCGTCCAGGCGGCGGCGTCAGGCTGGGCCATCAGCGCCAGCGGCACCCACTGCAGCAGGCTCATGGGCGCAAAGCCGCGGCGCTTGCCCAGGAGCGCGGTGAGCGCCTTCCAGGCCGGGGGGAAGGCCGCGGCCGAGGCGTCGAATCGACCCTGCTGCGCCAGCAGCAAGGTCTGCAGCAGCGGCAGGAAGACCTTGGCCTGCGGGTCGGCTTCCACCAGCGCGGTCATGCCCGCGCCGTCGCAGCGGTGCAGGTGCCGCTCGGCGATGCGCAGGCGCAAGGACGTACCCAGCCCCGCGGGCGCCTGCGCCAGATGCGTCTCGGCCCAGTCCAGCAGCGCCGGCACTTCGCCGAGCGCAGCGATCGAGTCCAGCGACTCCAGCAGCCGCCACAGCAGCGGCGCGTCGACGCGATCCAGCAGTTGCATCCGCTGCAGCTGCGCCAGCGCCTGCAACAGCGGCTCGGTCGTCTCGGTATAGGCCAGCGTGCCGCGCTGCAGTTCGCTGTAGAGCGCAAGATCGGCGCCACTGGCGAGCACCATGCGCAGCAGGGCCTGCAACTCCTGCGGCCCCCGTTCGGCGAAGTAGCGTGGCAGCTGGTCGCGCGCGCCGTGCTCGCCGTTGGCCACCCACAGCCAGCTGCGCCACCAGCGCGGCAGTTCGGGGTCGCGCAACAGCTCGGCCAAGCGGCCCTCGGCCGCGGCGGACGGTGCCGACCAACCGCCGTCCTCGTGCGTCTGCGCACGGCCCTGGGTCGTTAGCTGCTGCAGCGCCACGCCGACCTCGACCACGTCGAAGAGCTCCCCCTGATCGCGGCGCCAGTCCAGGGCGCGCAGCAGCGCGGTCAGCGCCCTGCGCTCGCGCTGCCAACCGGCCAGCGCCAGGGCGTCGAAGACGCGCTCGACCTCGGCCGCCGAGAGTTGCACCGCCCCGTACGCCTGGGCGCGCTCCCGGCTCATGGCCCTCTGCGTGCGCTTCACCGCGTCCGACGCCCCCAGCGGCTGACCGTGCAGGTTGACGAAGGTGAAGGGAGAGGTGCGGCGGCTCATGGCGCTGATTGTCGCGATCGCCGGCGCCGGCGATGGCTCAGAACCCCTCCTCCACCAGCTCCGCGGCGCGGATGAGGGCGCGCGCCTTGGCTTCGGTTTCGCGCCATTCCATCTCGGGCACCGAGTCGGCGACGACGCCGGCGGCGGCCTGCACGTACAGCGTCTGGTCCTTGACGATGCCGGTGCGGATGGCGATCGCCAGGTCCATGTCGCCGGCGTAGCTCAAGTAGCCGCAGGCGCCGCCGTAGATGCCGCGCTTGACGGGCTCGAGCTCGTCGATGATCTCCATGGCGCGGATCTTGGGCGCGCCCGAGAGCGTGCCGGCCGGGAAGGTGGCGCGCAGCACGTCCAGGTTGCTCAGGCCCTCCTGCAGCAGGCCCTCGACGTTGCTGACGATGTGCATGACGTGCGAGTAGCGCTCGATGGCGAAGGCCTCGGTGACCTTGACGCTGCCGGTGCGCGCCAGGCGGCCGATGTCGTTGCGCGCGAGGTCGATGAGCATGAGGTGCTCGGCGCGCTCCTTGGGGTCGGCGCGCAGCTCCTCCTCCAGCGCCTTGTCGCGTTCGGGCGTCGCGCCGCGCGGGCGCGTTCCCGCCAGCGGGCGGATGGTGACCTTGTCGCCCTCGGGCGTGTGCTCGTGGCGCACCAGGATCTCGGGGCTGGCGCCGACGATCTGGAACCCGCCCAGGTCGTAGAAGTACATGTAGGGCGAGGGGTTGAGCGAGCGCAGCGCGCGGTAGAGCGTGAGCGGGCTCTCGGTGTAGCGCTTCTTCAGGCGCTGGCCGATCTGCACCTGCATCATGTCGCCCGCGGCGATGTAGTCCTTGGCGCGCTCGACCGCACGCAGGAAGTCGGCCTTCTCGAATTCGCGCTCGACCGCGTACGACGGGCCGCGCTTGACCACCGGCGCGCTCACCGAGAAGCGCAGCTTGTCGACGAGCTCGGCCAGGCGCCGCTTGCCCTTGAACCAGGCTTCGGGCTGCGTCGGGTCGGCCCAGACGATCAGGTAGAGGCGGCCCGATAGGTTGTCGATCACGGCCAGCTCTTCGGTCTGCAGCAGGAGGACGTCGGGAACGTCGATGCCCCCCTCCTTGCGCGTACGCGCCAGGCGCGGCTCGATGTAGCGCACGGCGTCGTAGCCGAAGTAGCCCGCGAGCCCGCCGCAGAAGCGCGGCAGGCCCGGCCGCAGCGCGGGCCTGAAGCGTCCCTGGTAGGCAGCGATGAAGTCCAGCGGGTTGCCCGCGTGCGTCTCGACGACGCGGCCATCGCTGACGATCTCGGTCGAGAAGCCGCTGGCACGCAGCCAGGTGCGGGCGGGCAGGCCGATGAAGCTGTAGCGGCCGAAGCGCTCGCCGCCAACCACCGATTCGAGCAGGAAGCTGCCGGCGCGGCCACCCGCGAGCTTGAGGTAGAGCGACAGCGGCGTCTCGAGGTCGGCGAAGGCCTCGGCGATGAGCGGGATGCGGTTGTGGCCCTGCGCGGCAAGGCTCTTGAATTCGAGTTCGGTGATCATGGCGGCCCTTGGGGTCGTCGCGCGCGCGGCCGGTGCCGGGCGCGTCATGCTTGCGGAGCACGGGCACGGCGTGCCCGGCGGGAGGCGTCGGACCCCGCTCGCGGGGTCAGGCAATGCGGGGCCAGCGACGCCAAGGCCAGGCTCCCCGGTCACGGGAACCTGCGCACGCAGTCGCTACGAGGACCTCGAGGGCGTCGGCCGCAAACATGGAGCGGCAGTCTAGCAGCAGGCCAGGCGGCGCGCCGCATCCGCGCCGACCCGGTCAGTCCAGCAAGTCCTCCAGCGCGTCGATGCGCGCGATCACCGCATCGCAGTCGACGGCGCTCACCGGCTCGCCGTGGTTGTAGCCGTAACTCAGCAGCACCACCGGGCAGCCGGCGGCGCGGGCGGCGGCCGCGTCGTTGCTCGAATCGCCGATCATGAGCGTCGCCGCGGGCGCCGTGCCCAGTGCCTTGCAGGTCTGGATGAGCGGCAGCGGGTCGGGCTTCTTGCGTGCGAAGGCGTCGCCGCCGAAGACCTGCTCGAAGAAGCCCGACAGCCCCTTGGCCGCCAGCAGCGGCTGCGCGAACGCGGTCGGCTTGTTCGTCAGGCAGGCCAGGCGCAGGCCGCGCGCGCGCAGCCGCTGCAGGCCCTCGACCACACCCGGGTAGACCGTCGCGTGCGCGCCGTTGACCTGCAGGTAGTGCTGCTGGTAGCGCTGCCAGGCGCGTTCGTAGAGCGACGCGGGCGCGCCCACTTCGGCCAGGGTGCGCGCGATCAGGTGCTCCGAGCCCTTGCCGACGGTGCGCGCGATGAAGTCGCGCCCGACCGCAGCGCAGCCGAGGTCGGCTGCCATGCGCGCCAGCGCCGCCTCGAAGTCGCCGAGCGTGTCGACCAAGGTGCCATCGAGGTCGACGATGGCGGCCTGCAGCGGCGGCAGGCGCCGATGACCCGGTGCCGCCGATGGCGCCGCCGTCGTCGATGCCTCAGGCACCGTGCCGCGGGGGGATGGCGAGGCCGCGCTGCACCGCCGGCCGCTCGAGAAAGGCCGCGCGCACGCGCTGCAGCTCGCCAAAATCGCTCCAGCCGACGAGGTCGGCGGCCTCGTAGAAGGTGACGAGGTTGTTCACCCAGGGCCAGGTCGCGATGTCGGCCACCGTGTAGTCGTCACCCATGATCCAGGCGCGGCCCTTCATGCGGCCTTCGAGCACGGCGAGCAGCCGCCTGGCCTCGTTGACGTAGCGGTCGCGCGGACGCTTGTCTTCATAGTCCTTGCCGGCGAACTTGTGGAAGAAGCCGACCTGGCCGAACATCGGCCCCACAGCGCCCATCTGGAACATCAGCCACTGCACGGTCTGCCAGCGCAGCGCCGCCTCGGCGGGCATGAAGCGCCCGCTCTTCTCCGCCAGGTAGAGCAGGATCGCGCCCGACTCCCACAGCGGCAGCGGCTGTCCGCCGGGGCCGTCGGGATCGATCAGGGCCGGGATCTTGTTGTTCGGGTTCAGCGAGAGGAACTCGGGCGTGAGCTGGTCCTGCGCATCGAAGCTCACCGTGTGCGCCTCGTAGGGCAGGCCGGTCTCCTCCAGCATGATCGAGACCTTGACGCCGTTGGGCGTGGGCAGCGAGTAGAGCTGGATGCGGTCGGGGTGGCGCGCCGGCCAGCGGCGGGTGATGGGGAAGGCGTCGAGCGGGTTCATTGGTGGATATTGGCCCCTATCGGACCATGAGGTTCAAGTCGAAGCCAACACCCCCGTTCAAACCGTGCATGCGGATTCCCCGCACACGGCTCACCGGTGATCTGTCGGCACGCAGCATGACGCGGACTCCCGTTGCCAGGGGTGGTGTTTGCCGGGATGGCGGATCGTTCCGCGCAGGCGGTGCAGCCCAAGGTGCTCGAAGTACTCGCGGTCCCAGCGTCGGGATTCCCAGAGGCCGCCTGGCCCCGTCTGCCTGGGGTATGTGGGCACGTCGCGTGCAGGACGTCACCCGTTGGACTTGCGCAGCATGCAACAGCCCCACCCAACCCCTGCGGGTTCAGTCGAGCCTTTGCTTCGTGACGCACCATGGCGCCGATTGTCCCGCAGCGAGCCTGCCCGCGTCCGCGAGCATGGAAACTCACCCTGCGTGCGGCGACCGGCTCACTCACCCGATGCTCTGCACCTGCCGCGACTGCTGATACGCCTGCCCGAAGCGGTTGGCGAGGAAGGCGGGCAGGGGCACCTGCTCCTGGCGGATGAAGCCACGCGGCGGCAGCGCTCCTTCGCGGAAGAGGTCGACGGCGGCGCAGATGCCCGCGGCGGTGGTGATCTGGATCGCCGACTGCGGCGGCACGCCGTCGCCGCCGCGCTCGGCGAAGATCTTGCGCGCGAACACCTCCTGCAGGAGCACGCCGTCGCGCAACCCGCTGACGGTGACGAAGACCAGCACCACGTCCTGCATCGTCGCCGGCACGGCGCGGCGCAGGATGTCGGTGAGCGTGCGCGTGTCGTGCTTGAGCTGCAGCTCTTCCAGCAGCACCTTCATCAGCGCATGGTGGCCGGGATAGCGCACACTCTTGTAGTCCAGCGTCTGCACGCGCCCGGCGAGCGTGTCGCACAGCGTTCCCAGGCCGCCGGAGGTGTTGAAGGCCTCGTACTCGACGCCGTCCAGCGAGAAGTGCTCGAGGCCCTCGAGTGGCAGCGCGTCGATGCGCCGGCCTTCATGGATGGCCTCGCAGGGGTGGCAGTACTCGTTGATGAGGCCGTCGACCGACCAGGTGAGGTTGTACTTCAGCGCATTCGTCGGGAAGGCCGGCAGCGCGCCGACGCGCATCTTCACTTCCTGCAGTTCCTGGAAGCCCTGCGCCAGGTGGTGCGCGACGATGCCGATGAAGCCCGGCGCCAAGCCGCACTGCGGCATGAAGGCGGTGGGCGCATCGGCGGCGAGGCGGCGGATGGCCTGCGTCGCGGCGACGTCCTCGGTGAGGTCGAAGTAGTGGCAGCCGGCTTCGCGCGCGGCCCTGGACGCGGTGATCGCCATCGTGTAGGGCAGCGCGTTGACGACGACCTGCTGCCCGTGCAGGGCCCGCAGCAGCACCGCCGGATCGCCGGTTTCGGCGACACGGGTCCGCAGCGGCAACGCCTTCAGCCGCGCCAGCGCCGCGGCATCGCGGTCGAGCACGGTCAATTCGTAGTCGCTGCTGCCGGCCAGCAGCCGGGCGATGCTCTGGCCGATGTGGCCGGCGCCGAGCAGGGTGATACGCATGCAGGCCTCCGTCGTCGTTTCACGAGCGCGCGCTGCCGATTCGTCAGCGCTCGGGCCACAAGCCTTCGATCGCCTGCGCGATCTCGGCGGCTTGCCAGACCTCGATCCCCTGCGCCGCGGCATAGGGCCGCGCGGCGTCGCTGAGCGCACCCAGGCCGATCAATCGCGCCCCGGCGACGTCGGCGCGCTCGCGCGCGGCCTGCAGGGCGCGCAGCGATTCCAGCCCGGTCTGGGCCGACTTCCAGCGTCGTGCGCTCACCAGCATGCGCCTGCCGGCGCGCTCGAGGACGAAGTCGTGCGACGCCTCGCCGGCGCGCGTCACCGCCCAGCCTTCGCGCACGAAGGCGCGCTCGAGCAGCGCCGAGAACGCCGGCCAGGGCATGCGCGCCACCGCCGCGCGCGCGGCCTCCACGCGCGCGGCGCTGGGCAGCCGCGCCTGCCGCCACGCCGCCACCGCCGCGATGACGAGAAATGGCAGGCCGCTGAAGGCACCGACGAGCTTGTACGCCGCCGGCAGCAGTGCCGCGGCGACGAGCCCGAGGGTCGAGGCGATCGCCAGGCTGAGCCACCATGGCTTGCGCAACAGGATCGCGAACAGCGAGTTCTTCGCCATCCTCAGCTTCACCGGGGCCTCCTCGGCAGCTCGGCGAGCGCCGCTTCAGCGCGCCAGTTCGCGCCGCATGGCGTCGATGACGGCCCGGTAGTCGGGCTGGCCGAAGATCGCGCTGCCCGCGACGAAGGTGTCGGCCCCGGCCGCGGCGACGCGGCGGATGTTGTCGACCTTGATGCCGCCGTCGACCTCGAGCCGGATGTCGCGCCCGCTGTCGTCGATGATGCGGCGCACGCGTTCGATCTTGCGCAGGGCCGAGTCGATGAACGACTGCCCGCCGAAGCCCGGGTTCACGCTCATCACGAGCACGAGGTCGACCTTGTCGATCACCCACTCGAGCACGTCGAGCGGCGCGGCCGGGTTGAACACCAGCCCGGCCTGCTTGCCCTCGGCCTTGATGAGCTGCAGTGTGCGGTCGACGTGCGTGCTGGCGTCGGGGTGGAAACTCACCAGGTCGGCCCCGGCACGGCAAAAGGCCTGCGCCAGCGCATCCACCGGCTGCACCATCAGGTGCACGTCGATCGGCGCTGCGGTGTGCCTGCGCAGCGCCTCGCAGACCATCGGCCCGAAGCTGAGGTTGGGCACGTAGTGGTTGTCCATCACGTCGAAGTGGATCCAGTCGGCGCCGGCGGCGACGACGGCGCGCACCTCGTCACCCAGGCGCGCGAAGTCGGCGGAGAGGATCGAGGGGGCGAGGCGGTAGGTGGGCATGCGCGACAGGATTCGGGAGCGGCCCCGATAATCGCACGATGAGCCGACCCGAGTTCACCTGCGAGGTGCGCGTGCAGTACCTGCCGGAGCAGTCGCAGCCGCCCGACGGGCCCTTCGCCTTCGCCTACACGGTGACGATCCGCAACAGCGGCAGCATCGGCGCGCAGCTGGTGGCGCGGCAGTGGCTGGTCACCGACGCCGACGGCCGCGTCGAGGAGGTGCGCGGGCTCGCGGTGGTGGGCCACCAGCCGCTGATCAAGCCCGGCGAGAGCTTCGAATACACGAGCTGGACCCGCATCCCCACGCCGCACGGCAGCATGCGCGGCACCTACTTCTGCATGACGGAGGACGCGCGCAGCTTCGAGGCCCCGGTGCCCGAGTTCCAGCTCGTCTTCCCCGGTCTGCTGCACTGACCTTCCGATGCCCGCCATCTGGGATCTGACCGCACTGGTCAACGCGGTCGACGCGCGCGCGCCGCAGGCCGAGCGCCACCTCTGGCTGGTGCGGCTCATGGAGTGGCTGCGCCACGCGCCGACGACGCGCGCCGCGGGCGAGAACGCCGAAACCGGCACGTCCGGCGAGACGCGCACGCCGCTGCCGCTGCTGCGGCTGCGTCATCTGCTCAACGTCATCGAGCAGCATCCGGACGTGCGCGCGCAGATCCAAGGGCTGCTGGCCGGGTTCTGGAAGGAGATCGACGCCGCCGCGCTCTTCGCCGATTTCGGCTTCGGCGCGCGGCTGTCGCTGCGCAGCGAAGTCGCCGCGCGGCTGCGGCGGCGGCTGCTGCCGGGAACGCCCGAGACGAGCGACCTGGCCGAGCTCTTCGGCCTGCTCTTCCAGCCCGAGGACGGTGAGTGGCTGCGGGCGCTGGACGAGGCCACGCTGGCCCGCGTGTCGGCGCTGCTGGCCACGCCCGAGGCGGCGTGGCGAGACGCCATGGCCGAGGCGCTCACGATCCTCGTGAGCGCGGTGCACGCATCGGGCTATGCCCCGGCGCTGCGCCAGCGCATGGACCGCAGCCTGCTCGCGCACCAGCCCTTCCGCCAGCTCACGATGAGCACGAACGCGCTGCGCCGGGCGCTCGCCGACGGCGCACCGCCGGAGGAACTGCAGCAGCAGGCGCGCATGCTGCGCGCACTGCTGGACGAGTGCCGCGACGCCGCCGCCAGCGTGCGCGCGCACCTGGAGACCTACGGTGTCTCGGTCGACATCCTCTTCGAGGTCGACCAGTTGCACGCGCGGCTGCGTCGCATCGAATTGCTGCTCGACGTGCTGCTCGCGCCGCAGCCGCAGCCCGAGCTCCTGCGCCTGCTGCAGGCCCTGGTGCAGGTGGCCGGACGCCAGCGCGGCATCCGCAGCATGCTTTCGCGCCAGTACGCGCTGCTGGCGCGGCTGCTCGCGGAGCGCCATGCCGAAGTCGGCAGCCACTACATCACGCGTGATCGCAGCGAGTTCCTCGCCATGCTGCGCATGGCGCTGGGCGGCGGCGCGGTGATGGCCTTCACCACGCTGCTCAAGTTCGGCATCCTCGCGCTCGGCCTCTCGGCCTTCTGGGGCGGCGTCGGTGCCGGCCTCAACTACGCCACCAGCTTCGTCATCATCATGCTGGCGCACTGGACGGTGGCCACCAAGCAGCCGGCGATGACGGCGCCGGCAATGGCCGACTGCCTGCCGCGAGGGCGCGACAACGACGCCGAGGTCCTCGAGGGGTTCGTCGACCGCGTGGCACAGCTCACGCGATCGCAGACCGCGGGCATCCTCGGCAACGTCATGGCCTGCGGTCCGCTCGTGTTCGCGCTCCAATGGCTTTGCACCATCGTCTTCGGGCAGCCGCTGGTCGGCGCGGAGAGCGGCCATCACGTGCTCGAGAGCCTGCACCTGCTCGGCCCGACGCTGTTCTTCGCCGCCTTCACCGGGGTGCTGCTGTACGGCAGCTCGATGATGGCCGGCTGGGCCGAGAACTGGTTCGTCTTCCACCGGCTGGACAGCGCCATCGCCTGGAACCCGCGCATCGTCGGCCGCCTGGGCCGGGCGCGCGCGCAACGCTGGGCCACCTGGTGGCGCGACAACGTCTCGGGCGTCGTCGCCAACGCCTCGCTGGGTTTCATGCTCGGCATGGTGCCGCCGTTGGCGGCCTTCCTCGGCCTGCCGCTGGACGTGCGCCACGTCACCCTCTCGTCGGGCCAGCTCGGCGCGGCGCTGGGCAGCCTGGGCACGGAGGCGCTCCTCGCGCCCGCCTTCTGGTGGTGCCTGGCGGCGATCCCGCTCACCGGGCTGCTCAACGTCAGCGTGAGCTTCTTTCTCGCGTTCCGGCTGGCGCTGCGCGCGCGCGGGATCGAACTGCACGAACGCGCGCGCATCCGCGCGGCGATCCGTGCTCGGCTGCGGCGCGCGCCGCTGAGCTTCCTGCTGCCGCCGCGGCGCTGAGCGGGCACGCACCGAAGCCGACGGCCAGGGCTCAACGCGGCGGCTCGCCGTCGCCGCCCGCGTCCGCGGGCTCGTCCTTGACCCGGCCGGAGAACATCGTCCACCACACCGCGCCGCCGAGAATCGCCAGCACCACGGCAATTTCGATGAAGAACAACCACATGGCGCAAGCATGCCAGCTTCCGGCCGGCGGCGCCGCAACCGTGATACCGCGAGCGGCACGCGATGCGCTAGCCTGCCGGCCATGCTGAGCACCGAATCCCCGAGCGGCGAACACCCCGAACTCGATCTCTACCCGACCGCCGCGCTCGTGCAGGCGCTGGCGGCCGACCAGCAGCGGGCCCTGGGCGCGGTGCAGGCGGCGGCGGCGCATCTGGGGCGCGCGGTCGACGCCGCGCTGCCGCGCATCGAGGCCGGCGGACGCCTGGTCTACGTCGGCGCGGGCACTTCGGGACGCCTGGGACTGCTCGACAGCGTCGAACTCGACCCGACCTTCGGCTGGCCGCCCGAGCGCGCTCTGGCGCTCATCGCCGGCGGCCGCCGCGCGCTCTTCGAGGCCGTCGAAGGCGCCGAGGACGAAGGCGCGCAGGGCGCGATCGACGTGCGCCTGCACGAAGTCGGCGAGAACGATGTCGTGCTCGCCCTCGCCGCCTCGGGCACGACGCCTTACGTGCTGGGCGCGGTCGAAGCCGCGCGCGCAGCCGGCGCGCTCGTCATCGGCATCGCCAACAACCCCGGCACGCCGCTGCTGGCGGCAGCCGAGATCGGCATCCTGCTCGACACCGGGCCCGAGCTGATCTCGGGCAGCACGCGGCTGAAGGCCGGCACGGCGCAGAAGATCGCGCTCAACACCTTCTCATCGGCGCTGATGGTGAGGTTGCACAAGGTCTACGGCAACCTCATGGTCGATCTGCGCGCCACCAACGCCAAGCTGCGCCGCCGCGCCCTGGCGTTGACGATGATCGCCAGCGGCGCCGACGAGCTCGCCGCCGAGCGCGCGCTGCGCGACGCGGGCTTTCGCGTCAAGGTGGCCATCGTCGCGTTGCGCGCGCGCGTGACGGTGCAGGAGGCCGCGGCGCGGCTGGACGCGCAGCGCGGCAGCGTGCGCGCCGCGCTCGACGGGCCGGCATGACGCGCTCGCCCTGGTGGTGGATCCCCAGCCTCTACTGGGGACAAGGCCTGCCCTATGTCGTCGTCATGACGCTGGCGGTGGTGCTCTACAAGAACCTGGGCCTGGACAACACCGCGATCGCGCTCTACACGAGCTGGCTCTACCTGCCCTGGGTGCTGAAGCCGCTGTGGTCGCCGCTGGTCGAGCTGCTGCAGCGCAAGCGCTGGTGGATCGTGAGCATGCAGCTCCTCGTTGGCGCGGCGCTGGCGGCGATCGCGCTCACGCTGCCGGGCCCGCGCATGCTGCACTTCAGCCTGGCGCTGTTCTGGCTGCTGGCCTTCGCTTCGGCCACGCACGACATCGCCGCCGACGGCTTCTACATGCTGGCGCTGCGCCAGGATCAGCAGGCCGCCTTCGTCGGCGTGCGCAGCCTCTTCTACCGCGTGGCGATGATCAGCGGCCAGGGCGGCCTGGTCTGGGCGGCGGGCATGCTGGCCGAGCGCCACGGCAGCGTCGTGCGCGCCTGGCAGCTCGTCTTCGTGCTGCTGGCGCTGCTCTTCGCGGCGCTTGCGCTGTGGCACCAGACGCTGCTGCCGCGGCCTGCCGGTGACCACAGGAATCCCCCGGCGCAAGGCCTGTGGGCGGGCTTTGCCGAGACCTTCGCCTCCTTCTTTCGCCGCCGCGACATCGTCGTCGTGCTCGCCTTCCTGATGCTTTACCGCCTGGGCGAGGCGCAGCTCGTCAAGCTCGTCGCGCCCTTTCTGCTCGACGCGAGGGCGCAAGGCGGCCTGGGCCTGACGACGGCGCAGCTGGGCCTGGTCTACGGCAGCTTCGGCGTGGCCGCACTCACCGCCGGTGGCCTGCTCGGGGGCTGGGTGATCTCGCGCCAGGGCCTGGGCTGCTGGCTCTGGCCGATGGTCGCGGCCATCCATCTGCCCAACCTGCTCTTCGTCGCGCTCGCCGCCTGGCAGCCCGCGTCGCTGGCGCTCGTCACCGCCGCCGTGGTCGCGGAGCAGTTCGGCTACGGCTTCGGCTTCGCCGCCTACCTGATGGTCATGATCTGGGTCGCCGACGGTCCGAGCAAGACCGCGCACTACGCGCTGTGCACCGGCTTCATGGCGCTGGGCATGATGCTGCCGGGCATGATCAGCGGCTGGCTGCAGCAGCGCCTGGGCTACCCGCTCTTCTTCGCCTGGGTCTGCCTGTGCACCCTGCCCTCGGTGGCGGTGGCGGCGCGCCTGCGCATCCCCCGCGCCTTCGGGCGCAAGCAGGACGAGGCGAACGCATGAATCCGCAGCGCCGCCGCTGGCTGCTGGCCGCCGCCGCGGCACCGTGGCTGGCCTCGTGCGCGGTGCTGCCCAGCAGTGGGCCGCCGTCGCTGCCGCGCGAGTTCCGCGGCGCCTGGGTGGCGACGGTGGCCAACATCGATTGGCCCAGCCGCCCGGGCCTGCCCGCCGCCGAGCAGCGCGCCGAGATGCATGCGCTGCTCGAGCGCGCGCAAGCGATCGGCCTCAACGCCATCGTGCTGCAGGTGCGGCCGAGCGCCGACGCCATCTACCCCTCGGCCCTCGAACCCTGGAGCGAGTACCTGAGCGGCACGAGCGGCCAGGCGCCCGACGAGGCCTGGGATCCGCTCGCCGAATGGGTGGCCTCGGCGCACGCGCGCGGCCTGGAACTGCACGCCTGGTTCAACCCCTATCGCGCACGCCACAGCCTGGCACGCAGCCCCGCGGCACCGACGCACGTGCTGAACGCCGAGCCGCAGATCGTGCGCGCCTACGGCGATCAGCACTGGATGGACCCGGCCGAGCCCCGCGCCGTCGAGCGCCTGCTGGCGGTGGTGCGCGACGTGCTGCAGCGCTACGACGTCGACGGTGTGCACATCGACGACTACTTCTATCCCTACCCGATCCGCGATGCGCAAGGCGCCGAGCAGCCGTTTCCCGACGACGCGCCCTGGCAGCGTCACCTCGCCGCCGGCGGCACGCCCGACCGCGCCGCCTGGCGCCGCGCGCAGGTCGACGCGCTGGTCGAGCGCCTGTATCGCGAAGTGCACTCCTCGAAGCCCTGGGTGCGCGTGGGAGTGAGTCCCTTCGGCTTGCCGCGACCGGAGCGCCGGCCGCCGGGCATCGAAGGCTTCAGCCAGTACGACAAGCTCTACGCCGACGTGGAGCGCTGGCTCGTCCAGGGCTGGCTGGACTACCTGGCGCCGCAGCTCTACTGGCCGATCGCGCCGGCGCCGCAGGCCTTTGCCGTGCTGCAACGGATCTGGCGCGAGAGCAATCCGCGGGGTCGCCACGTCTGGCCCGGGCTCTTCACGAGCCGCCTGGGTGCCGAGCGCAATCCCTACGACGCCGCCGAAGTGCTGGCCCAGGTCGCCCTGACGCGGCACGCGGGCGCCATCCGCGACGGCCACTTGCACTTCAGCATGGTGGCCTTGCTGCAGGACCGCGACGGCATCGCCACGCGCCTGCGCACGGGCCCGTACGCGCAGGCCGCGCTCACCCCCGCCACGCCCTGGCTGGACGAGCCGCCGCCGCAACCGCCGACCCATGCCTGGCAGCCGCGGACGCGCGAGCTGCGCGTGACGCAGGGCGTGGGCGCGCCGCTGCGGCAAACCGTGCTGTGGTCGCTGCAGGCCGGCGGCTGGCGCTGGCAGGCCCTGCCGATGCCGCAGGCGATGCCGCTGCGCCTGCCCTTCGACACGAAGAGCGCCTGGCTCGTCGGCATCGGCCGCAGCGGGCTCGAGAGCCGGTCGGTGCGGGTCTTCTGAGTCGACACCAACCGCTGCAAGTTCCTGATCGCGGCAAGCGCAGGCCGAACACCTGCTGGTACAGGAACAGCAGCGCCGCCAGCGCCTGCCTGTGCGTCGACGCCGACACGTGGCGCTCGGCAGCCAACCACGACAGGAAGGCCTGCACCTCGTCGGCACCCATCTGCCTGGGATGGCGCAAGCCGTGAAAGCGCACGAAGCTGCGCACCCAATGGACGTAAGCCTCTTCCGTCCGTATGCTGTAGTGCAGGTAGCGAAGCCGCTCGCGCAGCGCATCGAGCAGGCGGCGCGGTGGCCCGCCGGGGCCGGCGGCAACTGCACCGGCACTCGGCGAAGGCATCGCGGCAGAGGAAGCAACCACCATGGAGAATACTGTGTTTACATACAGTATAGCCCACGGATGCCCCAAAGGCAAGCGCGACCTTGCCGGGCTGCTGCGCCCCTATCCGGTTCGTACATCCAGACTGGCCCCGAACGCCCCCGGCGGCCAGATTTGCAGGCTCGCGGCCGCACGTACAGCGATACTGCGCCCGAGAACACGTTAGACATCATGAGTGAAAAAGTGCCCGCCGAGATTTCGGTGCAACTATCACAAGCACTCAACGTCATCGGGCGCCACTTGGAGTCGACGTTGCTGGCCGTACATTTGTACGGCTCCGCACTGGATGGTGGATTGAAACCGTACAGTGATATTGATTTGCTGGTGACTGTAGCTGCGCCGCTCAATGAGGCCGTGCGGCAAGCTCTGCTCGTCGATCTCTTGGAGGTTTCAGCTTCCCCTGGCCAAAACAAGGCAGCCCGCGCCTTGGAAGTGACCATCGTCGTGCGCAGTGACATCGTACCTTGGCGTTATCCGGCCAGGAGGGAACTGCAGTTCGGAGAGTGGCAGCGCAAAGACATCCTTGCGGGCATTTTCGATCTCGCCACAACCGATTCTGACTTGGCGATTCTGCTAACAAAGGCAAAGCAACATAGCATTGCCTTGGCAGGTTCAGCGGCGAAGGATCTCTTCAGCTCAGTCCCAGAAAGCGATCTATTCAAGGCACTGGCCGATACTCTGAAGCTATGGAACTCGCCGCCAGATTGGGCGGGCGATGAGCGGAATGTAGTGCTTACTTTGTCTCGTATCTGGTACACCGCAGCAACCGGCAAGATCGCGCCAAAGGATGTTGCTGCCACTTGGGCAATGGCACGCTTGCCGGCTCAACATCAGCCCATCCTGTTGAATGCGAGGCAAGCTTATCTTGGGCAAGAAAAAGATTATTTGCCCGCTCGTGCGGATCAGGTGGCGGCGTTCATTAAATTCGTGAAATATGAAGCAGTTAAACTGCTTGGTGCCAGCCAATGATGTCTAACAATTCATTCAAGTCGACGCCGCTTCGCGGCGCGGCTTAATTCAGGCGTTCGGCCCCACAGGGAGAGGGCGACGCCGGCTTGACGCATTGCTTTTCCGTAGCTACAGTAAAGCATGCTGATCGACTTCGATCCGGCCAAGGACGAGATCAACCGCGGCAAGCATGGACTGTCGCTCGCACTGGCCAAGGAGCTCGATTGGGGCAACGCGCTCGTCTGGGTTGATGAGCGTCGAGACTACGGCGAACTTCGAATGATCGCCCTCGCGCCCGCTACCGGCGTCCTGTACTACGTCGCGTTCGTGGATCGCAGAAGAGTCCGGCGCGTCATCAGCCTTCGTCGAGCCAACCGACGTGAGGTCAAGCACTATGTCCAGAGTCTCTAGGCGCCCAACCGTCTCAATGCCCACTGTCGAGGAGGACAAAGCGATCACCGCGGCCGCCAAGTCCGATCCCGATGCACAACCGCTCACGCCGGTGCAATTGCAGGCGATGGTCCCCATGCGTGCCCTGCGTGGCAGGCCCAAGTCCGAAAGCAAGAAGCTGCTCGTCTCTGTTCGGTATAGCCCCGAGGTCCTGGCCTATTTCAAGTCCACTGGTGCGGGCTGGCAAGCGCGCATGGACAGTGTGCTTCGCGAGTATGTTCATACCAAGGCCGCAGGTAAGTGAGGGTGTGGCCGAACAGGCGGCTGCAGCGGACAGCTCACGGCCGGCCTCGCCGGCCGCTGTCTGCCGCTGTCTGCCGCTGTCTGCCGCTGTCTGCCGCTGGGCCGCGACGTTAGAAACCTCAGGGGAGTCTATGGCAACGGGATGGCATACAAAACTGACTGGCCAAGTCGGTGAACATCTCGTCACGGCGGAACTCGGAAGGCGGCATATTCTTGCGGCCCCGTTCTCGGGCAACGTTCCAGACATTGACATCCTCGCGTACGCAAATGGCATCACAGGCCTCATTCAAGTAAAGGCCATAACTGGCGACTCGTGGCAGTTCGACGTCCGTAGGTTTCTTAGCGTCGAGCTCGCTTCGGGGCGTCAGGTTGTGCGCGGCAAGAGTCCGGGGCTCGACCGCAAGATCATTTGCGTGTTCGTCGCCCTAGGCAACCAGCTCGGTGAGGATCAGTTCTACATCTTTAAGCAGGGTTGGCTGCAAGACCATTTTGCCCAGCAGTACAAAGGTAGGGCTGCACCCAAAAACATCAATTCTTTTCATTGCGCAATCTGGCGGCGTGACATGGTAACCTGACTCGAGATAACCCTAAGCATGCCGAATGACCCGCTCCGGAGTGGCCTTGCCGCGGCAGACGTCGACGATCAGGCGGGCGGGCAGGTCGGCGAGGTTGAAGCGCCGGTTGAAGCGGTAGGCAAAGGCACCGAGATAGCGGCGGGCGTACTTGGCGTAGGCAAAGGCCTTGTAGGCGCCCGCGAGCATGGTCTTGAGGTTGCCAAGGACCGTGTTGACCCACCTGAACTGCGGCAAGTCCTTCGGCTTGCGACGCCCCACCACCTCCACGCGGTGGGTGCAGCCAGCGTCGGTGACCGCGGCAAAGCAGCCCAGGCCGTCGCTGAGCACCGAGCAGCCAGGCCTCAGGTTGGCCTGTGCCCAGCGCGAGATCGACTCGTTGGAGAAGGCCGGCACAGGCGAGACCTTCACATGCAGCGGGTTGCCAGCCGCGTTCAGAGAGACGGCCGCCACGATGGGCACCTTGTTCTCCGAGCCGCGACCAGGCTTACCGCCAGGACGCTCGCCACCCAGGTAGGCATCATCGACCTGCACCTCACCGCAGAGGCGATGCTCTGCCTCGCGCAAGGCCATCGCCGTCATGATCTTGTGGTGCATCAGCCAGGCCGTGGGGTAGCTCACCCCGATGTGGCGCTTGAGCTCCAGAGCCGACAGACCGGTCTTGGCCTGGCTGATCAGGTAGATCGCAAGGAACCACCGCGTAAGCGGCAGCTTGGTGTTGCCAAGCAGCGTGCCGGCCGTCAGCGACGTCTGCCGACGGCAGGCGTGGCACTGGTACAGGCGTCGACCGCTGCCGATGACGATGCAATGTGCGCGACCTGCGCAACGCGGACACACGAACCCCTCGGGCCAGCGCGCACGTCGCACCGCCTCCACGCAGGCCTCTTCGGTGCCAAAGCAGGCGAGGAACTCGGGCAAGGACATACCGCGCTGGAACTGGATCAGGTTGTAGGCCACGGCTGGAACTCCTCGATGACGGAGCTCCAGCGTACGGTCTGGGTGGCTCACAGAGTGAGCCAGGCTTAGACTGGTTTCGAATCAGGCATGGCAATGCATCTTGGCAAATGGCGTATCATCACCAACAAGTTCAAGGTGTGAGTCGGTTTCTAACTATTCGGTCAACCGGACGCAAACCCGCTGCGCGGGTTGGCGCCGGTTACCTCAAGCGTTGAACTAAACCGCTGACGCGGTAGAGGTCGTTGCAGCCGGAGGGTCGTCTCCCGCTGTTCTCCACTGTCGATCCTGCGGGCATGTGCCCGCGCTTCGAACAGAGGAGAGCTTGATGACACCGCTTCGTCAACGCATGCTCGATGCGCTCGAGCTGCGCCCAGGGCGGCATGTTGCTGGCGTTGTAGACGCAGCCGGTGAGGATGGGGTAGTCGGGGTCGCGGCTCAGGAAGTCGATGATGACTTCCATGCCGATGCGCGGGATGAAGACGGCGCTAATCTGCTGCTGCGCCAAGCAGTATGACCGCTGTCCGCTACTGCGCCGCTCACGGCGACTCGGCCATCTCCTGCCAGTAGCCCGGCGCCATCAGCATCACGCGAAAGAGGT
The DNA here is from genome assembly GCA_026932235.1 of Burkholderiales bacterium. Lineage (GTDB taxonomy): Bacteria > Pseudomonadota > Gammaproteobacteria > Burkholderiales > Burkholderiaceae_C > Rubrivivax. The sequence goes on from JAIXKR010000150.1 coordinate 27,108, forward strand.
GGTTCTCGATGGTGCTGTACAGCACCTGCAGGCTGCAGTGCTCAAGGTGCCAGCGCGCAAGGCCGGTGGTGGGGCCATCCTTGCGCTGCGCCGGTGGTCGACCAATGCGCGCTTGCAGCATCGCCGGGCTGTCTTCGAAGCTCAGGCCGAACGGCAACTCGCCCAGGTATTGGCGCGCGTCAAGGTCGCGCGCGCGGTAGAACTTCACGGCGCCGAGCACCGGTGATCGCCCTTTGACCTTGGACTGGAGCTGCAGCCGTGCTGGCTGCTCAAAGTAGAGCGTGAGGCCGCCACCTTCGAGACAGTCGATCTCTCGGTCGTCGGCATCGGCGTCCTCCAGGAGCGCATCCAGGTCCAGCGGCGCCAGCGCGGCGCGCAGCCGGCCGGACTCCGCCGTTTGTCCAAAGAGGTCCATCCACTCGCGCGCGGCGATCGCTGGTTGGCCCTCCGGCAACGCGGGCAAGGGCGGGATCCGCAACTTGACATGGACGCTGTCCAGCGCTTTGCCGTCGTTCTTGTAGGCGAGCACGAAGCGGTGGGGGCCGATGTCCCAGCGGTCCGTGATGTAGGAGCAGCGGCTCGATTCATGCGCGGACAGCTTGGCGCGCGCCTGCTCCTTGTGGTCCGACCATTGCAGGCCGAACGGTAACTCGCCGGCATAGGCGCTGATGCCCTCGCGCCCGGCGTTGTAGAACGTGATCTGCTGCAGCAGCAGCCCCTGCGTGCGCCACAGGCCGCGTGGGCTGCCGTTAAACCAGGCGGTATCGGTGAAACCGATCTCCAGGCCGCGGCTGCGGATCAGCACCCAGTCGTAGTGCTGCTCAGGGTCGTCCTCGTCCAGGCCAGCGCTCGCCGCGGTGCCCAGCGCCGAGAGGGTAGGGGTGAACGAGTCTTCGTCGCCCTTCTTGCCAAGCAAATCGAGGAGATCGGAGGCAGTCATCTGGCGAGACCAAGCCGATTAAGGAACCTGGTTACTTGCGGGTCGACATGCGGCTTGCCGAGGGCTTGCAGCAGATCGTCTACGGAGGGGAGCATCTCACGGCTGTCTGCTATGCCCCTTGCTTGGGGCGAGAGAAGATGATTCTTTGCACCTTCAGCGAGGTACGTTCAAATCGGATCGTCACTTCATGATCGTCAAGCAGCCATCGGTCGATGGGCGCAACGGGGCTGGACCAAACGGGCTTGCCCAATTTGGAAGCGGCCAATTCACGCGTGAGCCCGAACTCAAGGCCATACGGCAATGGCCCCAGCTTGGAGATCGTCGTTGACGAAATGAATACAGCGCCAAGAACCAAGGCTCCTTCGGGAATCGGTTCAGTCGACTTGTACTTGCCCGGGTCGGCGAATTCAATCTCGATTCCATACAACTCCGCCACTACATTCACATCGAAATCGCCTTTCTTGAGGCGAACTTTTTTCATATCGATGCCCAGCGCGGTCAATGTCTCTCTCACTTTTTCGTTCGTGCTCGGTTTGCCCAAAAGCACAAGCAGATCTTCGACCTTCATCGTCATTTGCCGACTCCTTCAACAATCTCCACCAGCCAGTCATCGTAGTCTTTGTTTGACATTCTAAGAATCTTGGCTGCTGCCCGTTGGTATGCTTTTTTGCAGCTGCCGTCTTCGTCATACTCGTCGATCTTTTTCAGCATCGCCTCGACATCTCTTCTTGCGGAGCCGGACAGGTTGCTTGCGTCCTTTACCGCATCGCCGAGTTTTTGACCATAGGTTGGGCTTACGTCAATGTGCGCTTGGCGCGGGATTGCAATGAGCTGCCTGCCGTTTTTCGTCTTCCAGGGGCCGATGGTTAGCATCGAAGCTGGAAGGACGAGAAGTGAAGAAGATACCGAAACAGGAGTACACGGCCGAGTTCAAGGAACAGGCCGTCAAGCACGCCCAGGCAGTGGGCATCGTGGTGGCCGCCAGGGAACTGGGGCTGGTCGAGCAGACGCTGCGTAACTGGGTCAAGGCGTCGGCCGCCGGCAAGCTGACGGCACCCGGCACCAAGCCGGTGACGCCCGAGCAGATGGAGCTGTCCAGGCTGCGCGCGGAGAACGCGCGGCTGAAGATGCACGTCGACATCCTAAAAAAAGCGACGGCGTACTTTGCGAAGGATGCGCTGTGAAGTACGCCTGGATCGACGCGCAGCGCCGCGAATACCCCCTGCCCGACATGTGCGAGGTGCTGACCGTCAGCATCAGCGGCTACCGCGCCTGGAAGCGCGGCGGCAAGGCCGACCGTACGCGCCTGACGGACCCGCAGGCCGTGGCTTTGATCAAGAGCATCCACGCCGAGGTCAAGGCCGCCTACGGCTCGCGACGCATGCATCGGGAACTGCAGGGCAGGGGCCACCGCATCGGCCTGCGCCGTGTCGAGCGGCTGATGCGCGAGCATGGCATCCGGGCTCGGCACAAGCGGCGCTTCAAGGCGACGACCGACTCCAAGCACTCGATGCCGGTAGCACCCAACCTGCTGGCGCGCAACTTCACGCCCGAGGCGCCGAACCAGGTGTGGACGGGCGACATCACATACATCCAGACGGGCGAGGGCTGGCTGTACCTGGCCATCGTGCTGGACCTGTTCAACCGCGAGGTCGTGGGCTGGTCGATCAAGCCGAGGATGACGGCTGACATCGTCACCGATGCGCTGACGATGGCCTGGTTCCGGCGCAAGCCCGGCGCCGGTGTGCTCTTTCACAGCGACCGCGGAAGCCAGTACGCCAGTCAGGCCATGGCCGCCAAGCTCACCGAGTACGAGATGACGGCCTCGATGAGCCGCAAGGGCGACTGCTGGGACAACGCGCCCACCGAGAGCTTCTTCAACAGCCTGAAGAACGAGCGAGTGTATGGAACGACCTACGCGACGCGAGCCCACGCGCAGGCCGACCTGTTCGCCTACATCGAGGTGTTCTACAACCGGAGTCGCCGCCACTCCACGCTGGGCTACAGCTCGCCGATTCGGTTCCTCGAGGACTGGATCAGCAAGCATGCTGCTCAGCCCTGCATGGCGGCATAAGAGCGGCCTGCTGGAAGACGAAATTCGACGGGCACCTCATCTGAATCGCATCCGTGTCCTTCTTGAAGGCGCCCTTCAAATCCTTGGCATCGTCGGCGCACCGCGCTGCGCGCTCGCCGGCGCCGGCGCGTGTTCGCGCACGCGGATCTCGTAGCCACCGATACCCAACACGTCGCCGGCCGCAAGCGGGTACGGCCGCTCCCGACCAGGCGTCTTGCCGTTGATCTGCAAGGGGTTGCTGCCGCGGTCCTCGACCGTATAGGTGCCGCCACGAAAGGCGACGTGGGCGTGCACGCGCGAGACGGTGCGCAGCGGATCGGGCAGCACGAGCAGGTTGCCATCGGCGCGGCCAATGCTGCCGCCGAGCTCGTCGAAGCAGGCCTCGGGCGCCAGGGGCGAGGGTTGCGGAAAGCGTGTACGAAGCATAGTGCGCGGGGACGACCGCAAAGGACAGCCTCGCACAGGCGACGGCGATCACCGTGTTCCGAGGCGGGCGCCCGTTGCACGATCTTCGGGGCTCCGGCGGAACGAAGCCCGCGCTTGCGGTCAACGGGTCAACGGGTCAACGGGTCAACGGGTCAACGCGCGACTTCGCGCACCCAGTCGAAAAAGGCGCGGCCCAGGCTGTAGTAGTACGGGATGAGCGGCGGCTCGCCGACCTTGCCGAAGACCTGCAAGAACTCACTTGCGTTGGCCTGCAGCACCGGGCGCTCGACGGCAGGAGACCACTGCGCCCATTGGGGCAGCAGCAGGTCGTAGAGCTGCAGCAGGCGCTCGCGCAGGGCCAGGTAGCTTTCGGCCGTCACGCCCACCGGAAGGCGAAACTCACCCAGCAGCTCGCGCGCCGCGTCTGGTTGACCGAATGAAGCCGGCGTCACCGCTTGCACGGCAAGCAAGGTTCCGTGGATTGGATCCAGCCAAGCGAGCTGGTTCGGCGGCGCCAAGCGATTGACGCCAGGCAGCGCCTGCGCAGGGCAATACATGAAAGCCACCCGTAGCGGCCGCTCGGCGCGCGCAGGCACGGGCACCGGCAGCGACTGCCGTGACTGATCGGGAACCTGATCGGCGACCAGGCTGCGCCCCAGCTTCATCAACTGCGCAAAGGGAAGAGCTTGATCGGCCATGACGGATCTCCGAGCACGCGCCGAGAAGCCAGCGCCCACGCAGCATGCAAACAGCAGCAAGCGACGGCGTCGCTTACAGAATCGAATTGTTGGTGACATTGAGCGCCGGACTGGGGTGCGCAGCCACGGCGGCGTTCCAGGTCGCAACGGGCACCACTTGCCCACACTGCCCCGTCCCGGTGTCGTTGATGATCACGTTGACGACATTGCCCGCGTCGTCGTACTCGACCCCGGTCACGGTGACCGCGTGCAATGAGCCCGGCGGCGTGCCGGCACCCCATAGCGGCGCCGCATCCAGGCTGGCGATCGTGCCTTGTCCGCGCGACATCGCCAGCCCCAGGTTGTCCAGATTGCTGCTCTGCACGCTGGAGGCCACGCCGGCGTTGGCGAGAATGGACTGTCGCGTCGACGGATTGGTGCCGCCATCGGCAAACACGGGGGGCGAACCGGGCGTGCCACTGGCCCAGCCGTTGTTGATGGCGTTCTGCAGCAGCTGGTTCTCGCTCAGATTGCTACCGTTGGCGCGGTTGATGACCTGCCGTGACGACTCGACGCCGCAGTTGTTGTAGCTCTGCTGGGTCGTCCCCGAACTGCGGCCGCCGGCCGCCGCGTTACACATCGCCGTGCCCACGCGAACATTGCCTGCCGTCCCCGCCAGACCAATGAGCACGGTGGGACAGCCCATGACCACGCTGCCCCCGTGTGCCGTCTGGTCGCCCATGCGCGCCGCCGGGCTGTTGGCGATCGGCACCGGAAAAGCACCTTTGACGATGCTGTCCGGCGGGCCGACGCAGACGGCCATATCGCCCATGCGCGCCGCCGGCAAGGCCCCGATCAGGACCGTCATGCCGCCCGGGGGCAGCACCGGCCCGCCCACGTGCGGCACTGGAGGGGCGCCGGGGGTCACCACCGGACAGACGTGCATATCACTCACGCGCGCCGCGGGTTGTCCACTCATGTCTGCCGCCGCTGCTCAGGTATTGATCTTGACCATCGGCCCCTTGATGTCGACCAGTCCGCCCGGATCGACGTTGACCTTGCCGGCACCGGCCTTCATCGTCACATCGGTGCCGGCGGTCTCGATGACCCCGGCCGCACTGATGTGCACCTGGCCGCCCGCGGTCTTGACCGTGATGTCGGTACCGCTGATCTCGATGCTGCCGCTGTCCTTGATGAGGATGTGGCCACCTCCCGTATGCAGCTTGATCTCCTTGGCCGCGAGGTCGACATGGCCGTCGCTCTTCATCGACAGCGTCGAATCGCCCGTCGTCAGCGTGACATCGTCACCGGCCTTCAATGCGTAGCTCGTGCCGATCGCCGACGTCTTGCCCGCGCCGACGACTTCGGCGCGCAGACCCGCGACCTCGGTCAACTTGGCCCCGCCCACGGTCTCGTTCATGGCCGCGCCGACGCTGACCTGGTAAGCGCCACCGATCGTGAGCGCCTTGGCCAGCGCAATCGTCTCGGCCTTGGCGCCGCTGATGGTCTCGGTCTTGTTGCCGCCGATCGTGACGCTGCGATGGATGCCGATCGTCACCGCCTCGTTCAGATCCACCGTCTCGGTGCGGTTCTTGTGGATGACGTTGGTCTCGTTGCCGTCGATGGTCTTGCGGCGGTCGTTGCCCACCCACTTGTCTTCGTCGTTCTCGACCTCGGTGAGCTGGTCCTTCTGCGCGTGAAACCACAGCTGTTCGCTGCCGGCCTTGTCTTCGAAGCGGATGGCGTTGGCGTCGCCGGCGCCGTTCTTCATGCCCGCACCGGGGGCGCCGCCCTTGCTGCTGCGCGTGAGCAGGCCGCTTTGCGTGGCGTTGCCCGGCAGCGCCCAGGGCGGCATGTTGCTGGCGTTGTAGACGCAGCCGGTGAGGATGGGGTAGTCGGGGTCGCCGCTCAGGAAGTCGATGATGACTTCCATGCCGATGCGCGGGATGAAGACGGCGCCGAAGTTGGGGCCGGCCCAGGCGGTGGAGACCCGGACCCAGCAGCTCGAGTTCTCGTCCATCTGGCCTTCGCGGTCCCAATGGAACTGCACCTTGACGCGACCGTACTGGTCGACCCAGATTTCTTCGCCGGCCGGACCGACGACGATGGCCGTCTGCGGGCCGTGGGTTCGCGGCTTGGGAGTCTTGCGCTGCGGCCGGTAGGGCACGCTCTTGGGCTGCAGCACGAGGCTGAACTTCTGCTGCGAGCCGGTGCCGCCTGCGCCTTCGCTGACCTGGGGGTTTTCGTGGAACTCGTAGTGCACGGCCAGGACGAGGTAGTCCTGGTTCTGGTCGCCGCGCGGGTGGTTGTTCAGGCTGATCGTGTAGCCCGGGCACAGTTCCCTGCGGTTGCTGGTTGCTCTGGCGATATGGCGCGGACTGAGCTGCTGCTCCAGTCGCACCTTGGCATAGGTCTCGCCGTCGGCAAACTCGGTGAAACCGCCGGGCCATTCGTACTGTTCGTACTTGTCGTGCGCATGGCCGGGCGGGTTCTGCCTCATGTTGGCGAGGTCGGCCTTGGGTTTCTTGAAGTCGTAGTCGTCGTTGTAGTGGCGCCCGGGCTGCACTTCCTGGCTGACTTGCCAGGTCAGGATGCATTCCTTGTCGGCCACAGCCGCCTTCTCCGGCGGATGGAAGGGAATGCCGGCGCCGCCGGGCAGCGGTTCGTGGCCGCTTTCGATGTCGTCGGCGAAGACGACCGTGTGCTGGCCGGCGGCGTGCTGGTAGTAGTAGTAGATGCCTTCGTGCTCGCACAGCCGGGCGATGAAGTTGTGATCGCTCTCGTGGTACTGCACGCAGTAGTCCCAGGCGCGGTAGCCGCGCGTGAGCTTCATCTTCAAGTCGTAGCCGTAGGCGCCCAGCACCTGCTGGATGATGTCGGGCACGGTCTTGAACTGGAAGATGCGGAAGTCGCTGCGCAGCGTGGCCAGCCACAGCCAGGGGCGCAGCATGAGCTTGTAGCTGTACAGGCTGTGGTCCTGCCCTTGCAGCCCGAAGCGGGTGATCAGGCCGTCGATGTAGCGCCGTCCACCGCCATCGGTCTCGACCACCACGGTCGCGTTCTTGCCCAGCAAGGCCTTGGGGTCCAGTCCCTTGTCGGTGGACAGCAAGTCGATGTCGAGCGCGTAGAGCTCGCTCAAGGCCTCGTGGCCGCGCAATTGACGAAACTGCAGGGCCTCGCCCAGCGGGGTCTGAATGGTGACGCGGCGGCTCATGCGCGGGTACCCTCGAGGTCAAGGAGAACAAACAAGGTGGGCCGCATCGCCCGACGCGGCTCGTGCCACTGCTACGGCCGCGACCCGAATCCGGCGCCCGAGATCGTGCTCGGGCCGTCGGCCGGCGCGCGACGCCTTCCCGCGTCGCGCGTCCCGGCTCAAACCTCCTTGTTCTCCTTGATGTGGAAGCCCATCTGGCTCTCGGCGCCCTTGCCGCCTTGCGCGGTCTGCTCCCAGTACTGGCTCTTGACCTTGGCTGCCTGGAACGAGTAGTTGATGACCACCGCGTCCTGGCCGTTGGCGCCGCTGACCGTGACGTTGGTGACGAGCACGTCGGTGAGCGTGATCTTGCCGAATTCGATCTGCGAGCCCCCGGCCTTGCACAGCGAGATCTCCACCTGCCCCAGGTGCTTGCCCGTGGCGCAGTGCTTCAACACCGCCGGGTAGGCCTTGTCCATCGCGGCGACCACGTTCAGGTCGTGGAAGGTGACCTTGCCCGCTCCGCCACCACCGCCGCTGGACATCGAGTGCGGCTGCGTCGCGCCCCACGAAAACGAATCGATGTTCGTCCATCCCTTGTGGTTGGAATCCTGCGACTCGCCGCTGGCGCCTTCCACCTTCATGAACATGTCTACGGCCATTTGGCACTCCTTGGGTTGATCCGGGACGGCATTGTGATCCGTCCAGCGCGCGATCGCAGCGGACAAATGCCGGTCCGCGAACGTGAAAAAACACGTCGCACCCAAGGTGGCTCGGCGTTACGCTCGGCCACCGCCGCATCCGCAACAGATGCAAGCAGGTGTATGCGCTCTCGGGTTCGCAATCCTGCGCGAGAGCGCATTAGCATGCGATGCTCTCGCCATGGACAAGATCGAGATCAGGGTCGAAGGTCAGCACGGTCAGCCCGTGACCAAGCCGTGGGCGGCGCTCTTCGGGCTCGCCGGAGGAACCATCGGCTGCGGCAGCCAGAACAAGCTGGTCCTGCCCGACATCGATACGCAGGTCGATCGCGTCCACGCCATGGTACGGCTGCAGGCCGGCAAGGTCTACGTCGTGAACCTGTGCGAACGGCGCCCGCTGCGGGTCGACGACGAGGACCTGGCACCGGGGCAGGAGACGCTGCTGCCAATCGGCGCACGGATGCAGGTCGGGCCGTACAGCTTGCGCGCAGCCTTGCCCGGCAGCCCCTGGGCACCCTCCGGCTCCGGCGCGGCCGAAGCCGGTGACCCATTCGGCCCCGAGGCGGGGATCGCGGCAGACGACAACCCCTTCGCCTTCATCGGCCGCGTCGAGGCCGAGATGCCCGCACGAGCCGGAGCCGCGCGCGCGCCTGCACCGGGGACGCCACCCTCGCCATCCCGAGCGGCGAACGCGCCGATGATCCCCGACGACTTCGACCCGTTCGCGCAAGATGCCGAGCGCGAGCGACGCGAGAAGGATCCCTGGGCCGACGGTCTGCCGATGCAGAATCTGGCCGAGATGGCGGCGGTGCACGACGACCTTCTGCGAACATTGCCGCCCGCCGACCGCCTGGCCCAGGCTTCGTCGCTGGGACAGTCTGCGGTGCGCGGCCTGCCGGCCTCGCTCGACCCGAACGGCGAACTCGACCCGTTGCGGCTGTTCGACGACGCCCCGTCGGCGCCGGGTCCGGCGTTCGCTTCCGCGCACTTGCTGCGCGGCTCCGGGATGCACCAGGCAGTGCGCCTGCCACAGGCGATGGACGCCGCGGCGGTGCCTGCGGCAGCACCTGTCGCGGCGCTCGAGGGAACGGCACAAGCGCCGCTGCACTCTGCCGGCCTGCAACGCATCGAAGGGCTCGATCTGGCGATGTTCGACCGCGCGCTGGGCGACGGGGGCGCCGAGTCCGCGGTCGCGCCGGAGGCTACGGTCTTCGCCCGCTTCGACGCCGACCTGGCGCCGACCCAGCTGCAAGCGCTGCGGCCTCCGCCGGAAACGGCAGCCGCCGCACCGCTGGATGTGCGGCTGGACCTGGACCTCGCCTTCGCGGCTTCACCCGAGGCCGCGATCTCCGGCGCGCCCACCGCTGCGCCGGAAGCGGCCGATGCATCGACGGCACACACGGGCACGGCGCCGGCATCGACGCCATCCGCCGACGACGTGCAGGCGCTGCTGCAGGCCTTCGTCCAAGGCTTGGGCTTGCCGCCGGAACGCGCGCAGTTCGATCTCGATCCGGAACTCATGCGCCGCTTCGGCGAGGTGCTGCGCACGGCGGTGCAGGGAACGATGGAACTGCTGCAGGCGCGCGCAGGAATCAAGCGCGAATTCCGCGCCGACGTGACGATCATCGGCAATCGAGCCAACAATCCGCTGAAGTTCCTGCCGGATGCCGACGGCGTGCTGCTGCAGATGCTCGGCCAGACCTTTCCCGGATTCATGCGTCCGGTCCCGGCGATGCACGAGGCCTACCGCGACCTGCGGGTGCACCAGTCGGCGCTGATGGCCGGCTTGCGCGCGGCCTTTTCCGAAGCCTTGTCGCGACTCGATCCGGCCGCGCTGGAGAAACAGGTCGGGGCCTCCGGCAGCCTGCTCGCACGCCTGGGCCGCACGCACCGCCGCGCCGCGCTCTGGGACGATTACTGCGAGCGCTACGCCGCGATCCGGCGTCAGGCCGAGGACGAGTTGACGGCCTTCTCCGGCCGCAGCTTCGTCAAGGCCTACGACGCCGCCGCCGATGCCGCGCTCGCCGACGACGAGTTGCCCCCGGGCAAGCCCATTCGCGCCTGAAGGACGCCGCGATGACAACACTCCCTCTGCGCCGCCGCGGCGCGCTGCGCGCGCTGCTCGCGGGCAGCAGCGGCCCGCTGCTGCCCACGCTCTCGGGCTGCGGCGCCGTGAGCGCCATCACGACGCCCGCGGCGCCGCCGCCGCCGGTGATGGTCGTGCCCGGCGCCGTCTTCGAACTCGTGGCCGACGCCGACCTGAACCCCGATGCACAGGGCAAGCCCAAGCCGGTGCTGCTGCGCCTCTATGAGTTGAAGGCGGGCGCGGGCTTCGAGCGCGCAAGCTTCCTCGACCTGATGGAGAAGGACGAGGCCGCGCTCGGCGCCGACTTCGTGCGCCGCGAGGAGTGGCTGATCCGCCCCGGCGAAAGGCGGACCATCGATCGCAAGGGCAATGCGGAAGTGCGCAGCTTCGGCGTGCTGGCGGCGTTTCGCGACCTCGAGCGCAGCTCCTGGCGCACGGTCATCGACGCCCCCGGCTCGGTGGAGATGCGGCGCCGCTTCCTCGGCCTCGGCGCCGCGGAGAAGCTGCTGCCGGTACGCTACCGCATCACGCTCACGCGCGACGCGGTGCGGGTCGAGCATGTCTCGCGGGCGGGGTAGCGCGGCATGGTCTGGCGGCGCAAGGTCGTGTGGTCGGAGGGCATGTTCCTGCGGCCGCAGCATTTCCAGCAGCAGGAGCGCCACTTCGAGGCGCTGCTGCAACGGCGCAGCTACGCGGCCGAGCCCTTCTTCTGGGGCTTCTCGCGCCTCGTGCTCGACCGCGAGCTGCTGGCGCTGGGCAAGATCGGCGTGCGCGAGGCCGAGGGCGTCTTCCCCGACGGCACGCCGTTCTCGATTCCGCAGGACGACGATCCGCCGCCGCCGTTGGAGGTGCCGCGCGAACTCAAGGACAGCCTCGTGAGCCTGGCGCTGCCGATGCGGCGCACGAGCGCCGTCGAAGTCGGCTTCGGCGGCGCCGATTCGACGCTTGCGCGCTACCACGCGCAGGTGCACGAGGTCGCCGACGTCAACGAAGCCGGCGCGCAGGCCAGCGAGCTGCAGCTGGCGCAGGCGCAGATGGTCGTGCGCCCGGCGGCCGAGGTGTCCGGCGGCTGGGTGGCGCTGCCGCTCGTGCGCGTGGTGGAGCGCCGCGCCGACGGTTCGCTGCTGCTCGACTCCGCCTACATCCCGACCGTCCTCAACAACGGCGACAGCACGAGCCTGCTGGCGCAATGCCAGGAGCTGCTGGGCCTGCTGCGCCAGCGCGGACAGGCGCTGGATGCGCGGCTTTCGCAACCCGGCCGAGGCGGAACGGGGGAGTTCGGGGACTTCCTCATGCTCGGCCTCATCAACCGCTGGGAGCCGGTCGTCGAGCACTGGACGCGGGTGCGCACGATCCATCCCGAGCGCTTGTTCCAGGAACTGCTGCGTCTCCTGGGCGAGCTGGCGACCTTCCGCCGCGAGGGGCGCCGTCCGCCCGAGCTGCCGGCCTACGACCACGACGACCTGCAGGCCTGCTTCGCGCCGCTGATGCTGGAGCTGCGGCGCGGCCTGTCCTCGGTGCTGGAGCAGAACGCGATCCAGATCGAGGTGCGCGAACGCCAGTACGGCGTGCACGTGGCCATCATCCCGAGTGCCGAGATGCTCGACAGCTGTGAATTCGTGCTGGCCGCGCAGGCGCAGACCAGCCCAGAATTCCTGCGCAGCAACTTTCCGGCGCAAGTCAAGATGGGCCCGGTGGAACGCATCCGCGATCTGGTCAACCTGCACCTGCCCGGCGTGGCGATGTCGCCGCTGCCGGTGGCACCGCGCGACATTCCCTACCACGGCGGCTTCACCTACTTCCAGGTCGACACCGCGCACGAGCTGTGGCGACAACTGCACAAGTCCGGCGGCCTCGCGCTGCACGTCTCGGGTGCCTTTCCCGAACTGCAGCTCGAGCTGTGGGCCATCCGCCGGGCCTGACGGGCTGGGACCGACGCATGGCCACCGACCCCTTCGCCAACGCGAGTGCCGGCCAGTTCCAGACCATCTTCGGGGGCGGGGCGACGGCACGGGCCTTCGGCGCCGCGGCGCCGGCGCCCGGGATCGCCTCCAGTCGCTCCGACCTGCCGGACGTGGTCAGCGGCGGCAATCCACTGGTCGCGGCAGCCAACGGACTGCTGAACCTGATCCCGCAGATCCGCGCCACCGGGACGAATCCCGATCCGGCCGGTTTCCAGCAGTATCTGCTCGAGGCCGTGCGCGGATTCGAGCGCAAGGCCGCAGGCTCGGGCGTGCCGATGGAGACGGTGATCGGCGCCCGCTACTGCCTGTGCACGGCGCTCGACGAGGCCGCCGCACAGACCCCCTGGGGCGGCGGCGGCGTCTGGCCGCGTTACAGCCTGCTCGTCGCGCTGCACAACGAGACCTGGGGCGGCGAGAAGTTCTTCCAGCTCCTGGCCAAGCTGGTGCAGTCGCCCAGGCAGCACATCGACCTGCTCGAGCTGATGTACTTCTGCCTGATGCTCGGCTTCGAGGGCCGCTACCGCGTGCTCGACGACGGCCACGGCAAGCTCCAGACGCTGAAGGCACGCCTGCTGCAGGTGATCGAGGGCGAGCGCGGTGACCGCTCCTCGGCGCTTTCGGTGCACTGGCAAGGGGTGGAGCGCGCCGCGCAGCCGCCGTGGACGCTGGTGCCGCTGTGGGTGGCGGCCGCGGTCGCGCTGCTGCTGGGCTTTCTCATCTGGCTGGGGTTCAGCTGGCGCCTGGCCGGCCAGTCGGACGAGGTCTACGCGCAACTCAACGGCGTGCGCTTCCCCAAGCTGGTGGCCGCCGCACCGGTGGCGCCGGTGGTCACCCCTGCCCGTCTGCGCCAGTTCCTCGAACCCGAGATCCAGGAGCGTCTGGTCGAGGTCCTCGACGAGGCCGACCGCAGCACCGTCGTGCTGCTGGGGGACGGGCTCTTCGACCCCGGGCAGGTGGTGGTGAAGCCGCGCTACGAGGCCGTGCTGCAGCGTGTGGCGCAGGCCCTGAACCAGGTGCCCGGGCGCGTGCTCATCAACGGCTATACCGACAACATCCCGATCCGCTCGGTGCGCTTCCCCTCGAACTGGCACTTGTCGCAGGCGCGGGCCGAAGCCGTCGCCGGGATGATCCAGCGCGCGATCGATGCCCCGCAGCGCCTGCGCAGCGAGGGCCGGGGCGACGCCGATCCCGTGGCGCCGAACACGACGCCCGAGGGCAGGGCGCGCAACCGCCGCGTGGAGATCGTGCTGCTGGTGCCGCCGCCCGCGCGCGATGCCGCGCTGCAGCAGCCGGCGCCGGCCGCCGCCGGAACTGCGGCCGCCCCGGGGAACTGACGACGATGCTGCGCAAGATCGCCGCCTTCTTCTTCAACCGCATCACGCTGGCGCTGGTCGGCCTGCTGCTGCTGAGCCTGGTCATCTGGTTCGTCGGGCCGCTGGTGGCGATCGACCGCTTCCGCCCGCTCGAGGGCGAGGGCGTGCGCTCGCTGCTCATCGGCCTGCTCTGGCTGCTGTGGCTGCTCAAGCAACTGCTGCAGTGGTGGCGCAGCCGGAACATGAACAGCCGCATGATGGCCTCGCTCGCACGCTTCACCGCGGGCGATGCGGGCGCGCAGGCTCCGAGCGCCGGGCAGCAGGAGGTGAGCGAACTTCAGGGCCGCTTCAAGGAGGCCATCGACACGCTCGCCAAGGCACGCTTCGCGCAGGCCGACGGCAGTCTCTTCGGCCGCCTGACGCGGCGCTACATCTACCAGCTGCCCTGGTACCTGATCATCGGCTCGCCGGGCTCGGGCAAGACGACGGCGCTGGTCAACTCGGGGCTGAACTTCCCGCTCGCCGACCGGTTCGGCAAGGGCTCGATCCAGGGTGTGGGCGGCACGCGCAACTGCGACTGGTGGTTCACCGACCAGGCGGTGCTTCTGGACACCGCCGGCCGCTACACCACGCAGGAGAGCGACGCGCAGCAGGACAGCACCGCCTGGCGCGGCTTCCTGCAGCTGCTGCGGCGCTTTCGCGCGCGCCAGCCGATCAACGGCGTGCTCGTCACGCTCAGCGTGCAGGAACTGCTCTCCAGCACCGAGGCCGAGCGCAGCCAGCTCGCGCATGCCATCGGACGCCGCCTGGCCGAGCTGTGCGAGGAGCTGTCGCTGCGCTTCCCGGTCTACGTGCTGGTGACGAAGACCGACCTGCTCGCGGGCTTCAGCGAGTTCTTCGGGCCCATGAGCCGGGAGGAGCGTGCGCAGGTGCTGGGCTTCACCTTCCCCCACGTCGAGGGCGCGGTGCAGCCCGACCCGCTGGCCCTCTTCGGCCAGGAGTTCGACCTCGTCGCAGCCCAGGTCGATCGCCTGCTGCCGCAGCGCCTGGCCGCCGAGCCCGACCTTGCCCGGCGCGGCCTGCTTTACGCGCTGCCGCAGCAGTTCGTCGGCCTGCGCGAAGTCGTGCACGACACGCTCGCGCAGGTCTTCGCCTCGACGCAGTTCAAGGAGAAGCCGCTGCTGCGCGGCGTCTATTTCACCAGCGGCACGCAGGAGGGCATGCCCTTCGACCGCGTCATGTCTTCGCTGGCACGGCGCTTCGGCGTGCAGTCGGCGGCCACACAGGCGCTGAAGACGCAGAGCGGGCGCAGCTACTTCATCGAGACGCTGATCAAGGGCGTCATCTTCAACGAAGCCGGCCTCACCGGCCGCAACGCGCGCAAGGAGCGGCAGCTGCGCCTGCTTCAGGCCGGCGGCCTGGTCGGGCTGGGGGTGACGTTGGTGGGCTTGGGCGTCGCCTGGTTCGCGAGCTACGGCAACAACCGCGGCTACCTCGACGAGGTCGCGAGCAACGCCGGCGTGCTGCGACAAGCGGTCGACGAAGCCAAGCAAGCCGACGCGGACAGCATGGTGGCGCTGTTGCCGATGCTCGATCACGCCGCCGCGGTGGCACGCAGCGGTCGCTACGAAGGGGATTCGGCGCCGCTGTCCTGGCGCTTCGGTCTGCTGCAGGTCCCGAAGATGGAGGCCGCCGCCGAGGGCACCTACCTGCGCCTGCTCGAGGACGCCTGGCTGCCGCGCCTGGCGCGCCAGATGCGGCGCTCGCTGCAGGAGGTGTCCACCGACAACCCGGAGGCGAGCTACGAGGCGCTCAAGGCCTACCTGATGCTCTACGAGCCCGAGCACTTCGACGCCGCCGTGCTCCGCAACTGGATGGCCACCGAATGGGCGCGCACGCTGCCGCCGCAGGCGCAGGAGCGCGGCATCATCGAGCGCCTGGCGCAGCATCTGGATGCGCTCACCCAGGAGCGCACCGTGAGCGCGCGCGAGCCCATCGACGCAGCGCTGGTGGCCGAGGTGCGCCAGCGTCTGCTGCAGATGTCGCCCGCGCAACGCGCCTACAGCCGCCTGAAGCAGTTGCTGCTCACGGGCAACGAGCAGCCGCCGGAGTTCAGCGTCGTGCGCGCCGCGGGCTCCGAAGCGCCGCAGGTCTTCGCGCGGCAGAGCGGCAAGCCGCTGACGCAAGGCATCCCGGGCCTCTTCACCTACGACGGCTACCACGGCCTGTTCCTGGGCCAGCTCGCCAAGACGACGACCCTGCTCAGCCACGAGGAAGGCTGGGTGCTCGGACAGGCGCCCGCCGGGCGCAGCGCCGCGGCCGCGGCGGCCAGCGAAGCCCTGAGCGGACAGCTTGCCAACGAGGTCAAGCGGCTCTACCTGATGGAGTACGCCAAGCGCTGGGAGGACTTCCTCGCCGACGTGCGACCGGTCCGGATCGGCTCGCTCGAACAGGCGGGCGAACAGGCGCGGCTCTACGCGGCACCCAACTCCAGCATCGAGCAGTTCGTCCGCGCGGTCGCGCGCGAGACCACGCTCGCGCAAAAGCCCGGCAGCAGCGGCAGCGGCAGCGGCAGCACGAGCAGCTGGCTGGGTGAGAAGCTCAACCGCATCCGCGAGGAGCAGGCGCAGCTCAGCCGCCTCACGGGCCGGCAGGTCAACGTCGGCGGCCTGGCCACCAGCGGCACGCTCGAAGCCGACATCGTCGACGTCCGCTTTCGCGAGTACCGGCGCCTGGCCGGCGTCGGCGCCACCGGGCCGGCACCGATCGTCAACAGCCTGGCGGTGATCAACGAAGCGGCGACGGTGATCGCCTCGGCCCGCCAGCAGGTCACCGCCGGGGGCAGCGTGCCGCCGACGCTCAGCGGCACGCTGGAGAAGGTTCGCGGCGAGAGCCAGCGCCTGCCCGCGCCCATGTCGGTGATGTTCAGCAACCTCGCTGCGGCCACTTCGGGACTGGTCGGCAGCGACGTGCGCCGCACCATCGGCGGCAACCTGAACGCGACCATCGGCGACTTCTGCCGCAAGGCGATCAACGGCCGCTACCCGTTCGCGCGCGGCGCGGCCCGCGACGTGACGGCCGACGACTTCGCGCGCCTGTTCGCGCCCGGCGGCCTGTTCGACGAGTTCTTCCGCGCCCAGTTGCAGCCCATGGTCGACATCTCGCGCGAGCCCTGGACCTTCAAGCAGGGCATCGACGGCACGCCGGTGGGCGGCTCGGCGGCGCTGGCGGCCTTCCAGCGCGCGGCGACGATCCGCGACGTCTATTTCCGTGCCGGCGGGCGGCTGCCCTCGTTGCGCGTGGAGATCAAGCCGCTGGACATGGACGCCAACCTGGCGCAGATGGTGCTCGACGTCGACGGCGAGGTGTTGCGCTACCAGCACGGGCCGCAGATCCCGAAGTCGGTGAGCTGGCCCGGAACGCGCGGCACCAACCAGGTGCGACTGCAGCTCACGACCGCCAGCGGCGAGAACCTCGGCCTGCTCACCGAGGGTCCCTGGGCGCTGCACCGGCTCTTCGACCGCGCGCAACTCTCACCGGGCAGCACGCCCGAGCGCTTCATCGCCGCGTTCGCGGTCGAGGGCCGGCGGCTGCGCGTCGAAGTCACCGCCAGCAGTGTCCAGAACCCGTTCCGGCTGCAGGCGATGGACGGTTTCGCCTGTCCGAGCCAGCTCTAGGGACGGGACCGTGAGCGCCTCCCAGGTCATCGATGCCTGCTGGTTCGGCAAGCTGCCGTCGATCGGCGACTTCGTCGGCCGACGCATGCCGCACGCGCTGGCCACGGACTGGGACTATTGGCTGCGCAGCGGCCTGGACCAGTTGCGCAGCGAAGCGCCGGACACCTGGACGCAGCGCTTCATCCATTCGCCGATCTGGTTCTTCCTGACCCCGGCGCGGGTCACCGGCGTTCCCGCCTGCGGCGTCATCGCGCCGAGCGTGGACCGCGTCGGGCGCTTCTACCCGCTGACGGTGATGTCGCTGGCGGGCGCACAGCAGCAGGCGATGGCCGATCCGGCAACGCTCGCGCGTTTCCTCGCCGGCGTGCACGCCGCGGTCGTCGATGCGCGGCGCCTGCCGCTGTCCCCCGACGAGCTCGATGCGCGCCTGGCCGCGCTGCCATCCCCCTTCGAAGAGCGCCCGGCAGCGCCGATGCCACCACTGATCGCCGACATCCTGGCCGACCTGGAGGCGGCGAGCGACGCTGCCGGCGCCGCGCCGCAGGTCGCCATGCCGAGCACCGAATTGCGCAGCGTGCTCGCCAAGGGAGCCGAGCGCAGCGTCTGGTGGGTCTCGCCCACGGCGCAATGGCCGTTCCAGGAATTCAGCCTCGGCGGCGCGCTGCACCGGCCCCTCTTTCTGCGCCTGTTCCAGGGCGCTTCGCGCTGAATGCGACACCGGGAGCCCCATCGCATGTCCGATCTCGATGCCTTGCTGCAAGCCCTCGGCGAAGATGCGCCCTGCGGCGAGGACCTGACCTACGACGCCGACTTCCTGGCCCTGGAGACGGCCGCCGCGGGCAAGCCCGAACAGCAGTTCGGCGACACCGTCATCGCCGCCGAACCGCCCGAATGGCGCGACCTCGACAAGCGCTGCCGAGCGCTCTTCGCGCGCACCAAGGACTTGCGCGTGGCCGGCGTGCTCGCGCGCGCCTGGGTCAACATGCGCGGCATTCCCGGCCTGGCCGACGCGCTCGCGCTCGTCGCCGCACTGCTCGAAGCACACTGGGATCGCGTGCATCCGCTGCCCGAGGACGGAGACGCCTTCATGCGCGTGAACGCGCTGGCGATGCTGGACGACCCGGCCGGCCTGCTGGCCGACCTGCGCGGCTGCGAGCTGCTGCGCGTGGCCGGCAGCGGCGTCAGCGTGCGCGACGCGCTCGCGCTGCTGCGCGGACAGACGCTCGAGCATCAACCCGGCTTCACGACGACGCAGTTGCGCCTGGCCGCCGCCGACGCCTGGCAGCAGGGGCAGCCCGGAGTGCTGGCGCTGGTGGCGGCGCGCACCCACCTGCAACGCATCGTCGGCGTCTGCGAGACGCGCCTGCAGGTGACCGAGCGCCCGCGATTCGAGAACCTCGGGCCAATGCTCGAACTGCTGGCCCAGCTCGAGCCGCGCGCGCACGCGGGCACCGACGCCGCGTCGGACGCGGGCGTTTCCACCCCCGGCGACGGCGTCGCGGCGGACAGCGGCTCCCCGGCGGCGGCGGCGGTCGTCGGCGCCCTGCGCAGCCGCGACGATGCCCGTCGGCAGTTGCTCGCGGTGGCCGAGTTCCTCGAACGCACCGAGCCCACCAACCCGGCACCGTTGCTGGTGCGGCGCGCGGCGCGTCTGATGGAGATGGGCTTCATCGACATCCTGCGCGAGCTCGCGCCCGACAGCCTGGGCACGGTGCAGAACATCACCGGCGAACAGACCGACGCCTCCTGAGTGCGCCGAACCCGATGAACCCGCAAGGCCCGGACTCCGCGCACCCGCCGTCACCGGCGGTCGGCGCAGCCCGCCGCGTGCGACGCGCGATCGCGCTGCTATCGTGGCATTCATCATCCCAGCGAGGCTTGGCGCCCGGGCCGGCCGGATCGACAATCCCCCACGCGCGGCCGGACACGCGCATTCCTTCGAGGTGAACCGATGAGCAAGACAGGCAAGAGCGGCCAGAAATTCATCGCGCGCAACCGGGCGCCCCGCGTGCAGATCGAGTACGACGTCGAGATCTACGGCTCCGAGAAGAAGGTGCAGATCCCGTTCGTGATGGGCGTCATGGCCGATCTCGCGGGCAAGCCCGTGGAGCCCTTGCCCGAAGTCGCGGACCGCAAGTTCCTCGAGATCGACATCGACAACTTCGACGCGCGCATGAAGGCCGTCAAGCCGCGCGTGGCCTTCAACGTGCCCAACACGCTCACCGGCGAGGGCATGCTCAACGTCGACCTCAGCTTCGAGAGCATGGACGACTTCTCGCCGGCGGCGATCGCCGGCAAGGTCGGCGCGCTGAAGTCGCTGCTGGACGCGCGCACGCAGCTGCACAACCTGCTCTCCTACATGGACGGCAAGCAGGGCGCCGAGGACTTGATCGCCAAGGTGCTGCAGGATCCCTCGCTGCTGAAGTCGCTGGCCTCGGCCCCCAAGCCCGGCGCGGCGGCAGCCGAAGGTGAGCAGGCCTGAGCGGCCGAGTTTCGGAGGACACGATGAACGCACCCCAGACCGAACGCAGCACGCAGACGCAAGTGCTGGAGGGCAGCGAGTTCGCCGCCCTGCTGCAGAAGGAATTCCGCCCCAAGACCGACCAGGCGCGCGAGGCCGTCGAGTCCGCCGTGCAGACGCTGGCGCAGCAGGCGCTGACGGCCTCCACCACCATCTCCGGCGACGCCTACAAGACCGTCGAGGCCATCATCGCCGAGATCGACAAGCGCCTGTCCGAGCAGATCAACCTCATCGTCCACCACGCCGAGTTCCAGCAGCTCGAAGGCGCCTGGCGCGGCCTGCACTATCTCGTCACCAATACCGAGACCGACGAGATGCTCAAGATCCGCGTCATGCCGATCTCGAAGAAGGAATTGCACCGCACGCTGCGCCGCTACAAGGGCGTGGCCTGGGACCAGAGCCCGCTGTTCAAGAAGGTCTACGAAGAGGAGTACGGCCAGTTCGGCGGCGAGCCCTACGGCTGCCTGGTCGGCGACTACCACTTCGATCACAGTCCGCCGGACGTCGAACTGCTCGGCGAGATGGCCAAGATCGCGGCCTCGGCGCACGCGCCCTTCATCACCGGCGCCGCACCCTCGCTGATGCAGATGGAGTCCTGGCAGGAACTGGCCAATCCGCGCGACCTGACCAAGATCTTCACCAACACCGAGTACGCCGCCTGGCGCAGCCTGCGCGAGTCCGACGATTCCAAGTACCTGGGCCTGGCCATGCCGCGCTTCCTCTCGCGCCTGCCCTATGGCGCCAAGACGAATCCGGTCGACGAGTTCGACTTCGAGGAGGAGACCGCCGGCGGCGAGCACGGCAAGTACTGCTGGGCCAACGCCGCCTACGCCATGGCGGTGAACATCAACCGCTCGTTCAAGTACTACGGCTGGTGCACCTCGATCCGCGGCGTCGAGTCCGGCGGCGCGGTCGAGAACCTGCCCGCGCACACCTTCCCCTCGGACGACGGCGGCGTCGACATGAAGTGCCCGACCGAGATCGCCATCAGCGACCGGCGCGAGGCCGAGCTGGCCAAGAACGGCTTCATGCCGCTGGTGCACCGCAAGAACTCCGACGTCGCGGCCTTCATCGGCGCGCAGTCGCTGAACAAGCCCGCCGAGTATTACGACGCCGACGCCAGCGCCAACGCCAACCTCTCCGCGCGGCTGCCCTACATGTTCGCCTGCAGCCGCTTCGCGCACTACCTCAAGTGCATCGTGCGCGACAAGATCGGCTCCTTCCGCGAGCGCGCCGACATGGAGCGCTGGCTCAACGACTGGGTCATGAACTACGTCGATGGCGACCCGGCCAACTCCTCGCAGGAGACCAAGGCGCGCAAGCCCCTGGCCGCCGCCGAGGTCAAGGTCGAGGAGGTCGAGGGCAACCCCGGCTACTACAGCTCGAAGATGTTCCTGCGCCCGCACTACCAGCTCGAGGGCCTGACCGTCTCGCTGCGCCTGGTTTCCAAGCTGCCCTCGGTGAAGGCTGCGGGCGGCTGACGCCGTTGCGATGGCCGACTGGCAGTTCGAACTCGAGGCGCCGAGCGACGAGCGGCTGCTCGACGCCGCCCTCGAGGGCTTCGAGGCGCAGCTGGCCAGCGTCGGCGCGCAGCTGAGCATCGACGGCGCCGCGCGCGCCCAGTACCAGCGCCTGATCCACGCGATGGCCGACGAGTTGCGCGACGAGGCGCGCGCCGGCCGCATCAGCTGGGCACAGGCCGCCGAACAGGCCAACGAGGCGCGCAACGCGGTGATGCAGACCTTGCGCGCGCGCAGCACGCCGGTGGGCCGCGCCCTGGCGCAGCGCCTCAAGCGCGAAGGACGCACGCTCAACGAGCTCATCGCGCGCAAGGTCGTGCAGTTGCATGGGCCGAAGGCGGACTTCGCGCAACTTGCGCCCAGCCAGCAGAACGCGGTCTACGCCGAGATCGTGAAGTCGGCCGGCAAGGCCGATCCGACCGTCAGCCGCTGGATGCGCCGCCTCGGTCGCGCCGGGCGTGGCCTGCTGCTGCTCTCGCTGGCGGTCTCGATCCACGAGATCGTCGTCGCCGAAGACCGCGTCGCGGCCGCCAGGCGCGAAGCGGCCGTGACCGGCGCGGGCATCGGCGGCGGAATCGCCGGCGGCGCGCTGGCCGGCCTCGCCTGCGGGCCCGGTGCGCCACTGTGCGTGACCGTGGGCGCCTTCGCCGGAGGCGTGCTCGCGGCCTTCGGCGTGTCCATGCTCTGGTGAGGCGCGCGTCCTGCCATGCGCCTGGCCCCCGAAGTGAGCGTGCGTCCCATCGCGCCGGGCGGCGAGGACGCGCCGGCACGCGGCGAAGTGCAGATTCACGGCCGCACCGTCGGCACCGAAGTCGGCGGCTGCGTGCTCGAAGCCGCGGTCGAGGCCGACGGTCGCTACCTGCTCTTCGTCACCGGCGATTGCCCCTACGAGGAGCTGCTGCACCTGCATCTGCTCGATGCGCAAGGGCGGCTGCTCGACTCCGCGACGCTGGGCGGCCCCTACAGCACCGGCCGCTTCGTCGGTCCGCGGCTGCTCGCCGCGCAGCGCGTGGGCTTCTCCTTCTTCGACGACAAGGACTGGGAGGTCGAGCTGCTCGACGCCCCGCGGCTGCGGCTGCCTGTCTTCACCGAACCGCTGGGCGTGTGGCGTGCCAGGCCGCTGCGCTGCCACTTCATCGTGCACGCACGACCGCGCACCCTGGCCAGCACCTGAAAGGATGCCCATCGCATGGCCCGCTTCGACCCCACCCGTGCACTCGAGCAGCAGCTCGCCGAACTGAAGGGCGAGATCCGCGCCGCACCGGCGCAGGCCTCGCTGCGCATCTACCTGTTCCAGCTGCTGGCCGTGATGGGCCAGTGGCGCAAGGCGCTGGAAGCGCTGCAGCTGGCAGCGCAGCTCGATCCGAAGGCGCAGCCGATGGCGCGCACCTATCGCGAAGCGATCGCCTGCGAGATGCTGCGCGCCGACGTCTTCGCCGGCCGCCGTTCACCCAGCATCCTGGGCGAGCCGCCGCCATGGATGGGCCTGCTGACGCAGGCGCTGGTGAAGCTGGGGAAGGGCGATGCGGCGACGGCGGCGGCGCTGCGCGCCGAGGCCTTCGAGCAGGCGCCGACGAGCAGCGGCAGACTCGACGACGAGCCCTTCGAGTGGATCGCGGACGCCGACTCGCGCCTGGGACCGGTGTGCGAACTGCTGGTCAAGGGCAGCTACTACTGGCTGCCGTTCGCGTCCATCCGCAACATCGGCTTCGAGAAGCCGCAGGATCTGCGCGACTTCGTCTGGACCGCCTGTGAAGTCACGCTCAGCAGCGGCGGCACGCTGGCGGGATTCATCCCGACGCGCTATCCGGGCAGCGAGGAGGCGGCGGACGGCCTGCGCCTGGCGCGGCGTACCGAGTGGACCGACCTCGGCGACGGCCACGCGAGCGGACTCGGCCAGCGCCTTTGGTTGGCCGACGGCGAGGACCACGCGTTGCTCGACGTGCGTCGCCTGCAGATCGACGCCGCCTGAACGGCCCCGCTCGCGCTCGCCGACGACTCCGACGATGGCCGCCCCTCGCTCCTCGCGCACGCTGGTCGACGGCGGCAAGGACCGCCTGCAGCCGGCGCTGCTGGATCGCCTCACCGACGACGCGCCGCTGGCAAGCAACGAGCGCGCCGAAGCCGTCTACGTCACCGAATCGCGCCTGCGCGCAGCACTCCTGCGCGACCTCGGCTGGCTGCTCAACGCCAACAACGCCAGCGGCGTGATCGCCTTCGGGGGCCTGCCACACGCCGAGCACTCGGTGCTCAACTACGGCGTACCGCCGATGTCCGGACAACTGCTCTCCGAACTCGACTGGCCGGGGCTCGAAGCGGGGATCCGGCGCGCGATCGTCGACTTCGAGCCCCGTATCCTGCCCGAGACGCTGCAGGTGACGCTGTTGCCGCCGGCTTCGGCCCTCTCCAGCCACAACACGCTGCAGTTCGAGATCCGCTGCCAGTTCTGGTCGATGCCCTATCCGATCGAGATGCTGCTCAAGAGCAGCCTGGATCTCGAGTCGGGGCAGGTCGCCATGCAGTCGGCCTGAAGCCTGCAGGGGCAGCTCCGGTGAAGCCGCAGTTCGTCGAGTACTACAACCGGGAGCTGGCCTACCTGCGCGAGCTCGGCGCCGAGTTCGCCGCGGCCTTTCCCAAGGTCGCGGGGCGGCTGGCGATGCGCGACACCGACGTCGCCGATCCCTACGTCGAGCGCCTGCTCGAAGGATTCGCCTTCCTCACGGCGCGGATCCAGCTGAAGATGGACGCGGAGTTCCCGCGCCTGTCGCAGCGCATTCTCGAGATGGTCTGCCCGCACTACCTCGCGCCCACGCCCGCGATGCTGGTGGCGCAGGTCGAGCCCAGCGCCACCGAAGGCAGCCTGGCCGCGGGATTCTCCCTTCCCGCGGGAACGGTTCTGCGCAGCCGCAAGCTCGCCGACGAGCAGACGCCGTGCGAATTCCGCACCGGCCAGGAGCTGATGCTGTGGCCGCTGGAAATGCTGCGCGCCCGCCTCGCGGGCGCCCCGGTGGAGCTGCCGGCGACAGCGCTGCGGCTGCCCGTCCCCGCCGCCGGCCACTTGCGCCTGGACCTCGGCACGCGCAGCGGCCTGAGCTTCGACCAGCTCGCGCTCGACCGGCTGGAGCTCTATCTCGCCGGACCCGACAGCGTCGCCACGCAGTTGCAGGAGCTGGTCCACGGCGGACTGCTGGGCGTGGTGGTGCACGATGCGCAGGATCCGGCGCGCATCCACGCACAGCTCGGCCCCGAGGCGCTGCAGCCCGAAGGCTTCGAGCAGGCGCAGGCGCTGCTGCCCTACACCCAGCGCGCCTTCCAGGGTCACCGCCTGTTGCACGAGTACTTCGCCTTCCCGGCGCGCTTTCGCTTCCTCTCGATCCAGGGTCTGGCGCCGGCGCTGCAGCGGTGCAAGGGGCGCCAGATCGCCATCACGCTGTTGCTGCGCCGGCCACGGCCTGAACTCGAGGCCATGGTCGATGCGCAGAACGTCCTGCTGCACTGCGTGCCGGCCATCAACCTGCTGCAGCGCAATGCCGACCGCATTCACCTCAGCCCGGGCGTGCACGAGTACCACGTCGTGCCCGACCGAACGCGCCCGCGCGACCACGAGGTCTATTCTGTGCGCACAGTGAGCGGTCACTACGAGGGTCGTACCGAGGAGCGGGAGTTTGTCCCGCTGTACGCCGCGATGCACGGCCTGCGCGCCGAAGACCAGGCGTATTTCACGGTGCGGCGCGAGCGACGCCTTTTCTCCGAGCATGCGCTGCGCTTCGGCCCGCGCACGCGCTACTTGGGCAGCGAGGTCTTCCTCGCGCTCGTCGATCAGCGCGATGCGCCATTCTCGGACGAACTGCGCCAGCTCGGCGTCGTCGTCCTGTGCACCAACCGCGACCTGCCGCTGCTGATGCCGGTGGGCCATCCCGGCGGCGACCTGACGCCGGTCGAGTCGGCCCCGGTAGGAGCGATTCGCGTCGTCGCCGGGCCGTCGCAGCCGACCGAGGCGATCGCCGAGAGCGAAATCACCTGGCGCCTGATCTCGCACCTCACGCTCAACTACCTCGCCCTGAGTGACCGTTCCGAGGAGGAGGGAGCGGCAACGCTGCGAGAGCTGCTTGGCCTTTACCGCGACCTCGGCCAGCGCGAGCTCGGCGGCCAGGTGCAAGGCGTGGCGTCGCTGGCGATCGAGCCGATCACGCGCCGCCTGCCGCAGCACCGGCAGCTCGTCTACGGGCGCGGCGTCGGCCTGCGGCTCCTCGTCGACGATGCGCCGTTTGCCGGCGTCAGCCCTTGGCCGCTGGCGGCGGTGCTGGAGCAGTTCTTCAGCCGTCACGTCGGCATCAACGGCTTCACCGAACTCGAATTGCACTCGCGCCAGCGCGGACGTCTCGCGAGCTGGCCTGCACGCATGGGTCGGAGGCCCGCGGCATGACGGGCGCGACGCCTCCACCGGCCGCCGGCCCGGGGCCGCGCGCACGCGCCTTCTGGCAGCGGCTGAAGGAAAGGCCGGGCGACTTCGACCTCTTCTTCGCGTTGCGCCTGCTGCAGGCGCGCGAACCCGGGCTGCCGCGCCTGGGCCGTGCACAGCGGCCGCACGCCGAGCCGATCCGCCTGGGGCAGGATCCGTCGCTGTCGTTCGCGCCGACGGCGCTCGCCGAAGTGCTGCCCTCGCCGCCACGCGCGCCGCAGCAGCCCGAGCGCCTGACGGTGTGGAGCTTCGGGCTCTATGGCCCCAACGGCCCGCTGCCCACGCACCTCACCGAGTACGTGCGCGAGCGCCTGCGCCAGCACGATGACCCGACGCTGGCGCGCTTTGCCGACATCTTCCACCATCGGCTGCTGCTGCTCTTCTTTCGCGCCTGGGCCGACGCGCAACCGACGGTGTCACTGGACCGGCACGGCGCCGATGATTTCGGACGCTTCCTCGGCAGCCTGCTGGGCTACGGTGAAGAGACCGTGCAAGGCCGCGACGCGGTGCCCGACCATGCCAAGCGCTTCGCCGCCGCGCACTGGAGCCGCTGGACGCGCAACCCCGAGGGTCTGTGCTCGGCGCTGCGCCTGTTCTTCGACGTGCCCGTAGAGCTGCAGGAGCAGCGCCTGCACCATCTCCTGCTGCCGGCCGCGCAGCAGACGCGGCTCTTCGCTTTCGGCGGCAACACCCAACTGGGCGTGGATGCGGTCCTGGGCGCGCGCGTTCCCGACGCGCAGTACGCCTTTCGCCTGCGATTGGGCCCGATGCCGCTACACGCCTACCAGCGATTGCTGCCCGGGGGCGAGGACTTTCCCGCCCTCGTCGACTGGGTGCGCAACTACGTCGGCATCGAATACGCCTGGGACTACCAGCTCGTCCTGCGCCGGCCCGAGGTTCGCGGCGCCGCGCTCGGCGGCGGCGCGCGCCTGGGTCTGGACAGCTGGATGTTGTCGCGCCCCGCTCCCGCCGACGCCGCCGATTTCCGCTTCGACCCCGAGCGCTGGATGCGCGCCCGCCGTCGCCCACTTCGCTCCCCCGCCCCTGTTCCAACCCCAACCGCGTGAGCCCGCCCATGTCCGAGATCTCTCGCCTGGCCCTCTTCGGCAAGCTCAACCCGATGCTCTTCAAGTCGCTGGAGGGCGCCACGGTCTTCTGCAAGCTGCGCGGCAACCCCTACGTGGAGCTGGTGCACTGGCTGCACCAGCTGCTGCAGGAGCCCGATTCCGACCTGCTGCGCCTGTCGCGCCACTTCGGCGTGGATGCCGCCAAGCTCGCCGCCGACGTCGTCGCCAGCCTCGACCGCCTGCCGCGCGGGGCGACCAGCATCAGCGACTTCTCCGACCAGATCGAGACCGCCATCGAGCGCGGCTGGGTCTACGCCACGCTCATGTTCAACGAGTCGCAGATCCGCAGCGCCTACCTGCTCTCGGGAATGATGCGCACGCGCGTGCTCGGCAACGAACTGCGCGCCATCTCCAAGGAGTTCGACAAGCTCGCCGAGCCCATGCTCAGCGAGGCCTTCGGCAGGATCCTGCCCGGCTCGCCCGAGGCGCGGCTGCAGGCCAGCGACGGCAGCGGCCTGCAAGGCGCCCCCGGCGAAGCCAGCAGCGCCGTGCCCGGCGCCGCGCAAGGCAAGGGCACGGCGCTCGAGAAGTACACGCAGGACCTGACCGAACGCGCACGCCGCGGCGAGATGGACCCGGTCACCGGGCGCGACGACGAAGTGCGACAGATGGTCGACATCCTCTTGCGCCGGCGCCAGAACAACCCCATCCTCGTGGGCGAGGCCGGCGTGGGAAAGACTGCGGTCGTCGAAGGCCTGGCGCTGCGCATCGCCGATGACGACGTGCCGCCGCCGCTGCGCGGCGTGCAACTGCGCGTGCTGGATGTCGGCCTGTTGCAGGCCGGCGCCAGCATGAAGGGCGAGTTCGAGAACCGGCTGCGCAGCCTGCTCGACGAGGTTCAGGCGAGCACGACACCGATCATCCTCTTCATCGACGAGGTGCACACGCTGGTCGGTGCCGGTGGCGCCGCCGGCACCGGCGACGCCGCCAACCTGCTCAAGCCCGCGCTCGCGCGCGGAACGCTGCGCACCATCGGCGCCACCACCTGGGCCGAGTACAAGAAGTACATCGAGAAGGATCCGGCGCTGACAAGGCGCTTCCAGGTCGTGCAGATCCACGAGCCCGACGAAGCCAAGGCGGTGGCGATGCTGCGCGGCGTGGCACCAAAGCTCGAGGCGCACCACAAGGTGCGCATCGGCGACGACGCGGTGCAGGCCGCGGTGAGCCTCTCGCACCGTTACATCCCGGCGCGGCAGCTGCCCGACAAGGCGGTGAGCCTGCTCGACACCGCTTGCTCGCGCGTGGCGATGGGCCTGCACGCCGTGCCGGCCCGGCTGGAGCACGTGACGCGCCGTCTGCAGGGCCTGCAGATCGAGCTGGACGTGGTGCAGCGGGAGATCGCGCTCGGCGTCGACCACGGCAAGCGGCGGGACGAGCTGACGGCACTGCAGGCCAAGCTGGAGGAGGAGCGTGCGGCACTGAACGCGCGCTTCGAGGCCGAGAGCAAGCTGGTGAAGGCCATCGCCGACGCCGAGGCGAAGCTCGTCGCGGCCGCACCTGAAGCGGCAGGCGACGCGAGCGACCTGCAGCGCCTGCGCAAGGAGCTCGCCGCGCTGCAGGGCGACGACCCGCTGCTGCAGCCCACCGTGGACGCCAGCGCGGTGGCCGCCGTGGTGGCCGAGTGGACCGGCATCCCGGTCGGCCGCATGGTGAGGAACGAGATCCAGGCCGTGCTGCAGCTCGCCGACACCCTGGGCAAGCGCGTCATCGGCCAGCGCCACGGCCTGGACGCGATCGCGCGCCGCATCCAGACCGCGCGCGCGCAGCTCGACAACCCGAACAAGCCGGTGGGCGTGTTCATGCTCGCCGGCCCCTCGGGCGTGGGCAAGACCGAGACCGCGCTGGCGCTGGCCGAGGCGCTCTACGGCGGCGAGCACAACCTCATCACCATCAACATGAGCGAGTTCCAGGAGGCGCACACGGTCTCCACGCTCAAGGGCTCACCGCCGGGCTACGTCGGCTACGGCGAAGGCGGCGTGCTCACCGAGGCCGTGCGCCGCCGCCCCTACAGCGTCGTGCTGCTGGACGAGGTCGAGAAGGCGCACAGCGACGTGCACGAGATGTTCTTCCAGGTCTTCGACAAGGGCTGGATGGAGGACGGCGAGGGCCGCTACATCGACTTCAAGAACACCGTCATCATCCTCACCTCCAACGTCGGCACCGAGGTCATCGCCAGCATGTGCCGCGACCCGGAGCTGATGCCATCGGTCGACGCCTTGTCGACGGCGCTACGCAAGCCGCTGCTGGAGAAGTTCCCGCCGGCGCTGCTCGGGCGACTGGTGGTGGTGCCCTACTACCCCATCTCCGACGAGATGCTGGGCCAGATCATCCGGCTGCAGCTGGGGCGCATCCAGCAGCGCGTGCAGGACCGCCACGGCGCGCGTCTCGATTACACCGACGCCGCGGTCGAGATCGTGCGCAGGCGCTGCACCGAGGTCGAGTCCGGCGGGCGCATGGTGGACGCCATCCTCACGCAGAGCCTGCTGCCGCGCCTGGCGACGCACTTCCTCGAGCACGCCGGGCAGGAGCATCCGGTGCAGGAGATCCGGCTCGACGCCGAAGGCGACGACTTCGCGATCGAATTCCGCGGTGCGCTCGCCGCCTGAATCGATGACGGCGACGCGCGCGAAACCGCGGCGCCCCTGCCGCCCGCCTTCAGGGCTGGCGCGTGACGATGGTGACGCGCCGGTTCTCGGGCGCTGCCGGATGCTCGGGGTCCAGCAGTTCGGTCGATCCCTTGCCGATCGGCACCAGGCGCTCGTTGCCGATGCCGTGTGCAGAGACGAGTTCGGCGACGACCGATTGCGCCCGTGCCTCGGACAGGCGCTGGTTCAACGCCGCGCTGCCGCGCGGATCGGCATGGCCTTCGACGCTGAAGGAAAAGCCCGCAAGCTTGTCGGACTGCAAGGCCTTGGCGACCGTCGCCAGCGCATGCTTGCTCTCCTCGGTCAGGTCGGCCGAGTTGGTGCGGAAGGTGATCAGGATGTTGGAACGGCCGGCCGCCGCGCGCGGCTGCTGCGTCGGCGCGCTGCGCGCCATCGGGCGGATGCTGCGCGTCTTGGCCACGTCCTGCGCGCCGGGCTCGTCGACGGCGAGCGCGTCCACGAGCGCCTGCTCGGTGACCTGCTCGAGCTTGAGCACCGGCGGCGCCGCCAGCGCCTGCGGCAACGTGCCTCCGAACACCAGCAGCGCGAGTGCAGTGGAACGCAGGATCGAGTTCGGCATGATCAGCCTCCGGCTTCGGTTCGGCCCGCCGCCGATGCGGAAAGCGACGGCCTGCGGTGGGCGATGGGACGATTGGGCGATTGGACGATGGGCCGCATGATGCAACGCGCCGCCCAAGCTGCCAACGTGAAGATTCACGCGCACCGCTGCACGCGCACGATCTGGCAGACTCCGGGCCTGGTTCCGGCGCGGCGCCGAAGCCGCATCGGGCCGATCGCACTTCCGCCCCGTTGCGGATTGCAGCCCGCGACAAGCGGCCGGGCAGGGCCAGGTTGAGCAAGGCATGAGCAAGGACGAGCCGCAGGACGATCGCACGGTCGCACAGACCACGTCTGCGCCCGCGGACGCGGGCGTCGGCGCGGCCGGCGCGGCCGGCGCGGCATCGCCGCTGCGGCGCCAGGACTCCGGCAATGCGCTGCCCATCGGCACCTATCTCGACGAGTTCGAGCTGCAAAGCGTAGCCGGAGAGGGCGGCTTCTCCATCGTCTATCGCGCCTGGGACCACACGCTCAACCGCCAGGTGGCGCTGAAGGAGTACTTCCCCTCGGGCATGGTCGCGCGCTCCGGCGGCACGCAGGTCGTCGTGCGCTCGGACCGCCACACCGAGGCCTTCGAGGCGGGGCTCAGGAGCTTCGTCGAGGAGGCGCGGCTGCTGGCCAAGTTCGACCATCCGGCGCTGGTCAAGGTCTACCGCTTCTGGCGCGCCAACGGCTCGGCCTACATGGTGATGCCGTTCTGCGAAGGCATCACGCTGCGCGACGCCTGGCGCGCGCGTGCGCAGCCGCCCGACGAAGCGGCGCTGATGCAGTTGCTGGACCCGCTGACCGACGCGCTCGCCGTGCTGCACGCCGAGCGCTGGTATCACCGCGACATCGCGCCGGACAACGTCATCCTGCTCGCGGGTTCGGGACGGCCGCTGCTGCTGGACTTCGGCGCCGCGCGCCAGGTCATCGGCGACCTGACGCATGCGCTCACCGTGATCCTCAAGCCCGGCTACGCCCCGATCGAGCAGTGGGGCGAAGTGCCGGGAATGCAGCAAGGCCCCTGGACCGACGTCTACGCGCTCGGGGCAATGATCCACTTCGCGATCACCGGCAGCACGCCGCCGCCCTCCGTTGGGCGGCTGATCAACGACAGCTTCGAACCGCTGGCCCGCGTCGCCGCCGGGCGTTACAGCCCGGCCTTTCTGGAGGCCATCGACCACGCGCTGATGGTGCGGCCGGAACAGCGGACCGCGTCGATCGCGCAGTTCCGGCAGGAAATCGGCCTGCCCGAATCCGCCGCCGGGCAGTCGCCGGTGACGTGGATGCCGACGCAGGCCGCGGCGCGGGCGACTGTGCTCGACCTCGGCGCCACGCGCGTGCAGCCCGACCTGACGCTGCCGAGCGTCGCCCCGGCGGTCGCTGCCGAAGCGCCGGCCGCCGCGCCGGATTTCGCTTTCACCGTGCGCCCGGGAAGCATCGCCACGCAGGCCGCGACGACGATGCCCGTGTCAGCGCCGCCGCCCGCGCGCGAAGGTCGCCAAGCGGCGGTCCTCTTCCTGATCGGCCTCTTCGTCACCGCAGGACTCGGCGCCGGCGCCTACTGGTGGCTACGGCCCGCGCCCACACCGGATCCGGGCGCGATGGCGCCGGCTCCGGTTGCGGCAACGGCCGACGGCGGCAGCCCGGTCGTGAGCGCGGTGCCGAGCGCCGGCCCGTCCGCGACGGAGCCCGCGGCGGCCGCGGCTGCGGGCTACGACGCCGGGGAGGACTTCCAGCGCATCGTCGCAGCACAGACGCCGGGCCACGAAGTCGAGGTGACGCTGGTGCGCACGACCCTGCGCAGCGAGAAGGACGGGCTCGAGTTCACCGTCAAGGCCCGACGCGACGGCTACCTCTACGCCTTCAACCGCGGCTCCGACGGCGCACTTCTTCAGCTCTACCCGAACCGCATCTCCGGGCTGCTGCGCGTGCAGGCCGGAAAGCCGCTGGACCTGCCGGACGACAAGGTCGAGTTCAAGATCGCCGGTGCCAGCGGGCCGAACGAGTTGCTGGTGCTGGTCTCGACGCTGCGCCGCGACCACTCGGCGCTGCCCGCACGCGACGAGGGCGGTTTCGCGTTCTATCCCACCGGCACGGCCGCGGCGACGCTCGCCGCGCGTCACACGGGCCCGCTGCCATGGATCGCCGGCGTTCCCGTATGTCCGGCAGGTACGCCCTGCAACGACAGCTTCGGCGCCACGATCACCACCTTCAACGTCGTCCAGTAGGCAGCCTGGGGCACGGCGCCCGCGAGCGCGGAGCGCCACCGCCCCTGGCGATCGGCCCGCGCATGATCGCAGCCCTCACGAGCCTCACCATGACCGAGCCCGCTTCCGACCCGCCCGCAGCTCCCGAATCGACGCTTCATCCGCCGACCGCGACGCAGCCCGAGTTCGCGCCATCGCGCAGCGCCGCGCCCGGCCCAGGTGCGCTGCCGGCGGACAAGGCCGCATCGGCCGCGGCGGGACCGGTAAGGCAGGTCGGGCGCTACCAGGTCCTGGAGCGCATCGGCCGCGGCGGCATGGCCACGGTCTTCAAGGCGCACGACCCGAGCATCGGCCGCGACGTCGCCATCAAGTTCCTGCACGCCTCGCTGTGCGAAGGCGACGATTACCGCGCCCGTTTCCTGCAGGAGGCACGCGCCGCCGGAAGCCTCTCGCACCCGAACATCGTCACCGTGCACGACGTCGGGGAGATCGAGGGGCGGCCGTACATGGCGATGGAACTGCTCGCGGGCATCTCCCTCGCCGAGGAACTCGAGGCCACACGCACCATCGCGGTGCGCGACGCCGTGGTGATGGGGATCCAGCTCGCGCGCGCGCTCGACTACGCCCACGCGCGCGGCATCGTGCATCGCGACATCAAGCCGGCCAACATCATGCGCCTGACCGGCAGCAAGACGATCAAGGTCACCGACTTCGGCATCGCGCACATCGAGCATGCCGGCGACGACTCGCTGCGCACCCGCGCGGGCGACGTGCTCGGCACACCGCAGTACATGTCGCCCGAACAGACGCGTGGCGAACGACTGGACGGGCGCTCCGACCTCTTCTCCGCCGGCATCGTGCTCTACCAGATGGTCGTCGGACAGCGGCCCTTCCGCGGCGACAGCCTGATCGCCGTGGCGACGAAGATCGCCAGCGAGCCGGCCGCGCCGATCGACAAGACGCGCAGCGACATCCCGGCGTCGCTGCGCCGCGTCATCGACCGCTGCCTGGCGAAGAACCCGGCGCAGCGCTTCCAGAGCGGCGCCGAGCTCGCGGACGCGTTGGTGAAGGTGCTGGCCGAAGTCGACGAGGAGGCGCGTGAGCGCGAACGCCCGCGCATCCTGCCGCTGCGTGTGAAGTGGGCGGCGACGATGGCGGCCATCGTCGCGCTCGTCATGGGCATCACCGCGACGCTGATCACGCAACGACAGGTGGCCGCCCTCACCGCGCAGGCCATCGACTATGGCGCCTCGGCGGCGCGCTTCATGGCGGCGCAGAACGCGGCCATGGTGCTCGGCGAGGAATGGGAGGCGGTCGAGGTCATCGTCGAGAAGATCATGACCACCGGCGACTTCGAGCGCATCACCGTCGCCGACGCCAACGGCACCGTGCGCGCGGCCAGCGATGCGACGCTCGTGGGCAAGCCCTACCAGGCGCCGCAGGGCGAAAGCCTGGGCGAGCGCGACAAGGTGCGCGTCGAGCGCTTCGAGTCCGGCGGGCAAGGCGTGCTCGGCTTCGACGCGCCGGTGACCTTCCAGGAACAGGTCGCCGGTCGCGTCGCCATCGGCATCCGCGAGGCGCCGCTCGCGGCCGTGACGCGGCTGTCGATCACGCTCATGGTCATTCTCGCGCTCGTCACCGTGATCGCGGTCGCGGTGGCGATGTACTTCGTCGCCAACTGGTTCGCCAAGCCGATCAAGCTGGTGGGCGACTCAATGGCCGAACTCGCCAAGGGCCGCTTCGACCACCGCATCCACGAGCAGCGCCGCGACGAGTTCGGGCAGCTCTACGCCGCCTTCGATGCCATGGCCGACGCATTGCAGGCGCGCGATTCGACGCGCGAGCGCGGCGGCACGACGACGCCGGGGTCGGCGCACGCCGGTACCTTGCCGGGAGGTCTTCCCGGCTCGGCCACCGGCGCCGGCAGCGCGCCGCCCGGCCCGAACTAGCCGAGATCGGCCTTGGGCATGCAACGCGTTCCGCGCCCCACACCGATCCGGCTCGCGGCCGTCGCGGCGGCATTGTTCGGCCTCGTCACCCTGTTCGCCGGCGGGCGCGTGCTGCTGGGCGTCGATCCCGGCTACGTCGTCTTCAAGCCCTTGCTGATCTTCAACACGCTGATGGGCATGGCCTACTTCGCCGTCGGCGTGCTCGCCTGGCGCGGCAGCGCGATCGCGCTGCGCGGCGCGGGCGCGATCGCGCTCGTGAACCTGGGCGTGCTTGCAGCGCTCCTGATGCGCTGGGAGCCGCAGGGCCCGATCGCACGCACCAGCCTGTTGGCCATGGGGTTTCGCACCGCGGTGTGGGCCGTGTTGTTCCTCGTCCTGCTGCGGGCGCGCGGCGTGGGCCGCGCGGGAGCCAAGGGTGAGCGTGCGGGTTGAGCATCCGCCGCCTCGCTGCCGCGGTGGCGCGTGGGCGACGCTCGTGCGCACGGTGCGCCGTGGATCCGCGCTGATGCTCTGCGGCCTGTGGCTGTCGCTTGCCGCCTGCACCTCGCCCTTTCGGGCACCGGATCGCCCCCCGGCGCCTGGCACGGCGCCGCAGCCCGCGCTCACGCAGCCGGCGGCAACGGGGGCGGCTGCACCCGAAGCGCTCGGCCAGGTTCTGGCGCGCAGCGCGGAGCTGCTCGTCTACCAGCCGGCAGCCGGCGACAGCCTGCGGGGGATCGCGCAGCGATTCCTCGGCAGCGCCGACGAGAGCTGGCAGATCGCCGAAGCCAACGGCCTCGACCGGCCCCAGGAGGACGAGCCGCTGCTCGTGCCGCTGGTGGCGCTGAACCCGCTGGGCGTACACGCCGATCGACTGCAACTCGTTCCCGTCCTTTGCTATCACCGCCTGGGGAGGACGGCATCGCGGATGAGCGTGCCCCCAGCCAGCTTCGAAGCGCAAATGGCCTGGCTCGTGCACAACGGCTATCGCGTGGTGCGCCTTTCGGATCTGGGTGAGTTCCTCGCCGGCCGCAAGGCGCTGCCGCCGCGCTCGGTGGTGCTCACCTTCGACGACGGCTACGCCTCCTTCCACCGCTTCGCCTTTCCGGTGCTGAAGAAGTACGGGCTGCCCGCGACCCTCTTCGTCTACACGGACTTCATCGGCGCCGGCGACGCCGTGAGCTGGGCGCAGCTGCGGGAGTTGAGCGCTTCCGGACTCGTCGATGTGCAGTCGCACACGAAAAGCCACCGCAACCTCGTCGAACGCCTGGCCGGCGAGAGCGAGGCACGCTACCGCCTCAACCTCGATGCCGAAATGAGCCTCTCGCGCGAGCTCTTGCAGCGGCGTCTGCCGGGCCTCGAGGTACGGCATCTGGCCTACCCCTTCGGCGACGCCGATGCGGTGGTGACCGAGAGCGCGAGACGCAATGGCTACGTGCTCGCTGCGACCGTCGTTCCCGGCGGCAATGCCTTCTTTGCGGCGCCGATGATGCTGCGCCGCACGATGATCTTCGGCGACACCAGTCTCGAGGACTTCAAGGCGAGGCTGCAGGTCGAGCGCCCGCTGGGCCGCCCATGAAGTGGCGTCCCCGGCTCCCCGTGCAGGCACTGGCGCTGAGCTTGGCTCTGGCGGGATGCAGCGTGCTGCCCGGGGCGGACGACGCCTCGCCGCCCGAGGGGCAGGCGGTCGAGGCTGCGGTGTCGCCGCTGGATCGCTACGCTCAACGGCAACGGGCGCTGGCCGAGCAAGCACAGGCGCGGGGACGGTGGGCCGATGCCGCGCGCGCCTGGGAGGTGCTGATCCTGCTGCAGCCCGGCGATGCGCAGGCCCGCGCGCGCCTGCACGAGCTGCGGCAGCACATCGAACAGCTGCGCGCGCGCCATAGGGATGCGGCTCTGAAGGCACAGCAGCAAGGTCAGCTCGATTCCGCGCAGCAGTCCTGGCTGCAGGTGCTGGCGCTCGATCCACGCGACGGCGAGGCGGCGCAGGCGCTGCGCGAGATCGAGCGGGAGCGCAGCAGGCGTGCGCAGCTCGGACGCTTCTCGCGCACTGCCGCGCCGGCCGCCGAACCCGCGCCACGCGGATCCGCCTCCGTCAAGCCTATTTCACGGTAAGCAAACGCTCACGTTCGGAAACCGCCTTGGCGCGCTGAGCCTTGAGCGAGGCGTTGCCGGGCTCCTGGGCGATCTGTGCATCCAGCCGGCGAATCGAGTTCTCCAGCAGGCGGATGAGCGCGCCGACCTGGTTCAGCGCCTGCGCGCGCCGCAGTTTGGCGTTCGCGTGCTGGGGGTCGCGCTCGAGCACGGCGTCGAAGGCCCCGATCGCCTCCGCCGGCTTCTGCTGCGCCATCAGGGCCAGTCCGCGCCGGTAGTGCTGCGACACGAGGGCCTCGTCGCCGGGCGCAGCGCCCCCACGCGGACTCTCCGGCGCTGCCGCAGGAGGCGACGGCACGGCCGGCGGCGGCTCGGTCGCTGCAGGTGCCGAGACCGCAGGCGCCGAGTGTGGGAGAGGGGCCGGAGGAGGAGCCGGCGGCGCCGGCGTGGGCGGTGGCGCCTTGCCAGGAACCCGGATCAGCTGCCCCTCCTGAACCTGGCGCGGCACCTTGATGTCGTTGTAGCGGGCCAGCGCGTAGAACAGGTGCACGTCGTTGAGAAAGCGCCCGGCGATGCGCGAGAGGCTTTCCCCCGGCTGCACGCGGTAGCTGAACGATTCGCGTCCGAGCAACTGCTGCGGATCGGCCTGTACCTGCCGCAGCAGGCTCTGCGCCAGGCGATTGCCGGGGTCGGCCTGCAGCGCACGCCCGATCTCGGCCAGCGCCTGCTCCTCGTGACCCTGCTCGAGCATTTCCACTGCAGCCAGTGCCAGCCGCTGCCCCTGCTGCACCTGCGACGGCGAAACGGGAGCGGTGGCCGTCGGCTCGGGCGGCGGCGGTGCGGGCACGGGCGGCGCGGCGGCGGGACCGGGCGGCGGCGGCGCCTCCTGCGGCGCGTCCGGGGCAGGCGTGGTACAGGCCGCCAGCCAGACAGCGGCGGCAAGCGTCGGGCTCATCCAAGCCGCGCGCTGCGGTCTCTTCGTTCGGTTCATTCGCGTTGCCCGCGCTGCCCGCGGGCGCTCCCGATGGAGGTCCGACGTCGGGCCCCTGCCCGACTCCGTCCTCGCGGCGAATTATCGGCGCTGGAAAGCCGGCTCGCCGCGCTGGTCGGAGCGCCACTTCTAGAATCGGCGGTCTTTGCGCCGTCGCTGCAGGGGGCGCCCCAGCCGCAGCCCGATTCCATGCTGCATCCCCAAGAATTCGATCTCATCGTCATCGGCGGCGGACACGCCGGCACCGAAGCGGCGCTGGCCGCGGCGCGCATGGGCTGCAAGACCCTGCTGCTCACGCACCAGCTCGAAACCCTGGGCCAGATGAGCTGCAACCCGAGCATCGGCGGCATCGGCAAGGGCCACCTCGTGAAGGAAGTCGATGCGCTCGGCGGCGCCATGGCCGCAGCGGCCGACGAAGCCGGCATTCACTTTCGCATCCTCAACAGCAGCAAGGGGCCGGCGGTGCGCGCAACGCGAGCGCAGGCGGACCGGGCACTCTACCGCGCGGCGATCCGGCGCCGCCTCGAGAACCAGCCCCGTCTGTGGCTGTTCCAGCAAGCGGTGGACGACCTGATGCTCGAGGGGGACCGCGTCGTCGGTGCGGTGACGCAGATCGGCTTGCGCTTTCGCGCGCGTGCGGTGGTGTTGACGGCCGGCACCTTTCTCGACGGGCGCATCCATGTCGGGCTGCGGAACTACGCCGCCGGGCGCGCCGGTGACCCGCCGGCAGCTCGACTTTCGGCCCGACTGAAGGAACTCGCCTTGCCGCAGGGACGGCTGAAGACGGGCACGCCGCCGCGGCTGGACGGACGATCGATCGACTTCTCACGCCTGACCGAACAACGCGGTGACGGCGTGCCCGGAGCCGACGGATCGCCGGCGACTTCGCCGATGCCGGTCTTCGGCTTCCTCGGCCACCCCGGGCAGCATCCGCGACAAGTGCCTTGCTGGATCACGCAGACCAACGCGCAGACGCACGAAATCATCCGCACGGGCCTGGACCGCAGCCCGATGTTCACGGGCGTCATCGAAGGCATCGGGCCGCGCTACTGCCCGAGCATCGAAGACAAGATCCACCGCTTCGCGAACAAGCCGACTCACCAGGTATTCCTCGAGCCCGAGGGCCTGGACACGAACGAGTTCTATCCGAACGGCATCTCGACCTCGCTCCCCTTCGACGTCCAATGGGCTGCCGTGCGTTCGATCGCCGGGCTGGAGCAGGCGCACATCCTGAGGCCGGGCTACGCGATCGAGTACGACTACTTCGACCCGCGTGAACTGCAGCGCAACTTCGAGACGCGCGCCATCCGGGGCCTGTTCTTCGCCGGCCAGATCAACGGCACCACCGGCTACGAGGAGGCGGCTGCACAAGGCCTGCACGCGGGGGCGAACGCCGCGCTGCAGGTGCTTGGCCGCGATCCCTGGCTGCCGGCGCGACACGAAGCCTACCTCGGCGTGCTCGTCGACGACCTCGTCGGCAAGGGCGTGACCGAGCCCTACCGCATGTTCACGAGTCGCGCCGAGTTCCGTCTGCAACTGCGCGAGGACAACGCCGACCTTCGCCTGACCGAAACCGGCCGCCGCCTGGGTCTCGTCGGCGACGAGCGCTGGGACGCCTTCTGCCGCAAGCGCGAGCGACTCGACGCCGAACTGCAGCGGCTGCGCGCGACCTGGGTCCGGCCGCAGAACGTCGCCGACGCGGACGCCGAACGCCTCCTCGGCAAGGCCTTGGAACACGAATACCGGCTCGCCGACTTGCTGCGCCGGCCCGGCGTCGGCTACGACGCGGTCAGTGAGCTTGCAGCGATCGCCGCGCGCGCTGCCGGCGTCTCGGCGGCCGATTCCGTTTCACGTGAAACACTGCGCCGCGCATGGGGCGTGCGCGAAGCCGACGTCGTCATCGAGCAGGCCGAGATCGCGATCAAGTACGCCGGCTACATCGACAAGCAGAAGGACGAAGTCGAACGCGCGGCGCACTACGAGGAGATGCCTTTGGCGCCGGATCTGGACTACGCCAGCGTCGCCGCACTCTCCCACGAGGTACGGCAGAAGCTCGCACGTCACCGCCCGCAGACGCTCGGGCAGGCAGCACGCCTGTCGGGAATGACGCCCGCAGCCGTTGCCCTGCTGTTGGTGCATCTCAAGAAGGGGCGGCTGCGCGGTGAAGCCCGCGCCGGCGCGCCGGATGCTGCCGCCTGACCGCGGTTCGGCGTTTGCCGCGGCGCAAGCCCTCGGGTTGCCGCTGTCTGACGAGCAGGCCGACCGCCTCGTTTCCTACCTCGCTTTGCTGCAGCGCTGGAACGTCACCTACAACCTGAGCGCCGTACGCGAGCCTCAGGCGATGTGGCTGCAGCACATCCTCGACTGCATGGCGGCCGTCCCGTCGATCCGCCGACATTTCCGCGCACGCTGGCAAGGCGACCCGGCAGCAGCGAGTTCGGCACCCAGGCATCGACCGCGGATTCTCGACGTCGGCAGCGGCGCCGGACTGCCCGGCATCGTCTGGGCGGTACTGATGCCCGAAGTCGATCTCAGCTGCGTCGACGCCGTCGGCAAGAAGGTCGCCTTCGTCCGCCAGGCTGCGGGGCAGATCGGCTTGCCCAACCTCAGGGCGGAGCATGCGCGCGTCGAGGCACTCGCAGGGCGCTTCGATCTGATCACCTCGCGCGCGTTCGCCTCGCTCGCCGACTTCACCCGCCTGACCCAACCCCTGCTCGCCGATGGCGGCTGTTGGGTGGCGATGAAGGGAAAGCCGCCGCTGGAGGAGATCGCGGCGCTGGGTTGGCCGGCGTCGATGTTTCACGTGGAACCACTGATGGTTCCGGGACTCGACGCAGAGCGCTGTCTCGTCTGGATCGAACCGCCGCCAAGCGGGCTCGATTGACGACGCCCGAGACATCGGTGCCCGATGCCCCTGCCCCAGACGGGTCCTGCAAAACTACACTAGCGATTCTTCCAGACCCACTCCAGCCCTCGCCGGCCAAGGCCATCATGCTCGGCATCTCCGATTTCGGCGCATTCTGCGCCGCCATCGTCGTCTTCCTCGCGCTGCCCGGACCCGGGACCTTCGCGCTCCTGACCTCCACCGCCAAAGGCGGCTTTCGCGCTGGCATCGCCGCGACTTTCGGTCTCATCGCCGGCGATCAGGTCCTCCTCTGGCTCGCCGTCGCCGGCGTCGCAACCCTGCTCGCCGCGAATCCCATGATCTTTCACGGCGTGCAGCTGCTCGGCGCCGTCTACCTCGGCTGGATCGGCCTGCGCCTGCTGCTGGCGCGCGCCGGGGGGGGATCGAGTCCGGTGCGCATCACCAGCGGGCACTACGGCCGCCAGGCCTTCCTGATCACCCTGCTGAACCCGAAGGCGATCGTCTTCTACATGGCGTTCTTCCCGCTCTTCATCGATCCCGCCACGCACCGCGGGCTGATCACCTTCCTGGCGATGGCGGCGACGATCGCCTCGATCACCTTCGCCTACTGCCTGCTGCTGTGCAGCTTCGCGCAAGTCATCGGCGCCCGGATTCGCGCGCACCAGGGCATCTCCCGAACGCTCGAGCGGCTCGCGGGCGTGTTCCTGATCGGCTTCGGCATCCGTCTGGGCAGCCAATGACCCCTGCAAGCGCAGCGGCACGCGTCTTCTGCGTTGCCAACCAGAAGGGCGGCGTCGGCAAGACGACGACCACCGTCAACCTCGCCGCAGGCCTCGCCCAGCTCGGCCAGCGCGTGCTCGTCGTCGACCTCGATCCCCAAGGCAACGCCACCATGGGCTCGGGCGTGGACAAGCGGGCGCTGCCTCTTTCGGTCTACGACGTCCTCCTGGGCCAGGCGAGTATCGCCGAGGCGCGGCAGGCAAGCCCCAAGGGCGGCTACGACGTGCTCGGTGCCAACCGCGAACTGGCCGGGGCCGAGGTCGAGCTGGTCGATCTCGAAGCCCGCGAGCGCCGCCTGAAGTCCGCGCTGGTCGAGGTCGCCGGCGCCTACGACTTCGTCCTCGTCGATTGCCCGCCTTCGCTCAGCCTGCTCACGCTCAACGGCCTGTGCGCCGCACACGGGGTCATCGTGCCGATGCAGTGCGAGTACTTCGCGCTCGAAGGCCTGTCCGACCTCGTCAACACCATCCGCCGGGTACACGCCAACCTCAACCCGGAGCTGGAGATCATCGGCCTGTTGCGCGTGATGTTCGATCCGCGCGTGACGCTGCAACAGCAGGTCAGCAAGCAGCTCGAGTCGCACTTCGGCGACAAGGTCTTCGACACCGTGATCCCGCGCAACGTACGCCTGGCCGAAGCCCCGAGCTATGGCCAGCCGGGCGTCGTCTTCGACGCCTCGTCCAAGGGCGCGCAGGCGTTCGTCTCCTTCGCCCGCGAAACCGTCGCCCGCCTCGGCCCCAAGGCCGCCGTGTCGGCATGAGCGTGCTCCCGCCGCAGCGCCTGGCGCAGGTCGAGGACGCCAGCCTCAACGCCAGCGCGCCGCCACAGCAGTTCTGGATGGATGGGTGGCTGCTGCGCCTGTCTCCCGGCAAGGCCAAGCGTGCACGCTGCATCAACGCACTGGCGCCGGGGCTGGCAACTCCGGCCGCGAAACTCGTGCGGGCCCAAAGGTACTTCGACGCGGCCGGCCTGCCGCTGATCGTTCGCGTCACCCCCTTCTCGCAGCCCGCGAACCTCGACGAGGCGCTCGCCGCGGCGGGCCTGCAGCGCTTCGATCCAACCGAGGTGCTCGTCGCCGACCTCGCCGGTGCCGATCGGCTCGCCCCGCTGCCCGAACACCTGGAATTGCAGGCACTGGATCATGCGGTCTTCGCCGGAATCGTCGGCGCCCTGCGCGGTTCACCGCCTTCCGAGCAGCGCGCGCAAGCCGAGCGCCTGGCCACCTGCCCCGTTCCGTATCGTGGTTTCGCATTGGGCGAGCGCGTGGGCGACGGCAGCACCCGAATCCTGGCCTGCGGCCAGTACGCGCGCGAAGCCGATCTCGTCGGTCTTTACGACATCTGCACGGCGCCTGCCGCACGCCGCAACGGGCTGGCACTGGCCTTGTGCAGCGCGCTGCTGCGTGCGGCCGCTGCCGAAGGAGCGTGCTCGGCCTACCTGCAGGTCGATGCGGGAAACGCCGCGGCACTGGCGCTCTACCGACGCCTGGGTTTCGTCGAAGCCTACCGCTACCACTATCGCGCCGCCGAACCAGGCCGCAGCTGACGGCAAGTGACAGCCTTCGCTATAACCCCAGCCCTTCATCGACGCCTAGGTGCACGTTCATCGCCTGGACGGCCGCGCCGCTGGCGCCCTTGCCGAGGTTGTCCAGGCGCGACATGAGCAGGATCTGCGTGTCGCTGGCGAAGACGAAGAGGTCGACGCGGTTGGTATCGTTGCAGGCTTGCACGTCGAAGAAGCCGTTCTCGAGCGTCGCCGCGTCGCGCAGCGGCATCACGCGCACGAAGCGCTCGCCGGCGTAGCGCCGCTCGAAGGCCGACTGCATCGCCTCGGGCGTGGCATCCGCGGGCAGTTGCGCGCGGTGCAAGGGCACCGACACCGCCAGGCCCTTGTAGTAGTCGGCGACCACCGGCAGCAGCAGCGGCGGCGCCGTCAGCCCGGTGTGCGTCATCATCTCCGGCAAGTGCTTGTGCCACAGCGTGAGGGCATACGGCCGCGGTGAAGTGAGCGCAGGCTCCTTCGGAACTGCCTGATATTGCTCGATCATCTTCTTGCCACCACCGGAGTAACCGGTGAGCGAAGTGGCCGCAACGGGGAGGTTCGCCGGCACCAGACCGGCGTCGACCAGCGGCCGCATCAGGAGGATGAAGCTGCTCGCATGGCAGCCGGGGTTGGCGATGCGCTTGCTGCTGCGCAGGCGCTCGCGCTGCTGCGGCGCCAGTTCCGGCAGGCCGAAGACCCAGCCCGGGTCGGTACGAAAGGCCGTGCTGGCGTCGATCAGGCAGGTAGCGGGATTCGTGACGAGCGCGGCCGCTTCGCGCGAAGCGGCGTCGGGCAGGCAAAGGAAGGCGACGTCGGCGGCGTTGAGCAGGCGCGCACGCTCGGCCGTGTCCTTGCGCCGTTCGGGCGCGATGCGCAACACGTCGATGTCGTCACGACGCGCCAGATACTCGTGAATGCGCAAGCCGGTCGTTCCCTCCTGGCCGTCGACGTAGACCTTGAACCTCATGGCTGCCCTCTTGCCGCCGGTGCGGCGAAACGCTCGAGCATAAGTCAGCACCGATCGTCGATGCAGCGGCGCGGGCGCGCGCCCCGCTTCCCCGGCGTCCTCCGGCGCGTCCGACGCTCATGGACAATCCGCGTCATGGTGACGAAGAAACCCAAGGGCCTCGGACTCGGCCTCGAAGCGCTGCTCGGACCCACGGTGGGTGAAGCCACCGCTGCCGCCCAGGGTGCGCCTTCGACACTGCGCCTGGCGCTGTTGCAGCCCGGCAAGTACCAGCCGCGAACGCGCATGGACGAGGGCGCGCTCTACGAACTCGCCGAGAGCATCAAGAGCCAGGGGGTGATGCAGCCCATCCTCGTGCGGCCGGTGGCCGGTGGGCGCTACGAGATCATCGCCGGCGAACGCCGCTTCCGCGCCGCGGCGCTGGCCGGCCTGGCCGAAGTCCCCGTGCTCGTGCGCGAGGTCGCCGACGAGGCGGCGGCGGTGATGGCGCTGATCGAGAACATCCAGCGCGAGGATCTCAATCCGCTCGAGGAGGCGCAAGGCCTTCAGCGCCTGGTGCAGGAATTCAAGCTCACGCACGAGCAAGCCGCGCAGGCGGTCGGGCGCTCGCGCAGCGCCGCCAGCAATCTGCTGCGCCTGCTCCAGCTCGCGCCGCCGGTGCAGCAGATGCTGATGGCCGGCGACCTCGAGATGGGCCATGCGCGCGCGCTGCTGTCGCTGCCTGCGGCGCAGCAACTGATGGCGGCACAGACGGTGGTCGCGAAGAAGCTCAACGTGCGCGAAACGGAGAAGCTCGCCGCGCACCAGGGAAGCGGCCGCCAGGCGCCGCTGCTGCGCGTGAAGAAGGACAAGCCGCGCGATATCGTGCGCCTCGAGGAGCAGCTCGCCGACCATCTCACGGCCGCGGTCGAGATCCGCCTGCGCGGCGACGGCAAGCGCCGCCAGCAAGGCGAGTTGGCGATCGCATTCGGCTCGCTCGACGAGTTGAACGGCCTGCTCGACAAGCTCGGCCTGCCGCCGCAGTAGCAGGAGCAGGCGAATCGGCCGCCATGCCGCGTCGCCGCTGCGAAGTGGTCTGCGCGCAGAAGGCCAGTCTGCATACGGGGCGATCGATCCGTCGCATCATCGGCGCGTGGGAAACCGCGCCACCCCTGTCCTGACTCGCGCTCGCGTCGCGCACCCGACGCCCGGGCTGCGGCATATGTCATGGATCCGCCGTGCCTGTGGCCTTCCAGGTGAAACTGCGCCCGATTCATCGCGCTCTTTCACACCACGGCGGACGTGAAATGAACCATCCTGGGTCCACGTCGTCACATGCATGACGCGCTGATCGGAAAGCTCTGATGGAGCCCGGGCCCGGCAACGCCGGGACTTCATCAAAACTTCCCAGGCCCGCGTCCGGGGGCACCGCTTCCCCGGGCCGAGCCTTCCTCCCGAAGGAGATCCGCATGGACGTGGTCAGCAGCCTCAAGGCCCGCTACGAGCGCCTGCGCGAGGAGGAGAT
Source organism: Burkholderiales bacterium (assembly GCA_026932235.1). Lineage (GTDB taxonomy): Bacteria > Pseudomonadota > Gammaproteobacteria > Burkholderiales > Burkholderiaceae_C > Rubrivivax. The sequence goes on from JAIXKR010000150.1 coordinate 71,916, forward strand.
GTCCCTCGAGGACTACCTCGCCGAGTGCAAGCGCAACCCGCTCGCCTACGCCACCGCCGCCGAGCGCATGCTCAAGGCCATCGGCGAGCCGACGACGATCGACACGCGGAATGACCCGCGGCTGTCGCGCGTCTTCGCCAACAAGGTCATCAAGACCTACCCCGCCTTCGCCGAGTTCTACGGCATGGAGGATTCGATCGAGCAGGTCGTCTCCTACTTCCGCCACGCCGCGCAGGGGTTGGAGGAGAAGAAGCAGATCCTCTACCTGCTCGGCCCGGTGGGCGGCGGCAAGAGCTCGATCGCCGAGCGCCTGAAGCAGCTCATGGAGCAGGTGCCCTTCTACGCGCTCAAGGGTTCGCCGGTGAACGAGTCGCCGCTGGGCCTGTTCGACGCCGCCGAGGACGGCACGCTGCTCGAGCAGCAGTACGGCATTCCGCGGCGCTACCTCAACCGCATCCTCAGCCCCTGGGCGGTGAAGCGGCTCGAGGAGTACGGCGGCGACATCCGGCGCTTTCGCGTCGTCAAGCGCTACCCCTCGGTGCTCAAGCAGATCGGCATCAGCAAGACCGAGCCCGGCGACGAGAACAACCAGGACATCAGCAGCCTGGTGGGCAAGGTCGACATCCGCAAGCTCGAGACCTACGCCCAGGACGACCCCGACGCCTACAGCTACAGCGGCGGCCTGTGCCTGGCCAACCAGGGCCTGCTGGAATTCGTCGAGATGTTCAAGGCGCCGATCAAGGTGCTGCATCCCTTGCTCACCGCCACCCAGGAGGGCAACTTCAAGGGCACCGAGGGCTTCGGCGCCATCCCCTTCGACGGCATCGTGCTCGCGCACAGCAACGAGAGCGAGTGGAAGGCCTTCCGCAACAACAAGAACAACGAGGCCTTCCTCGACCGCATCTACATCGTCAAGGTGCCCTACTGCCTGCGCGTCTCCGAGGAGGTGAAGATCTACGAGAAGCTGCTGCGCAACAGCTCGCTGGCCGACGCCACCTGCGCGCCCGGGACGCTGAAGATGATGAGCCAGTTCGCCATCCTCACGCGGCTCAAGGAGCCCGAGAACAGCAGCCTCTACAGCAAGATGCTGGTCTACGACGGCGAGAACCTCAAGGACACCGACCCGCGCGCCAAGAGCTACCAGGAGTACCGCGACTACGCCGGCGTCGACGAGGGCATGAGCGGCATCAGCACGCGATTCGCCTACAAGATCCTCTCCAAGGTCTTCAACTTCGACAACACCGAGATCGCCGCGAATCCGGTGCACCTGATGTACGTGCTCGAGCAGCAGATCGAGCGCGAGCAGTTCCCCGCCGAGCTCGAGCAGAAGTACCTCTCCTTCATCAAGGAACACCTGGCCACGCGCTACGCCGAGTTCATCGGCAAGGAGATCCAGACCGCCTACCTGGAGAGCTACTCCGAGTACGGCCAGAACATCTTCGACCGCTACGTCACCTACGCCGACTACTGGATCCAGGACCACGAGTACCGCGACACCGACACCGGCGAGGTCTTCGACCGCGCCGCGCTCAACGCCGAGCTCGAGAAGATCGAGAAGCCCGCGGGCATCGCCAACCCCAAGGACTTCCGCAACGAGATCGTCAACTTCGTGCTGCGCGCGCGCGCCAACAACCAGGGCAAGAACCCGGTGTGGACGAGCTACGAGAAGCTGCGCGCGGTGATCGAGAAGAAGATGTTCTCCAACACCGAGGAGCTGCTGCCGGTGATCAGCTTCAACGCCAAGGCCAGCGCCGACGAGGCGAAGAAGCACGAGGACTTCGTCGGCCGCATGGTCGAGAAGGGCTACACCCCGAAGCAGGTGCGCCTGCTGTGCGAGTGGTACCTGCGCGTGAGGAAGAGCAGCTGAGGGACGCACCATGCTGCAATCGATCATCGACCGGCGGCTGGCGGGCAAGAACAAGTCCATCGGCAACCGCGAGCGTTTCCTGCGCCGCTACAAGGTGCAGATCCGCGAGGCGGTGCGGCGCGCGATCGACGGCCGCGGCATCCGCGAGATCGAGCGCGGCGAGGACGTGCACATCCCCAGGCGCGACGTCAGCGAGCCCGTCTTCGGCCACGGCCAGGGCGGCGTGCGCGAGATCGTGCACCCGGGCAACCGCGAATACGTGCGCGGCGACCGCATCGAGCGGCCCAAGGGCGGCCAGGGCGGCGGCGCCGGCCGCGGCCAGGCCAGCGACAGCGGCGAGGGCGAGGACGACTTCGTCTTCACGCTCTCCAAGGAGGAGTTCATGCAGGTCTTCTTCGAGGACCTGGCGCTGCCGCACCTGATCCGCACGCAGCTGGCCGATGTGCCCGAATGGAAGACCCGACGCGCCGGCTTCTCGAGCGACGGCACCCCCAACAACCTGCACGTCGTGCGCAGCCTGCGTGGGGCCATCGGCCGCCGCATCGCGCTCGGGGCGGCGCGCCGCCGCGAGCTGCGCGAGCGCGAGGAGCAGGCGCGCGCGCTGCGGCGCACGCTGCAGCCCGGCGACGAAGTCGGGCAGCGCGAGCTGCTGCGGCTCGAGGAGGAGATCCGCACGCTGCGCCTGCGCCTGCAGCGCATCCCGTACCTGGACCCGATCGACCTGCGCTACCGCGCCCGCGTGCGCGTTCCCGTGCCGACCAGCAAGGCGGTGATGTTCTGCCTGATGGACGTCTCCGGCTCGATGGACGAGGAGCGCAAGGACCTCTCCAAGCGCTTCTTCATCCTGCTCTACCTCTTCCTCACCCGGCACTACGAGAAGATCGAGCTCGTCTTCATCCGCCACCACACGCAGGCCTCCGAGGTCGACGAGCACGACTTCTTCCATGCGCGCGAGACCGGCGGCACCGTCGTGAGCTCGGCGCTCGTGCTGATGGAGGAGATCATTCGCGAGCGCTACGACCCGGCTGAGTGGAACATCTACGGCGCGCAGGCCAGCGACGGCGACAACTGGCACCACGACAGCGGCCGCTGCCGCGAGCTGCTGGCCGAGAAGATCCTGCCGCTGGTGCGCTACTACGCCTACGTACAGGTGGCCGAGGAAGAGCAGAACCTGTGGCAGGAGTACGCGCAGCTGCAGGAGACGCACCGCCACTTCGCCATGCGCAAGGCCACCGGCGCCGACCAGATCTACCCGGTCTTTCGCGACCTCTTCCGCAAGGAAACGGCGAAGGCGGCCTGAGCGCGCCCGCGGAGGTTCGGCCCATGAACGCCAAGCATGCCCACAAGGTGCCCACGCACCCCTTGCCGCTGTCCAGGCGGCCAGAGGCGCCGTTGCCGGGCCCCAGCGACTGGTCCTTCGAGCTCATCGAGGACTACCACAGCGTGATCCGCGACACCGCCGCACGCTTCGGCCTGGACACCTACCCCAACCAGCTCGAGATCATCACCGCCGAGCAGA
>JAIXKR010000046.1 GCA_026932235.1 Burkholderiales bacterium
CGGGATTGCCTTTGAAGGTCACGCTGGACATGGTCGACTCCTTTTCGGGGTTGGGTTGGGGATGGGGTTCGAGCGCCGATGCTACGGGGCGCCGCCGCCGCGCTGTCGCACGCGGCCATAGATCCCCTGCTGGCCTTGCACCCTCGTCCGTCCGCGCTGCGGCCTCGCCGTCGCGGCGCGCGGGCGCGACCCGCGCGCTGCCTAGAATGAAAGGTTCGCCTTGCCGTTCGAGGCCTCCACTGCCATGTCATCCGGTGTCATCCGCATCCGCGGCGCGCGTCAGCACAACCTGAAGAACCTGGATCTCGACATCCGCACGGGGGAGCTGACGGTGGTCACCGGGGTCAGCGGCTCGGGCAAGTCCAGCCTCGTCTTCGACACCTTGTACGCCGAAGGGCAGCGGCGCTACGTCGAGACCTTCAGCGCCTACGCGCGCCAGTTCCTGGACCGCATGGACCGCCCCGCGGTCGACCGCGTCGACGGCGTGCCGCCGGCCATCGCCATCGACCAGACCAACCCGGTGCGCACCAGCCGCAGCACGGTCGGCACGATGACCGAGCTCAACGACCACCTCAAGCTGCTGTTCGCGCGCGCCGCGCAGCTCTTCGACGCCGACACCGCGCTGCCGGTGCGCCACGACAGCGCGCAGACCATCCTCGCGGACCTGCGCCAGCGTGCCGAGGCCGCGGGCGACCCGCGCCTGGTGCTGAGCTTCCCGGTCGAACTGCCCGCCGACACCAGCGCCGAGCAGCAGGCGCAGTGGCTGGCCGCCAGCGGTTTCACGCGCGTGCACGCCGAGCGCGTCGAGGGCGAGCGCAAGATCCTTGCCGTCGTCGCCGACCGCTTCCGCCTCGCCGGCGTGGAGGCGGCGCGCGCCACCGAGGCCATCGAGACCGCGCTCAAGCGCGGCGGCGGCCGGCTCGACGTGCACGTCGACGAGCTGCAGCAGCTCTGGCGCTGGTCGACCGGGCTGCACTGCCCGGAGAGCGGGCGCCGCTACGCCGACCCGCAGCCCGCGCTCTTCAGCTTCAACTCGGCCTTCGGCGCCTGCGAGACCTGCCGCGGCTTCGGCCGCGTGATCGGCGTCGACTTCGGGCTCGTGATCCCCGACGAGCGCAAGACGCTGCGTGGCGGCGCGATCAAGCCGCTGCAGACGCCGGCCTGGAAGGAGTGCCAGGACGACCTGATGAAGTACGCGGGCGATGCCGGCATCCCGCGCGACACCGCCTGGTGCCAGCTCACGCCGGCGCAGCGCGAGTGGGTCATCGAGGGCAGCCCGCACTGGCAGGGTGACTGGAACAAGCAGTGGTACGGCATCCGCCGCTTCTTCGGCTACCTCGAGAGCAAGGCCTACAAGATGCACATCCGCGTGCTCTTGTCGAAGTACCGCAGCTACACGCCCTGCAGCGCCTGCGGCGGCGCGCGGCTGCAGCCCGAGGCGCTGCTGTGGCGCATCGGCAGCCGCGCGGACGCCGACGCCGTGCTGCCGCCCACGCAGCGCTTCATGCCGACCGGCGTGAAGTGGACGCGCGCGCAGCTCGAGGCCCTGCCGGGCCTTTGCCTGCACGACCTGATGCAGCTCCCGATCGAGCGCCTCTTGCGCTTCTTCGACGGCCTGCGGCTGCAGCAGGGCCTGCTCGACGAGGCGCTTGCGCTGCTGCTGGCCGAGGTGCGCACGCGGCTCAAGTACCTGTGCGACGTCGGCATCGGCTACCTGACGCTGGACCGCCAGAGCCGCACGCTGTCCGGCGGCGAGGTGCAGCGCATCAACCTGACGACGGCGCTGGGCACCAGCCTCGTGAACACGCTCTTCGTGCTCGACGAGCCGAGCATCGGCCTGCACCCGCGCGACATGAACCGCATCGTGCAGGCGATGCAGCGCCTGCGCGACGCCGGCAACACGCTGGTCGTCGTCGAGCACGACCCGGCGGTGATGCTTGCCGCCGACCGGCTGCTCGACATGGGCCCGGGCCCCGGCGAGCGCGGCGGGCAGATCGTGTTCGACGGCACGCCCGAGGAGGCGCGCCGCGCGCCGACGCTGACCGGCGCCTACCTCGGTGCGCGCAAGCAGGTGAGCCTGGGTTTCCGGCGCCTCGTGCAGGCGGGGACGCCGCGCCTCGTGCTCGAAGGCGCGCGCGAGCACAACCTGCGGGGTGTCGCGCTCGAGCTGCCGCTGCAGCGCCTGGTCGTCGTCACCGGCGTCAGCGGCTCGGGCAAGAGCACGCTGGTGCAGGACGTGCTGTACCCGGCGCTGGCGCGCCACTTCGGCAAGGCCACCGAAGCACCGGGCGTCTTCGAGCGCCTGCTCGGCGCCGAGCAGCTCGCCGACGCCGTCTTCGTCGACCAGAGCCCGATCGGCAAGACCGCGCGCAGCAACCCGGCGAGCTACGTCGGCGCCTTCGACGAGTTCCGCAAGCTGTTCGCCGAGCAGCCGCTGGCGCGCGAACGCGGCTACGGCGCCGGCACCTTCAGCTTCAACGCCGGCGACGGCCGCTGCCCGACCTGCGGCGGCAGCGGCTTCGAGCGCGTGGAGATGCAGTTCCTCTCCGACGTCTACCTGCGCTGCCCCGATTGCGACGGCCGCCGCTTTCGCGCCGAGGTGCTGGACGTCAAGCTCACGCGCGGCCCCGAGCGCTTCAGCGTCGCCGAGCTGCTCGAACTCACCGTGGCCGAGGCCGCGCACTGGTTCCAGAACGACCGCGAGGTGATTGCGCGCCTGCAGCCCATCCTCGACGTCGGCCTGGACTACGTGCGCCTGGGCCAGCCCGTGCCCACGCTCTCGGGCGGCGAGGCGCAGCGCCTCAAGCTCGCCGGCTTCCTCGCCGAGGCCGCCGCCGGGCCGCGCCAGCCGGCGGCGAGGAAGGGCAAGCTCTTCCTCTTCGACGAGCCGACCACCGGCCTGCACTTCGACGACATCGCCAAGCTCATGCGCGCGCTGCGCAAGCTGCTCGACGCCGGGCATTCGCTGCTCGTCATCGAGCACAACCTGGACGTGATCCGGGCGGCAGACTGGATCGTCGACCTCGGGCCCGAGGGCGGCGAAGGCGGCGGCAAGATCGTCTGCAGCGGCACGCCCGACGACGTGAAGGCGCACCCCGGCTCGCACACCGGGCAGGCGCTGCGCGAGTACGAACAGGCGCTTGGGCTCTCGCTGCCGATGGCTGCCGAAAGGGGGGTGGTGGTGAGGCTGCACCCTCACCCCGCCCACGAAGCCATCGCCATCGTCAACGCACGCGAGCACAACCTCAAGAGCCTCAGCGTCGACATCCCGCGCGGGCGCTTCAACGTCATCACCGGCGTCAGCGGCTCGGGCAAGAGCACGCTCGCCTTCGACATCCTCTTCAACGAAGGCCAGCGCCGCTATCTGGAGAGCCTCAACGCCTACGCGCGCAGCATCGTGCAGCCGGCCGGGCGGCCCGAGGTCGACGCCGTCTACGGCATCCCGCCCACGGTGGCGATCGAGCAGCGCCTCTCGCGCGGCGGACGCAAGAGCACGGTCGCCACCACCACCGAGGTCTGGCACTTCCTGCGCCTGCTGTGGGTGAAGCTGGGCGTGCAGCACTGCGTGCACGACGGCAGCCCGGTGCGCGCGCAGAGCGCCGAGAGCATCGCCGCGCAGATCCTGCGCGAGCACGCCGGACGGCACGTCGGCCTGCTGGCGCCGCTGGTCGTCAACCGCAAGGGCGTCTACACCGACCTCGCGAAGTGGGCCAAGGCGCGCGGCCACACGCATCTGCGCGTCGACGGCGAGTTCGTGCGCGTCGACCCCTTCCCGCGCATCGACCGCTTCAAGGAGCACACGATCGAGCTGCCGGTGGGGGACCTCGTCGTCGACGCCGCCGCCGAAGGAGAGCTGCGCGCGCTGCTGGCGCGCGCGCTCGACCACGGCAAGGGCGTGGTGCACCTGCTGCAGCCGCTGGACGGCCTGGCGGCGGCCATGGACGGCGCCCAGCCCACCGCGGGCATCGGCCGGCTCCAGGTCTTCAGCACCAAGCGCGCCTGCCCGCAGTGCGGCACGAGCTACCCGGAGCTGGACCCGCGCATGTTCAGCTACAACAGCAAGCATGGCTGGTGCCCGCACTGCGTGGGGACCGGCCTGGCGCTGACGCGCGAGCAGCGCAAGGCCTTCGACGACTCCATCGTGAAGGACGACCCCCAGGGGCGCGAGCAAGGCTTCCCTGCCGAGGAGCCCGAAGTCGAGGGACTCGCTGACGAACCCTGCCCCGAGTGCCAGGGAACGCGCCTGAACAGCGCGGCGCGCGCCGTCACCTTCGATGCGCGCGCGATCGGCGCGGTGGCACGGTTGTCGGTGCAGGAGGTTGCGCGCTGGATCGAGGGCCTCCGCCTCGCCGGGCGTGACGCCGAGATCGCGCGCGACGTCGTCGCCGAGGTGCGCAGCCGGCTCGCGTTCCTGCAGGACGTGGGCCTGGGCTATCTGACGCTGGACCGAGCCGCGCCCACGCTCTCGGGCGGCGAGGCGCAGCGCATCCGCCTGGCCGCGCAACTGGGCAGCAATCTGCAGGGCGTGTGCTACGTGCTCGACGAGCCGACGATCGGCCTGCACCCGCGCGACAACGGCATCCTGTTGTCCGCCTTGCACAAGCTCGGCGACAAGGGCAACACGCTGGTCGTCGTCGAGCACGACGAGGACACCATCCGCCGCGCCGACCACGTCATCGACATCGGCCCCGGCGCCGGCAAGCGCGGCGGACGCCTGGTGGCGCAAGGCACGGTGGCGGAGCTGGCCGCGCACGCCGATTCACTCACCGGCCGACTTCTCGCCGCACCGCTCGTGCACCCGCTGCAGGCGCGGCGGGCGGTGGCGCCCGAGGCGCCCGCGCTCGACGTCCGCGGTGCGCATCTGCACAACCTGCAGCACCTGGACGTGCATGTGCCGCTGCAGCGCCTGGTGGCCATCACCGGCGTCAGCGGCTCGGGCAAGAGCACGCTGGCGCGCGAGGTGCTGCTGGCCAACGTGCAGGCGCTCGTGGGCGCGCAAGCCGGCCGCAGCGGCAAGGGGCGCGGCGAGACGGCGGCTTTGCTGCAGCCGCTCGTCGGCTGCCGCGGGCTGCACGGTCACGAGGCGCTCGCGCGCGTGCTCGAAGTCGACCAGACGCCGATCGGCAAGACGCCGCGCAGCTGCCCGGCGACCTACGTCGGCTTCTGGGACGCGATCCGCAAGCTCTTCACCGAGACGCTCGAGGCCAAGGCGCGCGGCTACGGCCCGGCGCGCTTCTCCTTCAACACCGGCGACGGCCGCTGCCCGGCCTGCGATGGGCAGGGGATGCGCACGATCGCGATGAGCTTCCTGCCCGACGTCAAGCTGCCTTGCGACGTCTGCCACGGCCAGCGCTTCAACCCGCAGACCCTGGCCGTCACCTGGCGCGGCCGCAACATCGGCGACGTGCTGCGCATGGAGGTCGACGAGGCGGTCGACTTCTTCGCCAGCATGCCCCACATCGGCCACCCGCTGCAGTTGCTGCAGGACGTGGGCCTGGGCTATCTCACGCTCGGCCAGCCCTCGCCCACGCTCTCCGGCGGCGAGGCGCAGCGCATCAAGCTCGTCACCGAGCTGGCCAAGGTGCGCGACGAGCTCACGCGCCGCGGCAACAAGGCGCCGCACACCCTCTACGTGCTCGACGAGCCGACGGTGGGCCTGCACATGGCCGACGTCGAGAAGCTCATCCGCGTGCTGCACCGCCTCGTCGACGGCGGCCACAGCGTGCTCGTGATCGAGCACGACCTGGACCTCATCGCCGAGGCCGACTGGGTCATCGACCTCGGCCCCGAAGGCGGCAGCGCCGGCGGCCGCATCGTCGCCCAGGGCACGCCCGAGCAGATCGTCGCCGCCGGCACGCACACCGGCCAGGCGCTGGCGCCGGTGCTGGCGCGCTGACCGTCCCAAGGCCGGGAGTGTGTTGCAGATGCAGCCGAGGATCGGTTCGGCCTACAGCTGCGCCGGCGCCAGAGCGCATCGGGGCGGCGGTACGACCGTGGCGTTCGGGAACGACCAGTCGGGGTCGATCGCCTTGATCTGACGCAAACACCCGTCGAAATGCGCCACCCCTAGTTCGTTCGAACGATGGGCGACTGTGGCGCCATCGTTCGTCTGCCGCGCGCCGGCGTCGGTTCGGCGGATGTTGCGATCGGGTGCGGCTTCCTAGCATCGGCTGGCGATGATGCAGGAGGCCTCATGAGAAGCAAGCAGAGTCAGGCGTTGTCGGTGCTTGTGGTGAGCACGCTGGCCTTCACCGTGTGCTTCATGGTCTGGATGATGTTCGGCGTCATCGGCATTCCGCTGAAGAAGCAGCTGGGTTTGAACGCGACCGAGTTCGGCCTGCTCACGGCGATGCCGGTGCTCACCGGCTCGCTGGTGCGCGTTCCGCTCGGGATCTGGACCGACCGCTACGGCGGCCGGATCGTGATGGCGGTGCTGATGGCCTGCACGATTCCCGCGATCTGGCTCATGGCCTACGCCACGCAGTACTGGCAGTTCCTCGTCATCGGCCTCTTCGTCGGCCTGGCCGGCGGTTCCTTCTCGGTCGGCACGCCCTACGTCGCGCGCTGGTTCCCGAAGAACCGCCAGGGCTTCGCGATGGGCGTCTACGGCGCCGGCAACTCGGGGGCCGCGGTCAACAAGTTCGTCGCGCCGGCGCTGGTCGTGGCCTTCGGCTGGGCGATGGTGCCGCAGGTCTACGCGGCGGTGATGCTGGGCACGCTGATCCTCTTCTGGCTCTTCAGCCACAGCGACCCGGCTCACCGGATCGATGCCAGCGTGCGCTTCTCCGACCAGCTCAGGCTGCTGAAGGATCCGCGCGTGCTCAAGTACTGCCAGTACTACAGCATCGTCTTCGGCGGCTACGTGGCGCTGAGCCTGTGGATGGTGCAGTACTACGTCGGCGAGTACGGGCTCGAGATCCGCACCGCGGCGCTGCTGGCAGCCTGCTTCTCGCTGCCCGGGGGCGTGCTGCGCGCGATCGGCGGCTGGCTCTCGGACAAGTACGGCGCGCACAAGGTCACCTGGTGGGTGATGTGGGTGAGCTGGATCTGCCTCTTCCTGCTGTCCTACCCGCAGACCGACTTCACCGTCGTTACCGTCAACGGGCCCAGGACCTTCCACATCGGCCTCAACGTCGTCGCCTTCACCGCGCTGATGGCGGTGCTCGGCGTGGCCTGGGCCTTCGGCAAGGCCAGCGTCTTCAAGTACATCAGCGACGAGTACGTCGACAACATCGGCGCGGTCAGCGGCATCGTCGGGCTGGCCGGAGGCCTGGGCGGCTTCGTGCTGCCGATCCTGTTCGGCGCGCTGATGGATCTCACCGGCGTGCGCTCGAGCGCCTTCATGCTGATGTACGGCGTCGTCTGGGTGTCGCTGATCTGGATGTACTGGACCGAGGTCCGCCGCACCGAGCTGATGGGCAGGAATGCGCCACCGGCCCCCTTCTCCAAGTCCTTCGCGCGCTGAACGCCTTCGCGGCGCGCGCGCGGGAACGCCCCGGTTGCACAAGGAAGCATGACCATGAACTCGACCACCCTCTCCGGCGGCGCGCCGGCGCGCGCAGGGCGCGGCGCCGACATCGCCGAATGGCACCCCGAGGACGAAGCCTTCTGGGAACAGACCGGCAAGCGCATCGCCTACCGCAACCTCTGGATCTCGGTGCCGGCGCTGCTGTGCGGCTTCGCGGTCTGGGGCATGTGGGGAATCATCACGGTGCAGATGCTCAACCTGGGCTTCCCCTTCACCCAGGCCGAGCTCTTCACGCTCACCGCGATCGCCGGCATCGCCGGCGCGACGATGCGCATCCCGTCGTCGTTCTTCATCCGCCTGGCCGGCGGACGCAACACCATCTTCCTCACCACGGCGATGCTGCTGGCGCCGGCGCTGGGCACCGGCATCGTGCTGCAGCATCCCGAATGGCCGCTGTGGGCCTTCCAGCTCATGGCGCTGTGGTGTGGCGTGGGCGGGGGCAACTTCGCGTCCTCGATGTCCAACATCAGCACCTTCTTCCCCAAGCGCCTGCAGGGCACGGCGCTGGGCTTGAACGCAGGCCTGGGTAACTTCGGCGTGACGACGATGCAGATCGTCGTGCCGCTGGTGATGACCGTGCCGCTGCTGGGTGCGCTGGGCGGCGCGCCCGAGACGCTGCTCAAGGAGAGCGGCTGGATCTTCGGCAAGATCCCCGCGGGCACGCAGACCTGGATCCAGAATGCGGGCTTCGCCTGGGTGTTCTCCCTCGTGCCGCTGGCCGTGCTGTGCTGGTTCGGCATGAACAATCTGAAGACGATCTCGCCCTCCACCGGCACGCCGATCGTCGCCTTCGCCAAGGTCACCTGGCTCTACACGCTGGCCTTCATCCCCGCGCTCTTCGGTCTCTGGCTGTATCTGCCCCCGCCCACCGGCCTGGGGCTGATCAGCATGTGGATCGCCATCCCGCTGGACATCATCCTCGCGCTCACGATCATGCGCCTGGCGGCCTTCGGCCCGATGAAGGAGGCGGTGGTCAAGCAGTACGCGATCTTCAGCGACAAGCACACCTGGAGCCTGACCGCGCTCTACATCGTCACCTTCGGCTCCTTCATCGGCTTCTCGATGGCGCTGCCGCTGGCGATGAAGGTGATCTTCGACGTCGTCCACATCCCCGACGCCAACGGCGTCATGCAGCACACGCAGCACAACCCGAACGCGCTGCCGATCCTCGCCTTCGCCTGGATCGGCCCCTTCGTCGGCGCCGCGGTGCGGCCCATCGGCGGCTGGATCTCCGACAAGTGGGGCGGCTCCATCGTCACGCAGATCATCTCGGTGGTGATGGTGGCGGCCTCGGTGGCGGTGGGCTACGTGATGAAGCTGGCCTATTCGTCGGCCACGCCCGAGGTCTACTTCCCGGCCTTCCTCGGCCTCTTCCTGGTGCTCTTCGCCGCCAGCGGCATCGGCAACGGCTCGACCTTCCGCACCATCGGCGTCATCTTCGACCGCGACCGCGCCGGACCGGTGCTCGGCTGGACCTCGGCGGTGGCCGCCTATGGCGCCTTCGTCGCACCGATCGTCATCGGCGACCAGATCAAGGCCGGCACGCCCGAGATCGCGATGTACGGATTCGCCGTCTTCTACGCCGCCTGCCTGCTGCTGAACTGGTGGTTCTACCTGCGCCCCAACGCCTACATCAAGAACCCGTGAGGACGATGCCATGAGTCACTTTCTCGACCGCCTGAACTACTTCTCGCTGCCGCGTGAGAGCTTTGCCGAAGGCCATGGCCGCACCACCGGCGAGGACCGCACCTGGGAGGACGCCTACCGCAACCGCTGGGCGC
>JAIXKR010000039.1 GCA_026932235.1 Burkholderiales bacterium
GGCCAGCGGCAGAGTGTCGGCAGGTTTGGACGTGAGGCTCATGGCCCACGCTGTCCTCGCATAGGTGCAGCAAGTTGCAAGTGCGAAGTGCCGGCTTCCACCTGCAGCAGGACGAGCATCCCCAGTTGCTCCGCGCTCGGCGCAGCCAACGGCTGCACCGGAAACGCCCCCTGCACCCGCGGGTCCGTCCCATATCGCTGTACCAGCTTGCAGAACGGGCAGTGGTCGTTCGAGCGTGCCACGGAGCCGTAGGCCGCCAGGAACTCGCTGTGGCAGGTCGGGCAGGTGACGAGCGAGAAGCTCCTCGTGTCGGTGAGCCACAGGCCGTCCGTGTGCGCGGCCAGATCGAAGGCGCGGTCGAAGCTGATGCGGTGCGGCGGCTGGCAGATGCCGACGTAGTGGCGGTAGGCGCCGACGAGAGCTTCACCCGCTGGGAAGTCGGCGTCTCGCAGACGGCGGTACAGGGCCACGACGATCGAGGCCTCGGCGCGGTGGAGCAGGTTGGCGCCGTGGTACCACTCCGGCGAGTCCGGCGAGCGCCCTCGAGGCACGGCCATGCGGTCCGGGAAGAGCAGGCGCAGCGCCTCGCGGGGTGGCAGGCCCGTCAGATGGCCGATGGTGCGCACGCGTGCACCGCAGGCCGCGCAGGCTTTGGCCAGTGCCAGGGCGCGCAATTGGCGATCGACCCGCGACTGCATGGCGTATGACCCGGCAACTGGGCGTCAGGCTGCCGAACTGGCCGTGACATGGCGGGGGGCGTGGACCGCGGCCAGCGGTCGCACCAGCGGCAGCGGCGTGTCGAGCAGGCTGACCAGGTCGCGGCGCGGCGGGAAGAGCGTGGCGTCGCCCAGGTTGGCCACGATGGCCATCAGCTGCTGGACGCTCATCGTGCCGAGCCGCTCGGCCTGGGTCGCGTCGAGCGCGAAGCGGCAGCACGCGGCCGTGCGGTCGTGGAGGATGCCGTCGCGGATGGTGAGCAGCAGGGTCAGGTTGGCGATCTGCACATCGGAGAGCTGGACCTGGTTCATGGTGCGTCCTCGCGTGGGGACCACGAGCCCGTGCAGGGCAGGGTGGAGGGGTTGGTCGGTGGATGCGGGTCGTGTTGCGGTGGCTGAAGGAATGGTTCCGGCGCTGTGCGGCCAGCATAGGGTGGGCGACAGGTCGACTTCAATGGGCGGCGCGGGCCTGTGCATCTGCTTACCGAATTGCCACTCGCAAGCCCTGGCGAATTCCGGCGAATGCGTGAGCGCGACCGCATGAGTCGACGTGCGGCGTGAACGACGCCCTTGTCGGGGCGCCGTGCAACGTCGGCGCCGGCACGGTCGGCGAACGAAGTTACCCCCGCTCGCCGCCGTGCCGGACTGCCTGCTCAGGCCGTGCTCAGATCGCTTCGGCCAGGCCCTTCCACTCGGCGGTGCCGAGCTCGATCAGCTTGCCGCCCAGCGCCTCGAACTCCGTGGCGCGGTCGTAGTCGTCGATCTCCTGGCTGTAGTGCGTCACCGCATTGACCAGCCCGTAGCCCGAGAGCTCGCCCTCGGTGATCAGATGCCGCAGCACGCCCGAGCGCTCGACGTCGTTGAGCGTGTAGCGCTGGGCCAGCACCTCGACCGTCTTCACCGGGTCGCCGACGAGGGGGATCTTCAGCGTCTTCTGCAGCTTCTGCGCCGTCTGCCGGAAGCTCGCTTCCGACACCGCCGCCTGCACCACGTCGCGCACCTTCAGGAAGAAGGCCTTGTCGTCGGCACGCAGGGTGTCGTCCTGGTAGACCTGCAGGCCCTCGTCCTCGGTGCCGAGCGAACGGCCCACGTGCGTCTTGCGCAGCGACCGGTCGGCCGCGATCAGGCCGTTGCGGCAGACCAGCCGGTACAGCAGCGGCTGCACCGACAGCGTGCCCTGGCCGACCTCGGAGTTCGAGATCACCACGCCGGCCTGCACCACGTCGCCCGGCGCCATCTCGTAGGTCAGGCGCGAGGTGATGCACTTCAGGTACATGCGCGTCTCGGTCAGCTCGACCGACTCGAAACGCACGTCGGGCAGCTGCTGCAGGATGGGCAGCACGCTCTCGGCGAGGTCGAAGTTGTCGAGCCGGCGGTAGCGGTCCGACAGCACCGCGCGCACCTGGCCGTCCAGGGTGCGCAGCATGCGCCGGTCGTCCTCGCTCTGCAGCCAGGTGTTGACGTTGCGGTCCAGCAGCACCGGTTGCTCCTCGCGCATGCGCTCGAAGTACGCGTGCGGGATCTTCAGCTTGTCGGCCAGCTGGCGGCGCGCCAGCGGCGTGACGCCGTAGCGCACCGGGTTGCCGGCTTCGTTGACGATGATGTGCGTCTGGCCGTCGTCGCCGGTGCTGTGATGCACCAGCTGCGACGGCACGATCAGGTCCTTCTTCGAGTGCAGCTGGCGCTCCAGTTCCTGGGCCAGGCTCACGAGGGTACGTCCGCTCTTCATGACTTTCTCCAATCGGGTTGGGGTGGGTGAGAAGCGGGGACGGCACGGCCCACGTCGGGGCACGGGTCCCCGCAGTGGGTTGACGACAACAACTCGCCGCATGCAGCGCGTCCTGGGTGGATTGGCGATGCATCGGCGAGGCAGGGGCGCGACTTCGGTGACACGGGTGTCGCCATCGGTCGCGCGGGATCTCCAGGGCTGCCTTCGTGGCGCCGTTGGGCGTCACCTGGTCTGGCAGCTACCAGTCGGGAAACGACGGGGGGAGCGCGCCGGCCGCATGGCCGACGGCGCCTGACCTTTTCGCCGGCACCGGCAGGTCGTGGCGCAGGGCATGCGCCGACCCGTCCAGTGCCGCTGAAAAAGCGGGTGCGGCCCGCCGTGGCTCGCCGCACCCCAAGCTTCATGACCTCTGCCTCAGCCACCGAGGGCCACCCGGTTGCCCGAGGCCCGGTCGGCCGACGACGATGCGGTCGCCTGTCCCCGGCCCTGGTCGGGGCCGGTGGCACGCTGGCACCACACATCGGCCCAGTCCGTGCCTGCGTGGCGCGGCACGAACACCCGCACCTGGCGCGGGCCGGTGGTCTTCTCTTCCCGCTTCAGCCGCCGCGCGAGCGCGTAGGCGAAGCACTGGCCGGCGAAGTCGCCACCGGCGTCGTTGTCCGCGTAGATGCAGACCTCGCGCACGGTGTCCGGCACCCAGAGCTTCTCCAGGTTGCCGGCGCTGATGCCGGCCCACACGGGCTTGCCGGTGGCCAGGTGCACCGCCAAGGCGGTCTCGATGCCTTCGCACAGCGCGAGCTGCGCGCCGGCATCGAACAGGCGTACGGCCGCGCCGTGGATGCCCGCGGAGAGCACCTTCTTCGCGTCGACGGCGTCGAGCTTCCGGCCGTCGCGCAGGTAGGTCCGGTGCAGCGTCACGGCCTGACCATCCGGCGCCTGGATCAGCGCCAGCATGGCCGGGTAGGCCGCGATCTGCCGCGACTTGCCGTCCGCACCCTTCTCGAAGTAGCCGAGCGACGGGTGGAACCGCAGCACCGGCGGATGCCGATGCAGGGTCAGCCCGCGTCCGCGCAGGTAGCGGTCGACTTCGTCGCCGGCCACCACCGGCCGCGCCTCGTCCCAGATGCGCTGCACCAGCCGGCGCATGCGCTCCCCCGGTGCCGCTGGGGCACCGGCTTCGCAGGCGGCCGCCGCCGGCAGCATGCCCAGGCAACGTTCCACCTCGCACAGGGCGGCGTGGAAGTCCACGCCCCGCACGGCCTGCAGCAGCTTGAAGCCGCCACCCGGGCCGCACTGCCGGCAGTGGTAGTTGCCCTCGCCGAACTTGTCGGTGTACTGGAAGCGGTCGGTCCCGCCGCAGGACGGGCAGGGCCCGTTGCGGTGCCGGAGGATGCGCTCCTCGATGCCGGCCGCAGCCAGCACCTCGCTCCAGCGGCCGTGCGCGCGCTGCTTCACGGCGTCGATGCGGGCCGCGTAGTCAGCGTCCTGCATGCGATCCTCCGCCTGCCGCTGCGTGGTCGACCAGATCGACGGTGTGCCCGGGCGCGAGACCCACGCCCACCGTCAGCTGGAAGGTCTTGCCGTGCAGCAGCGGGTACTTGCCCAGCCGCAGGGACTGCAGCAGCGAGTCCAGCGTCTGCACCGGGTCCACCGCCCGCAGCAGGCGCAGCAGATCGGCCAGCGCGTCACGGTCGGCGTCGCGGTCGGCATCCAGGAACTGGTCGTGCTCGTCGGTGAACGAGGACAGCTGTTCCACCGGCGCGCCCGTCGTCTCGCCGTCGGGGATGTACAGGTTGCCGTCGTGGCAGACCCCGGCGTCGCCGACCAGCGTCTCGTCGTCGCCGACGCGCAGGCGAACCTTCTCGCAGAGGATGACCGTGGGCCAGACCCAGCGGCCCTCCAGCGCCGTGCGCAGCTTCTCGCCCACCGGCGTCACGCGCTGACCCTCTTCCTCGAGGAAGCGGACGTGGCGCATCACCCAGTGGTCGGCATGCACGCCGATCCAGTCGAACACCAGCCACCCGCGGGCGCGCGCCATCATCCAGCGCGGCGCGTTGTCGTCGCCCACGTCGTCCAGGGCCACCAGCTGCACGGCACCCGACTCGATGGCCTCGCGCGAGGGCGCGGTCGGCACCGGCGTCAGATGGCGGCGCTCGCCATGCTCCACCTGCACCGGGTAGCCCGACACCAGGCTGCACAGCTCCGCCGGCAGGGTGCCGAGGTCGTTCAGCAGGTCGAGGTGCCCCCAGCCGCGCATGACGCCGTAGTAGGTGTCGATGAAGTGGCGCGGCGGCAGTTCGGCCTTGGCGATCTCCAGCGTGCGCCGCCAGCAGGCCTTCAGCTCGGTGTCGATGCGCTGGCGCTGCACGTCCTCGTCGATCAGGCGGTCGCGGTCCGGCAGACGCGCCATGAACTGGCGCGAGTCCAGGTGCACGACGTTCACGTCCTCGCGTGTGGACCAGGCCGGCCGCAGCACGCAGAAGCCCTGCAGGAACACCCAGGTGTCGTGGGTGTACCGGCCGTCGCGCGTGCCCGCGAGGTGCACGGCGCCGATGGCGCTGGCCTGGGTGGCCAGGTGGGCCTCGGCCATGGCGCGCTTGAGCGGCTCGCCGTTGAACCACACCGGCACCGGAAACCCGGCGCACAGTTCTTCGACGCGCTGCGCAAGGTCCGGCAGGTCGACGCCGTGCAGCTCGACCCGGGTGCCTGTCACCGCGTCATCCAGGGGGCGCTCCTCGACCTCGACGAGTGCCTTGGCCAGTGCAGCCGCGGTGTCGATGTCGACGCGGCGCCGGCCCGAGGCCACCACGCAGCGCGAGGCGGCGTACAGGCACTTCGAGAACCCGACGCCGAAGGGGCGCTCCTGCGTGCAGGTGTCGGCGTCCCAGCCCGACTCGTGGAAGCTGAGCAGCTTCTGGAAGTCGTCCAGGCCGTGGCCGTCGTCCTGCACGGTCAGGATCTGTGCCTGCGGATCGTGGTCGATCCGGATCAGGCGGGCGCCGGCACGGCGCGCGTTCTGCAGCAGCTCGGACACCAGGGTGAACCGGTTGCTGAAGGCATGGCGCTGGTTGCGCAGCGCGCCTTCTTCGTTGATTCGGACTTGGATCTTCATCGTTGACTCCTTCGGGGGCATCCCGATCGGGGGA
This sequence comes from Burkholderiales bacterium, assembly GCA_026932235.1. Lineage (GTDB taxonomy): Bacteria > Pseudomonadota > Gammaproteobacteria > Burkholderiales > Burkholderiaceae_C > Rubrivivax. The sequence goes on from JAIXKR010000039.1 coordinate 5,592, forward strand.
AGAACCGGCGGAAGCACCCCTGGCGGGATGCACCCGCCGGGGTGTGTGGGCCGGTCAGCGCGGATCGGTGCCCATCAGGGCGTCGTGCGGACCGGAGGGGTGAACAGCTGGCCGGCGGCCTGCGCCTCGACGAGGCTGTGCTCCAGGAACTCCCAGAGCTGCAGGTGCTGGCGACTCAGGACCTCGCCGTGGTGGCCGAGGCGCTCGACCACCGGCCCGGCGGCATGGCCACCGGATTCGGTGAGCGGCTGCCAGTGGACGCGGTAGACGAGCCGGTCGGCGCCGGCGATGACGAAGGTGCGGCCGGACCGACCGGTCAGCACTTCGCTCTCCTTGACGAGGTACTCGATGTCCTCGGGCGCCTGCACGGACAGCAGGCGCACGCGGCCGGGAACCAGGCGTGCATCGGTGTGCATGGCGGCTCCCCTCAGTGCCGGGTCAGCCGCATGGGCTGGTCCGACGCAGCGTCCGGGACGCAGGGCGCCTCCGGACGGGCGCCCTCGATGGGGCGGGCCACCGGCGGGTGCCCGGTGGGTCCCACTTCCGGGAGGGTGTCGTCGCCTGCGAGCGGCAGGATGCAGTCGGCGCCGACCTGCTGCCGGACTTGCTCCATCAGCAGGGCGTCTTCGTAGTCCATGCGCCCGGTGATGCCGTAGGCGATGACGATCGCCAGCAGGCAGAGGGCTTCCTTGAACGTGAGCATGGTGAGTTCCTTCGAACGGATGGGCGCGTGCCGCCGCGGCCTGACCGGATCGGTCGGCGCGGCCCGAGGCACGGCGCCCGGGGTGGGCGTGATCACGCGAACAGGTCGCCCTGCACGGACATCTGCTTGAGCTGCTCGTTGATCCACTGGGGATTGCGGGTCAGCCGGGCCTCGACCCATTCGGGGTGGGTCGCCACGGCCTCGCGCACCCAGTCGGGGTAGCGGGCCAGCGTCGCGTGCAGCCAGGGCCGCAGCCCATGGCGGATGCGCTCGCGAACCTCCTCGGCGTCGACGAGTCCGCAGTACGGGATCGGCGACAGCGGGCTGCAGCCGACCACGCGCAGGCAGTTCACGAACGAGAACGGCAGGCCGTCCTTCTCGCGTTCGGTGAACACCCAGCGCAGGGTGTCGAGCTTCTCCTCCAGCGGCGTGGCCGGGTCGGCCAGGTGCCGGATCTCCTGCAGCAGGCGCCAGTGCAGCAGGACGATGTCGTCCTCGCTCCACTCCTCCACCCACTCCTCGCGGGTGCTGCCCGGTGCGCCGGTGGCGCTGGCGGCGCTGTCTGCGCCGGCATCGTCCTGGAGATCCAGGCCGGCCGGGATGTCGAACGAGGCGTCGATGACGAACGGGGTCGTCGTCGAGCCGAGTCGGGCTCGGTTTGCGTCGAGGCTTGCCGTGTGTGGCGAGCCGACAGGGGCGCCGGCCTGACGGCAGGCGTTGGTGCTGTGCATCGTGGACTCCTTGGATGCGAAGGGAGCCCACGTGCACCCCGTGGCGGGGGCGTGGGCCCCCATGCGGGTGACGGTTGGGTGATGTGGCCCCGTCCGCCTTGCGGGCTGGGCCTGGAACTCCAGGGCTGACAGGGTTCAGTGGCGCGCGCGAGCGCGGTGATCGGTGTCAGCGTCCGATCGGGGGGACATCGGCGAGAACGGGACGAGCCCGGGAGGCAAGGGCGCGGTCGGTGCGGCGCTCGAGCGGATGCGCTCGGCACCTGGTCGCGGCCCTTGCCTCGAAGGCCCGGCCTGAGGCGAATGCCCCGGCGTGCCTGACCGCTTGCGCGGTCCTCGGCACGGCGATGCACAGGGGCACCCGACGGAGCGACACCGCAACGGGTGTCCCCTATCGGTGGGCGTGCATCACCGCGATTCGATCGTCCCCACGGGTGCCTGTGCGACCTGCACTTGCACCCACGCGGGGGATCAGTTCAGGAAATCTCCAAGGCTTGCCGAGTCTGGATGCAGGGCCAGCTGCTGCATGGCGCAAAGGTAGGTCGCCGGTTCCGCCCGGTCAATGGGCCGATGCCCGTCGCCACGCAACTGATCGCGAAAGCGCCCCGAGGTGCCGGGGCTTTCGCGTGGCAAAGGGCCGTGCACGTTCGGAAGATGCCATCGACCCCGTTGTCAGCACAAGGAGCCGCGGGCATGGCCAATGTCGAGATCGTGAAGGTGGACCAGGGCGGCGCCAACGCCCGCATCCTGGCCCGCGAAGCCAAGGTCGACTTCCGACGCGTCGAGGCGGCCAGCCTCAAGATCGCCACGCGGTTCAGCAGTGCCGAGGGCAAGCGCATGTTCGTGCGCATGTTCAACACCCTGCAGCTGAACATGCACTTCATCTCGGTCATCGCCCGCACACGGCTCGACCACGAGGACATCGGCAGGATCGAGACGGCGCTGCGCGGCAGGATCGATGCCGCCACCGCCAGCCTGAACGAGGCCATCGACGGCGCCGAAGCGCTGTTCAAGGCCCACGGCATCACCAGCCTGGCTTCCTACGACACGGTGCCGCTGGACGTGGACGTGCGCGTGCTGTCGTCGATCAGCCGCCGATTCCTGGAGGTGCTGGTCAAGCTCGACCAGCTGATGCCGCTGCTGCAGACGCTGGAGATCCACGAGGTGGTGTCGGCGCAGGCGGTGGACACGCAGCGTGCGGGCCTCAAGCGCCAGGTGCGCGACATCGCCAATGGTGCGCGCAGCTTTGCGACGGGCCTGCGGCGGCGCATGAACGCGCTCGATGCGCGTGCCGTTTCGCCCGACGATGCCGAAGGTCCTGACGATGCGCACGGTGCCGCCATCGGCGAAGCCGTCGATTCGACGACCAGGGCACCGGACGGACCCGCAGATCCCCCACCGTCAGCGGGCCGCGACGTGGAGCCGCTGCCTGCGCCGGCGGCTGTCGCCGCGGTGGCGGAGTAGGCGGTGGAATTGCAGGCAGTCCGATGTCTCTCCCAAGCGGCGGCACCCACCGACGCTTGCGCGGGCAATCGGCGCGGGCGTGTTGCCCGTGAGCGGTGCGGACGCTACCGTGTGTCCAGGCCATGGGCTGCCCGCAGAGGCAAGTCGGCGCCACCGTAGCGCCGATCACCCGTTCAACGGGCGAATCGCCCCGGGCCTCCACCCGCATCGGGTGGCGTCGCAGTCGATACCTGCCTCGTCCAACGTCGGCACGCTGCCTCCGGCGTGCCGGCCAGTTCCGGCGGTCCCGCCTTGCCCCGGTCGGCGACCGAACGCACCCAGTGCCGGACTCGGCCCTCCGCGGCATCGAACGCGCGGACCCGCACCGCTTGGCGGCCGGCATGCACCCCCAAGGGGGTGGCGATCGAATCACACCGAAGGGGGCCCTCGGCAGGGGCCCTCTTCGGAAGGCATCTTCATCCACCGCGCGAACGGAACGCCCGCGGTGGTCCAGGAGTCGAGCGTTCCCGGGCGGCTGGCGCGTTTCCTGACCGAGCGCCGTCGTCGCAGAGCAGGTCATGACCTTTGCCGGCTGCATGCCGATGAGAGGCCGATCATGCCCCGCGTTCCTGTTCCCGCCGCCCCGTCGGCGGATTCCCCGGCCGCACCGCCCAGCGCCGCGCTGCCGGACACCGGCTTCCTGCGCCAGCCGCAGGTGCTGTCCTTCGTCCCCATCTCCAAGTCCACGCTGTGGCGACGCGTGCATGCGCGCACGTTCCCGGAGCCGGTGAAGCTGTCCGAGCGCGTGACCGTCTGGCGCGCCGAGGACATCCGCCGCTGGAT
>JAIXKR010000020.1 GCA_026932235.1 Burkholderiales bacterium
GCACGCCCAGGCGCGGATGCGCGGCGAAGAGCGCGAGGTAGTTGTCGACCACGTAACCGCCGAAATAGGCCGGGTCGTCGCTGTTGACGGTGACGCACAGGCCCGCATCCAGCAGCGCCGGCAGCGGGTGCGCGGCGAGGTCCGGGTAGACGCAGAGCTTGACGTTGGAGAGCGGGCAGACGGTGAGCGGCACGCGCTCCCGCGCCAGGCCTGTAGGTCGTCGCGGAAACCCGGGTTCGCGCTCATGAGCCCGAATCGATCCTGCACCCGCCGCGGGTGGCAGCGGAAACCTTGCCGATCGGCTCCCAGTGGTGACTGTCGACGAGCTTTACATGTTGTTCGCCAAAACCTGCCGCGCATCTGCAGTCAGGTGTGTTCGTGTCTGTGAAATCAAGCACTTGGGCGTGTATGGACGGACTGCGCATGAAAGTTGCATAGGTTGAAGCACATCGTGGTCGGAGCGGGCGCTCCGACCTTCATGGCAACTTGGAGGGCCTGAAAGATGATCAAGCTTGCAAAGTTCGCGCTGGGTCTGGCGCTTTCTGCCGCGGCGGCACTTCCCGCACAGGCCGTGGTGATCACCTTCACCGGCGGCACCGCGACGATGCTCGATACGACAACCGCGGTGACCAACGGCAGCACCGTCTACACCGGCGTCGACTATTACGAGGAAGGCGGCTTCAGGCTCGACTTCCTGCCCAATAGCGGCAGCACAGGCTTCTCGACCCACATCGGCGACTACTACAGTGCCGGCAACGACGTGATTCACGCGCACTGGGCGACCGGAGCATACGGCAGTGTGACCGCGATCGAGATCTCCAAGGTCGGTGGTGGCACCTTCGATCTGAACTACTTCATCCTGACCTCGAACACCAGTACTGGTGGCGGCCCCGCGAGTGGGTTCGAGCTCGCCTATGTCGAAGGCTTTGCGAGCGGCATCTCGACGGGCGCACCGGTGCTCTTGCCGCCGGAGGACTGGGGCTTTCCAGCGACCCCTGTCCTGCTGGGCAGTGCATTCGACGCGGTCGACCTTGTGCGCTTCTACGTGACGAACGCAGTCGATTGCTTCGGCATGGACGAGTTCTACATCGACCAGGCAGCGCCGATTCCCGAACCCGGTGCGCTCGCCCTGGTCGGGCTGGGGCTGTTCGGCGCGCTGGTGACGGTGAGGCGCCGCCGCTGAGACGCGGCATTCTCTGCGCGGCGGCGGTTCAGCGCATCCGGGTGCAGTCGAGGCAAGTTGTTGCGCAGAGCTGTCGCTACCCGCCCAGCCGCTCGACCACCGCGTCCAGCTCGCGCGCCCAGCGGGCCTTCTGCGCGGTGTCGACGAAACTCGCCTCGAAGCTGTTGAGCGCGAGCTGCCGCGCTTCCTTGACACCCATCTGCGGATGCGCGGCGAAGAGCTGCAGGTAGTTGTCGACCACGTAGCCGCCGAAATAGGCCGGGTCGTCGCTGTTGACGGTCACGCACAGGCCGGCGTCGAGCAGCGCCGGCAGCGGGTGCGCGGCGAGATCCGGGTAGACGCAGAGCTTGACGTTGGACAGCGGGCAGACGGTGAGGGGCACGCGCTGCCGCGCCAGGCGCTCGATGAGGGCGGGGCTCTCGGTGCAGCGCACGCCGTGGTCGACGCGCTCGACCTTCAGTAAGTCCAGCGCCGTCTCGATGTAGGCCGCCGGCCCCTCCTCGCCCGCATGCGCGACGCAGTGCAGGCCGAGCTCGCGCGCCCGCGCGAAGACGCGTGCGAACTTCTCCGGCGGGTGGCCGCGCTCGCTGCTGTCCAGGCCCACGCCGATGAAGTGGCGGCGGTGCGGCAGCGCCGCGTCGAGCGTCGCGAAGGCCTCGTCCTCGCTCAGGTGGCGCAGGAAGCACAGGATCAGCGCCGAGCTGATGCCGAATTCGACGTGCGCGCGCTGGCAGGCGTGCGCGAGGCCCTGGATCACCGTGCCGATCGGCACGCCGCGCGCCGTGTGCGTCTGCGGGTCGAAGAAGACTTCCGCGTGCACGACGTTGTCGGCTGCGGCGCGCTCGAAGTAGGCCCAGGCGAGGTCGAAGAAGTCCTGCTCGGTCAGCAGCACCGAGGCGCCCGCGTAGTAGAGGTCGAGGAAGCTCTGCAGGTCGGTGAACGCGTAGGCCGCGCGCAGCGCCTCGACGCTCGGGTAGGGCAGCGCCACACCGTTGCGCTGCGCCAGCCGGAAGATCAGCTCGGGCTCGAGGCTGCCCTCGATGTGCAGATGCAGCTCGGCCTTGGGCATGCGGCGCAGGAGGGCGCGCAGGGAGGCATGCGCGGGGGCGTGCGGGACAGGGATGAGTTCGACGGACATGGGGCGCTTTCGAGAGCGTGAGGCCCACACGCCGTCGCGCTTGGGGCTCAGGGCGGCGTCGGGTCCAGGCGGGCCTTGTGCAGCTTGTGCCAGAGATGCGGCACGAGGAGCCGCAGAGGCATGCGGCGCAGATGGTAGCGCCAGAGGATGAGGCTTGCGGCAAGACGCTGGCGCCAAGGCCGAGGGCGATCGAGTTCGGCCGGCGCCAGCACCGCCGCAAAGAGCGTGCGCAACAGGCGATGGGAGACGCTGGCCTTTCGTACGCGTTCCGCCAGCGTTTCGTCGATCGGTGTCTGCAGCCATGCACGGCAGAAGTACGCCGCGAGCAACAGGGGTTCCATCAGACCCAGCGCCTGCGCACGCTGCTGCAGCGTGGTGAAGAAGCCCGGATCGCTGGCGGCGAAATGACGGATCAGGCCGTCGAGGTCGACGAGATCGCGCACCCGTTCGAGCGGCTCGGAGTCGAAGAACAGGTGCGCGGCGCTGTGCAGCACCTGGTCGACCGGGGCGAGCGCCGACCAGCCGGGCCAGCTGCACGCATGAAGGTCGTCCAGCAGCGGCGGCATGTCGATCGTCACCGGACCGAGCGGCGGCAGGATGTTGTGGTGCAGGTCGAGCTCGACCGGGTGCATCGGGTGCTGCATCGGCGGCACCTCGTGGCTCCAATCGTGGTAGTAGCGCCGGTCGTGCTCGTCGAGATCGGGCTCCTGCCAGCCCTCGGCGACGAGCATGGTCTGCGCGCGCTGCAAGGCGTCCCGCGGCACCAGGATATCGAGGTCCGAGGGCAGGCGACCGGCGGCGATCGGCAGCTCCTGCGCCAGGTAGGCCGAGCCCTTGAGCAGCACGAGCGGCGCGCCCAGATCCTGCAGCGTGCGCGCGATCCGTGTCGCCGCCCAGGAGACGACGCGCCGCCGGTAGCGCGAGGTCTGCCGTTCGGCCAGCAGCAGCCGCGCCGCGGGCTCCGGAACGCTTGGGTTCAATCCCGCCGCCTCCAACGCTTCGGCCAGGCGCGCCAACAGGCGCAGGCGTCGGAGTTGCCGCGTCGCTTCCTGCCATTGCGCAAGCGACCAGCCACGCACGAGTTCCGGTCGGCCAAGGGCCTGCAGCCAGGGCCAGGTCATGCAGGGGACTCCGCCGCGGCCTTGACGGCGCGCGCTTCGCGCACCTCCTCCCAGAGTCGCTCGAGGGCCGCCAGGGCATCATCGAGTCGGCTGTATTCGAGCCTCCAGCCTCGGCACTGCGTGGCCAGATATGAGGCCGCATCGAAGCCCCTCTCGCCGTTGTCCTGGTAGTTGAAGGCGTTGAAGGCAAGCGATCCGAACACGAGGTGCGCGGGTTGCGGCGTCAGACTCAAAGGGCTATCGCCGACCCAGCGCGGCATCACGACAGCCCCTGGACGCACCCACTCATGACGGCGGTCGACGGCCTCGCGGTCCGCACCCAGATGCGCGACGGTGCCCTTGCGCGTCTTCGGGAAGAGCGGGCCGATCGGAGCCTGCGGTTCGAAGGCGCGGATCAGGTCGATCGAATCGTTCTTCAGTGCCACCGGCTTGAGCATCGCGATGAAGCGCCGGCGTTCGGGGCAGAAAGCCCCGAATTCGTCGGAGAGCAGCCGCCAGCCCCGCAACGAGAGTGCTGCGGTGAGCGTGCTCTTGCCCGAACCCGGCACGGCAGGGAGGATGAGGGCCAGGCCGTCCCGCTCGACGACACCCGCGTGTAGCAGCAGCAGGTTGGCCAGGCGTTTGCCGATCAGCCAGTTGCTGCCCCACTCGAAGAGCGGCAGCGCGGTGTCGGCCGGGAAGGGTTCGAAGGGGCGCTGCAGGTCGCATTCGAACTCGGCCTGCGGCCGCAGCCAGCGCCGCAGGCCCCGCGGCCGCAGGATGCGTACGTGGTGGTCGGCCCAGCCCGGATCGTCCAGCAACGGGAACTGCGCGTACACCTGCCGAAGGTGTTCCGCCAGTGCGGGTACGTCACTTGCCAGGCGCGTGCTCGTCGCGCCGAAATCCAGCCAGAGACGTCCTGCGCGCAGGCGGCTTGCGAGCTCGCGCAGGTCACAGTCGTCAAGGCGCCGGCCAGGCGGCTGCGCGCTCACGCTTGCGCGGGTTCCACCAGCCCGGAGTCAAGCAACTGCTGCCAGGCGTGCGCGCAGCGCTCCATCAGTTCAGTGGCGTCGAGGGTGGTGTCCATGGCCAGAGTCTGGCACACCTGAGCGAGATCGCCCGGCTGCTCCCGCAGCACTTCGAGTATGGCCACCGCTTCCGTGTTGAGCAGCACGGTCTGGCCGGTCAGGGGGCTGAAGGCGCCCCAGAGATCATCAAGTTCGGTCATGCGCACGCCAAACGGCGTGCGCATGGTGTCGCCCGTGCTCAAGGCGAGAGATTGATAGAGTTCCAGCAGCTCTGACCAACGACCGACCCATCGCCAGACTTGCCGACTCCGATAATCTCGCCCGCCGAATTGAATCGCAGCGCTACCCAGTAGTTGACCAGTTGCGCATCGACTGGCACCGGAGTAGTTCTTTGCCCGTTAGGGTCAATAAGTTTATTGGTGTTGATATTGAATCGCCACCACACCGTCCCAGTGGGCCAGAACGATGTACTAACGGGAATCAATCCGAAACTGGCCCTAGTGACCAAGTACCTCAGGTTGCCACCTGGGTTGGAGGGTGGACGCGCCATGAGTTGGACGCGCATGAACGTATCCGCTGTCGGACTCGTGGTGAGCTCCTCCGTCGATGGCTGATTCGTCGCCTTGGCCAGGCAGGTTGCGCTCTTGGCCGCAAGCGCACTGCCGCTGGCCAGCGTCAGCACCGCCGGCACCGAAAACGAGCCTCGCAGCAGCCGGCGGCGGGCACTGAACTTGTCGTCGGGGGTGGGGGTCTGGTTGTCCATCGCGAGCCTCTTCAATCTACTCGGGCTTGCAAGCAAGTTTCGCGCCAAGAACGGCACTGTGCCCCGCTGCGAGCCATCGGGCGCGGCCGGCAGGGGCTGCCAACCGCGCGTACAGCCTTGATTCTCGGCGCATTGCGCGCCTTCGGCGAGGCAAAAACCGCCGAATCGGTCATCCACCCCGCGATCAGGGGGATGGCATCCACGTGACCTACGCTGCCCCGAGGTGTAAAGCAGATCGACACTCTCGATGTTGGCGGTCGCTCACGTCGGCATCGTGTAGTTCAGCGTCATGCGCCCGCCGTCCGCGACGACGATCTCGCCGGTGACGTAGCTGGACGCGTCCGAGAGCAGCCAGGCGCAGACGTCGGCGATCTCGGCGGGCTCGCCCAGGCGCTTCATCGGCGTGCGGCTCATGATGCGCTGGCGCGCCTCGTCGCTGGTCAGCACCGCCTGCGCGGCCAGTTCCGTGGCGATCGTCCCCGGCGCGACCGCGTTGACGCGCACGCCGCGCTCGGCCAGCGAGAGAGCCATCACCCGCGTCAACTGGTTGATGCCGCCCTTGCTGACGTTGTAGCTGGCAATCGTCGGGATCGTCAGCGTGCCGTTGACCGAGCTCATGTTGACGATCGCGCCGCGCCCCTGCGCCGCGAGCACGCGCGCCACCGCCTGGCCGACGAGGAAGCTGCCCTTGAGGTTCACCGCGAGCACCGCGTCCCAGTCGGTCTCGCTGATCTCGAGGAAATCACAGGCCTTGAAGATGCCGGCGTTGTTGACGAGCCCGTCGACGCGCCCGAAGGCAGCAAGCGTTGCCGCAAGCGCCGCGTCGACCTCGGCCTTGCTCGACACGTCGCAGTGCTGGTAGCGCAGGTCGGCGCCGTCGCCGCGCAGCGCGCTCGCGAGCGCCTCGCCGCGCGCGCCGGCGATGTCCCAGATCGCCACGCGCGCGCCGTCGGCCGCAAGCCGCCGCACGCAGGCCTCGCCGATGCCTTGCGAGCCGCCGGTGACGATGAAGACGCGGCCTTCGAGGCCGAAGCGGACGGTGGAGCTCATGTTGCGCCTTTCGTGAAAAGCGGGTCCGGTCAGGCGGCCTGGAGCAGGAACTCGACTTTGACGGCGTCGTACGGGAACTCGAGTTGGCCGCCCGGGCTGCGGGTCAGCACGCCGGCCTCGAACAAGGCCGTCATGTCTCCATGCACGCCCTTGACATCGCGGCCGACCCTGCGCGCCGCTTCCCGCACCGTCATCGGTCCGGCGGCGCACATCGCCTTCAGCAATTCCCAGCGCTTGGCGGTCAGCACCTTCCACAGCAACTCCGGATTCGCGAACGCGATGCGATCCCCGCCTTGCGCCTTGCCGGTCTTCCAGGCCTGGACGAAGCCGGCCAGCGAATCCTCGGGCGCACGCACTTCAAGCGTCACGGTTTTCACGTCGATACCTCGCGATGTCGCGCTGGAATGCCTCGATCAGTTGCTCGGGGCTTTCGAACTCGAAAGCCTGCTCCTTGCCCCTGCAGTGCCGGTGATCCCCCTTGCCGGCTTCGTTGTCGTAGCGCAGGACACAGACGCCGCGGACCACGAAGGCGAGCCGGTACTTGTAGGAGTGCATCGAGCCCGGCAGCGGCTGCGGCAACTGCCACAGAACCAGCTCCGCAAAGGAATGCGCGGAGTAGACGATGCGACGACGCAGCAGCTCCCGGGCCTTCATTGTTGGCGATGATGCCAACGACTGCGCACGTTGTCGAGCGAACCAACATCAGGCGACGCCATTCACTGGCCGCTTGGCTGCGGTAACGTTTTCAGCGTGCTGCTCTCATGCCGCCGCGGCCGCCCGCGCCTTCCAGGCACCGTAGAGCACGATAAGGCCCGGGACGAGGATCATCGCCCAGATGATCTTGGAGAGGTTGGCCTGCACCCAGCCGAGGTTGCCGAAGAGATGGCCCGCACCGACGAGGCCGAACACCCACAGCAGGCCGCCGGCGGCGTTGTAGAGCGTGAACTTGGCGCGCGACATCTGCGCCACGCCGGCGACGAAGGGCACGAAGGTGCGCAGGAAGGGCATGAAGCGCGCGAGCACGAGCGTGATGCCGCCGTACTTCTCGTAGAAGGCGTGCGCCTGGTCGAAGGCGCGGCGGTTGAACCAGCGCGACTGTTCCCAGCGGAAGACGCGCGGGCCCACGCGTCGCCCGATCGCGCAGTTGAGCTGGTCGCCGAGGATCGCCGCGGCGGCGAGCAGTACCAGTGTTGCCGGCAGGTTCATCAGCCCGAGCCCGGTGAGCGCACCGGCGACGAAGAGCAGCGAATCGCCGGGCAGGAAGGGCATCACGACGACGCCGGTCTCGACGAAGACGATCGCGAACAGCAGCGCGTAGACCCAGGCGCCGTAGGCGGTGACGAAGTCGCGCAGGTGCACGTCCACGTGCAGGACGAAGTCGACGAGCCAGAGCAGCCAATCCATCAGCGCGGATTATCCTGGCCGCTCTGCGTCCGGACGGCCTTTCTCCGCGGCGGAGGGCCGACTCCTAGAATCGCTTGCGATGAATGCCGTGCCATCGGTCACGCGCCGCCCGATCCGCGCCCTGCCCGACGAGCTGGTGAGCCAGATCGCCGCCGGCGAGGTCGTCGAGCGCCCGGCCTCGGTCGTGCGCGAGCTGGTCGACAACGCGCTCGATGCCGGCGCGAGCCAGGTCACGGTGCGGCTTGCCGGCGGGGGCGTGCGCGCGGTCGTCGTCGAGGACGACGGCACCGGCATTCCGGCTGCTGAGCTGCCGCTTGCGCTGCAGCGGCACGCGACGAGCAAGATCGGCAGCTTGGGTGAGCTGGAGTCGGTCGCGACGATGGGTTTTCGCGGCGAGGCGCTGGCGGCGATCGCCTCGGTCGCCGAGCTCGCGATCACGAGCCGCACCGCGGCCGATGCACATGCGACGCGGCTCGACGCCCGCGGCGGCGAACTGCAGGCGGCGGCGCGCGGCGTCGGCACGACGGTCGAGGTGCGCGAGCTCTTCTTCAACACCCCGGCGCGGCGCAAGTTCCTCAAGAGCGAGGCGACCGAGCTGGCGCACGCGCTGGAGGCGCTGCGCCGGCACGCGCTGGCGCGGCCGGACGTGGGCTTTGCGCTCTGGCATGAGGGGCGGCTCGTCGCGCAATGGCGCGCGCTGCGCGCGCCGCTGCTGGACGACGCGCTGACGCAGCGCATCGGCGAGGTGCTGGGCGGCGACTTCATCGCGGCGAGCCGGGCGATCGCCGCGCGGCGCGGGCCGCTGGCGCTGCTTGGCCGCATCGGCCACCCCGAGGCCGCGCGCAGCCGCGCCGACCAGCAGTACCTCTTCGTCAACGGCCGCTTCGTGCGCGACCGGCTCGTTGCGCACGCGATCCGCGCCGCCTACGAGGACCAGCTCCACGGCAGCCGCCAGCCGGCCTACGTGCTGATGCTGCAGATCGCACCCGAGCTCGTCGACGTCAACGTGCACCCGACGAAGATCGAGGTGCGCTTTCGCGACGGCGGCGCGGTGCACGCGGCGGTGCAGGCCGCGGTGCAGGAGGCGCTGGCGGGAAGCCGCGCGGGGCAGGCGAAGCCGGATTCGGTGGCTGCTCCTGCCCCTTTATCCACGTCCGTATCCACGTCCGTGCCCACGTCCGTGCGCGAAGCGCCCCCGGGCTGGCCTGCGGCGCAGGCCGCCCAGTCGACATTGACGCTCGTGCACGCGCGCGA
>JAIXKR010000146.1:0-6032 GCA_026932235.1 Burkholderiales bacterium
TCGACGCCGACGCCGAGTACTCGGCCGACGCGCTGGAGGGCATCTACGACAGCCTGGAGCGCGTCAGCACGCGCGTGCTGCGCCAGAGCGTGGACGATGCCACCGCCGGCGAGGCGCTGGCGGCGGTGGCGCGCGAGGAGGACCTCAACGGCCGCATCCGCCGCAACATGATGGACACGCGGCGCGCGCTCAGCTTCATGATGCGCAGCCGCCTGCTCGATGCCGAGCAGTTCGAGCAGGCACGGCAGATCATGCGCGACATCGATTCGCTCGACTCGCACACGACCTTCCTCTTCGACAAGATGTACTTCCTGCTCGACTCGACGGTGGGTTTCGTCAACATCAACCAGAACAAGATCATCAAGATCTTCTCGGTCGCCAGCGTCGCGCTGCTGCCGCCGACGCTGATCGCCAGCATCTACGGCATGAACTTCCGCTACATGCCGGAGCTCGACAAGGTCTGGGGTTATCCGCTGGCGCTCGCGCTGATGCTGTCGTCGGTCGCCGCGCCCTTCATCTACTTCCGGCGCAAGGGCTGGCTCAAGTAGCGCCCGGACCGGCGCGGAGCCCATGTGGCCCCGCGCCCGAGCATAAAAGGCCGCTGTGCGGCGCCCCGGATGAACGAGGGAGGGAGGAGGAGGAGGAGAACCACCCGGAGGTTCCGGCGCATCCTGCGCCTGGACCGCACAGCAGCGAAAAGTGGACGACGCCAACTGTGATCGGCGTGCGGCGCAAAAGTTCCGTGCCGGCGCCCGGAACCACACCCGGGCACGGCATCGGACCCGGGTCCGTGAACCCTGCCACGGATCAGCCGATCAGGCGCTGCGGCGCCCGACGCGGTTGACAAGCGCGATGCCGCACGAAACCGCGGCCAGCGCGAGCAACAGCCGCGGCGTGACCGACTCGCCGAGCAGCGCCACACCCGCCAGCAGCCCGAAGATCGGCGTCAGCAGCGTGAAGGCCGAGATCCGCGTTGCCGGATAGTGCCGGATCAGCCAGAACCAGACGAGATAGCTGGCGAAGGTCACGATCACCGTCTGGAAGCCGAGTGCCGCAAGCGGCAACGTGCCGACGCGCTGTGGCCAGACCTCGCCGGCCAGCAGCGCGGCCGCGCCCAGGGCCAGGCCCGAGACCACGAGCTGATAGAGCAGCATCTTCTCGGGCGCCGCGCTGGCCAGCCGCGTGCCGCGCAGCACCAGCGTCGTCGCGCCCCAGACCACGGCGGTGACGATCCCGAGCGCGTCGCCGAGCCACTGGCGCTCGTTGCCCGCGCGGACCCCGAAGCCCTCGGCGAAGGCCCAGACGACGCCGGCAAATGCCAGCGTGAGGCCCAGTGCCTGACCGCCGTCGAGCCTCTCGCTGCGGCTGATGAAGGGCATGCCCAGCGCGACGACGAAGGGCGCCAGGTAGATGAACACGACCATGCGCGACGCCGTCGTGTACTGCAGCCCGACGAACATGCAGCCGAACTCGAGCGCGAAGAGCAGCCCGGCGAGCAGGCCGCCGCGCAGCGTGCCGTCGCGCTGCATCAGCGGGATGCCGCGCGCCAGCGACCACAGCCACAGCAGCAGGCCGGCGCCGGCCGAGCGCAGCGCCGACTGCGTCAGCGGCGGAATCTCGGCCAGCGCGACCTTCATTGCGGCCTGGTTGATGCCCCACAGCGCGCTGCAGCCCAGCAGCAGGATCACCGCCAGGCCGTCCAGCCGCTCGCGGCGATCGCTCACGGGCCGAAGACCGCTTGCCACAGCGCCAGCACCGCGTCGCGCTCGCGCGCCAGCAACTCGGGCTCGAACTGCGTCGCTTGCTCGTCCAGCCGCGCCCGGTGCTGCGCCCGTCGCAGCTCGCGATAGGCATCGGCGGCGGCGGTGCCGACGCCTGCCGGCAGCAGCCCCGCGGCCTCGGCACGCTGCAGCAGCGCGATGTTGCCCGCGTTGTCCAGCAGAGCGGCCTGCCGCGCCCCGTGCGCCAGCACCAGGTACTGCACCGCGAACTCGGCGTCGAGCATGCCGCCCGCACTGTGCTTGACGTCGAAGCGCGTCGCCGGCACCGGACGCGCAGCGCGCAGCTTCTCCCGCATCGCCCGCACCTCGCCCAGAAGCGCAGCGGCGTCGCGTGGGGCGGTCAGGACCGCCCGCCGCGTCGCCTCGAAACGCCCGGCCAGCCGGGTGCAGCCGGCAGCGAAGCGTGCGCGCGTGATCGCCTGATGCTCCCAGGTCCAGGCGGTGTTGCTGCCGCGGCCCGACTGGTAGCGCTCGAAGGCGCTGATCGAGGTCACGAGCAGGCCGGCGGCGCCGCTGGGGCGCAGCGCCGTGTCGATCTCGAAGAGCTCGCCGGCGCCGGTGCGTAGCGTCATCCAGGTAATGAAACGGCGCACGAAGCCGGCGTAGACCTCGAGCGCGCGATCCTGGTCGGGTTCGTCGCCGTCGTCGTAGAGGAAGACCACGTCCAGGTCGCTGCCGTAGCCCAGCTCCTTGCCGCCGAGCTTGCCGTAAGCGATGATGGCCAGCCCGCAGTCCTCGCGATGGCGCTTGGGGTACAGGCTCCAGGCCCAGCGCTGACCGATGGCAAGCACCGCGTCGGCCAGCGCCGAGAGGTCGTCAGCGACCTGCTCGACGCTGAGCTTGCCCTCGACGTCGCGCACGACGGTGCGAAAGACCTCGGCGTGGTGCGCATGGCGCAGCACATCGAGCAGCCGCTCCTCGTCGGCCTCGCCCGCGCGCGCCCAGGCCATGCGCCTTTCCTCGAGCTCGGCAACGAAGGCCTCGCGGTCGAAGCGCTGGTCCAGCAGAGGCGTGTCGGCGAGTTCGTCGACGACGCCGGGATGGCGCATCAGGTACTGCATCGGCCAGCGTGCGAGACCCAGCAGCCGCAGGAGCCGCCGCTGCACCTCGGGCTGCTCGACCAGCAGCGCCAGGTAGCTCTCGCGTCGCAGCAGCGGCTCCATCCAGTCGACGAAGCGCAGCGCACCCAGCACCGTGCAGTCGCCGCGCTGCAGGGCCTGTCCGGTGCGTGTGGCCAGCACGCCCAGGCGCAGCCGCGTCTCCTCGCGCAGCGCCTGCACGCGCGGCAGCGCGACGAAGCCGCGGATGCGCGCGGCCAGTTCCGGGGGCAGCGCCTCGTGCAGCGCCGGGCTGTCGATCGTTGCCGGACTGCCGCCGCAACGCTTGCAGCCGCCCTCGCGCGCGACGGGCACCCGACCTTCGCCGAGCAGCGCGTCGAACTCCTCGGCGACGAACTCGCGCACCTCGTCCAGCCGCGCCAGCAGCTCACAGGCATTGTTCTGGCAGCCGAGCCCGAGGCTTGCTCCGACCCAGGCCAGGTCGGCGTCCACGGCCGGCAGCAAATGCGTCTGCTGGTCGTCCAGATACTGGATGCGGTGCTCGACGCGGCGCAGGAACTCGTAGGCCGAGGCCAGCGCCTGCGCCGTCTCCGGCTTCATCCATCCGCCTTCGGAGAGCCGTTGCAGCGCGCTCAGCGTCGGCCGCGTGCGGATCTGTGGGAACTGGCCGCCGCGCACAACCTGCATCAGCTGCACGATGAACTCGATCTCGCGGATGCCTCCGCGCGAGAGCTTGACGTCCTTGGCCCGCTCCGGCCGCCCGGCGGCGCGGCGCTGCGCCTCGTCGCGGATCTTCCGGTGCAGCTGGCGCAGGCCCTCGAAGACGCCGTAGTCGAGGTAGCGCCGGTAGACGAAGGGGATCACGAGCGCGCGCAGCGCCAGCGCCCGGGCCCCCTGGACCGCGGCACGAGGCGCGACGACGCGGCTCTTGAGCCAGGCGAAGCGCTCCCACTCGCGCCCCTGCGCCTGGAAATAGGTCTCGAGCGTGCGCAGGCTGCACACCGGCGCACCGGAGTTGCCATCGGGCCGCAGCGCGAGGTCGACGCGGAAGACGAAGCCGTCCTCGGTCGTCTCGCCGACGAGCGCGTAGAGGCGCCGCGCCACGAAGGCGAAGTACTCGTGCGCCGAGATCGGGCGCACCGCGGCACCGGCGCCATCGCGCCCGGCGTCGTTCGCCGCGGCTGAGACGCCATCGCTCTGGCCGTCGCCCTCGTAGACGTAGACGAGATCGATGTCGGAGGAGACGTTGAGCTCGCGCGCACCGAGCTTGCCCATGCCGACGATCCAGAACTCGATGCGCTGTCCGGCAGCGTCGCGCGGCACGCCGTGGCGCGCATCGGCCTCGGCCAGCGCCTGCGCCAGCGCCAGCTCGAGGACGGCCTCGGCCAGCTGCGTCATCGTGCCGGTGACGAGCGACAGCGGCGCGCCCTGCTCGACGTCGAGCTCGACCAGCCGCTCGAGCACCAGATGGCGCGCCACGCGCAGCGCCGCCGCCAGCGGCCGTCCGCCCTGCTGCAGCACATGCACGAGCGCGATGATGGTGTCGCGATCGGGCACACCCGGCTGCAGCAGCGCGCGCTCGCTCGCATAGCGGCGGCGCACGCGCTGCACGAAGCGGCTGTGCTCGGCCCGCACCGCAAGCTGCTGAACCATTCCTCCGCGATCCTCCATCGCCGCCCCGTACGCGTGCGGCGAGCGACGATTCTGCCCAAGCGCCCCGTTTCGTCGCGGCTGCACGAGAATGCCCGCATGAAGATCGCCGCCTTGCAGATGGTCTCGGGCACCGACCGCGACCGCAACCTCGAGGCCGCGCGCGCGCTGATCGCGCAGGCCGCCGCGGAAGCTGCGCAGCTCGTCGCGCTGCCCGAGTACTTCTGCCTGCTCGGCCGGCGCGACGACGACAAGCTCGCGATCGCCGAGCCTTGCGGCGACGGGCCGATCCAGCGGATGCTCGCGCAGGCCGCGCAAGCCCATGGCCTGTGGGTCGTCGGCGGCACGCTGCCGCTTGCCGGCTCCGATGCGGCGCACGTGCGCAACGCCTGCCTCGTCTTCGGGCCCGACGGCACGCAGCGGGCGCGCTACGACAAGATGCACCTCTTCGCGTTCGACAACGGGCGCGAGCGCTACGACGAGGGCCGCACGCTCGAAGCCGGCGACGCGCCGGTGGCGCTGCAGGCGGGGTCGCTGCGCGTGGGACTGTCGATCTGCTACGACCTGCGCTTCCCCGAGCTCTACCGCGCGCTGATGGCGCCGCCCTGCGACCTGCTGGTCGTGCCCTCGGCCTTCACCTACACGACCGGCCAGAAGCACTGGGAGCTGCTGCTGCGCGCCCGCGCGGTCGAGAACCAGTGCTACGTGCTGGCGCCGGCACAGGGCGGGCAGCACGAGAACGGCCGCCGCACCTGGGGTCACAGCATGATCGTCGACCCCTGGGGCGAGGTGCTCGCCTGCTGCCCCGAGGGCGAGGGTGTCGTGCTCGCCGAGCTCGATGCGGCGCGCATCGAGCAGGTGCGCACACAGCTGCCGGCGCTGGCGCACCGCCGCATGTAGCGGCACCGGGCGACTTCAGCGGCGGCCGAACATCATCTGCCGCGCCAGCGCGGCCTTCAGCGGCGGGACGGCCTGCAGCGCCGCGAGCGCCGCGCCGCGCGCCAGGCCCAGCGCCGGCCATCTCCAGGTGAAGCCGCGCGCGAGGAGGTCGGTCGTCGCGATCGTGCTCCAGCGGTCGGGCACGCGCGCCCACTCGACGCGCCGCAGCGCCGTCGCGACGTCGGGCGCCGAGCGCAGCGCGTGCACGAGCGCGTAGGCGTCGCGCAGGCCCAGGTTCAGGCCCTGGCCGGCAACCGGGTGCAGCGTCTGCGCGGCGTTGCCGATGCGCACGATGCGCCCGGCGCCGCGCCCGCTGCCGCCGCGCTCGACGAGGCTGCGCTCGGCGTTGAGGCCCAGCGGAAAGGACTTGAGCGCACCGAGCCGGCGCAGCAACCCGGCTTCGGCTGGCAGCAGCGACTGCACGAGCACGCGGCGCTGCTCGTCGTCGAGCGCGCGCACCGGATCGTCGTCGGCGCTGACGCACCAGACCAGCGCCGCGCGCAGCCGGCCCTGGGGTGACGATGGTGACGACGGTGATGGCGGCAGCGGCAGCAGCGCCAGCGGCCCCTGGCGGGTGAAGCGCTCGAAGGCCACGCCGCGCAGC
>JAIXKR010000146.1:6260-29831 GCA_026932235.1 Burkholderiales bacterium
GCGGCCGCGAGCCAGGCCTGCTGCAGCGCCGCGACGAGCGGCCCGTAGGGAATCACCGCGCCGAGCTGCGGCACGCCCTGCTCGGCCGCGGTGATCCGCACCTGCCCGGCGGCCAGCGTCGGCGGCGCCTGCGAGACGTGGACCTGCAGGATCGGTTCGGCCTGTGCCGCGGGCCAGGCGTGCAGGCGGCGCAGCAGCTGCACGCTGCCGAGCGCGAGCGCGAGCGTCCGGGCGTCGCCGCAGACGTCGCGCTCGAGCGGACGTGCGTCGTAGAGGCTCACGGTCGCGGCGGGCAGCACCCGCGCAGCCAGCAGCGCCAGCGTCAATCCCACCGGGCCCGCGCCGACGACGGCGATGCGCAGCGGGCTCGATGTCGGGGTCGTTCGATTCATCGCAGCAGGAAGGCTTTCGCGCCATTCTCGGCGCAAGCCGGAGCGGGGCGCAAAACCGCTACCCTTGCGCCTTGTCGTCCACGCGGAGGATCGCATCCATGCAATACCGTCGCCTCGGCCGGGCCGGCGTGCGCGTCAGCGCGCTCTCCCTGGGCTCCTGGGTCACCTACTCCAACCAGGTCGATGACAAGGCCGCGGCCGAGATGCTCGCCGCCGCCTACGACGCCGGCATCAACTTCTTCGACAACGCCGAAGGCTATGCACTCGGGCAGAGCGAGCTGATCATGGGCCAGGCGCTCAAGCGCCTGGGCTGGCCGCGCCTGTCCTACCTCGTCTCGACCAAGTTCTATTGGGGGCTGGACCGCGAGGGCCGCGGCATCAACAGCCGCAACACGCTCAACCGCAAGTACCTGATGCAGGCGATCGACGGCAGCCTGCGCCGCTTCGGACTCGAGCATGTCGACCTGGTCTACTGCCACCGCCCCGACCCGCAGACGCCGATCGAGGAGACGGTCTGGGCGATGAGCGACATGATCACCCAAGGCAAGGCCTTGTACTGGGGCACGAGCGAATGGCCGGCCGCCGACATCCGCGCCGCCTGGGAGATCGCCGAACGCCACCACCTGCACAAGCCGGTGATGGAGCAGCCGCAGTACAACCTGCTGCACCGCAGCCGGGTCGAGCAGGAATACGCGCGGCTCTACGAGGAGATCGGCCTGGGCCTGACGACCTGGAGCCCGCTGGCCGGCGGCCTGCTCACCGGCAAGTACCGGGACGGCGTTCCCGAGGGCAGCCGCGGCACCGTGGCGAGCTACGCCTCGCTGCGCGACGAGCTCGTCGACCCGGTGAAGAACGCCGCGGTGGCCAGGCTTGCGCCGATCGCCGCCGAGCTCGGCTGCACGCTGGCGCAGCTTGCGATCGCCTGGGCGGCGAAGAACCCGCGCGTGAGCACCGTGATCACCGGCGCGTCGCGCATCGAGCAGCTGCAGCAGAACCTGGGCGCCCTCGCGGTGCTGGAGCGGCTCACGCCCGAGGTGCTTGCGCGGGTCGACGAACTGACGCGCCCGCTGGCTGCCTGAGACCGGCAGCCAGGTCCGCGCAAGAAAAAGGGCACGGGCTGCGCCCGTGCCCTCTGCGCGTTCGGCGGCGCGCTTGCCGCGTCCCTCGTCAGCCCGCCTTGCGCTGCCGGCGGCGCGCCGCTGCGGCACCGAACAGGCCCAGACCCAGCAGCGCGATCGAACCCGGCTCCGGGTTGTTGTACGGGATCGGGTCGGTGGTCACGGCGAACGCGAACTTGGCCGTGGTTGCTGCTGCCTCTGCAGTGCGGAAGCCGAAGCACCCCGTGGGCAAGCCAAGGGCGGCGCACTCGCCCGCCGTCAACGTGCTGAAATCGAACACGCCGCCCTGGTCGTCCAGGATGAAGACGCTCGCGTAGTAGGTTCGCGTGAAGTCATCCGTATTTCCCAGGATGCCATCTGCGCCGGAGTCGACGTGCGTGAAAGCGTTGTTGAGGGTCAGGCCTCCGACGAAGCCGAAGAGGTCCGGGCAGCCCTGAGAGTACTGGCTGTTATGAACGCCGTCCGCACAGAATCCACCAGTCCCGCCCGAATTGGGTGTTTCCTGGAACTTGAAGTTGAAGGTCAGCGTCGGGGCATTCACCAGCGGCTGACCCGAGTATTCCGACGGCGCGACGGGCGTCAGCGTCAGCGTGTCGGTGATGACCGCCGAAGTCAGCGTACCGAAGGTGCTGTTGATCGGATTGTTCCAGTGCGTGATCGAGATGCCCGGCTTGACCTGTCCAAGCGAAATACTGGGCGTCGAGCCGATCGTCGTGTTGATGGAGCCCGTAGCCGGCCCGCCGCCGGTGCGGGTCGGGGGGGTCGCGGCCGCGTTGCCGATCGTCAGCGCGCTGCGGTTGTTGGCCGCGTTGCCAGTATCGATCTGAAAATTACCCGTACCGCAACCCCAGGACAGTTCGTAGGCCGCCGTCGTCTGCACGCCCAGGCAAGTGCCGAACCCGGTCCCTCCGTTACCGGGCGGGCCATCCCAGGTGGCATTCGAAAACGTCGAATTCGTCGAATAGGTCCACTGCGTGATCGGATTGGCCTGCGCCGCCCCCCCGGCCAGCATCAGCGCCGCCGCCGCTGCTGCCAGATGCCCCGCCTTCCATGCCCTGTGCTTGGCCGATGTCATGTCAGCTCCTTTGATCAGTCGTCTTTCGTCCTCGAGATCCCCGATTCGCCATCAGGGATCATCGCTTGAACATTAGCAACACCCGTGCCAGATGGCCGTCGCGGGCCCGCGCGAACTCATCAATCGGACGTAAGCGCTTGTCAAGAAAGGTTTTTCCGGATCCGGGCCGAAACGGGTCCAAGCCCCGGACGAGACTGCCCGAGGTCGATGTGTCAGTTTTTTCGACACTGAACACACTTCCGGTTGCGGCCGACGGGCAGCGATCGCGGTACGTGCCCGGCGCCTTCCAGGTCGATGCGGCCCTGCCGCTTGGCTTGATTCCCCGCGGGGGCGGGCCGGGCGCAGCCCGGCCCTGGGGGTGCTCAGAGCGTCTTCAGCAGCGCAGCCACTTCGCCATGCTGCGGGAACTGCTCGCCCAGCGCCGCCAGTGCCTGCAGTTCGGCCTTCGCCGCGCCCTTGTCCCCGGCGTCGAGCAGCCGCCGGGCCAGGTTGAGCCGAAGCTGCGGGTTGCGTTCGTCCATGCGGACCGCCTGTTGCATGACGCTCACCGCCTTGGCCTTGCGCCCCTCGGAAGCCAGCGCCAGCGCCAGCGTGTCCATCAGCGCCGGCCGGTCCGGCATCAGCGCCACCGCCTTCTCGGCCAGCGCAACGGCGCCGGGCTTGCCCGCCGTGGCCATCAGCCAGGCGACGTTGTTGAGCGCGAGCGCGTTGCCGGGCTGGATCGCGAGCACGTCGCGGTAGTGGCGTTCCGCCGCCGGGTAATCCTTGCGCGCCAGCGCCAGGTCCCCGAGGTAGGAGCGGAAACCCGCATCGCCGGGATGCTGGCGCTGCCACTGCGCCGCCAGGCGCCCGGCCTCGGCGGCCTGCCCGTCAGCGGCAAGCGCGGCGTGCAGCCGTGTGGCCAGGTTGGTCGAATCGGGCACCGCGCCCAGGCCCTCCCGGTAGGCGATGATCGCGTGCGCAACGCGGCGCTGCGCGAGCGCAACGCTGCCCTCGAACAGGTAGCCGGCCTCCTGCCGGGGTTGCTGCTGCCGCACCTCGCGCGCGACGCCCAGCGCATCTTCGGCACGCCCGGTGTCGAGATAGGCCTTGATCAGCGCGCGCTGGACCTCGCCGCTGGTCTTGTCGAGCGCATACGCCCGCTGCAGCGCCTCGATCGCCGCTTCGCGCTGGCCGGCGGCCCACTGGACTTCGGCCATGCGCAGATGAGGTCGAGTCGATCCGGGAGTCGTCTTCGCAAGTCTGGCGAAGGTCGCCAGGGCCTGGTTGACGTCGCCCGAGTCGGCCTGCGCGCGGCCCAGGGCATCGAGCAGCGAAGCATCCTCGGGCAGCGCGGCCACGGCCTGCTGCGCCGCCTCGACCGCACCCTTCAGGTCGCGCGTGGCCATCTGGTAGTCGATCCGCGCCAGACGCAGGGCCGGATCGGTCGGCACGCGCGCGATCGCGCGATCAAGGAAGGACAGGATCTCCTCGGGCGGGACGCCGCGGCGCGATTTCAGCATCGCGCTGGCAATCAGCGCCTGCGTGTGCGTCGGCGCGGCCTTCAGGAATTCGTCGACGATGCGCTCGGCCTCGTCCTCGTGCCCGGCCAGCCGCGCCAGCTGCGCCAGCGACGATGCCGCCGGGAAGAAGGTCGGGTCGATCTCGAGCGCGCGCCGGAAGGCCTTCTCCGCACCGGCCTTGTCGCCCTGCTGCAGCAGCAGGCGCGCACGCAGGTTGGCTGCCATCGGCTTGTCGGGCTGCTTCTTCTCGAGTGCGTCGATCGCGGTCATTGCTGCCTTGACGTCGTTCCTGCGCATCAGGGCCGTGATCAGCGGCAGGTCGGCCAGCGTGTCGTCGGAACCGGCGGCCAGGCTGCGCAAGGCCTCCACGCCCGCACGGCCGTCGCCCAGCAGCGCGCGGTTGGCCGCCAATGCCACCTGGCTGCGCCGGTCACCGGGAGCGCTCTTCGCCGCCGCCGCGAAGGCTTTCTCGGCCTCAGCCAGCTCGCCGTTGAGCAGGTGCGCCCGCGCGGCGAGCGTGCGCACGTCGGCAGATGCATCCGGCCGCTCGAGCAGGGGCTGCAGGGTCGCCAGGACCTTGGCCGGCTCCGAACGCTGCAGGTAGACGCTGGCAAGCGCGCGCCGCGCCGCGCCCAGGCCCGGGTTGAGCTGCAGCGCCCGGCCCAGGTGCAGTTCGGCCTGCGACCATTCGTGGCGTGCGGCGTCGATCATCCCGACGAGCTGCAGGCCATTGGCGTTCTCGTCACTGATCCGCAGGAGCTGGTCGCCGAGATCCCTGGCCTTGTCCAGATCGCCGGAAACCAGTGCGACGCTGGTGGCAAAGAAGAGGGTCTGCGGGTGTCTCGGAAAGACCTTGCCGAGCACCTCGAGCTGCGCCTTCGCACCCTCGAGATCGTCCTTCGCCAGCAGCGCGCTCATCAGCGCGAACTGAGCGTCGGCGTCGCGGGGCCGCTCGTCGACCGCCTGGCGGTAGGCCGCCAGCGCGCCGTCGAGGTCGCGCCGGCCCTGCATCAGGAGGTCGCCCTTGGCGCGCCAGGCCTGCGCGTCGCGCGGCGAACGCTCGAGCTGCCGGTCGAGCGCCGCCAGCGCCCCCTCGACGTCGCCGCCGACAGCCTGCAGCCGGGCTGCGAAGATCATGGCTGGCGCGTAGTCGGGAATCGCCTTCAGCGCCTCGTCCAGCGCCCGGCGCGCGGCTTCCCGCCGGCCCAGGCTGGCGTTGGCCTGCGCCAGCGTCACGTACAGATCGGCGCGTGCCTGGGGATGGCCCAGTGCCTTCGCCCCGAATTCGTCGAGCAGCTTCTCCGACTCGCCCTGCAGGAACATCGCGCGTGCGAGCTCGGGAACCACTTCGTCGGCCGCGTAGCCCAGGTCCATGGCCTTGCGGAACTCGATCACCGCGGCGGGGGCGTCAAGGCCGGTCAGCAGCGACTTGCCGAGCAGGAAGCGCGCCTCGGCGAAGTCGGGATCCACTCCGATGGCCCGCTTGAGTTCGATCAAGGCCGCCTCTCGCTCGCCCTCCTGAGCGAATTGCTTGGCAGAGGCAACAAGCCGCTCCGGGTCCTCGCTGCAGCCCGCAAGCAACAGCGATGCCAGGAGCGTCGGCGCCAGAAGGCGGTGCAAGCGCTTCATGTCGATGGTCTCCCTTGATCTGATCCCCCGCTTTGACTCATACGATGCCCGGCGCCGGCAGGAGGACGCCAGACGAGCGGGTTCATCGACTGCGGCCTGAGATTTCGAACGACGCAGGGATCATTCGTGCAAACGCGACATTGTCCGGGCCCGCCCCTCTGCCGGCCGGACTCGGGCGCCGACTGCATCACGATCTTCCCCGTTTCGTGCATGTCCGAGGTCCGCCGCAGCACCCAAGCCGCGGCAGAGCTTGCGATGCTGCGCGCGATCGACGCCGGCGGCGATGCCCGCCCTCCTACAATCCCAGGCTCCCCCAGGCCAGACCGCGTCACGAGCGCGCCCTCTCGCATGTCCACGCCATCGCCCGACGACCCCGCTGCCGCGCAGCCCCTGACCGCGGCCGCGGCCATCCCCGTGCAGCCCGCGCTGCCTGCGACGACGGAGGCGATGGCCAACGCGATCCGGGCGCTGGCGATGGACGCGGTGCAGCAGGCCAAGTCCGGCCACCCGGGCGCGCCGATGGGGATGGCCGAGATGGCGGTGGCGCTGTGGAGCCGCCACCTGCGCCACGACCCGGCCGCACCGCACTGGGCCGACCGTGACCGCTTCGTGCTCAGCAACGGCCATGCGTCGATGCTGATCTACGCGCTGCTGCACCTCAGCGGCTACGAGCTGCCGATGCAGGAGCTGCGCAATTTCCGCCAGCTGCACAGCAAGACGCCGGGGCACCCGGAGGTCGACATCGCCCCCGGCGTGGAAACGACCACCGGCCCGCTCGGCCAGGGCCTGGCCAACGCGGTCGGGATGGCGCTGGCCGAGAAGCTGCTCGCGCACGAATTCAACCGCCCCGGCCACGCGATCGTCGACCATCACACCTACGTCTTCCTCGGCGACGGCTGCCTGATGGAGGGCGTCAGCCACGAGGCCTGCGCGCTGGCCGGTGCCTGGAAGCTCGGCAAGCTGATCGCGCTCTACGACGACAACGGCATCAGCATCGACGGCGAGATCTCGCCCTGGTACGTCGACGACGTCAGCCAGCGCTTCGCCGCCTATGGCTGGGACGTGATCGGGCCGATCGACGGCCACGACGTCGATGCGGTCGACGCGGCGATCGCCAAGGCGCGGCGCGGGGCGACGAAGCCCACGCTGATCCGCTGCCGCACGACGATCGGCAAGGGCTCGCCGCACCGTGCCGGCTCGGCCAAGGCGCACGGCGAGCCGCTGGGTGCCGAGGAGATCGAGCTGACGCGGCAGGCGCTGGGCTGGAGCGAGCCGCCCTTCGTGATTCCCGAAGCGATCTACGCGGCCTGGGACGCGCGCGCGCAGGGCGCCGCGAGTCACGGCGAATGGCAGGCGCGCCTGTCGGCCTACCGCGCCGCCTACCCCGAGCTGGCGGCCGAGTTCGAACGCCGGATGAAGGGCGAGCTGCCTGCAGGCTTCGCGCAGACCGCGGTCGACGCGGTCGTCGCCGCGCACGCCAAGGCCGAGACCATGGCCACGCGCAAGGCGAGCCAGGTCGCGCTCGAGGTCTTCACGCAGGCGATGCCTGAGCTGCTCGGCGGCTCGGCCGACCTCACCGGCTCCAACCTGACGAACACGAGCGCAACGCCGGCGCTGCGCTTCGACGCGCAGGGCACGCCCAACGGCGGCCGCCACATCAACTACGGCGTGCGCGAGTTCGGCATGGCAGCGATCATGAACGGGATCGCGCTGCACGGCGGCTTCATCCCCTACGGCGGCACCTTCCTCACCTTCAGCGACTACGCGCGCAACGCGGTGCGCATGGTCGCGCTGATGAAGAAGCGCGTCGTCCACGTCTTCACGCACGACAGCATCGGCCTCGGCGAGGACGGGCCCACGCACCAGCCGGTCGAGCACGCGGCCTCGCTGCGCATGATCCCGGGGCTTGACGTCTGGCGCCCGGCCGACACCGCCGAGACCGCGATCGCCTGGGCGATCGCGCTCGGCAACACGCATCGGCCGAGCGCGCTGCTGCTCTCGCGGCAGAACCTGCCCTACGCGCCCAAGACCGGCCTGGACGACATCGCCAAGGGCGCCTACGTGCTCGCCGAGCCCACCGAGGTGGGCCTCAGGAAGAAGGCGCAGGCGGTGATCATCGCCACGGGCTCCGAGGTGCAGCTCGCGCTGCACGCGCAGGCAGAGCTCGCGCGCCGCGACATCGCGGTGCGCGTCGTCAGCATGCCCAGCACGACGGTCTTCGACCGCCAGGACATCCGCTACAAGAAGGCGGTGCTGCCGCCCAGGCTGCCACGCGTGGCGGTGGAGGCCGGCGTCACCGACTTCTGGTGGAAATACGGCTGCGCCGCGGTCGTCGGCATCGACCGCTTCGGCGAGAGCGCACCGGCACCGGCACTCTTCGAGCATTTCGGCTTCACGGTGAAGAACCTGGCCGACACCGTGCACAAGGTTCTTTCCAGCTAACGCAAGGAGTCCTCCGACATGGCCATCAAGCTTGGCATCAACGGTTTCGGTCGCATCGGCCGCATGGTGTTCCGCGCCGCAGTGCAGAACTTCCCCGACATCGAGGTCGTCGGCATCAACGATCTGCTCGAGCCCGACTACCTCGCCTACATGCTGAAGTACGACAGCGTGCACGGGCGTTTCAAGGGCGAGATCGCGGTCGACGGCAGCACGCTGATCGTCAACGGCAGGCGCATCCGCCTCACCGCCGAGAAGGATCCGGCGGCGCTGAAGTGGGGCGATGCCGGGGCCGACATCGTCGTCGAGTCGACCGGCCTCTTCCTGACCAAGGAGACGGCGCAGAAGCACATCGCCGCCGGCGCGAAGAAGGTCATCATGAGCGCGCCGTCCAAGGACGACACGCCGATGTTCGTCTACGGCGTGAACCACAAGACCTACGCCGGCCAGGCGATCATCAGCAACGCCAGTTGCACGACCAACTGCCTGGCGCCGGTGGCCAAGGTGCTGCACGACAAGTGGGGCATCAAGCGCGGCCTGATGACCACCGTGCACGCCGCCACCGCGACGCAGAAGACCGTCGACGGCCCGAGCAACAAGGACTGGCGCGGCGGCCGCGGCATCCTCGAGAACATCATCCCGAGCAGCACCGGCGCGGCCAAGGCGGTCGGCGTCGTCATCCCCGAGCTCAACAAGAAGCTCACCGGGATGAGCTTCCGCGTGCCGACGAGCAACGTCTCGGTCGTGGACCTGACCGTCGAGCTGCTGAAGGAAGCCGGCTACGACGAGATCTGCGCCGAGATGAAGGCGCAGAGCCAGGGCGCGCTCGAGGGCATCCTCGCCTACACCGAGGACAAGGTCGTCGCCACCGATTTCCGCGGCGAGCCCTGCACCAGCGTCTTCGACGCCGACGCCGGCATCGCGCTGGACAAGACCTTCATCAAGGTCGTCGCCTGGTACGACAACGAGTGGGGCTACTCGAACAAGGTGCTCGAGATGGTCAAGGTGATCGCCTGAGCACACTCTTCGAATCCCGGCTGCACTCGCTGCCGCTGGTCTCGCGCGGCAAGGTGCGCGAGAACTACGCCGTCGGCAGCGACCGGCTGCTGATGGTCGCCAGCGACCGCATCTCGGCCTTCGACGTCGTGATGGGCGAGCCGATCCCCGGCAAGGGCGCGCTGCTCACGCGCATGGCGCTGTTCTGGTTCGCGCGCCTTGCGCACATCGTGCCCAACCACCTCACCGGTGGGGACCCGCTCTCGGTCGTCGCGCCCGACGAGGTCGAGCAGGTGCGCGGCCGCGCGATGCTGGTGAAGCGGTTGCGCCCGCTGCCGATCGAGGCGGTCGTGCGCGGCTACCTCGCCGGCTCGGGCTGGAAGGAGTACCAGGCCGACGGCGAGGTCTGCGGCGTGCCGCTGCCGCCGGGGCTGCGCCTGGCCGACGCATTGCCGAACCCGATCTTCACGCCGGCGACCAAGGCCGAGGCCGGTGCGCACGACGAGAACATCCGCTTCGAGCAGGTGGCAGACCTGATCGGCGAGGCGCGCGCGGCGCAGGTGCGCGAGATCGCGATCCGCCTCTACACCGAAGCCGCAGCCCATGCGCTCACGCGCGGCATCGTCATCGCCGACACGAAGTTCGAGTTCGGCCTCGACGACGAGGACCGCATCACGCTGATGGACGAGGTGCTGACCCCCGACTCGTCGCGCTTCTGGCCGATCGACGGCTGGCGCGCCGCGCTCGGGCGCGGCGAGAACCCGCCGAGCTTCGACAAGCAGTACCTGCGCGACTGGCTCGAGCAGGTGCGCATCGACGGCAAGCCCTGGAACAAGACCGCGCCGGCGCCGACGCTGCCGCCCGAGGTCATCGCCGCCACCGCCGAGCGCTACGCGAGTGCGGCGCGGCTGCTCACCGGGGCGTGAAGCTCAGTCCGCGACCAGCGGCGTGAAAAGCGGGTCGCGCAGGCCGCGTGGGCGGTAGGCCGAGACGCGGCGCGCGATCTCGGCGATGTGCGCGGGCGTGGTGCCGCAGCAGCCGCCGGCGAGGTTGAGGAAGCCGGCCTTGGCGAAGTCCTCCATGAGCGCGCCGGTGACCGGCGGCGTCTCGTCGAAGCCGGTCTCGCTCATCGGGTTGGGCAAGCCGGCGTTGGGATAGCAGCTGACGAAGGTGTCGCCGGCCACGCGCGCCAGTTCCTCGATGTAGGGGCGCATCAGCGCCGCGCCGAGGGCGCAGTTCAGGCCCACCGCCAGCGGCCGGGCGTGGCGCACGCTGTGCCAGAAGGCCTCGACCGTCTGCCCGGAGAGGATGCGCCCCGAGGCATCGGTCACGGTGCCGGAGATGATCACCGGCAGGCGCTCGCCGCGTTCCTCCATCAGCTCGTCGAGCGCGAAGATCGCGGCCTTGGCGTTGAGCGTGTCGAAGATGGTCTCGACGAGGAAGAGGTCGCAGCCGCCGTCCATCAGCCCTTGCGCCTGTTCGCGGTAGGCGTCGCGCAGCTGGTCGAAGGAGACGTTGCGCGCGCCGGGGTCGTTGACGTCGGGGCTGATGCTGGCCGTGCGCGGCGTGGGGCCGAGCGTGCCGGCGACGAAGCGCGGCTTGTCCGGCGTCGAATGGCGATCCGCCGCGGTACGCGCGATGCGCGCGGCGGCTTCGTTCATCTCGCGCGCCAGGTGCGCGAGGCCGTAGTCCTCCTGCGCGATCGAGGTCGCGCCGAAGGTGTTGGTCTCGACGAGGTCGGCGCCGGCCTTCAGGTATTCCTCGTGGATCGCCGCCACGAGGTCGGGCCGCGTCAGCACGAGCAGGTCGTTGTTGCCCTTGAGGTCCTTCGGATGGCCGGCGAAGCGCGCGCCGCGGAAGTCGGCTTCGCCCAGCTTGTGCTGCTGGATCATGGTTCCCATGGCGCCATCGATGATGACGATGCGCGTGCGCAGCAGCGCCGGCAGCGCGGCAGCGCGCGCGTAGGGGAAGGGTTTCGCCGGCCGTGCGGCGGGAATCGGGGTGTTCGTCGGCGCGTCCATCGGCGCATTGTCGGCCCGCGCCGCCAACCCGCGACGGCGCGGGTCAATGCGCGGGCGGACTCTTGCTCTCGGGCCCGGCGAAGAGATTCTCGGCGGACACTGCCTCGGCCGTGCCTTCGGCACGCACGCGCCTGCGCCGGGCCCGCATCGAGGCGCGGCTGTGCTGCTGCGTGCGCTGGTCGACGAGCATCAGCACCAGCGCCACCGGGACGCCGGCGCCGGCGACCAGCGTGATGATGACCTCGGGCAGGAAGCGTGCATGCGCCGAGACGACCTGGCTCTCGAGGCCGGAGGCGCCGATCACCAGCTCCTGCGCGGCGATGGCACAGGCCCCGAGCACCAGCGCCGCCAGCAGCCGGCGCGAGGGCCGGTCGGCGCGCGAGCCGCGCCGCGCACGCGTCACCAGGTGGCCTGCGAAACCGAGGCCGATCGCGTGCAGCAGCAGCGCGAAGACGAGCGGTTCGGCACGCCAGGTGAGGCCGGGCTCGGCGCCCACCGACCAGATCACGCCCACCTGGACGACCAGGGCGACCGGCGCCGCGATCAGCGCGGCCACCAAGCGGTGCCATCCGACCTGGCGCAAGGTGGCCAGGACGACGATTCCGGCCGTCGCGGCGGCACCCAGCAGCAGCGTGCCGAAGACCTTCACCGGGTGGTAGCCGACGGCGAACACCAGGCCTTGCGCGCCGATGTCGATCACCATCGCGCTCCACAGCGCCGCGGTCAGCGCCGCCGCGCCCAGCAACAGCTCGCGCCACAGGCGCAGCGGGCCCTCGAAGTGCACGCGCCGCAGGTACTCGAAGAAGGTGCGCGCGCCCAGCAACGCGATGCATGCCGAGGCCACCCACAGGAGCACCGAGGAATCACCGACGGATGGCATGAGGCAAGAAGGCTCCTGGCATGGGCGGGTTCGCCGCAGCGTCGGCGAGCGGCGAGGCATGGAGCATATCGGCCTGCCCGGCCGGCGTCAGCCGCCGATCCCGGGGGAATGTGCACTTGCTGACACAAATCCGATGCCGCGACGCTGCCGCACCTCCGGCTTGGCGCGATGCTCGCTCTCGAGCTGCGCGAGGAAGGCGTCGGCGTCGAGCGCCTCGCCGAGGATTTCCACCTGCCGCTGCACCGCGGCGAAGTCGCCGGGCACGAGCTGGTCCAGCGCCTGCAGCCGCTGTCGCTGCTCCTCCGTGAACGCCCCTGCATCGCCGTCCAGCGCCTCCGTGACGAACATGCGCTCGCGCTGCGCGGGGGTGAGAGGCAGGAAGCGGATCTTGAAGGTGAAGCGCCGCAGCGCCGCCTCGTCCAGCTCCTCGAACAGGTTGGTGGTGCAGATGAAGACGCCGGCAAAGCGCTCCATGCCCTGCAGCATCTCGTTGACCTCGGTGACCTCGTAGTTGCGCTCGGCGCGGCGACGGCTGCGCAGGAAGCTGTCGGCCTCGTCGAGCAGCAGCACCGCCTCCTCGGTGCCCGCCTCCTCGAACATGCGCGCCATGTTCTGCTCGGTCTCGCCGACGAACTTGCTCGCCAGGTCGCTCGCCTGGCGCACCATCAGCGGCCGCTGCAAGGCTTGCGCGATGTGCTCGGCGAGCGCCGTCTTGCCCGTGCCCGGCGCGCCGTGCAGGCACAGCGTGCCGTGGCCGCGCTGGCGCAGGGCCTCGACGATGCGCGGCACGGCAAAACGCGACTCGACGTTGAGCAGCGAGAGGTCGTAGGCGGTGACCACCGGCCGTGCCGCCTTCTCGCGCCCGCTCTCGCCGAGCGCGCGGTCGGCGTTGCCGAGCTGGCGCAGGATCAGGCCCTCGACCTGCGCCGGCGGCTTGTCCTCCCCGACCAGGCGCGCAAAGCGCACCGCGGTGCGGATCTGGGCCGGCGTGAGGCCGCGCCGCGCCGCCAGCCGGGCCGGGAACTCGTCGCCCACCGTCACACCCTGCAGCGCGCGCGCCACCAGGCCTTCGCGCGCCCCCGGCGGCGGCGACTTCAGCAGCAGGTGGTACTGGAAGCGGCGCCGGAAGGCCGGGTCGATCTGCTCGATGCGGTTGGTGATCCAGATCACCGGCACCGGATTGGTCTCGAGGATCTGGTTCACCCAGGCCTTGCCGCTGACGCTGGCCGAGGCCGGCGCGTCGCTGCTGTCCAGCCGCGCGATGAGCTGCGCGGCCTCGCTGCTGATGGGCGGGAAGACGTCCTCGACCTCGTCGAAGAGCAGCGCCACGCCGGCGCTGCCCTTCAGGAAGGCCTGGCTGATCTGCAGGCTGCGGTAGCGGTCGCGGCCGGAGAGGCTGTTGCCGTCGCGGTCGGCGTACTCGACCTCGTAGAGCTCGAGGCCCGCGGCCTGTGCACAGACCTTGGCGAGCTCGGTCTTGCCCGTGCCCGGCGGGCCGTAGAGCAGCACGTTGACGCCGGCCTCGCGGCGTGCCGCGGCGCTGTGCAGGAGCTCGGTGAGCACCTGCACGTCCTCGGCGGCGAAGCCGAAGTCGGGCACGCCGAGCTCGCTCTTGGCGGCCGGACGCGTGAACACGGCCATCAGGTCGGCGGGGCCGGCGTACTCGCGCATGAGCACCGGCGGCAGCTGCTCGCTGACCTTCATCAGGTCGGCCAGATCGGTGATGTTCTGCTCCGAGATCAGGTTCTCGACCATGCCGATGCGCTCCAGGCGCGAACCCGCGCGCAGCGCCTCGCCGACGTCGCGCTCGTCCACGCCGGCCACCGCCGCCAGCGCGGCGTAGGCCTCCTGCGCATTGGCGACCTTGAACTCGACGAGCAGTCCGCGCAGGTCGCGCTGGCAGCGCGCCAGCGTGCCGTAGAGCAGCAGCGCGCGCTCGGCCGGGTTGAGCTGCAGCAGGCCGGCCAGGGCATCGATGTTCTTCTGCACCAGCGCCGACTCCTGTTTCAGCCGCCGTGCCAGCCAGTCGCAGGTGTTGGAGAGCGTGGCCAGCAGGTCCTTGTGCGCGTCCTTCACGTACTCGTCGAGGTAGAAGAAGAGCGAGGCCTCGTCGTAGGGGCCGAGCCAGGCGCCGTAGCGCTCGAGAAAGGCCTCGTCGGAGAGCGCCTCGTGCCCGCGCCAGGGCGGGCTGCCCTTGCAGCGCTTCTTCAGGTAGCCGCGCACGCGCGCCAGCACCGGCAGCGGCCACACCAGGTGCCGCCCCACCAGAGAGAGCAGGCTGCCCCAGTCGCGGCGCAGGTTCAGCCGCGGCCCGTGCTGCTGCGTCAGCGTGAGCACGAAGTGCGAGCACAGCAGGTCCATGAGCGGCGCACCGGAGAGCCCCGGCGAGAGCACGCTGCGCCCGTCGGCCGTGCGCCGCGACGATGCTCTTGCCGTGCCCCGGGTCGTCACAGTGCGCACCGCGCTCACCTCCGTTGCCGTCGCGCCGATCTTGGCGCAGGGCTGCAGCGCCCGCAAGCCCTGCCCGCACCGGCCCCCGCAACGCATCGGGGGCCTGCACGGTGGACAAGGGCTGTCGCATACTGCGTCTTCACCGCGGGAGCGCCGCCGCGCCGACAGGGCATGAACCGTTCCGCCTCCGACCCCGTCCTCGCCGACGAACTGCTGCAGGCCATGGCCGCGCGCGGCGGCACGCGCAGCTATCCGGCGCACGCCGTGCTCGTCAGCGAGCACGACGAGACGGACTCGATCTACATCCTGCTGCGCGGCCGCGTGAAGGTCTACAGCAGCGGCGAGGACGGACGCGAGGTGGTCTACACCACGCTCGGTGCGGGCGAGTACTTCGGCGAGATGACGCTGGACGGCGGCCCGCGCTCGGCCTCGGTGATGACGCTGGAGCCGTGCACCTGCGTCGTCGTCAGCGGCGCCAATGTGCGCGACTTCCTCGCCACGCACCCCGACTTCGCGCTGCACCTGGTGCGCAAGCTGATCGCGCTCGTGCGGCGTTCGACCGACACCGTCAAGCGCCTGGCGCTGGACGACGTCTACACGCGCGTCTCCAAGCTGCTGCGCGAGCTCGCCGAGCCCGACGCGCAGGGCCGTCTGGTGGTCGGCCAGCGACTGACGCAGCAGGACATCGCCGAGCGCGTGGGCTCCTCGCGCGAGATGATCAGCCGCATCTTCAAGCAGCTCACCCTGGGCGGCTACGTCGCCAGCGAGGACCGGCGCATCGTGCTCTTGAAGAAGCTGCCCGCGCGCTGGTAGGCCACGGCGGTCGTGGTGCTGCGTCGCCCCGGCGAGGCTGCGTGCGGGCCGGGTTCTCAGGTCCTGCCGAAGGCGAGGAGCCGCCCGCGCGCATCCAGCAGTTCGAAGGCCCGGCCACGCTGCAGGAGCTGCAGCGTCTGCCCGGCCGCGGCGCGTCCGAGGAAGGTCATCTCCAGGTTGGAGGACTCCAGGCCCCATTCGGCCAGCTCGCGCGCGACCAGGTGGCGCAGGTACATCGGCGCCAGCGCCGCGGCGCGCACCTGCCACCAGCGCATGCCCGCGCGCGGCAGGCGCAGCGGCCCGCCGGCGATGGCCGCGAAGCGGCGCCCGTCGGCCGCCGTCACGAGGAGCCGGCGCTCGCGCACGCCGGCCGCGGCCGCGTCGATCTCGCGTGCGTGCCGGCGCATGCGCGAGACCGCGCGCCGCAGCAGGTCGTCCTCGTCGGCCTGCACCGCGAAGGCCACCGGCAGCGCGCGCACGACGAAGGCGTCCTCGATCTGTGCGAGCAGCGCGCCGCTCTCGTCGGCGATGGCGGTCTGCAGCAGCGCCAGCACCTCGGCCGGACCGATGCGCACCACGCGGGAGACGCGGCAGTCGATGTCCTGCCGCGCCTGCGCCAGGCGCGTCGCATCGGGCGCCAGCATCCGCGCGCGGTGCCGCAGCAGGCGCAGTTTGCGCGCGTTGACGCCCAGGTCGGCGAGCACGCGCGCCTGCAGCAGGTCGATCACGCCCTGCGCGTAGAGAACGGGGTAGTCGATCGCCTGCGCCCCCTCGCGCAGGTCGAAGAGGTCGGCGAAGCGGCGGCGCAGCGCGGTGCTCGGCTGCGTGCGGCTGGCGTAGTGGCCGCAGCGAATCGCCTGCAGGCGATGCGGGCGGCAAAGCGCCGGCAGCAGGCTGCGCCAGCGCTGCAGCCGGTAGCGCAGGCCGTGGTCCGGGTCGGGAAGCGCCAGCCAGCGCGCGCGCGCAGGCCGCGGCCGCGGCGGTTCCGCATCGTCGCGCGGCGCGGCGAGCACGCCGCAGCCATCGCCGATCGCCGGATCGCCCGGGGAGGAAGTTCGTCGCAACAGGGCAGCCATGCGGCCAGTCTGCGGCCACACGCCCGGCGCGCGTCGTGACCGGCGCCACGCGCGGCTTGTGACGAATGCACCTTCGCCGGAGTCCCGGCGTGCGCGCCTCAGCCGAGCAGGTCCTGCGTCTGCGGGTGCCGGCGCATGTAGGCGACGACGTAGCTGCACAGCGGCCGCACGCGCAGGCCCTGGGCGCGCGCCCAGTCGAGCGCGGCCTGCACGAGCGCCGCGGCGATGCCGCGCCCTTCGAGCGCGGAAGGCACCTCGGTGTGCGTGATCAGCACGACGTCGCCCTCCCGGCGATAGACGCAAACGGCCACGCCTTCGGGGTAGGCGGCCTCGAAGCGCGAGGCCTCGACGCGGTGATCGATCGCCACGGCGCCGGGAAGGGCCTCCGTCATCGCTCCTCCTCCGTCATCCGCGACGCCCGTGGCCGCAGCCCGGGCGGGCGGCGCGAGCAGCACATCGGGCGCATCGGGCGCATCGGGCGCAATCGGTGCGTGGGTCGCGTGGGCGCCAAGCCTTCAGGCCCGATCGACGCGGAACTCGTCCAGCGTGCGTCCGGCCTCGAGTGCGTCGCGCAGCCACTGCGGGCGCTTGCCGCGCCCGGCCCAGGTATTGCCGTTCTCGTCGCGATAGCGCACCAACGGCTTGCCCGCCTTGGCAGGCCGGCCGCGGCGGCCTGGTGGCGAAGCCTCCGCGCCGGCAAGGCCGAGATCCGCGGCCGTGATGCCGTAGAACGCGATCGCCTCGCGGATACGGCCGATGACCTCGTCCACTTCCCGGCGGCGCAGCTTCTCGGCCTGTGCCTGCAGTGCCGCGATCTGGCGCTGCAGCCTTTCGTAGGTTGTTCTTGCCATGGCGTACCAAATAAATGCGCGTGCCCTGGCACCATACCACGCCCGTCACGGTCTCCGCGGTCGTGGGGGTCCGCGCGCGCAGCGGCAAGCGGGCCGCGCCGGTCGCTGCAGAAAAGCAGGCCGCACCGTAGCATCCGCCGTTCGTTCCGAAACGCGAGTCCTCCCGATGAGCCGCACCACCATCTTCCGTGTCGACGTCCAGTGGGGCGATTGCGACCCCGCCGACATCGTCTTCTTTCCCAACTTCCAGCGCTGGATCGACGCCGCCAGCCTGGACTTCTTCCACCAGTGCGGGCTGCCGCGCTGGCGCGATCTCGAGGCCACGCGCGGCATCATCGGCACGCCGATGCTCGAGATCAACACGCGCTTCTACAAGTCGGCCACCTACGGCGACCGCCTGGAGGTGCACACCACCATCGAGCGCTGGGAGCGCAAGGTCTTCGTGCAGTACCACCGCGTCGTGCGCGAGAAGACGCTGCTGTGCGACGGCCGCGCCACGCGGGCCTTCGTGCAACGCATCGACGGACGCTTGCAGGCGATGGAGATCCCGGCCGACATCAAGGCCATGTGCAGTTGAGGCGGACGGTCGCGAACGGCCGTTGAGCGCGCGCGCTGGGTGCGCCGGCCGCGGGCGCTAAAGTGTCGACCCGCTGTCCATGGTCATGAGCGAGCGCCCGCCCCCTTCCGTCGCCGACCGCGCCGCACGACAGGCCGAGGTCGTCACCGCGCTGCAGCCGCTGCTGCCGGCGCACGCGCTGCTGTGGCAGCACGAGGACACCACGCCCTACGAGTGCGACGGCCTCACCGCCTACCGCGAGCGCCCGCTCGTGGTCGCACTGCCCGAGACCGAGGCGCAGGTGGGCGCGGTGCTCGCCGCCTGCCACCGCCTGCGCGTGCCGGTGGTGGCGCGCGGCGCCGGCACCGGCCTGTCGGGCGGTGCGATGCCGCACGCGATGGGCGTCACGCTCGCGCTGGCCAAGTTCAACCGCATCCTGAAGGTGGATGCGCTGGCACGCACCGCAGTCGTGCAGTGCGGCGTGCGCAACCTGGCGATCAGCGAGGCCGCGGCGGCTCACGGCCTGTACTACGCACCCGACCCGAGCAGCCAGATCGCCTGCACCATCGGCGGCAACGTGGCCGAGAACTCCGGCGGCGTGCACTGCCTGAAGTACGGTCTCACCGTGCACAACGTGCTGCGCGTGCGCGGCTTCACCGCCGAGGGCGAGGCGATCGAGTTCGGCTCGCAGGCGCTGGACGCGCCGGGCCTGGACCTGCTGCCGGCGGTCATCGGCAGCGAAGGGATGCTGGCCGTCGTCACCGAGGTGACGGTGCGGCTGGTGCCCAGGCCGCAGCTCGCGCGCTGCATCATGGCCAGCTTCGACGACGTGCGCAAGGCCGGCGACGCGGTGGCGGCCGTCATCGCCGCGGGCATCATCCCCGCGGGGCTGGAGATGATGGACAAGCCGATGACG
Organism: Burkholderiales bacterium; assembly: GCA_026932235.1. GTDB lineage: Bacteria > Pseudomonadota > Gammaproteobacteria > Burkholderiales > Burkholderiaceae_C > Rubrivivax. The sequence continues at coordinate 24,976 of JAIXKR010000146.1, forward strand.
GCGGCCGTCGAGGACTTCGTGCACGCCGGCTACGACCTCGACGCCGCGGCCATCCTGCTGTGCGAGAGCGACGGCACGCCCGACGAAGTGGCCGAGGAGATCGCGCGCATGCTCGACGTGCTGGCGGGCGCCGGCGCCACGCGCATGGAGGTCAGCAAGGACGAGGCGCAGCGCCTGACCTTCTGGAGCGGACGCAAGAACGCCTTTCCCGCCAGCGGGCGCATCAGCCCGGACTACATGTGCATGGACTCGACCATCCCGCGCAAGCGCCTGGCCGACATCCTGCTGGCGATCCAGCAGATGGAGCAGACCTACGGCCTGCGCTGCTGCAACGTCTTTCATGCCGGCGACGGCAACCTGCACCCGCTCATCCTCTTCGACGCCAACGACCCGGATCAGCTGGCGCGCTGCGAGCGCTTCGGTGCCGACATCCTCGAGACCAGCGTGCGCCTGGGCGGCACCATCACCGGCGAGCACGGCGTGGGCGTGGAGAAGCTGGCCAGCATGTGCGTGCAGTTCAGCCCCGCGGAGCGGGCGCAGATGGAAGCGCTGAAAGCCGCCTTCGACCCCGTGGGCCTGCTCAACCCCGGCAAGGTGATCCCCACGCTGCATCGCTGTGCCGAATACGGAAAGATGCACGTGAAGAAGGGCTTGCTGCCCTTCCCCGAGCTGGAGCGGTTCTGATGACCGATGCCGCACTCGACCGGCTGATCGACCGGATCCACAGCGCCCGCGCGGCCAAGGGCGCGCTCGATATCCGCGGCGGCGGTACCAAGGCCTTCTATGGCCAGGCACCGCAGGGCGAGGCGCTGGAAGTGAAGCCGCTGGCCGGCATCAGCAGCTATGAACCCAGCGAGCTGGTCGTCACCGTGCGTGCCGGCACGCCGCTGGCCGAGCTGGAAGCCGCCCTCGCCGAGCAGGGGCAATGGTTGCCGTTCGAGCCCCCGCATTTCGAACCCGGCAGCACCGTCGGCGGCATGGTCGCTGCGGGCCTGGCCGGGCCCGGGCGCGCCGTCGCCGGCGGCGTGCGCGACTACGTCCTCGGCGCCAGTCTGATCAACGGCCGCGGCGAGCTGCTCGTCTTCGGCGGGCAGGTGATGAAGAACGTCGCCGGCTACGACGTCTCGCGCCTGCTCGCGGGTTCGATGGGCGTGCTGGGCGTGATCGCGGAAGTCTCGCTCAAGGTCTTGCCGCGGCCCGTGGCCAGCACCACGCTGCGCTTCGAGCTCGACCAGGCGGCGGCGCTCCTGAAGCTCAACCAATGGGGCGGGCAGCCGCTGCCGCTGTCGGCCAGCGCCTGGTGGGACGGCATGCTCGTGCTGCGCCTTGCCGGCGCGCGCGCCGCCGTCGATGCGGCCTGCAAGGCGCTCGGCGGCGAACTCGTCGAGCCCACGCTTGCCGCGGATTTCTGGGCCGGGCTGCGCGACCAGCGCGACGAGTTCTTCGCCGGCGCGCGCAAGGCGGTGGAGGGCGGGGCGACGCTGTGGCGGCTCTCGGTGCCGCAGACGGTGCCGCCGCTGGCGCTCTCGGGTGAACAGCTGATCGAATGGGGCGGCGCGCAGCGCTGGCTGTGCACCAGCGCCCCGGCCGCGCCGCTGCGCGAGGCCGCGGCCGCCGTCGGCGGGCACGCCGTGCTCTTTCGCGGCGCCGACAAGAGCGCAGGCGTGTTCGCCGAGCTGCCGCCGGCGCAGGAGCGCATCCAGCGCCAGCTCAAGGCCGCCTTCGACCCCGAGGGCGTGTTCAACCGCGGGCGCATGTATCCGTGGCTGTGAACCCAGACGTCGGCGCCGGCGGCGTCTGATCCAATCCCCCTGTCATGCAAACCCATCTGGCACCCGAGTTCAAGGGCACGCGCGCCGGCGACGAGGCCGAAGCCATCCTGCGCAAGTGCGTGCACTGCGGCTTCTGCACCGCGACCTGCCCGACCTACCAGCTCCTGGGCGACGAACTCGACGGCCCACGCGGGCGCATCTACCTGATGAAACAGCTGCTCGAAGGCGCCGAGGTCACGCGCAAGACGCAGCAGCACCTGGACCGCTGCCTGACCTGCCTGAACTGCGAGACCACCTGTCCGAGCGGCGTCGAGTACGGTCACCTGCTGGAGATCGGCCGCGGCATCGTCGAGCAGCGCGTGCCGCGCCCCGCGTCCGAGCGCGCGGTGCGCGGGCTGCTGAAGAGCGGCCTGACTTCGCCCGCCTTTGCCCCGGCGATGGCACTGGGCCGCGCCGTGCGGCCGCTGCTGCCCGCGGTGCTGAAGGACAAGCTGCCGCCGCGCCCGGCCAAGCGCGCCCGGATGTGGCCCACGCGCAGCCACGCGCGCAAGGTGCTGCTTCTGCTGGGCTGCGTGCAACCGGCGATGATGCCGGGGATCAACAGCGCCACCGCGCGCGTGCTCGACGCCGCCGGCATCCAGACGCTGGTGGCCGACGAGGCCGGCTGCTGTGGCGCCATCCGCACGCATCTCGGCGACGTTGCCGGCGGTCTGGCCGACATGCGGCGCAACATCGACGCCTGGTGGCCGCTGGTCGAAGGCCTCACCGGCCTGGGCCGGGTCGAGGCCATCGTGATGAACGCCAGCGGCTGCGGCGTCACGGTCAAGGACTACGGCCACGCCCTCGCGCACGACCCCGACTACGCCGGGAAGGCGCGCCGCGTGAGCGCGCTCACGAAGGACTTGTGCGAACTGCTGCCCGAGCTCGTTGCGGCGCTGCGCCCACGGCTTCGCCGGCACGGCCCCGCGGCGCCGGCACGGCTGGCCTTTCACCCGCCGTGCACGCTGCAGCACGGGCAGAAGTTGCGCGGTCTGGTCGAGCGTCACCTCGGCGAGCTCGGCTTCGACGTGCGGCTCGCGCCCAGCGACAGTCACCTCTGCTGCGGCAGCGCCGGCACCTACAGCGTGCTGCAGCCGGAGCTGTCGCATCGGCTTCGTGACCGCAAGCTGCAGGCGCTGGCGGCGGTCGGCGCCCCGCTCATCGTCTCCGCCAACATCGGCTGCATCCAGCACCTGCAGACCGGAACGAAGACGCCGGTGCGGCACTGGATCGAGGTGCTGGACGAAGCCCTGGCCTGAGCGTCGCGCCGCGCCGCGGCTATGGCAGAGTCCGCGCCAGGACTGATCCGCACCCGACGAAAGGCCTGCCGCCATGCCCCGCGATCACCTGCTGGCCCTGGACCAGGGCACTTCGAGCTCGCGCGCCATCGTCTTTCACCGCGACGGCCGCATCGTCGCCCTGGCACAGCGCGAGTTCCGCCAGCACTACCCGCAGCCCGGCTGGGTCGAACACGACGCCGAGGAGATCTGGACGACGCAGCTCGCGGTGGCGCAGGAGGCGCTCGCGGCCTCCGGACTGCAGGCGCGCGACATCGCCGCCATCGGCATCACCAACCAGCGCGAGACGACGCTGCTGTGGAACCGCCGCAGCGGCCGCCCCATCCACCACGCCATCGTCTGGCAGGACCGCCGCACCGAGCCGCTGTGCGCGCAGCTGCGCGCGCAGCCGGAGGTCGTCGACCAGGTGCGCCGCGCCACCGGGCTGGTGATCGACCCCTACTTCAGCGGCAGCAAGATCCGCTGGCTGCTGGACCACGTCGACGGCGCGCATCTCGCCGCCGCGCGCGGCGAGCTCGCCTTCGGCACCATCGACAGCTGGCTGCTCCACAAGCTGACCGGCGGCGGCGTGCATGCCACCGACGTGAGCAACGCCGCGCGCACCCTGCTCTTCGACATCCGCCACAACCGCTGGAGCCAATCGCTGCTGGCCGCACTGCACGTGCCCGAAAGCCTGCTGCCGACGGTGCATCCCTCGAGCCACCTCTACGGCGAGACCGATGCCGCGCTCTTCGGCGCGCCGATCCCGATCGCCGGCATCGCCGGTGACCAGCAATCGGCTCTCTTCGGCCAGGCCTGCTTCCGCGCGGGGCTGGCGAAGAACACCTACGGCACCGGCTGCTTCCTGCTCATGCACACCGGCGCGCAGCTCCAGCACTCGACGCATGGCCTGGTCAGCACCGCGGCGGCGCAGACCTCCGCCGCACGCGAGTACGCGCTCGAAGGGAGCGTCTTCATCGGCGGCGCGGCGGTGCAATGGCTGCGCGACGGCCTGGGGGCCATCACCCGCAGCGGCGACGTGCAGCGCCTGGCCGAAAGCGTTCCCGACGCCGGCGGCGTGATGTTCGTCCCCGCCTTCACGGGCCTCGGCGCGCCCTACTGGCAACCCGACGCGCGCGGCGCGATCGTCGGCCTCACGCGCGGCAGCACGGTGGCGCACATCGCGCGCGCGACGCTCGAGAGCATCGCCTTCCAGAGCGCCGCACTGCTGCAGGCGATGGCGTCGGACGTCGCCGCGGACGGTGCGTCCGCGGTCACCGAGCTGCGCGTCGACGGCGGCGCCAGCGTCAACGACCTGCTGATGCAGTTCCAGGCCGACCTGCTGGGCATCCCCGTGGTGCGGCCGCAGATCACCGAGACCACGGCGCTCGGTGCAGCCTACCTCGCCGGGCTGGCGACCGGCGTCTACGCCTCGCGCGAGGAACTGGCCGCGCAGTGGCGCGCCGAGCGGCGCTTCCACCCGACGATGCCGCGCGCGCGCGCCGCCGAGCTGATGGCGCGGTGGGAGCACGCGGTGCGGCAGACGGTTGCGGCGTGAGCTTCAGGACTTCCGGAGCTCAGGCGGCGCCGGGCTTGGTGGTAACCTACGTGTTACCAATAGCCATGCTGGATATCCGCGAGTACCTCGATGAAGACGGCGCCAGTCCGTTTGCGGATTGGTTCACCGGCCTGGACCCCATCGCGGCGGCCAAGATCACCGTCGTGCTGGCGCGTATCGGGCAGGGCAAGCTCTCCAACGTCAAAGGCG
>JAIXKR010000146.1:29841-70099 GCA_026932235.1 Burkholderiales bacterium
CGGCGACGTGCTGATCATTCTGCTGGCCGGTGGCACCAAGAAGCGGCAGCAGCGAGACATCGAGGCCGCGCAGGCCCGCTGGGCGGCCTACAAGCGGCGCAAACGATTGGTGAGGTGAACCATGCCCCTAACCCGTGATTTCAAGGCCACGATCCTGGCGCGCGTCCAGGCCGATCCGAAGTTCCGCGATGCCCTGCTGAAGGAAGGCATCGAAACCATGCTGGCCGGCGACGTGGACACCGGCAAGTCGATCCTGCGCGACTACATCAAGGCGACTGTCGGCTTCGAGCAGCTCGGGGCCGAGACCGGCGCGTCGCCCAAGAGCCTGATACGCATGTTCGGCCCCAGCGGCAATCCGCAGGCGCGCAACCTGTTCGCGGTCATCAGCCACCTGCAGCGGCATGCCGGGCTGACGCTCCACGTCACCGCCCGCGCCCAATGAGCGGGGAGAAGAGTTCCTGGAGGAGACAACAGGGCAAGGTCAGACCACTTGACGAACCCGCTTCGTCCGACGATCCCTTGCTTCAAGAGGTCGAAGAGACGGCCCTGCCTACCCGACAGCATCTGATGCGCGAGCGGGGCGCCACGTTGCTTGCGGCCTAGCCGCTCACCGCCGTGCCCCGCGGCCGAAAACTCTGCGCGCTGGCCATCGGCCAGTAGAGGCGGAAGACGTTGTGCGGCCAGTCGCCGCGGCCCTCGATTGCGGCCAACAGCTCCCCGGGCTGCAGCAGCGGCAGCCGGTTGGCGAGCAGGCGCACGTCGCCGTCGCCGACGCGGCGCACGATGTGCGCGGGCGTGATCTCGCGCGGGTGCTGCAGGCCCGCGGCCTGCACCAGCTCCTGCAGCGCGTGCAAGGTGTTGCGATGAAAGCGCCACACGCGCTCGATCTTCTCGTCAACCACCAGCGCCTGCTGGCGGCGCGGGTCCTGCGTCGTGATGCCGGTGGGGCAGCTGCCGGTGTGGCAGGCCTGGGCCTGGATGCAGCCGAGCGCGAACATGAAGCCGCGCGCGGCATTGCACCAGTCCGCGCCCAGCGCCAGCAGGCGCGCGATGTCGAAGGCGCCGACGACCTTGCCCGCCGCGCCGATGCGGATGCGCGGGCGCAGGTTCAGGCCCACCAGCGTGTTGCGCACCAGCAGCAGCCCCTCCTGCAGCGGCGCGCCGACGTGGTCGGTGAACTCCAGCGGCGCCGCGCCCGTGCCGCCCTCGGCACCATCGACGACGATGAAGTCCGGCAGCAGCCCGGTCTGCAGCATCGCCTTGCAGATCGCGAACCACTCCCAGGGATGGCCGATGCAGAGCTTGAAGCCGGTGGGCTTGCCGCCGGAGAGCCGGCGCAGGCGATCGATGAACTCGAGCATCTGCACCGGCGTCTCGAAGGCCGAGTGACGCGCCGGGCTGATGCAGTCCACGCCCTCGGGCACGCCGCGCGCGGCGGCGATCTCGGCGCTCACCTTGGGCCCGGGAAGCACGCCGCCGTGGCCGGGCTTGGCGCCCTGGCTGAGCTTGAGCTCGATCATCTTCACCTGCGCCTGCGTGGCGTTGGCGATGAAGCGCTCCTCGCTGAAACGGCCTTCCTCGTCGCGGCAACCGAAGTAGCCCGAGCCGATCTCCCAGATCAGGTCGCCGCCGTGCACGCGGTGGTGCGCGCTGATCGAGCCCTCGCCGGTGTCGTGCGCGAAACCGCCCTTCTTCGCGCCGCCGTTGAGCGCCAGCACCGCGTGCGCGGAGAGCGCGCCGAAGCTCATCGCCGAGATGTTGAAGACGCTGGCCGCGTAGGGCTGCGTGCAGCCGTTGGCGGCCGCGCCGATGTCGACGCGAAAGTCATGGCCCGACAGCTGCGTGGGCGCGATCGAATGGTTGATCCACTCGTAGCCCAGCGCCTGCACCTCGAGCTGCGTGCCGAAGGGCCGCTTGTCCGAGTCGCCCTTGGCGCGCTGGTAGACCAGGCTGCGCTGCTGGCGCGAGAAGGGTGCGGCCTCGCGGTCGCTCTCGATGAAGTACTGGCGGATCTCCGGGCGGATGAACTCGAGCAGGTAGCGCCCATGCCCGTCGAGCCGAGTCGGGATCGTGTCGGCGCAGTGTCTGCGCAGAGCGCATGCGCGTGGCTATACTTGCGGCCACAGCGCCGATTTGCTCCGGATTGCGGGCGCTCAACAAATGCCGCTAAAGAGGGTTGCCGACCCGGCCCCACCTCTTCGCAGTGGCGCCGGGTTTTTCGCTCCATGGCCAGCCTCGGTCCCGTCAGCGCCCAGTTCATGCGTTTCGAGCAGCCGCTGCCGCTGCAGAGCGGCACCGTGCTGCCCGACTACACGCTCGCCTACGAGACCTACGGCACGCTGAATGCCACGCGCAGCAACGCGGTGCTCGTGTGCCACGCGCTCAACGCCGGGCACCACGTGGCGGGCATCGACGACAAGGGTTCGGCCGGCTGGTGGGACAACCTCGTGGGCCCCGGCAAGCCGCTGGATACCGACCGCTTCTTCGTCATCGGCATCAACAACCCGGGCTCTTGCTTCGGCTCCACCGGGCCCATGCACCTCAATCCCGCCACGGGACGCGCCTGGGGCGCGGATTTCCCGGTCGTCACGGTCGAGGACTGGGTCGATGCGCAGGCACGGCTGGTCGAGCGTCTGGGCATCACGCAGCTCGCCGCCGTGCTCGGCGGCAGCCTGGGGGGAATGCAGGCGCTGGCCTGGACGCTGCGCTATCCCGATCGCGTGCGCCACTGCATCGCGGTGGCCACCGCGCCCAACCTCTCGGCGCAGAACATCGCCTTCAACGAAGTCGCGCGGCGCGCCATCGTCACCGACCCGGAGTTCCACGGCGGGCACTTCTACGAGCACGGCGTCGTGCCGCGGCGGGGCCTGCGCGTGGCGCGCATGATCGGGCACATCACCTACCTCTCGGACGACGCGATGGAAGCCAAGTTCGGCCGCGAGATGCGCGAGGCCGAACGCCACTGGAGCACGCAGGAGATCGAGTTCCAGATCGAGAGCTACCTGCGCCACCAGGGCGACAAGTTCAGCGACTACTTCGACGCCAACACCTACCTGCTCATCACGCGCGCGCTCGACTACTTCGACCCCGCGCGCGAGCACGGCGGCGACCTGGCGCGCGCCTTCGCGGTGGCGCGCGGGAAGCGCTTCCTGCTCGTGAGCTTCACCACCGACTGGCGTTTTGCGCCCGCGCGCAGCCGCGAGATCGTCAAGGCGCTGGTGGACAACCGCATCGACGTGAGCTACGCCGAGATCGACGCACCGCACGGGCACGATGCCTTCCTCCTCGACGACGAACGCTACCACCGCGTGATGCGCGCCTACTTCGAGCGCGTGGGGCAGGGCTGCGATGTCTGAGCGCCGCGAGCTCGAGGTCGTCGCCGAGCTCGTGCCGCGAGGCGCGCGCGTGCTCGACCTCGGCTGCGGCAACGGCGAGCTGCTCGAATACCTGCAGCGCGAGCGCGGCTGCAGCGGCTACGGCATCGAGATCGACGACGCCAACGTGCACGCCTGCGTGCAGCGCGGCGTCAACGTCATCCAGCTCAACCTCGACGAAGGCCTGGCGCTGTTCGACGACGCCAGCTTCGACGTCGTGCTGCAGCTGCAGACGCTGCAGCACCTGCGCAACGCCGCGCACATGCTGCGCGAGACCGCGCGCGTGGGGCGCATCGGCATCGTCAGCTTCCCCAACTTCGCGCACTGGCCCAACCGGCTGCGCGTGGTCTCGGGACGCATGCCGGTGACCAAGGCGCTGCCCTACGAGTGGTACGACACGCCCAACATCCGCGTCGGCACCTATGCCGACTTCGAGGTGCTGGCGGGAAAGAGCGGACTGCGCGTGACCGACAGCTTCGGCCTGCAGGGCGGGCGCGTGCGGCGGCGCTGGCCCAACCTGCTGGCCAGCGTCGCGGTGTTCCGTTTCGAGCGCGGCTGAAGCCCGTCGCCCGGGCGGCGCTATAAAGCGGCATGCGTGACCTGCTGCAGCGCCGCTTGGGCGCGTTCGAGGTGCTGGCGCACGAGGACGCGCCGCAGACGCCCGTGCACCGCGCCGCGGTGGCGCTCGTCGTCGTCGAGGAGGGCCACGGCGTCGAAGCCTGCGGCATCGCGCGGCTCACGCGCTGGAGCGCCGAGCCGGCGTTGCTGCTGACGCTGCGCGCCAAGGGGCTGCGCCGGCATGCGGGCCAATGGGCCCTGCCCGGCGGACGCATCGACGACCACGAGACGCCGGAGCAGACGGCGCTGCGCGAGTTGCGCGAGGAGGTCGGGCTGGCGCTCGGCGGCGACGCCGTGCTCGGGCGGCTGGACGACTATGTCACGCGCTCGGGCTACGCCATCACGCCGATCGTCGTCTGGGGCGGCCGCCGTGCGCGCGCCCTGCGGCCCAATCCGCAGGAAGTCGCCAGCGTGCATCGCATCCCGATGACCGAACTGATGCGCGCGGACGCACCCATCGTCGATCGCATCCCGGAGACTCCCAGGCCGGTGCTCGGCATGCCGCTGGGCAGAAGCTGGATCGCCGCACCCACCGCGGCCTTCCTCTACCAGTTCCGTGAAGTCTGCATCGCCGGGCGCACCACGCGCGTGGCGCACTTCGACCAACCCTTCTTCGCCTGGAAGTGAGCGCAGCGAGATGAGCGCCCCGGAGCACGTGATCGCCGCGGACGGCCTGGCGCTGCCGCTGCGCCGCTGGCCGCTGGAGGGCGCGCGCGGGCATGTCCTGATCGTGCACGGTCTGGGCGAACACAGCGGGCGCTACGAGACGCTCGCGCGCGAGCTGCTCGCGGCCGGGTTTGCCGTCAGCAGCTGGGACCAGCGCGGTCACGGACGCACCGCCGGCAGGCGTGGCGTGATCCCGCAGGAGGACAGCCTGTGCCGCGACCTGGCAGCCGTGCTCGATGCGCTCGGCGGCGCCGGCCAGCCGCCGACGGTGCTGCTGGGGCACAGCATGGGCGGACTCGTCGCCGCGCGCTTCGTCGCCGAGGCGCTGCAGCCGCAGCCCGCGGCGTGGAGCCGGCCGCTCGCGCGGCTCGTGCTCTCCTCGCCGGCGCTGGCGGCCGATCTCTCGCGCTGGCAGAAGCTGCAGCTGGCGCTGATGAATGCGATCGCACCCTCGCTGCCCTTGCCCAACGGGCTCGACCCGGCTTGGATCTCGCGCGACGCCGCGGTGGTGCAGGCCTACAAGGCCGATCCGCTGGTGCACGGCCGCATCTGCGCGCGGCTGGCGCGCTTCATCATCGACGGCGGCGAGTGCGTACGCGCCCTCGCCCCGCGCTGGACGACGCCGACGCTGTTGCTGTGGGCCGGTGCCGACCGCTGTGTCGCCCCTGCGGGCAGCGCCGCCTTTGCCGCGGCGGCACCGGCGGCGGTGCTGCAGCACCAGGCGTTCCCCGGGCTGGCGCACGAGATCTTCAACGAGCCCGAGCGCGCGCAGGTGCTGCAGCGTCTGTTGCCGTTCCTGCAGGCGGACTGACGGCGCCCGCCGCCCTCACGCGGCGACGCGCAGCGAGCTCACCATCGGCGGCAGCACGGCCACGAGGCGCACCAGTTCCCGGATGCTCTGCGCGCCGGTCTTGGCGCGGATGGAGCCGATCTGCGTGCGCACGGTGGCCAGACCGACGCCGTGCTGCGCGGCCACGGCGCGCGGATCGAGGCCCTGGCACAGCGCCTCCAGAACGCGCGCCTCGGCGGCAGTCAAGCCATGGCTGCGCGCGAAGCACTGCACCGACAGGCGCTCGCAGACGCGCTTCTTGCCCAGCAGCAGCAGCGTCGCCTGCGGCAGCGCGCCCAGGCGTGCGGCGAGCGGCACGACGGCGATCGACACCGCCTGCGGCGCACCCAGCATGAGCAGCCGCCGCAGACCGCGGCCGGCCGCCTGCATGGCCTCCAGCAGCAGCGTCGCGTCGGCGGGGCGCCGCGCCAGCAGCTCGTTGCCGCGCAGCAGCAGCGGGTGCTCCGCGTCGAGTTCGGCGCGCGCGGCGTGGTTGGCGTGCAGCACCTTGCCGGCTTCGCCCAGCAGCAGCATGCCGTAGTCGATCTCGTCGAGCATCAAGGCCAGCCACGGCGTTTCCGCCGCGCCCGCCGGGACCGGCGCGCGTCGCTCCGGGCCGCGGTAGACCGCTTGCAGCGGCGGGTATCGCAGCGAGGCTTCCAGCGCGACGAAGGGCCGGAGACGATCAGGAAGGTTCAACATCGCTCGGTCTCCTCCTGGGCCGGCGATGCCGGGACGGAATCGTTCAAGCCCACCGCATCAGACTAGCCTTGGCGCCACGGGTCCGGCAGGCACTCGTGCGCAGCATGGCGGTGAAGGATTTACAAGGGCGAACCCCGGCGGCGAACATGCCGGGCGTGGGGCTGACGCCGCGCGGGCAGGCACCCGCGCCTGTGGGCTCACCACCACCAGAACAGCCAGCCCCAGGCGCTGGCTATCCAGGCCAGCGCCAGCACCAGCGGCACGCTGCCCAGCGCGGCGCGCCGCGCCCCCACCTGCCAGCGCTGCAGGATGCGCCAGCCCAGCCACAGCGACCACGCCGAGGCCGCCAGCAGCAGCAGCAGCCGCAGCGTGTTCACCCAGGGCAGCACGATGCCCTCGCCGCGCAGCAGCGTGAGCGTGATCGTCGACAGGCCGAGGAAGACGCCGACCCCGGCCAGCGGGATGAGCGCCTGCGCCAGGTGGTGCAGGCGCTGGCGGCACCAGGGGCCGGCGGCGCGCACCGCCAGCGCCAGCAGCGCCAGCGTGAGCCCGCCCCAGACGAGCGCGGTGGCGCCGATGTAGGCCAGGAGCAGCGCGCCGTCGAGCCAGTTCAGCACGTCGTTCTGCTCGGGGTAGTGCGTGAGCAGCCACCAGGGCGCGTTCCCGGCCAGGGGCCAGTAGATGTCGCGTTCGACGAGCCAGGTGACCAGACCCTGGCGCAGGGCGACGAACCAGGGGCTGGCGCTCCAGTGGAAGGCGCCGATGGCCACGCCGAGCAGGCCGAAGACGATGAGCGCGGTCTGCCAGGTGTTGGCCTCGCTGGCGCCCAGCTCCACCACCTCGTGCGCGGGCGAGCGCCACTGCAGTGCGATGGCGTCGTGGTGCCCGCTGCAGCGTCCGCACATGTGGCAGCCGCTGGCGCCCTGCATGGAGCGCAGCGGCTGCATCGGCGCGCAGTCCACGGCGCGCTTGCTGATGCGGATCGGCGCCCCCGGCTCCGCGCTCAGCGAACGTCGCCAGGCGAGGTCGTCGACGCGGTAGTGCATGGGCGCGAGCTTGGAGAGCAGCCCGAAGACGCCGTTCACCGGGCACAGGTAGCGGCACCAGGCGCGCTTGCCGCGGGTGTAGAAGTAGCCCACGACGAGTGCCGCCACGGTGCTGCCGCCCAGCACCAGCAGCGCCGCCTTCGGGTACTGGTAGACGCTCACCATCTGCCCGTAGACGGTGGTGCAGACGAAGGCCGTGAAGGGCCAGCCACCCCAGCGCATCCAGCGCGGCACGGCCCGCCCCTGCCCGTGCTTGGACGCCCATTCGGTGAGCGTGCCCTCCGGGCACAGGACGCCGCACCACAGGCGCCCGAAGAGCAGCATGCTCAGCAGCACGAAGGGCCACCACAGGCCCCAGAAGACGAACTCGGCGAACAGCGTGAGGTTGTTCCAGAGGTGCGCCGTGCGCTCGGGCAAGGGCAGCAGCGCCGGCACCAGCAGCAGCACCGCGTAGACGATCACCACCAGCCATTGCAGCTTGCGCACGAGGCCGGCGTGCGTGCGCAGCCACTCGCCGGCCGCCGCCAGCCAGGCGCCGCGGCGCGTGCGCTGCGCCGGGGCCGGCAGGCCGCGCGCCAGCGTCATCGCCGCGCCCCGTGCGCCGGGCGGCGCATGAGCCAGACCACCACCGCCCAGTAGGCCAGCAGCACCAGCACCGTCATGAGCGAGGGCTGGGCGCGATAGCCGGTGAGGGCCGCCAACAGGCCGCCGGTGCGCGTCATGTCGTCGAGCAGCGCGCTCGTGTCCCAGAGGCCATCGCGCAGCGGCGGCAGCCACTCCAGGGCCTGCATCTGCTCCACCGCGGTGACCAGCAGCGCGCCCGCCAGCAGCAGCAGCATGATCTCGGTGACGCGGAAGAAGAGCTGCCAGCTCAGCACCTTGCCGCCCAGCTGCAGCAGCCAGAAGGTGAGCAGCGCCAGCGCCAGGCCGACGAGCGCGGCCAGGCCCATCCACGGCAGCTCCGCGGCCGGCGCGGCGGCCAGCGTGCCGTAGAGGAAGACGACCGCCTCGCTGCCCTCGCGCGCGATCGCCAGCGCCGCCAGCACCGCCACGCCCCACCAGTTGCGTTCTTCCGCGCGCTGCGACAGGCCCTGCTCGAGGTCGCGCTTGAGCGTGCGCCCGTGCGCGCGCATCCACAGCACCATCTGCACGATGAGCACGGCCGCCAGCAGCACCATCGCCGTCTGGAACTGCTCCTGGAAGTCGAGCAGCAGCTCGTGCGCGGAGTAGATGCCGAAGGCGAGCGCAGCGGCCAGCAGCAGCCCGCCGATCACGCCGCCCCAGAGCCAGCGCCGCCCGCCCGCGGCCTGCGGCGTGCGCGCCAGCCAGGCATGCAGGATGCCGACGACGAGCAAGGCCTCGACGCTCTCGCGCCAGATGATGAACGTCACCTGCCCCATGTCGTACCGCGCGCCGACGCCCTGCCGGCCGTCGCGCGCGCTCCTTCCTATTTGATGACGAACTCCCCGCGCGTGGTCTCCATGTGGAACTCGTCGAAGAAGGGATAGGTGCCGGGCGACTTGCCCGGCAGCACCCGCGTGCGCGTGCTGCCCGGGGCGACCACCAGCTCCAGCCCGAGCGGCAGGCTCTCGAACTCGGCCGGCGTCTTGCCCTTGTTGACGACCTCGACGCGAAAGCGCTTGCGCGCCGGCAGCTCGATGCGGCGCGTGCTGATCTTGCCGTCGTCGAGCTCCACGCGCACCGTGGGCACGTCGTCGGCCCGGGCCGGCAGCGCAGCAGCGAGCGCAAGCATCGCCGCCGCGCGCACCAGGCCTCGCATCGCGTCGCGGCGCTCGAGGCCGCGCGACGGAGCGCCGGGTGTCATGGGCTCAGTACCCGCCCTTCTTGCCGGTGCCGGCGAACGTGAACTCATAGCGCGCCTCGAAGGGCTTGAACCACGGCGCCACACCGGTCTCCTTGTCCACGTGGCGGCCGAAATGCGCATGCGGACCGCCCGCCGGCGGCTGCACCGTCAGCGTCAGCGTGTACTTGCCCGGGCCCATGAGCTTGACGTTGTCGCCATAGTGCGGGCCGTCGCTGGCCACCATCGGCATCAACTGCCCTTGCAGCACCTTGGGGTCGCCGGCCTTCACCAGCTTGTAGTGCACGATCAGGTGCGGCACCCAATCGCCTTCGCCGAAACCGTTGGTGTTGCCCTGCACGGCGCGGATGTCGGCCTCGAGATGGATGTCCGACTTGCTCGCCTCGCGCATCATTCCCGCGGGCTCCATCTCGATGGGCTGCAGGTAGACCGCCGCGACCTCCAGGCCGCCCTCGACGTGCGGCTTGCCGATCGGGATCTCCGCCGCCTGCGCCAGCATCGTCACGCCCGCCGCCAGCACGGCGCAGGCCCGGCCCCATTTCGACTCGATGATCTTCATCCGAACCCCTGAATGCTAATGCGAACTGTTCGCAATCGGTAGTTTAGTCCAGACGGAGAGGGATCGGCACCGAGGGGAACCGACGTCGCGCGCTCAATCGCCGGGCCCGCCTCTGAGCCATTCGCGCGGGGACACGCCGACCTTGGCCGCGAAGGCACGCGACAGCGCCGACGGGTTCGCGTAGCCGAGATCGGCGGCCAGGGCCTTGATCGACCGCCCCTCGCGCAGTTGCCGCTGGGCCAGCGCCATGCGCCAGTCGCCCAGGTAGTCCGCGGGCGCCTGGCCCACCACCTCGCGGAAGCGGACGGCGAACGCCGTCCGGGACATGCCGGCACGCTCTGCCATGCGCGCGAGCGGCCAGGACTCGCCCGGGGCCTCGTGCATGGCGGTCAGCGCCCGCGCCAGGCGCGGGTCGGACAGCCCGCTGATGACGCCCGCGCGCACGCCCGCCTCCTGCGGATGGTCGAGCAGCCAGCGCACGAGCTGGATCACGACCACCTCGAACAGCCGATCGGCCAGCAGGCGCTGGCCGCAGCGCACGCGATCGGTTTCGGCGAAGAGCAGCTCCAGAGCCATGTCGAGCCCCGACACCCGGGCCAGCGGGAGCGCGATCAAGGACGGCAGCGCCCGCGCCAGCGGGTTGCACGTGCCGCCTTCGAAGATCAGCTGCGCGCAGGTGAAGTCGGCGCCCTCGGCGGGCGGGTTGTGGAAGCGGTGCGTGAGGGGACGCGGGTACAGCAGCAGCGTCGGCTCATCGAAGGCCATCGATTCCGGCACGTCGCGCGCGCCCGGATGGCTGACGCGCAGCCGGCCGCGTCGCAGCAGGTGCAGGTAGCCGTGCCCCTCGCAGGCGTCGAAATGGCTGAGCCCGCAGAGGGTCCCGGAATGGTGCAGCCGGGCCCGCACCCGGAAGCGCTCGAGCATGCCGGAGAGTCGGTCGAGAGGGGGCAGGGCTTGCATTGGAACGATAAGGTATCGATATCGAACGATAGGTGATCCATCGTACTCCACGGTCCCTGACACTCGCCACATCCACCACTCAGCGGAAAGGGCCGTTATGAAGGCTTTGGCATTGCCCCTCCTCCTCGCTTCGATCCTGTCGAGCCTTGCAGGCGCGGCGTCGGCCCACGATGGGGGCCACAAGGGCGGCATCGCCAGCCCGGCCGCCCAGGGCGTGAAGGCACCCTTCGACATCGTGCACACGAGGATCTCGACCGAGGGCAGGATCGCGACCTTCGGCATGACCGTCTCCGGCGAGGCCGGTGCGACGCGTCCGGCGAAGTCCGGCAAGCTCGCGGGGAGCACGGTCTTCTCGTACGTCTGGCCCACGAGCCTGGACCCGTCGACGGTCGGCTTCGAAGCCAAGGCCGGCATCCTGGCCTTCGCCGTGACCTCCCACCCCGACTTCGACGACACCCCCCTGTTCGACGAGAACGGCGACGGCAGGCCCGACAACGACGGCGACGTCTGGCACTCGCACTGGGTCGTGCTGCAGCCCGACGCGGCCTGCGGCCGGGATGCGCTGAAGGTGGTGGACATCCCCGAGGGCGCCAAGCCCCGCCTGCCCAAGACCTGGCCGGGCCTGCCCATCCTGATCGACAGCCCCGGCTGGGCGCCGACCTTCCAGCGCGGCACCGTCGAGGTGCGGGTGCCCTTCGACGACATCGGCGTCGTCGAGGGGGGTGCCTTCGACGGCGTGACCGCGGCGCTGCGCGTCAACGCCAGCGTGCACAGCCCGCTGCTGTGCGTCGCCGACGTCTTCAAGGTCGCGTCGGGCGAGCTCTCGCTGCCCGGCAAGGTCGAGCGCCGGCGCCCGACGGACGCGGCGCGCTAGCGCCACCCCCAGCGCTGGCGCCGGAGCCTGGGCTAGAGCTTCATTTCCAGCCGCAAGCCCCAGGTGACCTCGCCCGGCATGAGCGTCGTCGCCTGCGTGCGCAGCAGGCCCTGGTCGACCGCGGCGCGCGAGCGGTGGTCGGCGGGCGCGGCGTTGTTGGCCAGCAGGCGCAGCTGCAGCGTGGGGTCGAACACCCACAGCGCGTAGACGTCGAACTGGCGCTTGCGCCCGGCCTCGCGCGACTGCACGTCCGAGACCCGGGTGCGGTAGCCGGGCGTCAGGTTCAGGCTGCCGCCCAGCGTCAGCGGCGTGCCGCGCAGGCGGTAGTCGGCACCGAGGTTGAGCACGGCCCAGGGCTGCTCGTCGAGCCGGTTGTCGGGCCCCGGCACGTCGTGCACGCGCGAGCGGTACAGGCTCAGGTTGTTGCGCAGCTCCACCGGTGGCGCGCCGTCGATGAGCTGGTCGAGGCGAAACTTCGCCTCCAGCTCCACGCCTTGCGTGGTCGCGCGCCCGACGTTCTTCGGCCGCGACACCCAGCGCGGCACCGGGCTCCAGGCGACGGACTCGAGCGTGGTCGTGCTGCGGATGGTGTCGCGGATGCGGCGCACGAAGAGGTTCGCACTCAGGACGCCGCCCTGCGGCAGGTAGCGCTCGAAGGCGAGGTCGATGCCGGTGGCGAGTTCGGGCCGCAGGTCGGGGTTGCCGGCACGGTCGGGCTGCGTCGCGGTGTTGGCGGCGTCGCTGGGCCAGCGGCTGTTCAGCAGCGGGCGTGCCACCAGATTGTTCAGCGACGGCGCCTTGTAGCTGCGCGTGAGGCTCATGCGGATCTGGTCGCGCGCCTTGGGGTCGGGCTTCCAGACGGCGTGCAGCAGCGGCGTCAGCACGCGGCTGCGGTTGTCCGGTCGCGCGCCGCCCGCGGCCGCGTCGCCGCGCGTGCGGATCTCCTCCCAGCGCAAACCCGCGTGCGCGGCCCAGTTCGGGTTGAGCGCCCACTCGTCCTGCGCATACAACGCCAGGCGCCGGCTGCTGGCCTGCAGGTCGCCCTCGAAGTCGGCCAGCGGGTCGCTGTTGTCCTGCTCGGTCACGCGCGTCTCGCTGCGCCGAAGATGCTCGAACTCGGCCCCGGTGACGAGGCTGTGGTCGCCATCCAGCAGCCGCGAGACCTTGGTGTTGAGGAGCGCGCTGCGCTCGCTCGTGCGGCTGCGGTCGTGCACCGTGCGCAGCAGCGCATCGCCGGCGTCGAACTCCTGCCGCAGGCTCGCCGAGCGGCCGCGCGCGGCGTGCGTGCCGCCGTTCAGCTCGACGCGCCAGCCCTCGCCCAGCGTCTGCCGCCACTGCAGGTTCAGCCGCCCGACCGTGAAACCGCTGTCGCGTTCGACTTCGGCATGGTCGTAGAGCGCGGGCGTGGCGCCCAGCGGCTGCTGCAGCGCAAGGCGCTCGGTGCCCTCGCGCCGGCTGTGGAACAGCACCGGCATCAGCAGCAGCGAGCCGCTCTCGCCCAGGCGCCACTGCAGGCGCGAGCTCAGGTTCAAGCCCTGACGGCGGCCTTCGTCGGCGCTCTTCTCCTCCTGCGCACGCAGGAGCTGCCCGCTGCCGAGGTCGGTCTCGGTGGTGAGCGTGGTGTCCTCGCTCCGGCGACGGCCGTTGAACGCCGAGGCCGAGACCGTGTAGGTGAGATCGCCGACGCTGTCGTTGCGCGTCCAGCCGAAGTGCTCCGAGCGCAGCCCGGCCTCCTGCGTGATCGCCAGGCGCAAGTCGTTGATGCGGCGCTTGAAACCCTCGCGGGTGACGATGTTGAGGGTGCCGGCGATGGCGCGCGCCCCGGTCTCGGCGGTGGGTGCGCGCAGGATCTCGATGCGCTCGATCTGCTCGGGCGTCAGCGACTCCAGGCTGAAGCCCGGCGGCACGCGCTGGCCGTCGATCAGCAACTGCGTATAGCCCCCGCCCATGCCGCGCAGGCGCGGGCCGCCGCCGCGGCCGGGGGCGCCGGGGACGGTGACGCCCGGCAGGCGCTTGAGCACCTCGCCGACGGTGGCATCGCCGAAGCGCTCGATCTCCTCGCGCCCGATGACGATCTTCGCCGCGGTGGCTTGCCGCCGCTGCTCGGTATCGCTGCCGCGCGTGCCGGTGATCTCGATCTGCTGCACCGGCGCGGAGGCCGCCGCGGCGGCGCCCTCTGCCGCCCGCGCTTGCGCTTGCGCCTGCACGACCGCGGGCGCGAACGTGAATGCCGCGGCCAGGGCCAGCAGGCGAGCGCGGGTGCGGCCCGGGGTGGACGCACGCCGACGACGAAGGGCGGAAATCGGCTTCTGCACGGGGCGCGATTGTGACGGCGCCGCCGCTCCCGCCGCTGCGGGCCGCACCCGCATCAACCCGGGCGGCTTGAGCGGCGTCCAGCGCGCGCAGCACCCATCACCAGCAGCAACCCGCCCAGCATCGATGCCGCACCGGCGGGCTCGGGCACCGGCGTCACGGCCGAAAGCGACACCGCGCCGAGTTGCACCGCAGCGCCGGCGCTGCGGGTGTCGTCGCCAAGGAACAGGAAGTTGCGCAGGTCGTAGGGCATGCCGAAGCCGCTGTAGTCCTCGAGCAGCCCGTCCAGCAGCGCGTGGCCGTCGGCTCGCAGCGAGAAGCGGCCGGCCTGCACCGACAGGCTGTAGTCGTGCCAGGTGGTGGTGTCCAGTGCCGCCGAGGCACCCTTGACGAAGGCGCCGCCGTCATAGTCGTAGACCCAGACCTGGTCTTTCCAGAAGCCGATCTCGAGCGACTGCGACGGCACACTGCCAACGGCGATCAGCACGAAGCCGGCACGGTCGGCGCTGGCATGCGACTCGTCGAGCACGCGCAGCCCGAAGTCCAGCCGGTAGCCGGCCTCGGCGTCCAGCACCTGGTCCAAGCGCGAGAAGCCGGCCTGCGCGCCGTTGCCCGCGCCCAGCGTGTCGAGCGCCAGCACGCCGTCACCCACCTGGGCCGAACACTGCGGCTGCGAGCACAGGCTCAACCAGCCCTGCGCCGAAGGCAGCATGCCCGCAGTCGGGTCGTACAAGGACAGGGCCTGCGCGGCGCCGCCGGCCAGGACCAGCGCCAGCGCCCCGATCACACGGGTCGCGAGGCTCGGGTTTCGCGTCGTTCGCAGCATCGCGTGCCTCTCTTCCTTCAAGTCGTGGCGCCGTCGGCCCGGTAGCCGCGCGGAATGGCCGCCAGCAGCCCGCGCGTGTACGCCTGCTGCGGCGCGGCCAGGATCTGCGCGGCGCTGGCCTGCTCGACCACGACGCCGTCCTTCATCACCAGCACCTCGTCGCTGATGAAGCGCACCACCGCCAGGTCGTGGCTGATGAAGACGTAGGCCAGGCCGAGCTCGTCCTGCAGGTCCTTCAGCAGGTTGAGAACCTGCGCCTGCACGCTCACGTCGAGCGCGCTCACCGCCTCGTCGAGCACCAGCACCTCGGGCTCGAGCGTGAGGCAGCGCGCGATCGCCACGCGCTGGCGCTGGCCGCCCGAGAACTCGTGCGGGTACTTGCCGAAGGCGCGGCCGTCGAGCCCGACCTTCTGCAGCAGCGCGCGTGCGCGCTGCTCGCGCTCGGCGGTGCCGGCACCGATGCCGTGGATCGTCATCGGCTCCAGCAGCGTCTGCCCGATCGTGAAGCGCGGGTTCAGGCTGGCATAGGGGTTCTGGAAGACGATCTGGATGCGCCGGCGCATCGCCAGGCGCTCGCGGTCGGAGAGCGCGAGCAGGTTGCGGCCATCGAAGATGACCTCGCCGCGCGTCGGTTCGTGCAGGCGCAGCAGGGTGAGGCCCATGGTCGTCTTGCCCGAGCCCGATTCGCCGACGACGCCCAGCGTATGCCCGCGGCGCAGCCGGAAGCTCACGTCCTGCACGGCCTTGAACTCCCGGCGGCCGAACAGGCCCTGGCGCAGCCGGAAGCTCTTGGCCAGCGACCTCACCTCCAGCACCACCGGCGCATCGGGATCCTTCGCGGCGGCAGCGGTCCCGTCGCCCGCCGGGCCCGCCGCACCCGTCACCCCCTGCGCGGCGATGTGCTCGTCGATCACCATCAGGCGCCGCGGGTTGCCGCGAAGGCTGGGGCGGCAGGCGAGCAGCGCCTTGGTGTACGCGTCTTGCGGCTGCTCGAAGATCTGCGCCGCCGCGCCTTCCTCGCGCACCTGGCCGTGGCGCATGACGACGACGCGGTCGGCGATCTCCCCCACCAGCGCCAGGTCATGGCTGATGAAGAGCAGGCTCATGCGGTGCTCGGCCTTCAGCCGCGCCAGCAGCTCGATGATCTGGCGCTGGATGGTCACGTCCAGCGCCGTCGTCGGTTCGTCGGCGATGAGCAGCCGGGGCTCGCAGGCCAGCGCCATCGCGATCATCACGCGCTGCTGCTGGCCACCCGAGAGCTCGTGCGGGTAGCCCGCCAGGCGCCGCGTCGGCTCGGGGATGCCGACCTCGGCGAGCAGTTCACCGGCGCGCCGCGCCGCCTGGCGCGCCGACAACCCCAGGTGCTTGCGCAAGGGCTCGGCGAGCTGACGCCCGACCGTGAACACCGGGTTGAGCGAACTCATCGGATCCTGGAAGACGCAGGCGATCTCCTTGCCGCGCAGCGCCTGCAGTTCGCGCAGCGAAGCCTGCAGCAGCTCGCGCCCCTGCCAGCGGATGCGCCCGCTGCGCTCGGCGTTCTCGGGCAGCAGGTTCAGCACCGACATCGCGGTGACGCTCTTGCCCGAGCCGGATTCGCCGACCAGGGCGACCGTGGTGTTCTCGGGCACGTCGAAGGACACGCCTTGCACCGCGGCGGCGCGCCGGCCCTGGCCCATGCGGAAGGCCACGCACAGGTCCTGGATGCTCAGCAGGGGTGCCGCTGCCGCGCTCACGCCAACCCCTTCAGCTTCGGATCGAGCGCGTCGCGCAGTGCGTCGGTGGCGAGCGAGAAGGCGGTGACGAAGACCGCCATGAAGAGCGTCGCCGTCGCCAGCTGCCACCAGTAGCCGAGGATCAGCTCGTTCTGCGCCTCGGCCAGCATCGTTCCCCACGAGACCTGGTCGACGCGAACGCCCAGGCCGAGGTAGGAGAGGATCACCTCGGCCTTGATGAAGCCCACCGCGAGCAGGCTCATGCGCACGAGGATGACGTGGCTGACGTTGGGAAGGATGTGGCGGAACATGCGGCTGGCGGCACTGGCGCCGATGGCCTCGGCGCTGCGCACGTATTCACGCGTCGAATGCTTGATGAACTCGGCGCGCACCTGGCGGTACATGCCGGTCCAGCCGGTGAACGTGAGGATCACGACGACGCCCTCGACGCCGCGACCCACCACCGCGGCGAAGGCGAAGATGAGCAGGATGTTGGGGATGCTCTCGAAGACGTTGTAGACCCACTCCAGCAGATCCCCCACGCGGCCGCCGAAGAAGCCCGCAAGCGCCCCCAGCATGGTGCCGATGAAGGTCGCGCCCAGCGCCGCGGCGACGCCGACGAAGACCGAGATCTCGGTGCCCTTGATCGCCTTGGCGAGCACGTCGCGACCGAGGCGGTCGCCGCCGAAAGGCAGCGTCTCCCGCTTCGGCTGCTCCTGCGTGCGGTACTGCCGCGCGCGCTCCTCCCACTCCCGGTAGCGCGGCGCCAGCGGGTCGATGTCCGAGAGATCGACGTCCGGGCCCTGCGGCGACTCGATGCCGCCGTCGCCCGCGGCGGCCGCGCGTGCGCCCAGCAGCGTCGGCGGCGCGTTCGGCACGCCGACCTCGTCCTGCCAGTCGCGCGCCACCAGGCCGGCGGCCGCGGCGGCGATCAGCAGCACGAAGGCGAGCACGACGACCATCGAGCCCAGGCCGACGCGATCGCCCTTGAAGCGTCGCCACGCGGCGTGCCAGACGCCTTCGGAGACCGCTGCCGCGCCCTCGTCCGCCGCCGCGGTAAGCACCGCACTCACTTCAGCACCACGCGCGGGTCGGCGAGCCTGAAGGCGAGGTCGGTCGCCAGGTTGATCACCATCGTCAGCATCGCGAGGTACACCGTCACCGCCTGGATCACGGGGAAGTCGCTGCGGTTGACGGCCAGCAGCACCTCGCGCCCGAGACCCGGGATGGAGAAGAAGACCTCGATCAGGAAGCTGCCGACGAAGATGCCCGGCAGTTGCAGCCCGACATTGGCGAGGATGGGGATGAGCGCGTTGCGCAGCACGTGGCGGAACAGCACCACGCCCTCGGTCATGCCCTTGGCGCGCGCGGTGCGCACGTAGTCCTGGCCGAGCTCGTCGAGGAAGAAGCTGCGGTACAGGCGCGTCTGCGGCGCGATGCCCACCATCACCGCCAGCAGCACCGGCAGCGGCGCGTAGACGAGCAGGTTGGTGCCCACATGCTCGCTCCAACCCTGCACCGGAAACCAGCCGAGCTGGAAGGCGAACACGTACTGGCCGACGATGATGTAGACGAGGAAGCTGACCGACAGCGCCACCGTCGTGATCACCATCACCGCGCGGTCCGTGAGGCTGCCGCGGCGGTGGGCGACCGCCATCGCGATCGGCAGCGCCACCAGCGTGTCGAGCACGAGGATGGGCAGCATCACCGTCAGCGTCGCCGGCAGCCGCGTGGCGAAGAGCTGCGACACGGCCTCGTTCGTCGCCCAGCTGCGGCCCCAGTCGAAACCGACGACCTGCTTGACGAAGATCCACAGCTGCACCCAGACGGGCTCGTTCAATCCGAGCTGCTCGCGGATCGCGTCGACCTGCTCCGGACTCGCGTTGAGGCCGCCCAGCACCTCGGCCGGATCGCCGCCGAAGGCCTTGAAGAGGAAGAACACCAGCAGCACGACCCCCGCCAGGGTGGGGATCATCTGCCACAGGCGGCGGACCAGGTAAGCGGCCATCGTGCGCGTCGACGAAGCATTCCCGCCGGCGCGGGGCCGGCGCAGGCAGGTTCTCGGGATGGACGAGTGTAGGTTGACCTCCCGGCACCACCGCGCCGGGGTTTCCCCCTGCGGCCCGCCGCCTAAACTCGGGCCGGAGCCGCACCGGCTGCGGTGCGGCACACGCGCAGGTTCGCCGCATCGCCATGCCCAGATCGACCCCGCCTCGTCCGCGCCGCCGCGCCGTGCTCGGCGCTGCCGCGCTCGTTGCCGCGACGCCGCTGCGCTCGGCCCTGCCCGGCGACGGCCCCAGGGTGCTGCGCTACGCCTTCCCCATCGCCGAGTCGAGCTTCGATCCGGCCTACGTCACCGACCTCTATTCGCGCACCATCCTCGAGGGCATCTTCGACGCGCCGCTGGAGTTCGAGTACCTCGCGCAGCCCATCCGCATGCGCCCGAACACCGCGGCGGCGCTGCCGGAGATCGGCGACGACTTCCGCAGCTTCACCTTCCGCATCAAGCCCGGCATCTTCTTCGCCGACGACCCGGCCTTCGGCGGCAAGCGGCGCGAGCTGACCGCGCACGACTACGTCTACAGCCTCAAGCGCCACTACGACCCGCGCTGGAAGAGCGGCAACCTCTACATCCTCGAGAACGACAGGATCCTCGGTCTCTCGGAGCTGCGGCGCGAGTGCATCGAGCGCAAGATCCCCTTCGACTACGAACGCGAGGTCGAGGGCCTGCGCGCGCTCGACCGCTACACCTTCCGCGTGCGCCTGGCCGAGCCCAAGCCGCGCTTCGTCTACAACTTCACCGACGCCTCCTTCCTCGGCGCGGTGGCGCGCGAGGTGGTCGAGCACTACGGCGACAAGATCGGCGAGCACCCGGTGGGCACCGGGCCCTTCTTGATCAAGTCGTGGAAGCGCAGCGCGCGCATCGTGCTGGCGCGCAACCCCAACTACCGCGATCGGCGCTACGACGAGCACCCGCCCGCCTCCGACGCGCGCCTGCAGGCCGTGGCGCAGCAGCTCCGGGGGCGGCGCCTGCCGCTCGTCGACGAGGTGCACATCGCCGTCATCGAGGAGGCGCAGCCGCGCTGGCTGGCCTTCCTCGGCGCCGAGCAGGACCTGATCGAGAGCGTGCCCGCCGAGTTCGCGGGCGTCGCCTTCCCGAACAACCGCCTCGCGCCCAACCTCGCCAAGCAGGGAATCGCGATGACGCGCTATCCGCGCGCGGACGTCGCGGTGTCCTACTTCGCGATGGAGAACGAGGTCGTCGGCGGCTACACGCCGGCGCAGGTGGCGCTGCGGCGCGCGATCTCGCTGGCGGTGGACGTCGAGCGCGAGATCCGCATCGTGCGCCGCGGCCAGGCGATCCCCGCGCAGGGTCCGATCGCGCCCATGGTCTGGGGCTACGACCCGGCCTTCAAGAGCACGATGAGCGAGTACAACGTGGCGCGCGCCAAGGCGCTGCTGGACCTGCACGGCTTCGTCGACCGCAACGGCGACGGCTGGCGCGAGCGCCCCGACGGCCGCGCGCTGACGATCGAGTACCACTCGCAGCCCGACCAGGTCAGCCGCGCGCTGGTCGAGCTGTGGCAGAAGAACATGAACGCCATCGGCGTGCGCATGGAATTCAGGACTGCGAAGTGGCCCGAGAACCTGAAGGCCAGCCGCGCCGGCAAGCTGATGATGTGGGGCGTGGGCTGGGTCGCCGGCCAGCCCGACGGAGACACCTTCCTCGCGCTGGGCTACGGCCCCAACAAGGGCCAGGCGAACCATTCGCGCTTCGACCTGCCGGAATTCAACCGCCTCTACGTGCAGCAGCGCGGACTGCCCGATGGGCCCGAGCGCCAGCGGCTGATGACCGACGCCGCACGGCTGATGATCGCCTACATGCCCTACAAGGTGCACGTGCACCGGCTCTTCACCGACCTCGTGCACCCCTGGGTGCTGGGCTATCACCGCAACATCTTCGTGCGCGCCTTCTGGCGCTACGTCGACGTCGATCCCTCCCTGCAGCAGGGCCGCGCCGGGGCCGGCGCCTGAGAAGGCGCAGCGCGCGCCTACCGCGCCAGCGCGACGATCGCCGCCGCCGACACCGCGCCCGACTGGCGCCGCGTCTCGCGCCCGCCGTCCAGGCGCACCAGCGTCGGGATGCTGCGGATGGCAAAGCGCTGCGAGAGCCGCGGGTTGTCGTCGCTGTTCACCTTCACCAGCAACGCCTGGCCTTCGAGCTGCGCGGCCGCCTGCGCGAAGGCCGGCGCCATCGCGCGACAGGGTCCGCACCAGGGCGCCCAGAAGTCGACCAGCACGGGCAGCTTCGCGGCCTGCACGACGGCGTCGAAGTCGGCGTCGCCGAGTTCCAGCGGCTGCCCGGCCAGCAGCGGGCGCTGGCACTTGCCGCACTGCGGCGACTCGCCGGCGCGCGCGGCCGGCACCCGGTTCCTGACGCCGCAATGCGGGCAGGCGATGAAAAGCGTGGGCGTGTCCATACCCGACAGCTGAGGGGGATCGGCCGCAGCACAAGACCCCCCGGCAACACGGCGCCGCGCAGTTTCACGTCCCGCTTGCGACAATCGGCCCACGCGCGGCGCACCCGCTTGCAATGCCGCGCGCTGCCCCCAGCTGACGGCGAACCGATGTCCGCTCTCCTCCAAACCCTGCGCGAATTCCTTCGCGGCCTGGCCGAAGGCCTGCTGCGCGTGGCCGTGCTCGCCTTCGGGGCCCTGGTGGCCCTGGTGACGCTGGCCTGCGGCCTGGCGCTGGCCGGCGGGCTGCTGCTGTGGTCGCTGCTGCGCGGGCGCCGCGCGCTGCCGCCCAACGTCTTCGTCGGCCGCGCAAGCCGGCCACAGACGCCACCGCCGGCCGAGGTGGTGGACGTGCAGGTGCGTGAAGTGCGCGAGGTGCGCGACCCGACGCACCCGTCGCAAGGCTGAGCCGCCCGCCGCGCAAGGCGGGGCCTGGCCTTGCGCGCAGCCCGTTCAGGCGGGGAGGGCGCGGGCGCGCAGCTGGCCGCAGCCGCCGTCGACCTCCTGCGCCGCCGAGCGCCGCATCCGCGTGAGGATCCCGGCCCGGTTGAGCGCCCGCGTCATCGCCACCGCGCGCTCCCAGCTCGGACGCGCGAAGCCGCTGCCCTCGGCGCGGTTGAAGGGGATGAGGTTGAGCATCAGGTAGCGCCCCGCGAGCAGCCGCTGCAGGCCCTCGATCTCGTCGTCGCCGTCGTTCACGCCCGCCAGCAGCGTCCACTGGATCTGAGCCGGGTAGCCGCTGGCGCGCGCGTAGCGGTCGGCGGCGTCGACGAGCGCGGCCGGCGCCAGGCGCGGCGCACGCGGCAGCAGCGCCGCACGCCGCTCGGCATCGGTGCTGTGCAGCGAGAGCGCCAGCGCCGGCTTCACCCGCCCCTGCGGCAGGCGCTCGAAGGCGCGCTGATCGCCCACCGTCGAGAACACGAGCGACTTGTGGCCGATGCCGCCCAGGGTGCCGAGCGCGTCGATCGCCTCCAGCACGGCGTCCAGGTTGTGGCTGGGCTCGCCGATGCCCATGAACACCACCTTGGCCACCGGCTGCTGCGCGCGCGCCAGCGCCACCTGGGCCAGGATCTCGGCGCTGCCGAGCTGGCGCAGCAGGCCGTCGCGCCCGCTCATGCAGAAGCGGCAGCCGACGGCGCAGCCGACCTGCGTCGACACGCACAGCCCCTGCCGCGGCAGCCGCGTGGCCTCGATGCGCTGGCCGTCGGCCAGCGCCAGCAGCAGCCGCGCCGAGCCGTCGGGCGCCGGGTGCTCGGACACTAGGCTCACGAGGCGCGAAAGCCGCTCGCGCAAGGCCGGCAGCCCCTCGCGCAGGGCGCGCGGCAGGAAGTCGGCCGCATCGCGCCGCCCACGCTCCAGCGGGCGCGCCTGCAGCCACTGGCGCAGCAGGTGCTCCTCGTGCACGGTGCGCGCGCCCAGCTCGCGCAGCCCTTGTCTCAGGTCGTGGAGGGACGCAGGGGCCATGGGTCGGACGTACTCGCTGCACGAGGGCACGGAGCATACATAGTGCGGTGAAAGCGCCCGCCGCCCGGCGCCGATGCCGACGCCGCCGACCTTTCGGCGAGGACGGCCTTTTCGTGCAGGCCGACCGGCGAGGGCCCCGCTTGCCGGCATGATCGCGTCCCGCGATCCATCGACCGACGACACCCGCCCATGCCCGACACCTCCCTGCCCAAGAGCAAGATCAGGTTCCTCCTCGCCGAAGGCATCCACGACAGCGCCGCCGAGGCCTTGCACGCGGCCGGCTACACGCAGGTCGAGCGTCTGCCCGGCGCGCTGGAAGGCGAGGAGCTGCGGCGCCGCATCGCCGACGTGCACTTCATCGGCATCCGCTCGCGCACCCAGCTCACGGCCGAGGTGCTGGCGCAGGCGAAGCGGCTCACCGCCATCGGCTGCTTCTGCATCGGCACCAACCAGGTCGACCTGGGCGCCGCGCGCGAGCACGGCATCGCCGTCTTCAACGCGCCCTACTCGAACACGCGCTCGGTGGCCGAGCTGGTGCTGGCCGAGGCCATCCTGCTGCTGCGCGGCATCCCGGAGAAGAACGCCGCCGCGCACCGGGGCGGCTGGCTCAAGAGCGCCGAGCACTGCCACGAGGCGCGCGGCAAGACGCTGGGCATCGTCGGCTACGGCGCCATCGGCTCGCAGCTCTCGGTGCTCGCCGAGAGCCTGGGCATGCAGGTGCTCTTTCACGACGTCGTCGCCAAGCTGCCGCTGGGCAACGCGCAGCGCGCCGCGAGCCTGCACGATCTGCTCGCGCGCAGCGACATCGTCTCGCTGCACGTGCCCGACCTGCCGTCGACGAAGTGGATGCTGGGCGCCGCCGAGATCGCCGCCATGAAGCCCGGCGCGCTGCTCATCAACGCCTCGCGCGGCACGGTGGTCGAGATCGAGCCGCTGGCGCAGGCGATCACGAGCGGTGCGCTGCGCGGCGCGGCCATCGACGTCTTCCCGGTCGAGCCCAAGAGCAACAAGGACGAGTTCGTGTCGCCGCTGCGCGGCCTGCCCAACGTCATCCTGACGCCGCACATCGGCGGCTCGACGATGGAGGCGCAGGCCAACATCGGCGTCGAGGTCGCCGCCAAGCTGATCCGCTACAGCGACAACGGCACCACCACCTCCTCGGTCAACTTCCCCGAGGTCGCGCTGCCCGAGCACGCCGGCAAGCACCGCCTGCTGCACGTGCACGCCAACCGGCCCGGCGTGCTCTCGCAGATCAACCGCATCCTCTCCGACAACGACGTCAACATCGCCGCGCAGTACCTGCAGACCAACGAGGCCATCGGCTACGTCGTCATCGACATGGACGCGCGCTCGTCGGACCTCGCGCTGGAAAAGCTCGCGCAGGTCCCCGGCACGATCCGCTGCCGGGTGTTGTTCTGAGCCGCGGCCCGCGCGCGCCGTCGTGCCGATGACGCGCCTGTACCGGCTGCTCGTCGTCGCGCTGCTGGGCTTCGCCTCGGGGCTGCCGCTGGCGCTGACCGGGCAGGCGATGCAGGCCTGGCTGACGACGGAAGGCGTGGACATCGCCACCATCGGCTTCCTCGGTCTGGTCGGCCTGCCCTACACCTTCAAGTTCCTCTGGGCGCCGCTGATGGACCGCTTCGAGCTGCCCGGCCTGGGCCGCCGGCGCGGCTGGCTGGTGGCCACGCAGCTGCTGCTGGCGGCACTTCTGCTGGCGCTGGCCGCCACCTCGCCCACCGGCGCCACGCGCGCCTTCGCGCTGCTGGCGCTGGCGATCGCCTTCGTCTCGGCTTCGCAGGACGTGGTGATCGACGCCTACCGCACCGAGTTGCTGCCCGGGCCCGAGCGCGGCCTGGGCGCTTCGCTCAACGTCGCCGGCTACCGCCTGGCGATGATCGTCAGCGGCGGCCTGGCGCTGATCTGGACCGACGCCCACCAGGGCGGGGGCTGGTCCTGGCCCGAGGTCTATCGGCTGATGGCGGCGCTGATGACGGGCGCGGCCGTCTTCTCCGCGCTGCTGCTGCCGCGCCTGCCGCCGGTGCCCGGGCCGCGAGGGCAGGGCGCACGCGAGCTCCGGGGCTTTGCCGCGGTGGTGGCCGCGGTGGCGCTGGGCGTGCTGCTGAGCGACCGCTTCGGCCAGGACGCCGCGCAGGCGCTGCTCGGCGCCTGGCTTTCGACGACCGCCCTGCCCGCGGCGCTGCAGCGACGCTGGATCGACCTCGCCGCGCTGCTCGGCGGCGTCGCCCTCACGCTGCCGCTGGCCGCCTGGGCGGCGCGGCGTGCGCGCTTCCAGACGCTGCTCGACGGCCTCGGCGACTACTTCGCGCATCCGGGCGCGGCGGCGATGCTGCTGCTGATCGTGCTCTACAAGCTCGGCGACGCCTTCGCCGGCGCACTGCTCACGCCCTTCCTGCTCAAGGGCGTGGGCTACGGCCTGGCCGAGGTCGGCGTCGTCAACAAGCTGATCGGCCTGTGGATGACGATCGCCGGCGCGCTGCTCGGCGGCGCGCTGATGCTGCGCCTGGGGCTGTGGCGCGCGCTTTTCGTCTTCGGCCTGCTGCAGGCGGCGAGCAACCTCGGCTTCTGGTGGCTCGCGCAGGGCGGGCGCGGGCAGCTGGGCGCGGCGCTGCTGCCCGCCTTCGACTGGGGCTTCGTCGAACTCGCGCAGGCGACGCCGGTGGACGGCGGCCTGCTGCTCGTCGTCGTGCTCGAGAACCTCTCGGGCGGCATGGGCACGGCGGCCTTCCTCGCCTTCCTGATGAGCCTGTGCAGCCAGCGCTTCACCGCCACGCAGTTCGCGCTGCTCTCGGCCTTCGCCTCCATCGGCCGCGTCTGGGTCGCGCCGCTGGCCGGCGTGCTCGCCCAGACCATCGGCTGGCCCAGCTTCTTCGTCGTCAGCACGCTCTTCGCGCTGCCGGCGCTCGTCATGCTGTGGCGGCTGCGCGCGCCGATTCGCGCGCTGGAATCGACGCCTGCGCGCTGAGCAGGGCCTCGCCGGCGTGGAAATCCCGCTCCGTGGCACCATCTGGACGGAGAGCCACCGAAGGACCCTGCCGCGATGCCCTGCACCCTGCGTACCGACACCGACATCGGCGCCCCCGCACCGGCGCGTGCCTGCCGCTGCCCGCGGCACGCGCGGCGCCTCTTCACCGGCGGCGCCGTCGGCGCCGCGCTGCTGGCCGCCTCCGGGCCGCTGGCGGCGGCGCGCATCCCGGAGTGCAAGCGCTCCGGCTTCACCAAGGCGGTGCCGGCCCAGACCGTGGAGGAGGAGGCGCAGCAGCAGTACCGGCAGATGCTGGACAAGGCCGGCAGCGACCGCGCGCTGGCGCCGGCGCAGCACCCGCAGCTGCAGCGGCTGCGCTACATCGGCGCGCGCATCGAGCCCTTCACGCGCGACTGCAATTCGCGCGCCGCGCACTGGAAGTGGGAAATCAACCTCATCGGCAGCCGCCAGATCAACGCCTTCTGCATGCCCGGCGGCAAGATCGCCTTCTTCTGGGGCATCCTCTCCGAGTTGCAGCTCTCCGACGACGAGGTGGCGATGGTCATGGGCCACGAGATCGCGCACGCGCTGCTCGAGCACGCGCGTGAGCAGATGGGCAAGAACGTCGTCACCTCGGGCGCCATGCGGCTGGGCGCCGCGCTGCTGGGCCTGGGCCAGATCGGCGACATCGGCGCGCAGATCGGCAGCCAGTTGCTGTCGCTGAAGTTCAGCCGCGACGACGAATCGGAGGCCGACGCACTGGGTCTGGTGATGGCCGCGAAGGCCGGCTACGACCCGCGCGCCGGCGTCACGCTGTGGCAGAAGATGACCGCGGGCGCCGGCGGCACACCGCCGGCGCTGCTCTCCACGCACCCGGCGGGTCCGACGCGCATCAAGGACATCGAGGCCAAGCTGCCGCGCGTGATGCCGGAGTTCGAGGCCGCGGCCAAGCCCGAGCGCCGCTTCGCGCCCCCGCCCAAGGGATCGTCCTCGCGCCAGTAGCGCCGCCCGCGGGAGCTCCCGCTACCAGCGCGGAGGCAAGGGCTTGAGCAGCACCAGCGCCTCCCCGCGCGGTGCGCTCACGTAGCCGCCCTGCTGCAGGTCGCTCAGCTGCCGCGTGACCATCTCGCGCGAGCAGCCGACACGGTTGGCCATTTCCTGGTGCGTGAGCTTCTCCGGCAGCCGCCGCGTGCCGTCGGGCTGCGCCTGCCCCAGGTCCTCGAGCAGGGCCTTCAGGCGCCCGTAGACGTCGTTGAGCGCCATGCTCTTGGCGCTGAGCGTGGCCATGCGGGCGCGGCGGATCACCTTGCCCAGCAACTCGAAGGCGAACTGCGGGTGCTCGGCCACATGCGCCTCGAGCGTGCGTCGCGTCACCATCGCGCACAGCGTCGGTTCGAGTGCGGCGACGCTGGCCGAGCGCGGCCCGCCGTCCAGGCTCATCTCGCCGACGTACTCGCCCGGGCCGTAGGTGCCGTGCGTGATCTCGCGCTCGTTGGCGAGGTGCCCACCGTAGACGCGCAGCCGTCCCTCGAGGACGATGTAGAGCGTGTCGCCCTGCGTGCCTTCCTGGATCAGCACCGCGCCCTTGGGGAAGCGGCAGAGCTCGCCGCGCCGTGCCAGCGCGCGCACCGCGTCGGACAGCGGCGCCGTCTCGACGAGTTGCGCCGGATCGACGCGGCCGCGCGCCATCAGCTTCCCTGCAGGAAGGGGTTGAAGCGGCGCTCGCGGCCGAAGCTGCTCTCCGGGCCGTGGCCGGGGATGAAGACGGTCTCGTCTCCCATCGGCCACAGGCGCTGCGTGATGCTGGCGATCAGGGTGTCGAAGTCGCCGCCGTGCAGGTCGGTGCGCCCGATGCTGCCGGCAAAGAGCACGTCGCCGACGAAGCAGCGCTGCGCCTGCACGCTATGGAAGACGACGTGCCCGGCGGTGTGTCCCGGGCAATGGCGCACGGCGAGCGTGCAGTCCCCGACGCTCACGCTGTCCCCATCCTCGAGCCAGCGCGTGGGCGTGAAGGGCTCGGCCGGCGGAAAGCCGAACATCCGGCTCTGCTGCGGCAAGGTGTCGATCCAGTACTGGTCGCCGCGGTGCGGTCCGATGATCGGCAGGTCGCGCGTGCGCGCCAGCTCCCCGGCGCCGCCGGCGTGGTCGATGTGCGTGTGCGTGAGCCAGATCTGCCCCAGCTCCAGCCCGAGCTCGTCGACCGCCGCCAGCAGCCGCGGCAGGTCGCCGCCGGGATCGATCACCGCTGCCTTGCGCGTGGCCTCGCACCAGACGAGCGAGGCGTTCTGCTCGAACGGCGTGACGGGGATCGTGCGGTAGTGCAGCGACATGGGTTCGGGCCTCGTTCCGTGCTCGTGTGTTTGCCCACAGCGGTGGGCCGCATTGCACCACAAGGCGCCGCGTCGACTGGACGGACAAATCCACGGTGCCGGCTCCAGTTGCCCGAGCTGCACGCAGTCGCCCGTCGCGAAGGATCGTGGATGCGCGGCTGCAGCAGGCCTTCCCCGATCGTTCAGCGCAGCGATCGACGCGCCGGCCTGCGCCCCGCGAATCGAAGGGCGCGCAGCATGAGCGGCAGGCCCGCGAAACCGAGCGCGAGCGCCAGCACCAGCGCCAGATCGGGCGCCATCGCGATGAGGATCGTCGGCCCCAGCCCGGTGGCGCGCGAGAGCGCCGCGAACAGCACGAGGGTTGCCGCCGGCAACAGCCAGGCCCAGAGACCGCGACGCGCGCGGGCCGCGAGCCAAGCGGCTGCGGCAAAGATGCCGAGTGACAGCGCGGCGGCGGCGTTGAAGCGCCGATACGCCTGCGGCAGACTCGGGCCGGTTGGCGGCGGCTGTCCCCGCAGCAGGTTCGCCACGCCCAGCGGCAGCCGGCTCATCACCGCGGTTGCGTCGTCCAGCGGCAGGCCGGTGCTCGCGTTGATCAGCAGCGCGAAGGCCTGGCGTGTCGCCGGCAGCAGCACCATCCAGGCGACGAACGAGGGCAGGTTGCCGAGGTGCCAGCGCGCGTCGGCTGCCGCCCCGAAGGGGCCGACGAACCAGCCCTCGCCGTAGCGGAACGTGAATCCGGCCCCGAGCAGGCGCGCGCTTGCGGGCGGCGAGGCCGGTGCCAGCATCTGCTCGATCGAGTGCGCCGAGACGAGCCGCCGGCCATCGACGGTACCCGCGTCGATCATCAGGCGCAGGTAGGAGGCCATGTCGTGGGCGCTCGCGACCAGACCGCCGGTCGGCGCCAGCCCCGGCGGGAGGCGCGGCTGCTCGGCGAACGGGAAGCCGAATTCCATGCGGTGCAGCCGCGTCATGCCGGCCAGACGCGCCGAAGCGGGGTCGGTGTCGCTGTGCGTCATCCGCAGCGGGTCGAGGATGCGCTCCCGCACGAGCGCCGCCCAGGGCTGGCCCATCGCCTGCTCGAGCACCGCGCCGAGCAGCACGAAGTTCAGGTTGCTGTACTCGTAGCGCTCCCCCGGCGCATGCTGCAGCGGCAGCTCGGCCAGGCCGCGCGCCAGCTCCTCGACGCTGCTGGCCCCGTCGTGATTCCCGTCATGCAGCAGCGCCCGCATGCCGTCGCCGCGCGAGAGGCCGCTCGTCTGGTTCAGCAGCTGGCGCAGCGTGATGCGCCGCGAGGCCTGCTCGTCGGCGACGCGGAACCACGGCAGATGGCGCTGCACCGGCGCGTCGACGTCGAGCGCTCCGGCATCGCTCGCCTGCCGTACCAGCAGCGCGGTGAAGGATTTCGTCAGCGAGCCGATCGGGAACGGCGTGTCGGCGTCGATCGGCCGGCCCCGGCCGTCGTCGCCGAAGCCGCGCACATGGCTCGCGCCCTCCGCGTCGACGATCGCCAGCGCGATGCCCGGGATGCGCGAAGCCTCGCGTTCGCGCTCGACGAAGGCGTCGATCCGCTGCAGCAGCGCTGGGTCGAGCCCCTGCGCCGGGGCGCCCGGATGGGCGAGGCCCGCCAGCACGGCGGCGAGCACCGCGACGAAGCGGCCAAGGCCGGAAGCGGCGGCGCGAAGACGCGCGCTGGACCGGCGGCGGGGACCCTGCGGCGCGATCGACGCATCGGCGCACGAACGCGATGCGTCGACCGGCAGGCTCACGACACCGCGCCTGCCCCGTAGGCGCCGGCGAGCAGCCGCCCTTGCGCGAAGCGCTCGATCGAGTAGGCCTGGACCGCGATCTCGGTCGGCTGGCCCAGAGCCAGCTGCGCGACCAGCCTGCCCACCGCCGGCGAGAGCTTGAAGCCGTGGCCCGAGAAGCCGAAGGCGACGAGCAAGCCCTCGAGCCCGGGCACGGGGCCGAGCACCGGATTCCAGTCGGGCGTGACGTCGTACACGCCGGTCCAGGAGGAGGCCAGCCCGGCCTCGGCGTAGGCCGGAAAGCGCTCGGCCACCTGTTCGCCGACCTCGATCACCGCGTCCATCGGGATGTCGGCCTGCTCGGCCTCGGGCGCGGCCAGGCGCTCGCCGGCGACGCCTTCGCTCACCAGCATCTGCCGGCCGCCGTAGCTGCGGCAATAGAGCATGCCCGGCGAGCCCAGGTCCTTGTACACCGGCATCTCCCGCGTGTAGGGGGCGGCGGGCGTCTCGAAGGCGAAGACGCGATGGCGCTCGGGGTAGAGCGGCATCTCGATGCCGCTCCAGGCCTGCAGCTCCGACGTCCAGATGTTCTGCGCGCTGATCACGAGGCCTGCGTGCATCGGCCCCTGATCCGTCTGCACGCCGGTGATGCGCCCGCCCTCGCGCAGCAGGCCCTGCACCGCCACGCCTTCGAGAAAGCGCGCGCCCAGCCGGCGCGCCGCGCGCGCGAAGCCGGTGGCCACGAGGTAGGCGTCGGCAAAGCCCGCCTCGGGCTCGAAGCCGATCAGCGCGGCGTCGTCGAAGCGCGCGATCGGCAGGCGCTCGGCGGCCTCGTGCGCGTCCAGCAGGCGCAGCGGAATGCCCATCGCCTGCTGCTGCGCCAGTGCGGCCTGCAGCGCCGCCAGCCGCGGCCCCTCGGGCGCGGCGATCAGGTAGCCGCAACGCACCAGCCCGGCGTCGGCCTCGGCGTCGGTGACGTACTCGGCAAAGCGCTCGAAGGCGGCGAACGAGCGCCGCGCGAGCTCGACGTTCTGCGGCACCGAGTAGTGCGTGCGCAGGATGCCGCTGCTTTGCGCGCTGGTGCCCGCGCCGATCGTCAGGCGCTCGACGACGTGCACGCGCACGCGCCCGAGCGCGGCCAGATGAAAGGCGATCGAGCAGCCGGTGACGCCGGCGCCGATGACGATCACGTCGGGTGGGATCTGGCTCATGGCGGCTCGAGGGGTGACGGCGCGGGCAAGGGCTTGCCCCGCATTGTGCAGCCGCGGCGACGCGCTAGAGTCGGGCCACCGCCGCACTCCAGCGGGCAAGTCATCGACGAGGAGCCGATCTCATGAGATTCACGTGGAAGCATCTTGCGGCCGTGCTGGCCGCCGCCAGCCTGGCGACCGCCGCGGTGGCCCAGCAGCGCCTGTTCTTCGGCATCGCCACCGGCGGCACCGGCGGCACCTACTACCCGCTGGGCGGCATGCTGGCGCAGCTCATCAGCAACAAGGCCACGGTCGACGGCAAGAAGATCAGCGCCACCGCCGAGGCCGCGGGCGCTTCCGTCGGCAACGCGCAGCTGCTGGGCAAGAAGGACATCGAATCGGCCTTTGTCGCCGCCGACATCCTCGACGCCGCGTACTACGGCAAGGGCCAGTTCGCGAACGCGCCGCTGAAGAACCTGCGCGCGCTCGGGGCGCTCTACCCCGAGACGGTGCAGCTGATCACGCGCGCCGACTCGGGCATCAACAGCGTGCGCGACCTCAAGGGCAAGAGCATCTCCTCGGGCTCGCCCGGCTCGGGCCAGTACCAGCTTCTGACCGACCTGCTGCAGGTCTACGGCATGACGCGCGCCGACGTGAAGGAGGACCTGTCCTCGTTCACGCAGGCGGTGGACAAGATCAAGGACGGCAACCTGCACGCGACGCTGATCACCGCTGGCGTGCCGACCGCGGCGATCACCGACTTCGCGCAGAGCCACGCCCTCAAGGTCATCCCGCTCGCCGGCGCGGAGATCGCCGAACTGCAGAAGCAGCAGCCCTACTACGCCAGCGTCAAGCTGCCCGCCAACACCTACAAGGGACAGGCCGACGCCGTCGACACCCTGGCGGTGATGGCGGTCTGGACCACGCACGACGCGGTGCCCGACAACGTGGCCTACGAGGTCACCAAGGCCTTGTACGAGAACACGGCGATCATGGGCCAGGTGCACGCGCAGGGCAAGAACATCAACCTGCAGACGGCGATGGCGGTCGGCAACGTGCCCTTCCACCCGGGCGCCCTGAAGTACTTCAGGGAAAAGGGCCTGGCCAAGTGAGGCCGGCGCAGCGTGGCGCCGTCGCGGCGGCCGCGCTGCTGCTGGCGCTGCGGGCACCGGCCTGCGAACTGGTGCTCTCGGCGCACCCCGAAGGCGGCGAGCTGGCGCGCGCAGCGCTCGACGCCGCGGCGCCGGGTCTGCGCGTCGCCTTCACGCACTCGGTGCTGGGCACGCCGGTGGAGGACCAGTACCGTTTCCGGCCCGGCGCCTCGGGCTGGCGCGCACACCTCGTGCAGGAGCGCTTCGAGGGCCAGGGCTATGGGCTGCCCTACGCTGCCGAAGCCGGTGAGCGTCTCGAGCGCGACGGCGCCGGCTGGCGGCTCCTGACCGACCGCGTCGTCGATCCGCTGGTGGTGCGGGCGCTGGCGCGACAGCGCATGCGCGTGCTGCTGGCCGACGGGAGCGAGCTCGTGCTGGCCACGCTCGGCGCGCCCGCCGTGGCGATGCGCGTCGAGCACTGCGCGCGCGGCTGAAGCCGCTGCGCGAACGCGCTCGACCCGCGAGGCCGACGCAGCACCCCCCGTCAAGCCACAGGCATCGAACCCGAAGAGGATCCGCGTGAGCTCCACCCCAGACGCATCCCCCCAAGCCACGGCCAACGTCAGCGTCCCCTTCACCCAGGACGAGATCGACCGCCTGATCGAGCAGTTCGACCCGGAGTCGAACTTCCGCCGCCTCGCAGGCCTCTCGGCGCTGATCGTCACCGTGCTGGCGGTCGGCCTGTCGGTCTTCCACTACTACACCGCCGGCTTCGGCCTGCACAACGAGATCGCACACCGCGCCATCCACCTGACGGTGGTGCTCGCGCTGTGCTTCCTGGTGTTTCCGCGCCAGCACCGATTGCCCGGCCCCTGGGAGTGGATCGTGTCGCTGGGCCTCGTCGCCTTCTACGCGCTGCTGGGCGTGGGACTCCTGCGCGAACTGGGCGGGGAGGTCACGAGCGGCGCGCGCGCGACCTTCCTCGCCGTGCTGGTGGCGCTCGCCGGCCTGTCGCTGCCGCTGCGCGCCTACGACGGCAGCAGCCGCCACGTCCCCTGGCGCGACTGGATCTTCGCGCTCGCGGCGGCGAGCTTCTCGCTCTACCTGCTGCTCTTCTTCGACGAGATCTTCATCCAGCGCCCCGGCCAGCACACGCCGGCCGACCTGATGATGGGCGTCGTCGCGGTCATCATGGTGGTCGAGGCCACGCGCCGCACCATGGGCATCTTCCTGCCGCTGCTGGCCATCGCGACGGTCCTCTACGGCCTCTTCGGCCCCTACCTGCCCGGCGGACTGGCGCATCGCGGCTACAGCGTGCCGCGCGTCATCGCGCACCTCTACAAGGGCACCGAGGGCATCTACGGCATCCCGGTGGGCGTGGTGGCGACCTTCGTCTTCCACTTCGTGCTCTTCGGCATCATGGCGCAGCTCACGGGCCTGGGGCAGTTGTTCGTGAATCTGGCGACGATCGCCGCCGGACGTTTCGCCGGCGGGCCGGCCAAGGTCAGCGTCGTTTCCTCAGGCCTGTTCGGCATGATCAGCGGCAGCGCGATCGCCAACACCGTGACCACCGGCGTGATGACGATCCCGCTGATGAAGAAGGTCGGCTTCAAGCCGCGCTTTGCCGGCGCGGTGGAAGCCAGCGCGAGCTGCGGCGGCCAGATCACGCCGCCGATCATGGGTGCCGCGGCCTTCATCATGGCCGAGACGCTCGGCATCCCCTACAACAGCCTGATCCTCGTGGCCATCGTGCCGGCGCTGCTGCACTACATGGCGATCCTCTTCATGGTGCATCTGGAAGCCAGGCGGCTGAAGCTCGCCGGCATGGACCCCTCGGAAATCCCCTCGCTCATGCTCGTGCTCAAGAGCAGCTGGCATCTGTTCATCCCGCTGGTGGTGATGGTGACGCTGCTGCTGATGCAGTACACGCCCTTCCTGGCCGCGTTCTGGGGCATCACGCTGAGCATCGTCTGCTCGTGGA
The DNA here is from genome assembly GCA_026932235.1 of Burkholderiales bacterium. Lineage (GTDB taxonomy): Bacteria > Pseudomonadota > Gammaproteobacteria > Burkholderiales > Burkholderiaceae_C > Rubrivivax. The sequence continues at coordinate 63,447 of JAIXKR010000146.1, forward strand.
TCCCCAAGCTCCTCGGCCCCATGGGCCGCCACATGAGCGGGCTGGCGATCGGGCCGCGCGGCCTCGTCGAGGGCTTCGAGATGGGCGCCAAGGCGGCGCTGGGCATCGGGGCCGCCTGCGCCTGCGTGGGCTTCGTCCTGGGCATCACCACGCTCACCGGCATGGGCTTCAAGTTCTCGGCCTGGGTGATCGACCTCTCGGGCGTGGCCGCGCACGCCGTGAAGGCGATGGACACGCTGGGCCTCCTCGACCTGCGCCAGCTCACGATCCTCTTCGGGCTGCTCTTCACCGCGGCCGCCTGCATCGTCATGGGCGCGGGCGTGCCGACGACGCCGACCTACATCATCCTCGCCGCGATCGTCGCGCCGGCGATGGAGCAGCTCGGCGTGCCGCAGCTGGCGACGCACTTCTTCGTCTTCTATTACGGCGTGCTCGCCGACGTCACGCCGCCGGTGGCGCTGGCGGCCTTCGCCGCCGCCGGCATCGCCGCCAGCGAGCCGATGCGCACCGGCATGACGGCCTTTCGCCTCTCGATGGGCAAGGCGCTGGTGCCCTTCGCCTTCGTCTACTCGCCCTCGCTGCTGTTCGTCGAGTTCGGCTGGACTTCGTTCGGCGTCGCCCTGGTCTCGATCATCGTCGGCATCCTGGGGCTGGGCGCGGCCTACACCGGCTTCGTCGCGCGCCCGGTGCGAAGGCCGGCCTTCCTCGCGCTGAACGTGCTCTCGCTGGCGCTGGTCTTCGCCAACCCGGTGGTCAGCGCCATCTGCGTGCCGGCGGTGCTGACGATCCTGATCTGGCACGCGCGGCCTCTGCCGGCGCCGGCGCCGGCCCGCACCGCGGCCTGATCGCCTCCCGCGACTTCAAGGCGGCGACTGCAGCAGCGGCGTGCGTCCCAGCCTCGACTCGATGTCGCTCATCACGCGCTCGTAGCCCGGCGAGCCGGGCTCGCCGAAGCGGCGCTGCAGTTCGTGCGCGCTCATGAACTCGGGCAGGTCCGAGACGTCGGGCAACAGGTCCAGGTCGCTGCGGCTGGCGGCTGCGCGCTCCTGCAGCAGCGCGGGCGTCGAGACCGCCATCTCGCCCAGACGCGTGCCGGCGCGGTTGGCGGCGACGTCGTTGAAGCTGAAGCCGCTGCCCGAGCGCGCATCGGCCAGCTCCTTGTACAGGCCGATGAGGTCGGCAAACGGCGTTCCCGTCTCCGCCGCCAGCGCCGCCGACGACAGGTAGTGCTGCGGGAAGTCGCCACGGCCCGCGAGCGTGAGGCGGATCGGGCGCGCCGCCAGCGCGGCGTCCTCGGCGGGGAGCAGCGGCGCCAGTCCCAGCCCGTTGGCAGCCATGCCCAGCACCAGCAGCGCAGCGCGGTTCTCGAGCACCGCGTTCTCGCCGGCGCGGCTGCGCGTGCGCGCGAGCTCGAACAGCGGCGGCAGCACGCTCGACAGCGGCAGCACCTGCGGGCCCCGCCCCGGCGGCGCACCCTGGGCCTGCGCCGCCAGCGCAAGCAGATGTCGCGCATAGACCCGCAGCCGCGCGTGCTCGGGTGCGGGCAGCAGCGCGGTGATGAGCAGCGACGGGGCGTCGGCGCTCCAGGCGTAGACGATGTCGACGCGCTGCGGGCGCAGGCGCAGCTGCTGGATCGTCGCCGCCCCCAGGGCGCGCCAGCCGCCCAGGCCCTGCTGCTCGAGCGCCTGTTCGACGAGCCACTGCAGCAGCGGCGCCGGCAGGCGCAGGCGGCCCACGCGCGCCGCATCGAGCGCCAGCAGCGGCCCCGCCTGGCTCAGCTCCAGCTCGAGGTTGAGCCACCCGCCCAGCGCCTGCGCCGGCGGCGGCAGCGGCAGGCTGCCGCGGACCTGCAGGTGCTCGGCCCCGAGCCGCAGCGACCATCGCCCCGGGTGCATCCGCGCCATGCCGAGGTTCAGCAGCAGCTCGGCCTCGTGCTGGGTCAGGGAGAGCGCGCGCACGACGCCCGGGAGCGCGCGCCGCGGGTCGTGCCGGCGCGCGAGCTGCAGCGCGCGCTCGACGTCCCGCGGCGCCAGCTCCACGGGCTGCGCGACGAGCGGCGTGCGCGCCGGCAGCAGCGCCAGCAATCCGGCCACGAGCAGCAGCGCCGCCGCCAGCGCGACGAGGAGAAACCGGGCGGACCGCCACGGCAGCGTCGGTTGCGCGCGCGTCATGCGGGTCGGGCGATGCGGTTCATCGGTGGCTTCGATTCTTCACGCGGGCGTGGGTTCGCGTCGCGGCATGCGCTCGCGCACCGGGCTGCGGGAGGACTGCACGGCTATCGCGGCGACGGTTTTCATTGCATTCGGACCCGGCTTGCCAGTCCGTGCCGACCGGGGCACACTGGGCTCGTCGGCCCTCCGGGTCGACCACCGCGGATGGCAGCCCTCATGGCTTCGGCACACCCTTCCCACGCAGCCGCTGCAGGCGCTGCCGTCGGCGTTCCCTCTTGCGCCCATGCCCACCCCCTTCCCAAGGAGGCTTGAATGAATCTGACGATCAGCGGTCACCACCTCGAAGTCACACCCGCGCTGCGCGAGTACGTGCTGAACAAGCTGGATCGGGTGACGCGCCACTTCGACCAGGTCGTCGACATCAATGTCCTGCTGACGGTCGAGAAGAAGAAGGAGAAGGAGCGGCGGCAACGGGCCGAAGTCACCTTGAGGGTGAAGGGGCGCGACATTTTCGTCGAGCAGGCGAACGAGGACCTGTACGCGGCGATCGACCAGCTGATGGACAAGCTCGACCGTCAGGTCGTGCGCCACAAGGACCGGCTGCAGGACCATCACCACCATGGCGCCAAACGCCTGGACGCGAGCACCGGCTGAGGACATGCGGCCGCGCTGCACCGACGGCGGCCCCGCGGGGCCGTTTTCGCTTCCCGCCGGGGCAGCGTGGCGCGTGTGTCGTCGAATGCGACCGATACCCCGTGCTCGGGGTGCAGCCATCGCGGCCGCAGCCCGGGGGGCCTTCCTATAATCGCGCGCTTTGCAACATTGGGGCGGCCGTCCGCTGGCACGCGGACAGCCCACGGGGGACACTTCGAGATGAACCGCCTCGCCGCCATCCTGCCGGACACGAACGTGCTGGTCGATGTGGACGCAACGAGCAAGAAGCGCGTGTTCGAACAGGCCGGCCTGCTGTTCGAGAACCAGCACGCGATCGCCCGCGGAACCGTCACCGACAACCTCTTCGCGCGCGAGCGCCTGGGCTCGACGGGCCTGGGCCACGGCGTGGCGATCCCGCACGGGCGCATCAAGGGGCTGAAGAACCCGCTCGCGGCGGTGCTGCGCCTGCTGCAGCCGGTGGCCTTCGATGCGCCCGACGACGAGCCCGTGCTGCTGCTGATCTTCCTGCTCGTCCCCGAGGCCGCGACGCAGCGCCACCTCGAGATCCTCTCCGAGATCGCCGAGATGCTCTCCGATCGCGAGCTGCGCGAACGGCTCAAGTCCGAGCCCGAGGCGGCGACGGTGCACAAGCTCATCTCCGACTGGGAGCCGTTGAAGTCGGTGGCCTGAGCGCCCGCGCGCCGCAATGAAGCCCAGCTCGATCAGCGCCGACGCCTTGTTCGAGGCGCAGCGCCGGGCGCTGCACTGGGAGTGGGTGGCCGGCCACGCGCACCCCGAGCGCCGTTTCGATGAAGCCGTGGTGCGCGCGGCGCGCTCCGCCGCCGACCTCGTCGGCTACCTGAACTACATCCATCCCTACCGCGTGCAGATCGTCGGCCTGCGCGAGGTGCCCTATCTCGCCCACGCCGACCCCGAGGTGCAGGAGCGGCGCATCACGCGCATCGTCGCGCTGGAGCCGCCGGTGCTCATCGTCGCGGACGAGCAGCAGCCGCCGGAGCGTCTGGTGGCGATCTGCGACCGCGCCGAGATCCCGCTCTTCGTCACGCGCGAGTCGGCCGGGCACGTGATCGACGTCGTGCGCGCCTACCTCGCGCAGCTCTTCGCCGAGCGCACCACGCGCCACGGCGTCTTCATGGACATCCTCGGCCTCGGGGTGCTGCTCACCGGCGAGTCGGGCCTGGGCAAGAGCGAACTCGGCCTCGAGCTCATCAGCCGCGGCCACGGCCTCGTCGCCGACGACGCGGTCGACCTCTACCGCATCAGCCAGACCTCGCTCGAGGGCCGCTGCCCGGAGCTGCTGCAGAACCTGCTCGAAGTCCGCGGCATCGGCCTGCTGGACATCAAGGCGATCTTCGGCGAGACCGCGGTGCGCCGCAAGATGCGCCTCAAGCTCATCGTGCACCTGGTGCGCAAGGAGACGATGGAGCGCGAGTTCGAACGCCTGCCCTACGAGCCGCTGTACGAGGACGTGCTCGGCCTGCCGGTGCGCAAGGTGGTGATCGCGGTCGACGCCGGACGCAACCTGGCGGTTCTGGTCGAGGCCGCGGTGCGCAACACCGTGCTGCAGCTGCGCGGAATCGACACCTATCAGGAATTCATCGAGCGCCACCAGCGCGCGATGGCGCGCGGCGAACCCGACTGAGTTACGACTTGCGGTGGGGGCAGTCGGGCTTCACGCAGCGCGCGTAGAGCGCCAGCGAGTGCTCCTGCAGCTCGAAGCCGCGCTCGGCGGCGATGGCGTGCTGGCGCTTCTCGATCTGCGGGTCGAAGAACTCCTCGACGCGGCCGCAGGTCAGGCACACCAGGTGGTCGTGGTGCTGGCCTTCGTTGAGCTCGAACACCGCCTTGCCCGATTCGAAGTTGCTGCGCGTGAGCAGACCCGCCTGCTCGAACTGCATGAGCACGCGGTAGACGGTGGCCAGGCCGATGTCCGAGCCCTCGGCGAGCAGCGCCTTGTAGACGTCCTCGGCCGTCATGTGGCGCTGCGCCCGCCCGGCCTGCTGGAAGACCTCGAGGATCTTGATGCGCGGAAGCGTGGCCTTCAGGCCGCTGCTCTTGAGTTCCTCGGCATTGGTCATCTGGAGCGCTCCACCACGAGCTCGCGCCAAAGCGCGCGGCTAGAATGAGCCGATGATAGCCAGCGGCGCCGCGTTGCGGCGCCGCACGCGGCGTCAATTCCCTGCGCGCGTCGCGCCCCTTGCCGCCCCCGCGTCCGTCCCATGCCGCATCCGCGCCCGCTGCCCTTCCTCCCCCGCGCGCCGCTGCTCGGCGGCTGCGCCCTGGCGCTGCTGCTGGCGGGCTGCGCCGCCTCGCGGCAGAGCGAGGACGGCTTCCTCTCGCGCATCACGCCCTATCGCATCGAGATCGTGCAGGGCAACGTCGTCACCAGCGAGCAGCTCGCGCGCGTGCGCCCGGGGCTCAGCCGCGCTCAGGTGCGCGACGTGCTGGGCACGCCGTTGCTCACCGACCCCTTCCACGGCGACCGCTGGGACTACATCTTCACGCTGCGCCGCGACGGCACGCCGCCGCAGCGCCGCAGCGTCATCGTTCATTTCCAGGGCGACTCGCTGGCCTCGATCGAGGCGCCGCCGGACCTGCCGTCGGAGCGCGAGTTCGTGCAAGGCCTCTCGGCCTCGCGCAAGACGCCGCAGGCGCCGGTGCTGGAGCTCACCCAGGCGCAGATCGATGCGCTGCCCGCACCACCGCGGCGCGAGGAGCCCGCCGCCGCCGAAGCCGCGGCGCCGCTGCGCAGCTACCCGCCGGTGGGGAACTGAGCGAGGAAGACGCCATGGCCGCCATCAACGTCGCCGTCGCCGGCGCCAGCGGGCGCATGGGCCGCATGCTGATCGAGGCCGTGCTCGCCAGCGGCGACTGCAGGCTCACCGGCGCGCTCGACGTCGCCGGCAGCGCGGCGCTGGGCCAGGACGCCGGCGCGGCGCTGGGCCGCACGAGCGGCGTGGCGGTCACCGCCGACCTCGAACGCGGTCTCGCCGGCGCCGATGCGCTGATCGATTTCACGCGCCCGGAAGGCACGATGGCGCACCTGGCGGCCTGCCGCGCGCAGGGGGTGGCGATGGTCATCGGCACCACCGGTCTCACGCCGGCGCACGAGGCCGCGATCGCCGCGGCGGCTCAGGCGCTGCCCATCGTGCGCGCGCCCAACATGAGCGTGGGCGTGAACGTCATGCTGCGCCTGCTCGCGCAGGCCGCGCGCGCGCTCGGGCCCGGCTACGACATCGAGGTCATCGAAGCCCACCATCGGCACAAGGTCGACGCGCCCAGCGGCACCGCGCTGGCCATGGGGCAGGTGCTGGCGCGAGCCACCGGCCGCCGGCTCGAGGACTGCGCCGTGTACGCGCGCGAGGGCGTCACCGGCGAGCGCCCGGAAGGGGCCATCGGCTTTGCCACCCTGCGCGGCGGCGACATCGTCGGCGACCACACCGTGCTCTTCGCCGGCACCGGCGAGCCTGGAGATCACCCATCGCAGCAACAGCCGCGCCAACTACGCCGCCGGCAGCCTGCGCGCGGTGCGCTTCCTGCAGGGTCGCGTTGCCGGCCTCTACGGCATGGACGACGTGCTCGCGCTGAGCGATCCGCCCGCGACCTGAGCGCGGGCGCGGGCAGGGCGGCTCCTAGAATCCGCCCATGAACGAAAAGTACCTGCCCGCCGACGTCGAAGCCGCTGCGCAGGCCGCCTGGGCCGCGGCCGACGCCTACCGCGTCACCGAGGACGCACGCGACGCCCAGGGCAGGCCCAAGCCCAAGTTCTACGCCTGCTCGATGCTGCCCTACCCCAGCGGCAAGCTG
>JAIXKR010000081.1 GCA_026932235.1 Burkholderiales bacterium
TGAACTGACGCGCATGGATTTCGAACTTGCCGACTGGCAGCGCGCCGCGAGCGACGCCTTCGCCGACTACCTGGCGCGCGAAGTCGCGCCCATCGTCGGCGCACACGAACGCGAACGCCGTCTGCCGCCACGCGAGCTGGTACGCGCGATGAGCGGCTACGGCCTGCTCGGCGGCCTGCTGCCCGAGGCACTCGGCGGCCAGGGGCTGGACCACGTCACCTACGGCACGCTGCTGGCCCAGCTGGCCGGCACCTGGGCTTCGCTGCGCAGCATGATCAGCACCTCGAACCTGGTGCTGTTGATCATCGCCGAGCGCGGCAGCGCCGAGCAGCGCGAGCGCTTCGTGCCGGGGTTGATCCGCGGCGACACGCTGGCCTTCTTCGGCCTGACAGAACCCAACGTCGGCTCCGACGCGAGCGGCGTGGAAACGCGCGCGGAACGCGACCCCGCCCGCGGGGGCTGGCGCCTGCGAGGGCGCAAGCTGTACATCTCCAACGGCGTGCACGCCGATCTGGGCGTGGTGTTCGCGCGCACCGGCAGCGGGGCAGACCGTGCCGTCTCGGCCTTCATCGTCGAACGCGGCATGGCCGGCTTCTCGGCGCGCGAGGTGCACGCGATGGGCATGCACTGCTGCCCCCTGGGCGAACTGCTGTTCGACGACGTGCTGCTGCCGGCCGGCAACCTGATCGGCACCGAAGGCGAGGCCTTCGCCATCGCCAAGCACTACCTCAACCTCGGCCGCTGCTTCGTCGCCTATGTCTGCGCCGGCGTGTCCGAAGCCGCGTACCGGGAAGCCTGCCGCTACGCCGGCCAGCGCCAGCAGTTCGGCCGGCCCATCGGCCAATTCCAGCTCGTGCAGCAGATGGTGGCCGACATGATGACGCGGGTGGAGACCTCGCGCCTGCTGGCCGCACGCGCCGCCGATGCGCTCGACCGAAAGAGTGTCGACGCGCAGCGCTGGTGTTCGATGGCCAAGCGCCACAACAGCGACGCCGTGCTGCGCGTGTGCGAGGATGCCATGCAGGTGCTGGGCGGTGCCGGCTACACCAGCGACTTTCCGCTCGAGCGCCACTACCGCGACGTGCGCCACCTCGCCATCGCCGAGGGCAGCAACCAGATCCAGGCGCTGCTGCTGGCGCAGGGCGAGCTGGGACTGTCGGCGCTGCGCGGCTAGGGGCCCGTCAACGCCATGCAAGGAAATCCGAACCCATGACAACCAAAGCCGCCCTCACCCGACTGCCCGGCACGCCCGAGCCCATGCACCGCTGGCCCGGCCATGGCGGCGTGCGCATCGCCGGCGATGCCTGGGGCCCCGTCGACGGACCGCTGGTGCTGCTGCAGCATGGCGGCGGCCAGACCCGCCACGCCTGGAAGGACACCGGCGAAACGCTGGGCGCGGCCGGCTACCGCGCAGTGGCCTTCGATGCCCGCGGCCATGGCGACAGCGACTGGGCGCCCGACGGCGCCTACGGGCAGGACACGATGGTGCGCGACCTGCAATGCGTCGTCGCCGCACTGGGCCAGCGCCGGCCGGTGCTGGTGGGTGCGTCGATGGGCGGCGGCACCAGCCTGGTGGCTGTGGGCGAATCGCATGTCGACGCCACCGCGCTGGTGCTGGTGGACATCGCGCCGCGCATCGAGCCCACGGGCGTCGACCACATCCAGGCCTTCATGCGCCTCAAGCCCGAAGGCTTCGCCTCGCTGGAAGAGGTGGCACAGGCGATCGGCACCTATCAGCCGCACCGCAGGCGCCCGCCCACGCTCGACGGCCTGGGCAAGAACGTGCGCCTGGGCGCCGACGGCCGCTACCACTGGCACTGGGACCCGCGCTACCGCGCCGCGCCGTTCGACCTCGAGCAGCGAACCCGGCGATTGGAAGCCTGCGCAATGAACCTGCATCTGCCCACGCTGCTGGTGCGCGGCGGCCTGTCGGACGTGCTGAGCGAGGCCGGCGCACAGGAGTTCCTGGCGCTGTGCCCGACGGCGGAATACGTCAACGTCACCGGCGCCGGCCACATGGTGGCCGGCGACCGCAACGACATCTTCGCCAACGCCGTGATCGAATTTCTCGCCCGCGTCGTGCCGGTCGGTGGTGCGCCGGTGCACCCACCCCATCCGGTGCTGCCGCTCGAAGGCGACACCGGTGCCGACGTGGTCGATGTGCCGTGATGAACGCAGCGCGCAACCTGCGCACCCCGTAGCCGCAGCATGGACGCCGTCGCTGCGCTTGCCGAGCGCACTGCGCGCCGCGTCCAGGGCCGGCTGCTGGGCTTGATCGCAGCGCTGTTGTTCACGTCCTGCACACTCGAGTTGGTCGCCCACCTGCCACTCAAGCCGCCGGGCAAGCGCGACAATATTCCCGATGCGTGTGCCCGCCGCCGCTCGGGCCCTGCGGATCGAGCGGCGGTGCCGTCTTATCAGCGGAAGCGGCTGAAGTCGGGCTTGCGCTTCTGCAGGAAGGCGTTGGCGCCCTCCTGCTGCTCTTCGGTCTTGAAGTAGTTCGGCGCGACCTCCTCGATCAGTTCCTTCATGTCGCGCGCCATGATGGGCTGCATGTGGTGGTAGAACGAGCGCTTGACGATGCGCAGGCAGGTCGGACTCAGCGACAGCAGCTCGTCGGCGTACTTGCGGACTTCGTCGTCGAGCTTGTCCTTCGGCACCACCGAGTTCACAAGCCCCCAGTCCAGCGCCTGCTGCGCGTTGTAGCGCCGGCACAGCATCCACAGCTCGCGCGCCCGCTTGTGGCCGAGCACGTTGGCGGCGTGCGAGACGATGTAGCCTCCGGCCGGCGAGCCGACGCGCGGGCCGTTCTGGCCGAAGATGGAGTGGTCGGCCGCGACGGTGAAGTCGCAGAAGTAGGCGATGTGGTGGCCGCCGCCGATGGCGTAGCCGCTGACGCGCGCGATCACCGGCTTGGGGCACTCGACGATCTGGCGATTGAACGTGAAGTTCAGGTCCTCCAGGCCGCTCTTGCCGCCGGAGCCCTTCTCCCAGTTGACGTCGCCGCCGACGCAGAAGGCGCGGTCGCCGGTGCCGGTGAGCACGATCACGCCGACGCTCTTGTCGGCCGAGGCCACGTCGAGCAGCCGCTGCATCTCGACGATGTTGTCGCCGGTGAAGGCGTTCAGCGCCTTCGGCCGGTTGATGGTGATGGTGCCGACGTAGTCCTTGACTTCGTAGTAGACCTCTTTGTCTGACATGGTGGTTCTCCAGTGCTGGTGGTTTGGGGGAAAATTGGCAGGCGCACGGCCTGCGGCGCTGCGCGGTGTGCGGGACTCAGTTCACCTTGATGTTGGCATCGCGGATCACCTTGCCCAGCTTGGCCATTTCTGACCGGATGTGGGCCGCGAACTCGTCGGGCGTGGACGTGGTGATCTCGGCGCCGAAGCCGGCCATGCGTTCGCGCGTCTCGGGCAGTGCCATGACCTTGAGGACGGCGGCGTTGATCTGTTCGACGATGGCCTTGGGCGTGCCAGCCGGCGCGAGCAGTCCGACCCAGGCCGTGGACTGAAAGCCCGGGTAGCCCGACTCGGCCACGGTGGGCAACTCCGGCAGGACCAGCAGGCGCTTCGGGCTGGTCGTTGCCAGCGCCTTGAGCTTGCCGGCCTTGACCTGAGCCGTCGACGAGGCCACGCTGTCCACCAGCACCGGCACCTGGCCGGCGATGACGTCGGTCACCGCCGGCGCACTGCCCTTGTAGGGAATGTGCGCGATGTCGATGCCGGCGGCCGCCTTGAACAGTTCGGCGGCGAGATGGGTGGACGTGCCGTTGCCCGACGAGGCGTAGCTCAACTGCCCCGGTTTGGCCTTGGCGAGCGCCACCAGCTCGGCGAGCGAGTTCACCGGCAGCGCCGGCGTCACCGAAATGATGTTGGGCACGGCTGCGAGCAGGCTGATGGGCGCGAAGTCACCGACCGGGTCGTAGCTCAGCTTGCCGAACAGCGCCAGGTTGGCGCCGTGTGTCGCGTTGAAGCCGATGAACAGCGTGTAGCCGTCGGCCGGCGAACGCGCCGCGGCCTCGGCGCCGATGTTGCCGCCGGCGCCGCCCTTGTTTTCGATCACGATGGACTGGCCAAGATGGTCGCCCAGACGCATGGCCAGCGTGCGCGCCACGTTGTCCAGCACGCCGGCGGGCGTCGAAGGCACGATGATGCGCACCGGCTTGGTCGGGTAGGCCGGCTGGGCCAGCGCCGGAGCGCAGGTCGCAGCGGCCAGCAACAGTGCCGCACCGGCGCGCAGCGCAGCGCGGCGTACGTTCTGACTTGTCATTGAGTGAGTTCCTTCAGCGTTGATCGGCCTGCTGGCCACGCCGACGCGCCAGCGCCACAAACCAGTCCAGGCTGTCGGGGTTGGACATCGTGTCGCGATTGGCCACCTTCTCTACCGGCTGACCGAGCAGCAGCTTCTTCACCGGCACCTCGAGCTTCTTGCCGGTGAGCGTGCGCGGCACCTCGGGCACGGCGATGACGTCGTTGGGAACGTGGCGCGCCGACAGCGCACCGCGTATGGCCGACTTGATGCGCTCGGTCAGCGCGGCGTCGAGTTCATGCCCCGGCCGCAGCACCACGAACAGCGGCATCCAGCTCTCGCGGCCCAGGAACTCCAGGTCGACGACCAGGCTGTCCATCACCTCGGGCAGGGCCTCGACCACGCGGTAGAGCTCGCTGGTGCCCGTGCGCACGCCGTGGCGGTTGATGGTGGCGTCGCTGCGGCCATAGATGACGGCACCACCACGCGGCGTTATGCGCAGCCAGTCGCCATGGCGCCAGACGCCAGGGTAGACGTCGAAATAGCTCTCGTGCAGACGCTTGCCGCCTGGGTCGTTCCACAGGTATAGCGGCATCGACGGAATGGGCGCCGTGCAGACCAGCTCGCCCACTTCGTCGACCAAGGGCCGGCCCGCGTCGTCCCAGGCCTGCACATTGGCACCCAGGCAGCGCACCTGCATCTCGCCCACCACCACCGGCAGCGTGGGCACGCCGGCGACGAAGGCACCGGCGAAGTCGGTGCCTCCCGACATCGGCGTCAGCCAGACATCGCGTAACACCTTGTCGTAGACCCAGCGATAGCTCTCGGGCGACAACGGCGAGCCGGTGGACCCGATCGTGCGCAAGCGGCCCAGCGCCGCCACCTCGCGGGGCTCGATGCCGTTCTTTTCGCACATGGCGAAGAAGGCGGCACCGGCACCGAAGAAGTCGAGACTCATCTGTCCGCAGAAGCGCCACAGCGTCGAGTAATCGGGCCAGGCCGGGTTGCCGTCGTAGATGCACATGGTGGCTCCGACCAGCAGCGCGGCCACGTTCAGGTTCCACATCACCCAGCCGGTGGTGGTGTACCAGTGGAAGCGGTCGCCGGCGGCGACGTCGTTGTGCAGCGCCATGGTCTTGACGTGTTCGACCAGGATGCCGCCATGGCCGTGCACAATGGGCTTGGGCAGGCCCGTGGTGCCCGATGAATACACCACCCACAGCGGATGGTCGAAGGGCTGCAGGTCGATCTGCAGCGGCACCTCGCGTCGCAGCGTGTCGCGCCAGGCCACGCCCTGCGGCCACGCCGCAGCGTCGGCGGCCGGGTCGAGATAGGGCAGCAGCACAAGCCGCTCGACGCTGGGCAGTTCGCGCAGCATCGCCGTCACGACATCGCGGCGGTCGTGCGCCTTGCCGCTCCACCAGTAGCCGTCGACGGCGATCATCACCTTGGGCTCGATCTGGCGGAAGCGGTCGACGACGGCCGCCACGCCCATCTCGGGCGAGCACAGCGACCACACGGCGCCGACGCTGGCCACTGCCAGGAAGGCCACCACGGCCTGCGGGATGTTCGGCAGGTAGGCGACCACGCGGTCACCGGGCTGCACGCCCTGTTCGCGCAACCACTGCGCCAGCGCCGCCACGTCGCGCTCCAGCCGGGCCCACGACACTTCTTCGCGCGCGCCGGCCTCACTGCGGAAGACGATCGCGGGCCATGCGGCGCTGGCGTGCTTGAAGACCTGGCTGACGTAGTTGGTGCGCGTGTTCGGGAACCAGCGTGCGCCGGGCATGCGGCGGTCCACCAGCACCGGCGTGGGATCGCCCTGCAGCGGGATCTCCAGGTACTCGACCATCGCCGCCCAGGAGGCCTCGAGTTCGTCGACCGACCATTGCCACAGCGCGCCGTAGTCGGGGAAGTCCAGGCCCTTGCGGTCCTTCAGCCAGCGCATGTAGTCGGTGATGCGGGCGCGCTCCACGCGCTGCGCAGACGGGCGCCAGATCACGTCGGCGGTGTCGAGTGGATTCATGCTCGGGCTCTCACGGCATTGGTTCGGCCTGGCGGACGACACGCTCGCGCACCAGGCGCTGCACTTCGGCAGCATCACAACCCAATTCGTGCAGCAGCGCGGCGCTGTGCTGGCCGGCACGCGGCGGCGGCGCCATCCGGTCGGGGCTCAGCATGCCCTGCCCCAGGTGCGCCGGAAACGGGATCAACGGCAGGCCGGGCAATGCCGGGTGCACCGCAAAGCGGGCAGCCAGGTGAGGGTCGGCCATGGCCTGCGAGACGGTGTTCACCGGCCCGCTGGGAATGTCGGCGTCGGCGAACGCGGACAGCCAGTGCGCTGCCGGTTGCGTAGCGAAGATCACCGCCAGTTCGGCCGCCATCACGGGCCGGTGGGCCACGCGGCCGGCGTTGCTGGCGTAGCGCGGGTCGCTCACCCAATCGCGGCGGCCGATGGCGTCGCAGAAGCGGGCGAAGGCACCGTCGCTGATCACGGAGACACTGAACCACTGGCCGTCGCCGGCGCGGAAGTGGCGGCTGGGCGCGGCGATCGGCAGGTTCACGGCACGTGCCGGCTCGCGCTGTTCGACAGCCTGCTCGGCCACCTTGGCGGCCATCAGGTTGAACATGGTGTCGACGAGCACCGTCTCGACCTGCTGGCCGCGGCCGGTCTGGCGCCAGTGCAACAGCGCGGCCAGGATGCCGAAGGCTCCGCACATGCCGCAGGCCACGTCGACCAGCGGGATGCCCATGCGGATGGGGTCGTCGCCCTCGTCGCCGCTGGCATAGAAGCCACCTGCCATGCCCTGCACCACGCTGTCCACCGCCGGGCGAAGCCGGTAAGCGCCCTGCTCGCCGAAGGCCGTGACGGCGGCGTAGATCACCTCTGGCTGCAGCGCGCGCACGTCGTCGTAGGTCAGGGCGTACTTTTCGGCAAAGTCGGGCCTGAAGTTGTGCACCACGACCTGCGAGCGCCGGATCAGGCGGTCGAGGATGTCGCGCCCGGCCGGCTTGCGCAGGTCTAGCGCCAGCGACTCCTTGCCGCGGTTGCAGGACATGAAGGTGACGCTGGATGCGTCGTAGAACGGCGGTCCGAGGTGGCGGCCTTCCTCACCCGCCAGGGCCTCGACCTTGATCACGCGTGCGCCCAGGTCCGCCAGAGCCATGGTCGAGTACGGCCCGGCGATCAGCCGCGACAGGTCGACGACCGTGATGCCTTCGAGAATGCCCGCCATGCCGGCCAAGGGATTGATGGCGCTGCGCCTGCGCCTAGGATTTGCCGCGCGCGCGGTTGCGGAACGCGGCAATGCCGTCGCGGTGCTCGGGCAGGTCTTCCAGCACGGCCATGTGCGAAGACACCATGTCCAGGTGCGCGCCCAGCCCCATGGTCTGGCTCTGGTAGACGGCGCGGCGGAAGAAGCGCACCGCCTGCTGCGGCTTAGAGGCGATGGTGCGCGCAAATTCGTAGGTCACCTTCAGCAGGTCGGCGTCGGGTACGCTGCGGTTGACCATGCCGATGCGCTCGGCCTCCTCGGCGCCGACCACGCGACCCGACCAGAACAGCTCGAGCGCGCGCGCCGTGCCGATCAGGCGCGGCAGGAACCACGAGCCGGCATCGCCGGCGATGAGGCCGATGTTGATGTAGGTCTCGGCGAGCGTGGCCGTCTGCGCCATGAAGCGCATGTCGCACATCAGCGCCATGTCCAGGCCGGCGCCGCGCGCCGCGCCGTTGATGGCGGCGATGACCGGCTTGTCCATGCGCTCCAGCGCCAGCGGGATGCGGTGCACGTTGCGGTAGAGGAAGTTCTTGCGGTCCAGGCTGTTCATCTCGCTGAACTTGGCCATCTCCTCGAAGTCGCCGCCGGCGCAGAAGGCGCGGCCGGCGCCGGTGACCACGACCACCTTGACACGCTCGTCGGCCTCGGCCGCTTCGAGCGCGGCACGCCAGGCTTCGATCATCTTCAGGTCGAAGGCGTTGAGCTGCTCCGGGCGGTTCAGCGTCAGCGTGGCGATGCCGTCGGCGTCGACATCCAGGCGAACCGGCGGCTGGTCGGACATGTTCCCGGGCTCCTTCAGGGCGGCCGCACGGCGTGTGCGCCAACATTCACGATAACATAACAAGTGTTAGTTTGACGATCTCACTGTCACTTGAAAGCCGCAGGACATGGACACCAGCCGCAACCGCGGCGTCATCGCCAGCATCAAGCGCGGCTGGAACGAAGACGCCTTCATGCGCGCCCAGGGCCTGAGCGTTCAGGAGCACGCGCCCGGCGAGGTCACGATCTGCCTGGCGCAAGCGACGCCGTCGCAGCGCGGTGGCGGCGCCGGCGGCGACGCGGCGAAGGTGCTCAACGGCGGCGTCATCTCGTACATGTGCGACGGTGCGCTCGGCTATTCGATCATCTCGGGTCTGCTGGCGCTGCCCGAAGCCCAGACGGTCGACGCGCGGGAACTGCGCACCTTCACCATCACGCTGACCATGACCTACCTTGACGTGGCGCGCGGCGACCGCTTCGAGGCCCGAGGCCGCGTGCTGCGCCTGGGCCGCGGCACGGCCTTTGCCGAAGGCCAGTTCGTCAACGAGGACGGCAAGGTCTGCGCCACCGC
>JAIXKR010000102.1 GCA_026932235.1 Burkholderiales bacterium
TGTTCGGCCTCGGCTACATCGCCTACATGACCTTCATCATCACGCTGCTGCGCGAGCAGGGGCTCTCCGGCGCAGGCGTGATCGCCTTCTACGTGCTGCTGGGCCTCGGGGTGCTGGCCTCGTCGTGGCTGTGGGCCGGGCTGCTGCAGCGCCATCGCAACGGGCGGCCGATGGCGCTGCTCAACGGCCTGCTGGCGCTGGCCACGGTGCTGCCGGTGGCCAGCGCGCATCCGCTGGCGGTCTACGCCTCGGGCGCGCTCTTCGGCGGCGTCTTCCTCTCGGTGGTGGCGTCGACGACGGCGCTCGTGCGGCACAACTTGGCGCCGGCCGCCTGGCCTGCGGGGATCGCCGTCTTCACCATCGTCTTCGCCGCCGGGCAGATCGTCGGCCCGACCGTCGTCGGCTGGATCGCCGACGGCAGCGGCGGCCTCGCGCGCGGCTTCGTGGCCAGCGCGGCGATGCTGGCGCTGGGCGCGTTGCTTGCGAGCCTGCAGCGCGCGCTGCCCAGGCCCTGAAGCGCGGTGCCGCGCGAGAATGCGCGCGATGACGCTGACGAACCCGGCCCATGGCGCGCACATCGACTGATCCGCTCGCGGGCATCACCGTCTGCGAGCGCGGCTGGCTCTCCGCCAACAACGTGCTCATCCACGCCGCGCCGGGCGAGGCCGGCGCGCTGCTGGTCGACACCTCGCACGTCAATCATGCGGCGCAGACGCAGGCGCTGGTGGCGCTGGCGCTGGCGGGGCGGCCGCTGGCGCGCATCGTCAACACGCATCTGCACTCGGACCACTGCGGCGGCAACGCGGCGCTGCAGCGCGCCTTCGGCGTGCCGGTGGCGATTCCGCCGGGGCTGGCCGCGGCCGTGCAGGCGTGGGACGAGGACGCGCTCAGCTACCGCGCCACCGGCCAGCGCATGGCGCCCTTCCGCCACGACGCGCTCATCCGCGCCGGCGAGGTGCTGCGCGCCGGCGGGCGCGACTGGGAGCTCGTCGCCGCGCCCGGGCACGACCCCGACATGCTCATGCTCTTCGATCGCGCCCGGGGCGTGCTGCTCTCGGCCGACGCGCTGTGGGAGAACGGCTTTGGCGTCATCTTCCCGGAGGTTGCGGGCGAGCCCGGCTTCGAGGACCAGCAGGCGGTGCTCGAATGCATCGCCCGCCTGCCGGTGAAGCTCGTCGTGCCCGGCCATGGGCGACCCTTCGTCGACGTGGACGCGGCGCTGGAGCGCGCGCGTACGCGGCTGCAGGGCTTTCGCAAGGACCCGGCGCGCCACGCCCAGCACGCGGTCAAGGTGCTCGTGAAGTACCACTTGATGGAGGAGGGCGCGCAGCCGCTGGCCGATCTGCTGGCCTGGGGCGAGCGCACGCCGCTGCTGCACGGCCTGTGGCTGCGCCATCCGCCCTCGGGCGTGCACAGCCCGCGCGCCTGGCTCGAGCGCGTCGTCGGCGAACTCGCGCAGGCCGGCGCGCTGCGCGTCGACGGCGACCGGGTGCTCGACGCCTGAGTTCGCGCCGCGGGCGGCGCCCAAACCCGCGCGCGGCTTCTGGCAGGCGCTGCGCGATCTGGGCATCGAGCGCGGCGTCCGCATCGGCGCCCGCGGCCGTACGATGGCGGCCGCTCGAGACGCGGGGAGACGTTCATGCAACGAGGACAAAGCCTGGCCAGCGCCCTCGCGCTTGCCGCGCTGCTGGCCGCCTGTGGCGGTGGCGATGGGTCCGACAGCGAGGCCGATCCCCTGGGCGCACGGCATGTGCTGGAACTGCGAAGCGGCCTTGCCGTCCCCGTGGGCAGCGGTGCGCTGAGCTTGCTTTTGACCGACGTGCGCGACAGCCGCTGCCCCATCACCGCGCTGTGCGTCTGGGCCGGGCACGCCAGCGTGCAACTGCAGGCCAGCGTCCGGGGCCAGCCCGTGCAGACGGTGTGGATCGGCCTGCCCGCGCCCGCGGGCAGCGATCTGCCCGGCGACGCCATGATGCATGGCTGGCGCCTGAGCCTGCAGGCCTTGGAGCCGACGCCGCCCGGCGACGCGCCCGTGCCGCTGCAGGACTACCGCGCCCGCGTGCTCACCGAGCGCGTGCAGTAGCGCATGCCGTAGCGCGGGTGTCGCCTCTCGGTGGCGGGCTTTCATGGCGCGCCTGCGGCGCGCGTTCATTGCCCCACGGCAGCGTGCGTGATCGTCGCTTCAAGCCGATCGCAGCCGTCGACGCGAGGCAGGGTCGCCACGGATAATCTCGCCATGCCCGCACTGGCGCAGCCGTTGATCGACCACCACGACGCGATCGTGCAGCTTTGCCGCGCGCACGGCGTCGAGCGCCTGGAGGTGTTCGGTTCGGCGGCGGACGGACGCTTCGATCCGGCGCGCAGTGATCTCGACTTCATCGTCACGTTCTCGCCCCAGGCGCGGGCCGAGATCGAACGGCACTACTTCGCGTTCGCCGAATCGCTCGAACGCCTTTTCGAGCGGCCGGTGGACTTGATGACAGACCAGCCGATACGCAACCCCTACTTGCGCAAGGCGGTGGATGCCAGCCGGCGCGACGTCTATGTCCGCCCGGCTGCCGAAGCATCTTGACGATGCCTTGTACGCAGCGCGCCTGGCGCTGCGCTTCCTGGCCGGGCGCACGCTCGACGATGACCGTGCCGACGAGTTCCTGCGCTCGGCCGTGGAGCGCCAAGTCGAGATCGTCGGTGAAGCCTGTCGCCGCGCGCTTGTCGACTCACCCTGCCTGGGGCAGGCGCTGCCGGACGCGAGCAAGGCGGTGGCCATGCGCAATCGTGTGGCTCATGGCTATGACACCATCGACCACGTCTTGGTCTACCGCACGGTGGTCACCTGTTTCGAACCGCTCGCGGATGGGCTGGAGGCCGAGCTCAGGCGGCTTCGAGCCTGAGCCGGATTCGACCCGCCGGCGGCGCGCAGTCGCGCCGTGCGCCGAGCGCGGTGCTTACAGGCCGGCGGCGGCGCGCAGGGCGGCGGCCTTGTCGGTGCGCTCCCAGCTGAACTCGGGCTCGTCGCGGCCGAAGTGGCCGTAAGCGGCGGTCTTCTCGTAGATCGGGCGCAACAGGTCCAGCATCTGGATGATGCCCTTGGGGCGCAGGTCGAAGTGCTCGGCAACGAGGCGGGCGATCTGCTCGTCGGGGATCTTGCCCGTGCCTTCGGTGTAGACGGTGACGTTCATCGGCCGCGCGACGCCGATGGCGTAGGCGACCTGCACCTGGCACTGGCGCGCCAGGCCCGCGGCGACGACGTTCTTGGCGACGTAGCGGCAGGCGTATGCGGCCGAGCGGTCGACCTTGCTCGGGTCCTTGCCGCTGAAGGCGCCGCCGCCGTGCGGGCAGGCGCCGCCGTAGGTGTCGACGATGATCTTGCGCCCGGTGAGGCCGCAGTCCCCCTGCGGGCCGCCGGTGACGAAGCGGCCGGTCGGGTTGACGAGGTAGCGCGTGTCCTTGAGCCACTCGCGCGGCAGCACCGGCTTGATGATCTCCTCGACCACCGCCTCGACGAACTCGGGCTTCATCTTGTCGCCCAGGCTCCACTCGGGCGCGTGCTGCGTGGAGAGCACGACGGTGTCGATCGCGTGCGGCTTGCCGTCGAGGTAGCGCATCGTCACCTGGCTCTTGGCGTCGGGGCGCAGGTAGGGCATGCGGCCGTCCTTGCGCAGCTGCGCCTGGCGCTCGACGAGGCGGTGCGCGTAATAGATCGGCGCGGGCATCAGCGCGGGCGTCTCGTCGCAGGCGTAGCCGAACATGAGGCCCTGGTCGCCGGCGCCGGTGTTGAGGTGATCGTCGCTGGCGTGGTCGACGCCCTGCGCGATGTCGTTGCTCTGCCTGTCGTAGGCGACGAGCACCGCGCAGCCCTTGTAGTCGATGCCGTACTCGGTGTCGTCGTAACCGATGCGCTTGATGGTGTCGCGCGCGACCTGGATGTAATCGACGTGCGCCTCGGTCGTGATCTCGCCGGCGAGCACGACGAGGCCGGTGTTGCACAGCGTCTCGGCGGCCACGCGCGAGCGCGGGTCTTGCTTGAAGATCGCGTCGAGGATGGCGTCGGAGATCTGGTCGGCGACCTTGTCGGGGTGGCCCTCGGAAACCGATTCGGAGGTGAAGAGGAAGTCGTTCGCCACGGTGGTGCTCCTTGAAAATCCCGGCTGCGTCGACCGGGCCGGGAACACCTGGGCGAACGCTTTAGCGGATGGAGTCTCGCGACCGCACGGCCCCGATCTCCGGCGGTGCGACCGTTATCCTTCGCCCCGCCCGTCGCCCCGCAAGTTGTCCTTTAACTCAGCGACGCGCCGATTATAGAAAGCATGCTCGCACTGTTGCGCTGGATCTCGGGGTGGCCGCTGTGGCTTCTGCACGCGCTGGGCGGGCTGCTTGGTTGGCTGACCTATGCGGCCTCGCCGAGCTACCGGCGCCGCCTGCGTGCGAATGCCGCTGCTGCCGGCGTCTCGGCAGCCGATCGGCGCGCGTCGATCGCGGAAGCCGGCCGGCTCGTCGCCGAGTTGCCGCGGCTGTGGCTACGACCGCAGGAACAGCCGATTGCCGACCCGGTGCAATGGGAAGGGCGCGAGGTGCTGCAGGCGCTGCTGGCCCGCGGGCGCGGCGTCGTGCTGCTGACGCCGCACCTGGGCAGTTTCGAGGTGTCGGCGCAGGCCTATGCGCAGGCCTTCGGGCGCGAGCAGCCGATCACCGTGCTCTACCGGCCCGCGCGCAAGCGGCTGCTGCGCGAGCTCGAGGAGACCGCGCGCGCGCGTCCCGCCCTGGCCACCGCGCCGGCGACGCTGGCCGGTGTGCGCCAGATGCTGCGCGCGCTGAAGAAGGGCCAGACCGTGGGCCTGCTGCCCGACCAGGTGCCGCCCGAGGGCATGGGCGTGTGGGTTCCGTTCTTCGGGCAGCCGGCCTACACGATGACGCTGGCCGCGCGCCTGGTGCAGCAGACCGGGGCAGCCGTCGGCCTGCTGTGGACCGAACGCCTTCCGCGCGGCGGTGGCTACCTCGTCCATGCCAGTGAACTGCCCGAGCCGCTGCCCGATGACGCCGACGACGCGACTGCGGCGCAGGTCATCAACCGCGCGATGGAGTCGGTGATCCGTCGCTGCCCGCGGCAGTACCTGTGGGGCTACCACCGCTACAAGACGCCGCGCCGTGCGGAGGGGGCCTGATGGCGGGACGCCTGGGAGCACGGCTGCTGCTGGCGCTGGTGTGGTTGCTGCACTGGCTGCCCTTGCCGCTGCTCGCGGCCATCGGTTCGGGCCTGGGGCGGCTGCTCCACCGGTTCGCGAGCCGGCGTCGAGGCGTCGCGCTGCGCAACGTCGAGCTCTGCATGCCGGAACTTCCGGTTGCCGAGCGCCGGGAGATCGTCCGGGAGCACTTCCGCTGGCTGGCGCGCAGTCTCCTCGAGCGCGGGCTGCTGTGGCACGCAAGCCCCAAGCGCCTGCGCCGCCTGATCCGCGTCGAAGGCGACATCGGTTTCGCCGAGCGCCATCCCGGACAGGCGGTGATGTGGCTGGTGCCGCACTTCGTCGGCATGGACGTGGCGGGCGTGGCGAGCCAGCTCTTCCAGCGCCGCAACGTGGCGACGATCTACCAGCGCCAGCGCAACGCCGTCTTCGACGCCGCGATCCTGCGCGGGCGCTCGCGCTTCGGGCAGGGAGAGGTGTTCTCGCGCCATGACCGTGTGGGGCCGTTGGTGCGCGCGATCAGGCGCGGAACGATCTTCTTCAACCTGCCCGACATGGACTTCGGCCTGCGCGATGCCGCCTTCGTGCCTTTCTTCGGCGTGCCCGCGGCGACGCTGCTGGCACCCTCGCGCCTGGCGCGCTCGCTGCAGATGGCGGTGCAGCCGGTGCTCACCGAGATGCTGCCCGGCGGCCGCGGCTACGTGGTGCGCGTGGGCGCGCCCTGGACCGACTGGCCCGGCGACGATGCGCTCGCCGACGCCGCGCGCATGAACGCCTGGATCGAGCAGGAAGTGCGCCGCTGCCCGGGGCAGTACCTGTGGGTGCACAAGCGCTTCAAGACGCGCCCCCCGGGGCAGCCTTCGGTCTACCGCTGAGGCGCGCCCGATAATCGCCGCCATGCGGCTGCGCTTCACGAAGATGCAGGGAACGGGCAACGACTTCGTCGTGCTCGACGCCACGCGCGCGCCGCTGCGCCTGACACCCGACCAGGTGCAGCGCCTGGGCGACCGGCGCTTCGGCGTCGGCGCCGACCAGATCCTCGTCGTCGAGGCGCCCAACGCCGACGAGCGCGAGGAGGGCATCGACTTCCGCTACCGCATCTTCAACGCCGCCAGCGGTGCCGAGGTCGAGCACTGCGGCAACGGCGCGCGCTGCTTCGTGCGCTTCGTGCACGAGCACGGGCTGTCGGACAAGCCCGTGCTGCGCGTGGCCACCGTGAACAACCGCATCGAGCTGCAGATGCAGGCCGACGGCCGCGTCGCGGTGGACATGAACGTGCCGGTGTTCGCGCCTGCGAACGTGCCTTTCGACGCCGCCGGGCTGCAGCCGCGCGTGCAGGGCGCGCTGCCGCTGTGGCCGCTGGAGGTGCAGGGCCGCACGCTGGAGGCCGCCGTGCTCTCGATGGGCAACCCGCATGCCGTGCTGCGCGTCGAGGACGCCACCAGCGCGCCCGTGGCCGAACTGGGGCCGCGCATCGAGCGCCATGCGCGCTTTCCGCGCAAGGTCAACGTCGGCTTCATGCAGATCATCGGGCGGCGCGAGATCGCGCTGCGCGTCTACGAGCGCGACGCCGGCGAGACGCTGGCCTGCGGCACCGGCGCCTGCGCCGCCGTCGTCGCCGGCATCCGCCAGGGTCTGCTCGACGCCCAGGTCGACGTGCGCGTGCGCGGTGGCCGCCTCACGATCGAGTGGGCCGGCGGCGAGCTCGACCACGTGCGCATGACGGGCGCTGCCGAAACCGTCTTCGAAGGGGAGATCGAACTGTGAATCCGACCACCGGCGTGCAAGGCATCACCGAGGGCGACATCGCCGAGTACCTGGCGAACACGCCGGGCTTCTTCGAGCGCCACGCCGAGCTGCTCGGCAGCGTGCAGCTCACGAGCCCGCACGGGCAGCGCGCGGTCTCGCTGCAGGAGCGGCAGATGGAAATGCTGCGCGAGCGCATCAAGGGCCTCGAGCGCAAGATCATCGAGATGCTGCGCCACGGCCAGGAGAACCTCGCGCTTGCCGACCGCCTGCAGCGCTGGACCTTGGCGCTCTTCATGACCGCCGACGCCGGTGCGCTGCCGCAGGTCGCGCTGCGCGAACTGCGCCACGAGTTCATGGTGCCGCAGGCGGCACTGCGCCTCTGGGACGTTCAGGCCGCGCATGCCGGGGCCGACTTCGCGCGCGCGGTGAGCGACGACGCGCGCAGCTTCGCCGGCAGCCTGGCGCTCCCCTATTGCGGCGTCAACGCCGGCTTCGAGGCGGTGTCCTGGCTGCCGGACCCGGCGGCGGTGGCGTCGCTCGCCCTCATTCCCTTGCGCGAGGGCAGCGAGGACGCGGTGTTCGGCCTGCTGGTGCTCGGATCTCCCGATCCGACGCGCTACCAGGCCGACATGGGAACCGAGTTCCTGACGCGCATCGGCGAGCTCGCCAGCGCCGCGCTCTCGCGCCTGCGCCCGGAGCGCGGCTGAAGGCGGGGCGATGAAGCCGGCGGCGGAGCGGCCGCTCGCGCACGAACCGCTGGACGACGAACTGCAGCGCTGCCTGCAGCATCTGCAGGTCGAGAGGCGGCTGGCCGCGCGCACGCTCGCGATGTATCGCGACGCGCTGGTGCGCCTGCAGCGACTGTCTGCTGCCGAAGGCGTGGCGCTGCCGCAGGCGCAGGTGCATCACCTCCGCGGCTGGGTCGCCGCGCTGCGCCACCAGGGTCTGGGCGCGCGCAGCATCGCCATCAGCCTTTCCGCCTGGCGCGGGCTGTATCGCTGGTGGGGGCGTGACGGTCGCGTGGCGCACAACCCGGCGCTGGCAGTGCGCGCACCCAGGGCGGGGAAGCCCTTGCCGGCGGCACTGCCGGTGGAGCAGGCGGTGGCGCTGGCCGAGCACGAGAGCGAGCCTGCCGAAGGCGCAGCGGAATTGCGCGCGCGCGACCACGCGATCGTCGAGCTCCTCTACGGCTGCGGCCTGCGTGTGGGTGAACTGCTCGGTCTGGACGTGCAGGCGTCGACGACGGCGCGCGGCTGGATCGACGTCGCCGACGCCAGCGCGCACGTGCTCGGCAAAGGCGGCAAGCGCCGCAGCGTTCCCGTCGGCGCAGCCGCACTGCAGGCGCTGCAGGCCTGGCTGCGGGCTCGTCCGCGGCTGGCGCGCGCGGACGAGCCCGCGCTCTTCGTCAGCCGGCGCGGCACGCGCCTCTCGCCCAACCCGCTGCGCGCGCGGCTGCGCGCGCTGGCGCAGCACGCCGGCCTGCCCACGCCCGTGCATCCGCACATGCTGCGCCACAGCTTCGCCTCGCACCTGCTGCAGTCCAGCGGCGACCTGCGCGCGGTGCAGGAGCTGCTCGGCCACGCCAGCATCCAGACCACGCAGGTCTACACGCGGCTGGACTTCCAGCACCTGGCGCGCGCCTACGACGCCGCGCACCCGCGCGCGAAGAAGCGCTGACGCGGCGACGGCGCTGGCACCGGCCCCGGCACGTGCCGGCCGCCGGGCGATCTGCCTCCGGTCGGCTAGGATTTCGTCCTTTCTTGGCGCGGGAGCAAACGCATGAGGACTTCGCGGGCCGTGATGCGCGCAGCTTGCCGATGGTCCCTGGTCTGGCTGTTCGCCGTGCTGGGGGCATCTGGCGCACTTGCGCAGCCGACGCCGGTGAGCAGCTTTGCTGACGCGCCGGGCGACGGCGTCTACGCCTTTGCGAGCTGGACGCCGAAGACGCTCGGCGATCTGATGCGCGGTGACGGTGGCGCGAGCGCGGTCCACATCGTCGGCCACCTGTTCCTGCCGCCGGGCGGCGGCAAGGTGCCGGCGGTGGTGCTGGTGCACGGCTCGGGCGGCGTCTATGCGGCCGAGCTCGACTACTGGCCGCGGCAGTTCAACGCCGCCGGCATCGCCGTCTTCGTGCTCGACATGTTCGGCCCGCGTGGTGTGCGCAGCACGGCCGAGGACCAGTCGCAAGTGCCGTTTGCCGCCGACGTCGCCGACAGCTTCGCCGCGCTGAAGCTGCTCGCCACGCATCCGCGCATCGACGCCCGGCGCATCGCGGCCATGGGTGTCTCGCGCGGCGGCACCGCCGTGCTGCGCAGCGCGGTCGAACCCATCATCGCGGCGCAGAAGCTGCCGGATGGTCTGCAGTACGCGGCCATCGTGCCGATGTATGCCGGCGGCTGCAGCGGCATCTTCCGCCTCGTCGTGCGGCCGGGCGTGTTCTCGAAGGCGCCGATGCTGTTCGTGCACGGCAGCGCCGACGACTATGCGCCCATGGCGCCGTGTCAGGACTACGCGGGGAAGATCCGCGCCGCGGGCACGCCGGTGGACTTCGCCGTGATCGACGGCGCACAGCACAAGTTCGACGACGACGACACTCGGCGGCGCAGGCTTGCGAGCGTCACCAAGACGCGCGCCGACTGTCCGATCGAGGTAGACCTCGACGGTTTTCGCGCCTTCGACCGCAACACCGGCGGGCGCCTCGAAGGCCAGGCCTACAGGAGCGCGCTGGCGGCCTGCCGCGACACCGGCGCGACGGTGCAGGGCGACACCACGGCTCGCGACCAGGCCGCGGCGGCGGTGGTCGGCTTTCTGAAGAGGACCTTCGGGATGTGAGGCCGGCGCGGCCGGTGCCGCCGGCCGCGCGCCTCTTCAGGCCAGCAGCGCCCAGTGGTTGCCGGCGGCCATGCCTTGCGGCCAGCGCAGCATCTGCGCCGGTTCGCTGGGGTGCCAGCGCGCCAGGCCCAGGCCGCCGCCGATGGCAACGCCCGGGGCGTCGGCCAGCGGCCACAGGCCGCAGGGGTTCTGCACCTTGCCGATGGTGAGGAACTCGTCGGCCTTGTGCGGCTGCCACAGCACGATGCGGTTGGCCTTCTGGGCGGTGAGCACGAAGCCGCCGTTGGGGCCGGGGGCGACGTCGCCGGCGTAGCCGTCGACGACCTGGCGCGAGGGGATGGACAGGATCTTGCCGTCCCACACGGCGAGCAGCGGCGCGTCGCGACGGTGCGCCGGTTCGTCGTGCTCGGCCTGCAGGCCGATTCCCAGCAGCGGCTCGTCCCCGGCGCGCAGCGGACGGCTCCAGGCGATGTGGTGCGGGCTCAGGCGGGCGTCGGGCAGGGACCACTCGCCGAGCTTCTCGCCGCTGGCCGCGTCCATGTGCACGATCGTCGGGTTCATCTGGTCGAGATCGCGCTTGAGGCCGGTGGGCGTGCGCGGAATGCCGCCGTTGGCGACGACGAGACGGCCGCGGCGGTCGACGAGGATTTGATGCGGGTCGATGCCGTGCGTGCGGTGCTCGGCAACCTTGCGCAGGTTGCGCACGTCGCGCACGCTGACCCAGCCCTGGCCGGTCTTGCGGTCGGTCTCGCCGGTGTAGAGCCACTGGCCGTCGAGACTGGCGATGACGTGGCCGTCGAATGTGCGGGCGTCACCCTCGTCGGCGCTTTCGAGGCGATTCACGAGCTTGCCTTGACGGTCGGCGCGAACGATCCAGGTCCCCGGACGCGTGGCGACGGCGAGGAAGCCGCCGTCGGATTCCGGAACGATGGCGTGCGGCAGCGTGGGCAGGGTGATGGCGAACTCGGTCCGCACCTGGCCCGCGGCCCAGTCGATGGTGAGCGCGCCGATCTGGTATTCGCGCTCGTTCATGAACCAACCGCCACCCACGCGCAGCGGGCGTTCCGCCGCTTGCGCCTGCGCCAGCAACGGCCACGCGGCGACGCCGAGGCTGGCGCCGAGTTGGGAGAGGAACAGTCGTCGGCTCATGGTGGATCGGGCGTCGCTACGCGCAAGGCCGGGAAGAATATCACGAATGAAAATCGTTCTCGTCCGCGACGTCGGACATCGAGATCACTGCCAAAGGCATGCGTGCGCTGCGCGCGTCGGTTTGCAGCGCCGCCAGCAGCACGCCGAGGTCGGCCTCCAGCCGCTTCAGCAGCGCCGGGTCCAGGGCTTGCAGCGCCTGCGGCAGCAGGCCTGCGAACGGTCCCGAGGCGCGCTCGAGCCGGCGCAGCCCGGCGGCCCGCGGGTGCAGTTGCACGGTGCGGCGGTCGCTGCCCTTGCGCTCGGCGCGCACGAGTCCGGCTTGCGTGAGGGCGCGCACGAGGTTGCTGGCGGTGCTCTGGTGGATGTCCATGCGCCGCGCCAGTTCGGTGACGCCGATTCCCGGCGTATCGCGCAGCAGCGCCAATGCCCACACCTGGGCGCCGCCGAGGCCGGCCTGCTTCTCGACCTGCTGGAAGTGCGCGCGCACGAGGTTCAGTATCTGCCGGAACTGGCGCATCACGCGCGCCTGGGTGGCCGCGGGCGTGTCGGCCCGGCCGGCGTCGGCGGCAGCCGGGGGCGGGCTCATGCTGCGCCCTGTTCGAGACGCTGGCGCATGCGCTCCAGCAGCATCGCCATCTCGGTCGGGCTGTCGAGGTAAAAGCGTGCGCGCGAGGCGGCATCGCGGCCGACGCGCAGCGTCAGCCAGTGCGCGGGGGCACGGGCGAAAACGGGCTCGTCGTTGACGTCGTCGCCGGCAAAGAGGGCGGTCTCGGCCTCGGCACGGGCAACGAGTTGGAGCATGGCGTCGGCCTTGTCGGGACAGCCGCTGGCCACGAGGTTGACGACGCGCTTGCCGGCGAAGACGTCGATGCCCGGCGGCCGGCCTTCGAGCGCGGCGTCGATCGCCGCCAGCGCGGCGCCTTCCGAGGCCGCGAGCCGGTGGTGCAGCGCGAGCGAGAGGCCCTTGTCCTCGATGCCCACGCCGGCGGCGAGCAGCCGCTGCTGCTGTCCCTGCAGATGCGCGCGCAGCGGGTCGAGGGCCGCGTGCCAGGCGCGTGTGGCCTCGGCATCGTCGGCGTGCTCGGCGCCGTGGTTGCCGACGAGGTAGGTCGGCGTGAATCCCAGGCGCTGGCGCAGGTCGGCCAGCGAGCGCCCGCTGATCACCGCCACCGGCAGCCGTGTGGCCAGCGCCGCCAGGCGTGCCGCGACCGCCTGCGACAGCCGCGCCTGCGCCGGCTGCGTGACGATGGGCGCGAGCGTCCCGTCGAAGTCGAAGGCCAGCAGCGCGCGCTGCTGCAGCAGCTGCGTCAGCGCCGCCTGGCCCTCGGCGCTGAAGATGTGCGGCCGCCGGGCGGACTCGCCGCTGCCCTCGCGCGCGGCCACCTAGCCGTCCTCCTGGAAGCGGCGCACGCGCGCCTCGATGCGCGCGCGCAGGCGCGAGCGCCCGGCGTCGGCGAGCATGCGTCCGGCCCAGCGGTAGACGTTGAACTCGCGCACCGTGCTGCGCAGGCTGGCCATGCGCTCGCGCTGCTCCGCCGCGGGCATGGTGGCGGCGCGGTACAGGGCGTCGGCCGTCTCCTCGACGTGGTAGGGGTTGACGATCAGCGCCTCGGTCAGCTCGCGCGAGGCGCCGGCGAAGCGGCTGAGCACGAGTACGCCCGCCAGGTCGTCGCGCGCGGCGACGAATTCCTTGGCCACCAGGTTCATGCCGTCGTGCAGGCTGGTGACGACGCAGATGTCGGCGGCGCGGAAGAGTTCGTTGACGGCGTCCGGCTCGTGGTGCCGCGCCAGCAGGTGCACCGGTTGGCAGGCGGCGCTGCCGAAGCGGGTGTTGATGCGCGCAGCGGTCAGCTGCACGCGCTGCTGGAAGCTCTGGTACTCGTCGAGCGCGGCGCGCGTGGGGGCCGCGACTTGCACGAAGACGAAGCGGCCGGCCATCTCGGGCTGCTTCTCGAGCAGGCGTTCGACCGCGTTCAGCCGTTCGAGGATGCCCTTGGTGTAGTCGAAACGGTCGACCCCGACCGCCAGCACCGCATTCTCGGGCAGCGCCAGGCGCTCGAAGACGCGCCGGCGGCACTCGGCCACCGCGGGCCATGCGGCCGCGGCGTCGTCGGGCCAGGCGATCGAGATCGGGTAGCTCTCGACCAGCGTCTCCTTGTCCTGGTGCGCGATGATCGAGTGCTCGTGCTCGATGCGCGCCTCGAGGTAGCGATCGACCGTCTCGATGAAGTTCTTGCAGTGGTAGCGCGTGTGAAAGCCGAGGATGGTGCTGCCCAGCATGCCCTGCAGGATCTCGCGCCGCCACGGGCAGATGCCGAAGCTCTCGGGGTTGGGCCAGGGGATGTGCCAGAAGGTCAGGATGGTGGCTTCGGGCAGCTGCTCGCGCACCATCGCCGGCAGCAGCGCGAAGTGATAGTCCTGCACCAGCACCACCGGGTCCTCGCGCCGCGCCTCGGCGACGACGGCGTCGGCAAAGCGCTGGTTGACGGTGCGGTAGGCCTCCCAATCGGACTCGCGGAACACCGGGCGCACATGCGCGACGTGGCACAGCGGCCACATGCCCTCGTTGGCGAAGCCGTAGTAGTAGCCCTGCTCCTCTTCCGGCGTGAGCCAGATGCGGCGCAGCCAGTAGTCCTTCTGCCCCGGCGGCACGGCGACGCGATCGCCCGCATCGACGACTTCGCGGTCGGCGTCCCCGCTGCCGTGCGCGATCCAGGTGCCCGAGCAGGCGCGCATCACCGGTTCGACGGCCGTCACCAGGCCGCTGGCCGGACGCTTGACGACGATGCCGTCATCGCCATGCACGTGGATGTAGGGCTCGCGATTGCTGACGACGATGACCTGGTCGCCGGAGAGCCGCGTGCGCAGCAGGCTGCGCAGGCGTTCGGCGGTCCATTCGGCCTCGGGCCCTTGCGCGCGCCGGTACTCGTCCTCGAGGTCGCGCAGGCGGCTGCGCAGCTCGCTCGCCAGCGGCGCCAGCTCCGGCACCGGCGCGAACGGCGCCAGCACCCCCTCGCCGCGCATCAGCGCGCGCGCGCCCTTGACCCAGCCGCGCCAGCTCAGCTGCGCCACCGCCACCGTGATGAGCGCGATCGCCAGGCCCAGCACGGCGATGAAGCCGATCAGATAGCGGCGCGTGTCCTGGCTGCGGCGGTCGATGAAGCTCAGGTCGTGCAGCATCAGCAGCCGGCCCACGAGCACGGGCTGCGGCGGCGACGCCGCCGCAGCCGCCGGGTTGGCCGGCGGGGCGGGCAGCGGCACCACGTCACCGCTGGTGATGCCGCCTTCGGGCAAGGCCGGCGCGACGGGCGCCGCCGGTGGCGGCGGCAGCCCCATGACCTCGTGGACGCCGACGTGCACGCTGCCGCCGGCGAGCGCGAGCTGTGGCTCGCCCTGCTGGGCGACGTCGAGCGCGTGGCGGCAGCTCAGCTCCGGCGGGAAGCGTTGCGTGTGCTGAAGCAGCTCGCCGCTGGGGCTGCACAGGCCGATGGCGTACATGCGCTCGTCCTGCGTCGCACGCTCGAACAGCGGACGCAGGCGCTCGGTGCGGTGCGTCTGCAGCGCTTCGGCGACCGCGTCCGTGAGCGCGCCGGCGACCAGCATGCCGCGGCTGTTGAGGTCGCGGCTGAACCAGCGCAGTGTCACCTGGTCCAGCAGCGGCACGGCCAGCATGGCGGCCAGGACCAGCGTCACCGTGAGCGGCAACAGGAAGCGCAGCTGCAGGCGCAGCGAACTCAGCGCCATGCGCGGCCAGGGGTATCGAAGGCGAAATACATGGGCACAAATGTATAACATGCCGCACCCGCCACCCGAGGAGGCCTCTTGACGAAACCCGCCGCTTCTCCCGCGCCCGTCGTTCCCCCCGCGGCCCGCCCGGAGGATGCCAGCCCGTCGCTGGACCTGGCCGTGATCGGCAACTGCGGCGTCGGCGCGCTCGTCGACCGCATCGGGCGGATCGTCTGGTGCTGCCTGCCACGCGTCGACAGCACGCCCGTCTTCGACGCGCTCATGCACAGCGCCGACGGCCTGCCGCACGCCGGGGCCTTCACGATCGAACTCGAGGGCCTCGTGCGCTGCGAGCAGTTCTACGAGGCCAACACCGCGGTGCTGGTGACGCGGCTGTGGGACGCGGCGGGGCAGGGCATCGAGCTGCGCGACTTCGCGCCGCGTTTCACGATGCACGATCGCATGTTCCGCCCCGCGCAGCTCGTGCGGCGCGTGCGCCCGATCAGCGGCTGCCCACGAATCCGCATCCTGCTGCAGCCGCAGGGCGACTGGGGCGCGAGCCCGGCGCAGGTGACGCGCGGCAGCCACCACCTGCGCTACGTGCTGCCGCACTGCACGCTGCGCCTGAACACGAGCGCCCCCATCACCTACGTCGGCGAGTCCACCTGGTTCCAGCTGCGCACGCCGCTGTCCTTCCTGCTCGGGCCCGACGAGACGCTCACCGGCGCCGTAGACGACACCGCGCGCGACTTCGACGAGCGCACGGTGGCGCACTGGCGGCGCTGGACGCGGCGGCTGGCGCTGCCACTGCAGTGGCAGGAGGCGGTGATCCGCGCGGCGATCACGCTCAAGCTCTGCCAGGTCGAGGACACCGGCGCCATCGTCGCCGCGCTCACCACCAGCATTCCCGAGGCGCCGCACAGCGGCCGCACCTGGGACTACCGCTACTGCTGGCTGCGCGACGCCTTCTTCGTCGTGCGCGCGCTCAACAGCCTGGCCGAGATGAGCACGATGGAGGGCTACCTGCGCTGGCTCTACAACGTCGTGCGCGGCGCGGAGAACGGCCACGTGCAGCCGCTGTTCGGGGTTGGCCTCGAGGCCGACCTGCCCGAGTCGATCATCACCGCCGCCGCGGGCTACCGGGGCATGGGCCCCGTGCGCGTGGGCAACCAGGCCGCCGAGCACTTCCAGCACGACGTCTACGGCAGCATCGTGCTCGGCGCGTCGCAGGCCTTCCACGACCAGCGCCTCTTCAACCGCGGCAGCGCCGGCGACTTCGCCGCGCTCGAGGTCATGGGCGAGCGCGCCTGGGCGCTGCACGACCAGCCCGACGCCGGCATCTGGGAGCTGCGCACGCGCGCGCGCGTGCACACCTCGTCGGTGCTGATGTGCTGGGCCGCGTGCGACCGCCTCGCGCGCATGGCCGCGGCGCTCGGGCTGCTGGCGCGCGCGCAGCACTGGCGCGAGCGCGCACAGGTGGTGCGCGAGCTCATCCTCGCACGCGCCTGGAGCGAGCGCCGCGGCGCCTTCGTCGAGAGCCTGGACGGCGAGTACCTGGACGCCAGCGTGCTGCTCATGGCCGAGGTCGGCTTCCTGCCGGCGCAGGACCCGCGCTTCGTGCGCACGGTGGACGCGCTCATCACCCACCTCAGCGACGGCCCCTACCTGCGCCGCTACGAGGAGGCCGACGACTTCGGCCGCCCCGAGGTCGCCTTCAACGTCTGCTCCTTCTGGCTCGTCGACGCGCTCGCGCGCATCGGCCGCCCCGAGCAGGCGCGCGAAGCCTTCGAGACGCTGCTGGCCACCCGCAACCACGTCGGCCTGCTCAGCGAGGACACCGCCCCGGCCACGCGCGAGCTCTGGGGCAACTTCCCGCAGACCTACTCGATGGTGGGCATCGTCAACGGCGCCGTGCGCCTGAGCGCGCCCTGGGACAGCGTGGTGTAGCGCCGACGCCGGCGCGTCCTACTTGCGCCAGAAGGCCGGCGTCAGCAGCACCAGCACCGCCAGGAGCTCGAGTCGCCCGAGCACCATGGCCGCCGTGCAGATCCAGAGCTGCAAGCCGCTCAGGCCGCCGTAGTTGAGCGCGGGGCCGACCTCGCCCAGGCCCGGGCCGATGTTGTTCAGGCAGGCGAGCACGGCGGTGAAGGCGCTCACCGGGTCCAGCCCGCTGAAGAGCATGGCCAGCGTGAGCACGACCAGGCAGGCGCCGTACATCATCATGTAGGCGACGACGCTGTGCATCACGCGCTCGCTCACCACCGTTGCGCCCAGCACCACCGGCGTCACCGCGCTCGGGTGCAGGATGCGCAGCAGCTCGCGCCGCGAGAGCTTGAGCAGCAGCAGCACGCGCACCATCTTCATGCCGCCGCCGGTGCTGCCGGCACAGGTGGCGAAGCATCCCAGCAGGATCATCAGCAACGGCGCGAAGGCCGGCCATTGGGCGTAGTCCCCGGTCGTGTAGCCCGTGGTCGTGGCCACCGACACGACGTGGAATCCCGCCAGCCGCAGCGCCGCCGGCAGCGAGGGCGCTTGCCCCTGTGCCCAGAGGTAGACGCTGAGCAGCGCCACCGCGGCGAGCAGGACGCCGAGGTAGGCGCGTGCCTCGGAGTTGCGCCAGACCGGTGCCGGCGAGCGCGCGCGCCAGGCGGCGAAGTAGAGCACCAGGTTGATTCCGGAGAGCGTCATGAAGCCGATCGCGACCGCCTCGATCGCGGGCGAATTCCAGTAGCCGAAGCTGTCGTCGTGGCTGGAGAATCCGCTCAGGCTCACCGTCGTGCACATGTGCATGAAGGCGTCGCTCCAGCTCATTCCGGCCATCTGGTAGGCGAGCGTGCAGGCCATGGCGATGGCGGCGTAGATGACCCAGACCGCGCGCGCCGTGTCGGCGATGCGTGGCGTGAGCTTCTGGTCCTTCATCGGGCCGGTCATCTCGGTCTTCACGAGCTGATTGCCGCCCACGCCCAGCAGCGGCAGGATCGCCACCGCCAGGATGATGATCCCGAGCCCGCCGACCAGCGACAGCAGGCAGCGCCAGACGTTGACGGCCGTCGGCAGCGCATCCAGTCCCGAGAGCACGGTTGCGCCGGTGGTCGTGAAGCCCGACATGGCCTCGAAGTAGGCCTCCGTGAAACCCAGCTGCGGCAGCGCCAGCAGCAGCGGCAGCGCGCCGAAGAGCGGCAGCAGCATCCAGGTGAGGCCGACGAGGAGGAAGCCATCGCGCGGCTGCAGCTCGCGGCGGAAGCGCCGCGTCGCCAGACTCATCGCCAGGCCGCAGACGAGCGTGACCGCCGCCGCGGTGACGAAGGGTGCGCGCGCGGCGTCGTCGCCGGCGGCAAACGCCAGGGGCACGCCCATGAGCAGCGCGAACATCACGACCAGGCGGCCGACCATGGCGACGACGGCCAGCGCGCCCATGTTCAGAAGAGGAAGGTGGCGCCGACCTGGAACAGCTTCTCGACCTGGCGGATCATGCGCTTGCGCGGCACGAAGACGATGACGTGGTCGTTGGGCTGCACCACGGTGTCGTGGTGGGCGACGATGACGCGCGGCCTGGCGAACTCGGGCTCGACGGCGCTGCCGTCCTGCAGGTGCAGGCCGCGCACGAGCGCACCGATGTGGGCACCTTCGGGAAGCGCGATCTCGTCGATGCGCCGGCCGGCCATGCGGCTGGTCTTGGCGTCGCCGCGCACGATGCCCTCCAGCGCCTCGGCGGCGCCGCGGCGCAGGCTGTGCACGGCCTCGACGTCGCCGCGGCGCACGAAGGCCAGCAGTTCGCCGATGACCGCCTGTGCGGGGGCGAGCGCGATGTCGATCTGCGTGCCCTGCACCAGGTCGGCGTAGGCGCGGCGGTTGATCAGGGCGAGAACGCGCCGCACGCCCAGGCGCTTGGCGAGCAGGCAGGACATGATGTTGTCCTCGTCGTCGCTGGTCATGGCGACGAAGAGATCCATGTCCTGCACGTTCTCGGCGGTCAGCAGGTCCTCGTCGGTGCTGTCGCCGTGCAGCACGAGCACGTCCGCCGGAAGCTGCGCCGCGAGGTATTCGCAGCGGTCCTGCCGCTCCTCGATGAGCTTGACCTGGTAGCGTCCGTGCAGCTCGCGCGCAAGGCGCAGCCCGATGCGCCCGCCGCCGGCGACCATCACGCGCTTGACCGCGCGGTCCATCTTGCGCAGGGCGCCGAGCACGGTGCGGATGTGCTCGGTGGCGGCGAGCACGAAGAGCTCGTCGCCGGCCTCCACGCGCGTGCGCCCGCCGATGCGCGGCAGCGGCTTGTCCTGGCGGTAGATGGCGACGATGCGCATCTCCACGCCAGGGGCGAGCGTCGGCGCCTCGGCCAGCGTGTGCCCCACGAGCGGTCCGCCGGCCACCGCGCGCACCGCGATCAGGCTCACCAGGCCGCCTGCGAACTCGAGCACCTGCAGCGCCTCGGGATACTCGATGAGCTTGCGCACGTAGGTGGTGACGCTTTGCTCGGGGTGGATGACATGATCGACCGCGAAGCCGGACTTGCCGAGCATCTCGGCGCCTTCGTCGAACTCGGGGCTGCGCAGGCGCGCGATCGTCGTCGGCACGCCGAAGACCTCGTGCGCGATCTTGCAGACGACGAGGTTGGTCTCGTCCAGCGGCGCGCAGGCGATGAGCATGTCGCTGTCCTCGGCGCCGGCCTCGCGCAGCACGCTGGGCTGGATGCCGTTGCCGACGACGCCGCGCAGGTCGAGCCGGTCCTGCAGCTCGCGCAGGCGCAGCGGATCGGTGTCGACGACGGTGATGTCGTTGCGCTCGGAGACCAGGTTCTCGGCCACGCTCTCGCCGACGCGGCCGGCGCCCAGGATGAGGATCTTCATGGGCTCGCCCCCGGTTTGCCTTCGTTCCAGGCGTCGGGGTAGAGCCGCGCCAGCGTGTCCTCGGCGCTGCGCGCCAGCAGCGGCTGCAGCGCGGTCCGCAGACGTTCGGCCTCGCCGGGGTTGTCGAAGGCCTGGCTGCGCCCCTGCCAGAGCCCATCGAGCGCCTCGGACCGCGCTGCCAGCGCCTGCCGCACCGCCTCGCCCCAGTGCGGCGGCGCTTCGCCGTCGCGCCACTGACCACGACCGCGACCGAAGTGCGCCACCGCGAGGTAGCGCAGCAAGGCCGCACGCGTCAGTTCCTGCATGGCCGCGGGCGCCAGGGCGACGAAGCCGCGATCGGTGCCGCGCACGACGTTGAGCCCGCGCGCCAGGCCTGCGGCGCCGAGCGCCCCGAGCACGCCGCCGGCGATCATGCCGCCGCCCAGGGTCAGGCCGCCGCTGGCAACGTCGGCGGCAAGGCCGGTGGCGGCCCCGCTCACGAGCCCGCCCAGCAGCGCTGCCGAGCCTTCGCCGACGCGCTGGCGCCACTGCAACTGCTCGGCCAGGCGCTCCAGCACCAGGCCGCCGGCACGCCCGTCCAGGCCGTGCAGCCGGATCAGCGCCTCGGTGCTGTCGCGCGTCTGCCGGTCCACCTGCGCGGCGAGCTCGCGCTCGGCGCTCTGCAGCGCCGCCGGTCGATTCTCCGCAAGGCCGAGTGTCGAGCCGATCTGGCGCAGCGTGTCCCGCATCCCCGAGCGCTCGGCCAAGGGCGCGCGCGTCGCGGCAAGCGCGGCCAGGCTCGCCGCCAGCGCCGCCATCGCGGCGTCGAACTGCCCCCGACGCTGCTGCGCCCAGGCGCTGCGCAAGGCGCGCATCGTCTCCTGTCGCTCCTGCGGGAGTGCGGCCTGCACCGCCTGCCACAATGCGCCTTCCTGGACCCAGCAGCGCGCGAATGCGTCCAGCGGCAGCACCGCGCGCACGAGCGTCCAGCGCTGCAGCAACGTGCGCCAGCGCTGCAGATCCTCCTCGTCGGCGCGGGCGCCGCGCGGCGTCCCGAGCTGGTTCAGCAGCACCAGCACCGGCTTGCCGATCCAGGCGAGCAGCTCCATCTCCGGTGCGACGTAGCCGGCGGCCTCGGGCGGCTCGGCGGCGTTCACCAGGTAGAGGACGACGTCGCTCGTGTCGCGCACGTGGCGCACGACGTGCTGCGCGGCCCAGAAGGGGCGGTCGCGCCAGCGGTCCCAGACCTCGGAGAGGAACCAGCCGAGCGGGCTGCCCTCGCGCCGCAGGCGCCGCACCAGGCGCGCGCTGTCGCCGAAGCCCGGCGTGTCCCACAGGGTCAGCGTGTTGCCGGCCTCGTCCTGCAGCAGCACGTGCGCATCGGCGAACTCGGTCACGTGCGCGGCGTCGCGCACCTCGCCGATGTCGCGTGAAAGCAGCGTGCGCGCCAGCGTCGTCTTGCCGACGTTGGTGTGCGAGACCAGGCTCAGGGCGATCGTTTCGGCCATGAAAAAGCCCCGGCGGGCCGGGGTCGGGATGATGGCATGCGCGCCGCTCGCTGCCCGCCGCGCGCTCAGGCTTGCAGCGCCTGCTGCAGCGCGGCCTGCAGCGTCGGCACGTCGGCGCGCAGGTCCAGGGCGAGCAACGGGGTGCCGTGGGCCGCGGCGAAGGCCTGCCACGCCTGCCGGCGCGCGTCGAGCGGCGCTGGCGCGTCACCCAGCCGCTGCCGGTAGCCGGCTTCGTCGACCAGCAGGATCCGCTGCGCGGCGTGTGCGCTCGTCGCCAGCGTCTCGAGCAGGCGGCCGTGCACTTCCTCCTCGGGCGTACTGGCGAGGTCGACGAGCACGAGCACGGCAGCCGTCTCGGGCGGCGGCGTGGTGTGCGCCGGATCGGCCTCGTCGCCATAGGGCACGGGCGCTGCGGCCTGCAGCCGCGCGCGCCCTGGGCCGAGGGCGTCGAGCGCGGCCTGCAGCGCCAGGGCCGTCGCCGCCGACGCGGGCGCCGCATGCGGCAGCAGCCAGACGGTGCCGGTCAAGCCCTTGCGAGTCTGCAGCCACTGGCTGAACCAGGCATCGCCGGCCGGCAGCGGCAGCCGACGCTGCAGCCTCCAGGCCTGCAGCCGTGCCAGGCCGGCCAGCAGCAGCCGCGGGCCGATCACGAACAGGCCGAGGGTTGCCGCATAGAGGTGGATCCACGGTGCGGCGCTGGCCTGCGCCGGTTGCGCCGGGCCGATCTGCATCGCCGCCAGCGCCGCGGTGTCGGGCACCGGGATTCCGGTGACTGCCGCTGCTGGCGCGAGCAGTGTCGCCAGCAGCGCGTGCACGGCGTCGGCGCCGAGGAAGGTGCTCTCCCAGCCGGCGAGGTAGTCGAGCACGAGGCCGCGCACGTAGAGGCTGCAGACGACGCCCAGCGCCAGCGCCGCCGAACCCAGGTGCAGCACGAGCGCGGCGCGCGCGCCGTCCAGCGGCGCGGCCGCGCGCGTCCAGTCGAGCGCGAAGCGCGCCAGCGTGGCGTGCCGCCCCCAGCGTCCGCCCTTGGGCTGCCAGCTCGCGCGCAGCCAGCGGCGAAAGCGGCCCGAATCCCGGCCGCGCAGTGGTGCCGCGATCAGCGCCAGGTACACCAGCAGGTTCCAGGCGACCAGGGCCCAGACCGGCGGCGCCAGCAGGTTGATGCGCTGGGCGGCGCCGATGTGGTCTATGGCCAGACCGATCGCGAAGCCGCAGAGCATCGCCACCAGCACCCAGGCGCGGCCGACGAAGTGCGCTGCGAGCGCGGCGCGCACGCCGGTCTCGCGCGGCGCCAGGCGCTGCATCGCGTGGCGCGCGCGCTCGGCGATGAAACGCGCCGGCGGCGCATCGTCGGGCAGGCTGGCGCGCGCCACGCGCGTGGCCCAGTCGCGGTCCTCCGCGGTCCAGGCCGCGTCGGGCGGGTCGGCGGTCTCGTAGGCGCGCAGCAGCAGCACCTGGCGCGCGCTGCGCTCGTCGAAGGCGATCGTCGCGGGAGCGTTCATCGCAGGATCAGGCCAGCGCGCGCCCGATGAGGATCTTCTGCACTTCGGAGGTGCCTTCGTAGATCTGCGTCACGCGCACGTCGCGGTAGATGCGCTCGACCGGGAAGTCGCTCACGTAGCCGTAGCCGCCGAAGACCTGGATCGCCGCCGAGCACACGGCCTCGGCCATCTCGCTGGCGAAGAGCTTGGCCATCGCCGCCTCCTTCAGGCAGGGGCGGCCGGCGTCCTTGAGGCTGGCCGCATGCCGGACGAGCTGGCGCGCGGCCTCGAGCTTGGTCGCCATCTCGGCGAGCTTGAACTGCAGCGCCTGGTGCTCGAAGATGGGCTGGCCGAAGGCGCGCCGCTCCTTGCTGTACTGCAGCGCCGCCTCGAAGGCTGCGCGCGCCATGCCCACGCTCTGGCTGGCGATGCCGATCCGCCCGCCCTCCAGCCCCGAGAGCGCGATCTTCAGGCCCTCGCCCTCCTCGCCGATGCGCTGGTCCAGCGGCACGCGGCAGTCCTCGAACACGATCTGCGCCGTGTCGCTGGCGTGCTGGCCCATCTTGTCCTCGAGCCGTGCCACGGTGTAGCCGGGCGTGTTCGTCGGCACCAGGAAGGCGCTGATGCCCTTCTTGCCCGCGGCCGGGTCGGTCACCGCCAGCACGATGGCCACGTCGCCGTTCTTGCCGCTGGTGATGAACTGCTTGACGCCGTCGATCACGTATTCGTCGCCGACGCGGCGGGCGCGGGTGCGCAGTCCGCCGGCCTCGGAGCCCACGTGCGGCTCGGTCAGGCAGAAGGCGCCCAGCATGTCGCCGCGCGCCAGCGGCACGAGAAAGCGCGTCTTCTGCGCCTCGCTGCCGAAGGCGGTGAGGATGGAGCACACGGGGCAGTTGTTGACGCTCACCACGGTGCTGGTGGCGCCGTCGCCGGCGGCGATCTCCTCGAGGATCAGCGACAAGGCCAGGTAGTCCAGGCCGGCGCCGCCCCAGCGCTCGGGCACCGCGACGCCGTAGCAGCCGAGGTCGGCCAGGCCGCGCAATTGCGCCTTGGGGAAGTGGTGGCTCTTGTCCCAGGCCGCGGCGTGCGGCGCGATCTCGGCCTGCACGTACTGGCGCACGGCGTCCTGCACGGCGCGATGGTCCTCACTGAGCAGCATGTCAAGCCCTCCGGGTGCTCACCACGACAGCGGCGTGCCGTCGACGTCGAAGAAGCCGCCGTGGTCGGCCGGGGTGAGGCCGGCCATGACGCGGCGGATGCCCGCAGCGCTGTCGGCGACGTCCAGATCGGCGCCTGCGCCGCCCATGTCGGTGCGAACCCAGCCCGGATGCAGGGCGACGCAGATCGCGCGTCCGGCCCAGGCGAGCGCCGCGTCCTTGAGCACCGAGTTCAGCGCCGCCTTGGAGGCGCGGTAGAGCCAGCCGGCGTTGCCGCTGCGCGTGCCGATCGAGCCCATGCGCGAGCTCAGCACGCCCACGCGCGCGCCGGGCGCCAGCGCTTCGGCCAGCTGCGGCAGCATGCGCATCGCACCGAGCACGTTGGTGTGCATGACGGCGTCGAAGTCGGCCGCGCTCGGCGTCTGCAGTCCCTCGCTGCGCGGGCCGTAGATACCCGCGCACAGCAGCACGAGGTCGAGCGAGAGCCCGTCGATGGCCCAGCCCAGGCCGGCGGCGCTGGCCGCATCGCCCAGGTCCAGCCGCAGCGGCGTGGCGCCGAGGGCCGCCAGACGCTGCAGTCCGGCGTCGTCGCGCGCGCTGGCGCTGACGGCTGCGCCGGCGGCGCGGTACTGGCGCGCGAGTTCCAGACCGATACCCCGGCTGGCGCCGACGACGAGGACGTTCATGGCCGCATTGTGCGGCCGACGCCGCGCCGGAGGTCCGGAGCGCGGCGCGTCGCCGGTGCCGCTTGTCAGCGGCGCGCCACGCAGCGGCGGCGTGCAGGCGTGTCGGGAGTCACGCGGGCCCCCTTGGCGCCGGGTGATCTGCGCCAGCGAGCCGCACGGCCGGAGGCGACGCGGCTATGCTCCCTGCGGAAGGCGGCGGCAGGCGATGTTCGAAACCTGGTGGTGGTGGTTGCCCGTGGTGGCGATCGTGCTGTGGTGGCTGGCGGGGCGACCCGGTTGGCCGCGGCGCAGGCGTGTGCGCGAGGCGCCGCCGCTGCAGCGCGAGGCGGACCGGATGCTCGCGCCCGCGCCCGAGCCGGTACCCGTGCCCCTGCCGCTGCCGCAGGATCCGGACGCCGAAAGGGCGGCGGCCGCGGCCGCCGAGACCGCGCTGCAGGAGGCGCAGGAGAGCGCCCGGCGCGAACTCGCTGCGCGCCAGGCGGCCGAACGCGAGGCGGCGGCGCAGGCGGCGGCACGCGCCGCCGCCGAGCGGGCCGCCGCCGCGCGTGCCCAGGCCGAGCGCCGTGCCGCCGAAGCCGCCGCGCGCGAAGAAGCGCAGCGCCTGGCGGCGCGGGCGCAGCGGCGTTTGGCCGAGGAACAGGCCGAAGCGGCAAGAGATGCTGCAGCACGCGGCCCGGCGACATCCGAGGCACCTGCGGCGAGCGAGGAGCCACCGCTGGTGATGGTCGCCGACGACTCCAAGGTGGTGCGGGTGAAGACGAGCCGGCTGCTGGCCGCGCATGGCTTTCGCGTGGCACTGGCCGAGGATGGCGTTCAGGCGCTGGCCTTGATCGAGCAGGAACGGCCGCGAGTGCTCGTCACCGACGTCGAGATGCCGCAGCTGGATGGCCTGGAGTTGACGCGACGACTGCGCGCCGATGCGCGCACGGCGCAGTTGCCGGTGATCATGATCACTTCGGCCGACGACCGTCTTGCCGCCACGGCCCGCGATGTCGGCGTCACGGTGCTGATGGGCAAGCCCTACGGCGACCAGGACTTCGTCGCGCAGGTGGCGCGACTGGCGCGCGCCACGCTGGACGCCTGAAGCGGCCGGCGCGCCGCGGTGGCGGCGACGCCGCCGGCTGCAGCGGGGCAGAGGTCAGAATGACCGCCATGCATGCTGCGACGGTCCTGCCGCGCGACTTCGTCCGGCCGCCCCGGGAACAGGGCGCGGCGCGGGTGCGGCCGTCGCTGCGGCAGTGCCTGCTCCTGGCGGGCCTGATGCACGCGCTGCTCGTGGCGCTGGTGGGTACGGCGCCGGGAATCGGGGTGCAGCTCGGTGACCCTTCCTGGGGGGCGATCCACATCCGGCTGGGTGGTGCCCGCGGCGGGGACGAGCGCGGACGCGCCGAGCGCGCGGCGCCGGTCCCCGTCGTTCCGGGGCAGGCTCCCGCAGCGCGCTACGGCGGAACGGCGCCGCAGGCGCACCCGCTGCCGACGCCCGAGGCGGGGGCGGCGGAGATCGGGGCGCGGCTGCCGCGAACGACGCAGGAACCCATGCCGACGGCGCCGCCGCCGCGCGTCCTGCCCGAGAGCCGCAGCGCGACGGCCCGGCCGCCGACGCTGGCGGCGCCGGGCGAGGGGGTGCTTCCCGTGCCGACGCCCGCGCTCGAGCGTGAGCCCCTGCCTTTGCCGGCAACCTCGGAGCGCCTGCCGCGACCGCTCGCGCCCACCGCCGCCCCTTCGACCGCGCCGCATCTGGCGGCGACGCCGACCATCGAGGCGCCGGCGCTGCGGCGGCCGCTGCAGGCCAGTCCCGAGATGGCGACGCCAAGGGTCGAAGTCGCGCCCGTGATGTCGACGTCGACGGTGTCTCCCCCGCCGACTGCCGCGACCCCGGGTTCCATGCCGGCAGACCCGCTGAGCGTGCCGCTGAGCCTGCCCCGGACCCTGACGCCGCCGGCGTCACCCGAGCCGCTGCAATCCAGCCGTTCCAGCCCGAGCGAGGCGCAAGCCTTGCCGTCGCCGCCGTTGCCGCGCGTGCCGGAGCCGACGCTGGCTCCGGTGGACGCGCAGACCCTGCCTGCGGCGCTGCTGGCGCCCGCCGCGTCGCCTTCGCTGGGCGACGTCCGGATCGTGGCCCCGGGGCCGTCGGCGGCGGGTGCGGCGGGGCAGGCCGCGCCGCCGACCGAGACCGGCATGACGACGATGCCGCCGACGCCGAGCGCGCATCCGCGCCTGAACCTGGAGTTGCCGCCGACACGCCCGCCGGCGCCCGCGCTGGCGGCGCCGCGTCTGCTCAATCTCGTGGCGCCGCCACCCGAGCGCCGGTCGTCGCTGGCCGAAGGCATCGAGAAGGCCGCGAGGCCCGATTGCCGCACGGTCTACGGCGGCATGGGTGCGCTGGCGGTCGTGCCGCTGGCGGTCGATGCGCTCCGCGACGGCGGCTGCCGCTGGTAGGCGCGCACTCGCGCGCATCGACGCTCACGCCAGGCCGCGGCGCTCCGCCATCTCGCGGCAGATGGCTTCCATCGCCGCTGGGTCGAGCGCGGCGCGCGCGGCGGGGAAGGCGACGGCCTCCTCGGCCGCGATGTGGGCGCGGTAGAGCGCGGCGAACTTCGCCCAGATGACGAACTCGGCCGGGCCGGTGGCGATCCAGGTGCCCGCGGCGACCTCGGCCAGACCCCTGCGCAGCTCGATCCAGAGCCGGTGCAGTTCGTGGTGTTCCTGCTCGATCTGGGCCGCGAAGGCGTCGTCACCGGCGGCGCGCAGCAGCGGCAGGATGTGGCGCTCTTCGTCCTCGTGATGCGCGGGGGCGACGAGGTCGAAGTGGTGCATGACGTCCCGGGCGCTCTGTGCCGTCGTTGCGTCGCAGCCGTGCACGGGCAGCCGCGCTGCCAGCCATTCCATCCGGATCAGCGCCCGCCGCACGCGATCGTGGCAGGTCTCGAGCATCTCGAAGGGATCGTCGGAACGGCCGTACAGCGGGCGCTGCGGCTGCAGGGGTGCTCTCATCGGGACGCGGATCTCCTTCGATGCTTGGGAAGCGACGGCCCTACCAGCGGCCGCGCAGC
Organism: Burkholderiales bacterium; assembly: GCA_026932235.1. GTDB lineage: Bacteria > Pseudomonadota > Gammaproteobacteria > Burkholderiales > Burkholderiaceae_C > Rubrivivax. The sequence continues at coordinate 27,348 of JAIXKR010000102.1, forward strand.
GTCAGCCACCAGGTGCGCGGCACCTCGGCATGCGGGAACAGCGGCGACTTCTCGGCCAGGTTGACGGCACCGAGGTTGGCCACGCCGAGGCCCAGTTCCAGGCCGTGCGGCAGCGCCACGCTGGCATGCGCCGACATCATCGTGATGCCGGGCACCGGCTGCGCGGGCTCGCCGGCCACCGGTGCGGCCAGGATCTGGCCCTGCGAGCGCTCGACGTTGCCGCCGATCTGCCAGGGGCCGGCGGTCCAGATCGCGCGCAGGCCGAACTGGTGCCGCGGGCGCCGCTCCAGGCGCTGGCCGTGGCCGTCGGTGGCGTCCAGCCACTGCCAGTTCGCGCCCAGCGTCCAGCCGCTCGCTGGCTTCCAGGTGGCGGAGGTTTCCAGTCCCTGCAGCGTCGCCTTGTCGGTGTTCTCGAAGGTGTAGAGCGCGCGGCCGTCGAGCATGCCGATCGCGCGCGTGACGATGAGGTCGGTGACGCGATTGTGGAACAGCATCGCCTGCACGCCCAGCGTCGGCGCGTTCCAGCCGACGCCGACCTCGACGGCGTCGTTGCTCTCCGGGCGCAGCGCCGCGTTGCCCTGGAACATGAACGGGCCTTCGTCCTCCAGGTAGTCGGCCGAGTTCTGCTTCAGCGTCGGGGCCTTGAAACCGTGGCCGTAGCCGCCCTTGACGGTCCAGCCCGGCGCGGCCTTCCACACCAGGTAGGCGCGCGGGCTCCACTCGTGGCCGAAGCGGCTGTGGTGGTCGTAGCGCAGGCCGGCGGTGAGCGTCACCGTGCGCGCCAGAGGCGCCTCGTGCTCCACGTAGAGCGCGCGGTTCTCGGCGCGTCCGCGCCCGCCCGCCAGGCCGACGTTCTCGACGCCCTCGCGCCGCAGTTCGAAACCCGCGGTGCTCAAGTGCCCTGCCAGCGGCACGATGGAGAACTGGCCCTCGCCGACGCGGTCGTCGAGCGACTGCGGCCGCAGCGAGGCGACGCCGTTGGTGCGCGTGTTGCCGGTGTCCAGCGTGCTGCGGTAGATGCGCAGCGAGGCGCGCGCGTCGAGCGCGCCGCCGAAGGCGCCCGTCCAGCCGAGCGAACTGTGCGCGCGCTCCACCGGCGTGATGCTCTGGTAGTAGCGCTTGCGGCCGCTCTTCTCGCGCAGGTCGGCCCAGCGCGTCTCGTCGCCGACGCGGTGCTCGGCCACCAGCTCGTGGCCGGGCGCCGGATCCCAGTGCAGGCGCACCGCGGCGTCGCCCTTCTTGTGCCCCTCGAGGTCCGAGATGCGCTCGTCCTCGCGATTGGTGATCGCCTGGCGCCGGCGCTGCGAGACGCTGGCGCCCAGGCGAAAGCCTGCGGCCAGCGGGCCGTCGGCGTGCAGCGAGGCGCGGTGTCCGTTGCCGCCGATGCCGCCCTCGGCGGCGCTGCCTTCGACCATCGCGCCCAGGCGCCAGCGCTCGCTGCCGGGGCTGCGCGTGATGATGTTGACGACGCCGCCCAGCGCCTCGGCGCCATAGAGCACCGACATCGGGCCGCGGATGACCTCGACGCGCTCGATGTCGTCGACGGCGATCCAGTCGTACTGGAAGTCGCTGTGGGCGACGAAGCTGTCGCTGGCGCCGATGCGCTTGCCGTCCACCAGCATCAGCGTGTGGCGCGTGTCCATGCCGCGCAGGTTGAGGGTGCGGCGCCCGCTCACCGTGCGGCCCTGGATCGAGATGCCCGTCAGGCCGCGCACCGCCTCGAAGATGTTGTCGGCGCCGCGCGCCTCGATTTCGGCGCGCGTGATGACGTCGATCGCCGCCGGGGCGTCGATCTGCGGCATGGCATGGCGCGTGGCGGAGACGACGATGGTCTGGGCGTCCTGCGAGGTGGGTTGAGCCGCGGCGCCGGCGGCGAGCGCCATCGGCAGCAGCAGGGGCACGGCGTGACGCGGGAACACGGCGATCTCCGGACTCGGTTGTTAGGTTGACGTAAGCATGATCGGGAGGATGCGAACGCGCCTTGACCTGGGTTTGTTTTTCTTTGATCCCAAGACCCGATTGACAGCAAGGCTTGAACCAGTTCAAGGACCGGCATGCGCTTCGGGCCGAGGATTGGGCCCGTCGAAGATCTCAACCCACGCCGCATCCGGAGGGCTTGGCGCACGGCGCCGGGACCGAGCGGCAAACAGGAACGGAGGATGATCATGAGGACCCACCCCCAACTTGCGCGCATCCCGGCGATGCTGGTGTCGGCGCTGGCGTTCGCGGCGTTCGGCGCCGCCGCCCAGCCGGCCACGAGTGCACCTCCGATGACCGCGGCCGAGCTCGAGGCTGGCAAGAAGATCTACTTCGAGCGCTGCGCCGGTTGCCACGGCGTGCTGCGCAAGGGCGCGACGGGCAAGAACCTCGAGCCGCACTGGACTGCCAAGGGTGCCGACGGCAGCATGCAGGAGGGGGGCACGCTCAAGCTCGGCACGCAGCGACTGGAGCGGATCATCGGGCTGGGCACCGAGGGCGGGATGGTCAACTACGACGACATCCTGACCAAGGAAGAGATCAACATCATGGCCCGTTACATCCAGCAGACGCCGGATGTTCCGCCCGAGTTCAGCCTCAAGGACATGGAGCAGAGCTGGAAGCTCATCGTGCCGGTGGCCGAGCGGCCGAAGCGGCAGATGCACAAGGTGAACCTGAAGAACGTCTTCGCGATCACGCTGCGCGACGCCGGCAAGCTGGCCCTCGTGGACGGCGACACCAAGGAGATCTGGCAGATTCTCGACACCGGATACGCGGTGCACATCTCGCGCCTCTCGGCGTCGGGTCGCTACGTCTACACGGTGGGGCGCGATGGCTTGGTGACGCTGATCGACCTCTGGTACGAGACGCCGACGACGGTGGCCACCGTCAAGCTCGGCGCCGACGCGCGCTCGGTCGATACCTCCAAGTTCAAGGGCTTCGAGGACAAGTACCTGATCGGTGGCACCTACTGGCCGCCCCAGTACTCGATCATGGAAGGCGAGACGCTCAAGCCGCTGAAGGTGGTCTCGACCCGCGGCAACACGGTGGATGGCGACTACCACCCCGAGCCGCGCGTGGCCTCGATCGTCTCCTCGATGATCAAGCCCGAGTGGGTGGTGAATGTGAAGGAGACCGGCCAGATCATGCTGGTGGACTACTCCGACATCAAGAACCTGAAGACGACCACGATCGAATCGGCCAAGTTCCTCCATGACGGCGGCTGGGACGCCTCCAAGCGCTACTTCCTGGTGGCAGCCAACGCGTCCAACAAGATCGCTGCGGTCGACACGAAGACGGGCAAGCTGGCGGCGCTGGTCGACACCAAGAAGATCCCGCACCCGGGCCGCGGTGCCAACTTCACGCACCCGACGTTCGGTCCCGTGTGGGCCACCGGCCACTTGGGCGACGCCGTGGTCACGCTGATCTCGACGCCGTCGGAGAAGGCTTCCGATGCCAAGTTCAAGACGCACAATTGGAAGGTCGTGCAGGAGCTGCCGATGCCTGGCGCGGGCAACCTGTTCGTGAAGACGCATCCGAAGTCCACCAACCTGTGGGCCGACATGCCGATGAACCCCGAGCGCGAGAACGCCGAATCGGTGTACGTGTTCAGCCTCAAGGACCTGAACAAGGCGCCGGTGAAGATCGACGTCGCCAAGGACTCCGGCCTGCCGCAGACCAAGGCGCTGCGTCGCGCAACGCATCCCGAGTACAACGAGGCCGGGGACGAGGTGTGGATCAGCCTCTGGGGCGGCAAGACCGACCAGTCGGCGATCGTCGTTTACGATGACAAGACCCTCAAGCTGAAGAAGGTCATCACCGACCCGCGCATCGTCACGCCGACCGGCAAGTTCAACGTCTGGAACACGCAGCACGACATCTACTGATGCCGACCTCGCGGCGACCCGGGCCGGGTCGCCGCTCGTCCACGGGGATTGGTCATGAACAACCCTAAGTCCGGCGGCTTGCTGCGTCGGTTGCGGTCCCCCTCGAACACGTGGTCCGTGCTCACGCTGCTGCTCGTCGGCGTGATCCTGGGCGTGCTGTTCTGGGGCGGGTTCAACACCGCGGTGGAGGCCACCAACACAGAGGCCTTCTGCATCAGCTGCCACGAGATGCGTGACAACGTCTACAAGGAATACTCCGAGAACACGATCCACTACACCAATCGCACCGGCGTGCGCGCCACCTGCCCGGACTGCCACGTGCCCAAGGAGTGGGGGCCGAAGATGTTGCGCAAGATCCAGGCCTCGCGCGAGCTCTACGGCAAGGTCATGGGGACCATCGACACGCGCGAGAAGTTCGAGGAGAAGCGGCTGCAGCTGGCGGAGCGCGAATGGGCTCGCATGAAGGCCAACGACTCGCTGGAGTGCCGCAACTGCCACTCGCACGAGAGCATGGACGCCGAGAAGCAGAAACCCCGCGCCAGGAAGGCGCACGAGCTCGCGGTGAAGATGGGCGATACCTGCATCGACTGCCACAAGGGCATCGCCCACCACAAGCCCAAGGGCATGAAGGAAGACGAGGACTGAGACCATGAGCAAGCTGCACGCGCTGATCCTGACCGCCACCGCCTCGCTGCTCGCCGGCCCGACGCTGGCGGCCCCGCCCGACTGGGGCAAGGTGCCCGCGAAGGAGGTCACGGTCTTCTACCCCGGGGTGTCGCCGCTGGAATGGATCACCAAGGGTACTGAGCACGGCGGCGCACGTGCGCTCAGGAAGGGCGAGAGCTGTGCCGGCTGCCACCATGAAGAAACGGCCGACATGGGCAAGAAGATGGCCAGCGGCCAGAAGATCGAACCCAAGCCGATCAAGGGCAAGATGGGATTCATCCCCGTGAAGGTGCAGGCGGCGAACGACGGCGCCAACCTGTACATGCGCTTCTCGTGGAAGCAGCCGCCCGGCGGCGGCGAGAAGATGGACAAGGACAACCAGGTCAAGCTGGCGTTCATGCTCGAGGACAACAAGGTTCCGGGCGCCAACCTGTCGGGCTGCTGGGAGACCTGTCACGCCGACGCGCGCACCATGCCCGACGCCAAGGACGACAAGAAGACCAAGTACGTCAAGGATGGCGCGCTGGCCAGCGGCAAGTACTACGACCTGATGCAGTGGACGAGCAAGGGCGGCAAGTTCGACGGCTACGTCGCCGACAAGCGCGTGATGGAAGGCGGCAAGGCCCTGCTCGAGGCCAAGGGCGAGAAGAAGGGCGACGAATGGGCAGTCGTCTTCACGCGCAAGTTCTCGGGTGGTGACGGCGACATCGCCCTGGCCAGCGGCAAGACCTACAACTTCGGTTTTGCGATCCACGACGACTACACCATCGGCCGCTTCCACCACGTCTCGCTTGGCTACACGCTGGGGATCGATACCGACGCCGACATCAGCGCCAAGAAGCCCTGACGGCGCGCGCGATGCGTCGGCGTGAGTTTGCACGCGTCCTGGGCTTTGCCCTCGTCGGGCAAGCCGCGCACCCCGTCGCGCGTGCCGTCGACGCCGTCGTCGTGGAGGTGCGCATCGCCGCCAACCGCTTCGAGCCGGCCAAGGTGACGGTTGGAACGGGCGCGACGGTGCGCTGGATCAACGACGAGCGGCGCACCTCGCACTCGGTGCGCTTTCCGGCCGAAGGGATCGAGAGCGAGCGAATGATGCCCGGCGAGCAATGGGAGCGCCGCTTCGAGCGCGCCGGGCGCTACCCCTACGAGTGCGGCCCGCACCCCGAGATGAAGGGCGAGATCGTCGTCGGCGGCTAGCCCCCGGCGCTCGGTCCTGCTCGCGCCGACAGGCCCTGCTGGCGGCGGCGGCTTGGTCCGGCTGCCCGTCGGTGCGCGCCGGCGCGCAGGCTCCGGCGCTGTTCGTGCTGGATGACGACGGCCGCACGCTGCTTTCCCTGCACGCGCGCGACCTTTCCGAGCAGGGTCGCCAGACCCTGCCGCAACGGCTGACGGCGTTTCCCGCGCCAGGGCTGGCCGGTGGGGACGACGGCGGGCTGCTGGCGCTGCGGCCCGACGGGCGCGCGCGGGCCTGGCGCAAGGCGGGCGATGGGCCTTGCCGCGCGGCCACCAGTGCCGACGGGAGGTGGCATCTGGTGCTGCCGGCCGAACGCACGGGGCGTGCCGAACTGCTGTTGCTGGACACCGCGCTGGTGACGGTCAAGTCCTGGGCGCTGCCGGGGCCGGTCGCATGGCTGCTCGATGCGCCGCGGCGGCGCGCGTTCGTGCTGGCCCTGACGGCGCCGGCGCAGGTCTGGGTCATTTCCTACGATGAGCGTGCGGAGGATTTCTACGAGGGCCTGGTGCACGATTTCCGCATGGGCGAAGGCGTGGCGCAGCGCGGGTTCCACAACCCGCGTCGCATGAACCTGCCCGAGCCGCTGCTGGCGGCCACGGCGGATGCCGAGGACACCGAGTTCGCCGGTCGCGGTCTGGTGTTCAACCTCGACGTGCGCCGGGTGGTGCAGCGGTCGCCGCGGCTGCAGCCGGGCGCCGCCGGTTCGGCCGCCGTGTTCGCCCGCGACGGCGCGGGATGGATGGCGGTGCCCGTGGCGGGGGTGGCCGCCGTCGACTGCTGGCGTACCGGCGACTGGACGCTGCAGGCGCGCATCCCCACGGATGTGCCGCCGGCGGCCGTGCTTGCGCACCGCGGCGTGCAGGCGCTGGTGCCGCTGCCCAGGGCGCAGGCCGAGCGCGCCGAACTGGTGCCGATCGATACCCGGACGCTGCAGCCCTTGTCGCGCCTGGCGCTGCCGGGCCCGGTGCGCGAAGCGGCTTTCGGCGCGGACGGGCGGGAGCTCTACGTTCGCGTGGGCGGTGCTGCCGCGGGCGTCGCGTGCATCGACACCGCGGGTTGGACGCTGCGCGTGCATCGGCCGCTGGCCCAGCCGCTGGCCCAGCAGCCGGCTCCGGCGCGCTGAGCCTGCCGGTCGCGTCGATTCTTGATCTGGCTAAAGGCCCGGAGTCGCTGCAGCCCCGATGATCGCCCGCTGTTGATCTTGTGGCCCTCGTCCCGTGGAGTCTCCGAAGTGAACCAACGAAAGCCGAATCCGATCGCCGCCGCGCTGCTCGCGCTGGCGGGTGCCGTTGCGCTGCCTGTCGTGGCGCAGAACGTCAAGTCCCCGGTCATGTCCGAGACCGAGGTGATGTACCAGGCCGGATCGTCGCCGCTGGGCGACGTGCCGATGTACCAGAGCACGAACCCCAAGGCGCCGCCGATGACGCAGGAGGAGTTCGACCGCGCGCGCCAGATCTACTTCGAGCGCTGCGCGGGCTGCCACGGCGTGCTGCGCAAGGGCGCCACCGGCAAGCCGCTGACGCCGGACATCACGCTGGGCCGCGGCACCGACTACCTGAAGGTCTTCATCGCCTACGGCTCGCCGGCCGGCATGCCGAACTGGCAGACCTCGGGTGAGATGGACGAGAAGACCGTCGACCTGATGGCGCGCTACATCCAGCACGATCCGCCCGTCCCGCCCGAGTACAGCCTGGCCGACATGAAGAAGACCTGGAAGGTCATCGTGCCGCCGGAGCTGCGCCCGACGAAGAAGATGAACAACTACAACATCGACAACATCTTCTCGACCACGCTGCGCGACACCGGCGAGATCGCGCTCATCGACGGCGACACCAAGCAGATCATCAACATCGTCAAGACCGGCTACGCGGTGCACATCTCGCGCATGTCGGCCTCGGGGCGCTACCTGTTCGTGATCGGGCGCGACGCCAAGATCAACATGATCGACCTGTGGATGGAGAAGCCCGACAACGTGGCCGAGATCCGCGTCGGTCTGGAGGCGCGCTCGGTCGAGACCTCCAAGGCCAAGGGCTACCAGGACAAGCTGGCGATCGCCGGCACGTACTGGCCGCCGCAGTTCACGATCATGAAGGGCGACACGCTCGAGCCGCTGAAGATCGTCGCCACCCGCGGCATGGTCGTGGGCACGCAGGAGTACCACCCCGAGCCGCGCGTGGCCTCGATCCTGGGCTCGCACTACAAGCCCGAGTTCATCGTCAACGTGAAGGAAACGGGCAAGACGCTGCTCGTCGACTACTCCGACCTCGAAGCGCTGAAGATGACCGAGATCGGCTCCGCGCCCTTCCTGCACGACGGTGGCCTGGACGCCTCCAAGCGCTACTTCATGGTGGCGGCCAACAACAGCAACAAGATCGCGGCGATCGACACCAAGGACGGCAAGCTCGCCGGCCTGACCGAGGTCGGCAAGATCCCGCACCCGGGCCGCGGCGCCAACTTCGTGCACCCGAAGTTCGGTCCCGTCTGGGCCACCGGCCACCTCGGCGACGAGACCATCTCGCTCATCGGCACCGACCCGAAGAAGCACAAGCAGTACGCCTTCAAGCAGGTCGCGCAGTTGAAGGGCCAGGGCGGCGGCAACCTCTTCATCAAGACGCACCCGAAGTCGACCAACCTGTATGTCGACACGACGCTCAACCCCGACCCCAAGCTGTCGCAGTCGGTCGCGGTGTTCGACATCAAGAACCTCGACAAGGGCTTCAGCGTGCTGCCCATCGCCGAGTGGGCGGACCTGAAGGACGACGGCGCCAAGCGCATCGTCCAGCCCGAGTACAACAAGGCCGGCGACGAGGTCTGGTTCGCGGTCTGGAGCGCGAAGAACAAGGAGAGCGCGCTCGTGGTCGTCGACGACAAGACGCTGAAGCTCAAGGCCGTGATCAAGGACCCGCGTCTGATCACGCCGACCGGCCACTTCAACGTCTACAACACGCAGCACGACGTCTACTGATCACGGTGTTGCCGTGATCCCGGGGGCCGAAGCGCAGCGCAGCGCTTCGGCCCCTTGCCTTTGGCAGGGGATGATTCCGATGGATGCCCTCGCTTCCCCGCTGCGGCGAGCCGTGCTGCTCGGTGCGCTGCTCGGCGCCCACGTCCTGCACGCGCGGGCGCGTCCGTTGCCGGCCAGCGTGCGCTCGGCCGACGGCCGCTGGCAGCTCGACGCCGACGAGGCGGCGGTGCGCGTGCAGCAGCTCGACGGCCCGTTGCGGCGCGAGTTCCCTGCGCTGTCGCTCGACGCGCGCGAGTCGGGGCGGCCTGCGGCGCTGCTCGCACTGCCGGGGCGGCGCAGCTTCGTCGTCGCCTTCGACGGCCTGCCCGAGCTGTGGGAGATCCCGCTGGACCCGCGCGCCGAGCCGATCTTCGACGGCTACGTGCACGACTACCGCATGGGCGAGGCGATCGCCAGGCCCGGCTTCCTCGGCGTGCGGCGCACGCGGCTGCAGCAGCCGCTGCACGCGCTCGCGGGCGACGGCGCCTACGTCCTCGGCCGCGCCGCCGACGAGCCCGCGGAGCACGGTGCGACGGCGCCGCGCGCCCGCCTCGCGCTCGTGCATCTCGACGTGCGGCGTCCGATCGCGCGCTTCGCGCTCGATGCCGATCCGGACCTCGCGCGGGCGTATGCGCTCGACGAGGAGGGCCGCCGGCTGCTCGTCGTCCCGGACCGGCATGGCGGCCCACCGCTGCGCCTGGACCTGCGCGAGGCGAGCTTGCTGCCGCCGCGCTGAGCCATGCGCTTGGCCGGTGCGCCGTCGCTCAGCGCGGCTGATAGGTCGACAGGCGGTGCACGTCGAGGATGTGCACGTCGCGCTTGTCGATGCGCACCAGGCCCTCGGCCTCGAGCTCGTGCAGCACGCGCGAGAAGTACTCGGGCGTGAGCGACAGGCGCGAGGCGATCGTCGCCTTGCTCACCGGCAGCGAGACGGTGAGGACCTCGCCGCTGACGCAGTCCTCGGCGACCTGGTCGCGCAGCAGGTAGCCGATCACGCGCTGCATGCCGCTGTGCAGCGCGTAGCTCTCGACGTCGTGCACCAGCCCGTGCAGCCGGCGCGAGATGCCCGCCAGCATGCGCATCGCGAAGCGCGGATCGCGCTCGACCTCGCCCACCACCGCGGCCTTGCCGATGGAGAGCACGAGCGAGTCCGCCAGCGCCTGCCCGTTCAGGATGTAGGGGCGGTCGGTGAACATCAGTGCCTCGGCGAAGCTCTGCCCGGGGCCGATGATCTCGATCACCTTTTCGGCGCCGGCCGGCGAGACGACGTAGAGCTTGACTTGGCCGGTGACCGCGACGTGAAAGGCGTTGCAGGGTTCGCCGACGCGAAACACCATCTCGCCGCGCGCGTAGCGATGCAGCGAGCAGCCCTGGGCGAGCCGGTCGAGTTCCAGCGCATCCATCTCCTGGAACAGCGGCTGCATCGACAGGTACCGGGGCAGGTTGAAGCCGCTGACGGGGCGGACCGGTTCTTGCATGGCGTGCTGGGCTTCTGCGCGGGCGGCGCCCACGGGCACGGCGTCTTCAGGATGCCGCGAGAGTTGTTCGAACGTGATCGCTCGTGCCGACGGCCCTCGACACTTGAGACAAATCAAGTGCGAAATGATAGGCCAAGCTCAGCCACCGGCCTGCGCGGCAGCTTCGTCGTCGATGGCCTTCTGCGCGGCGCGGTAGAAGGCTTCGCGCGCCCGGCTCGCCACCGGGTCGCGCGCGCCGCCGCCCCAGTCGGCGTTGGAGACGATGACCAGGCGCCGCTTCGGGTCGATGAAGATGCCCTGGCCGAAGATGCCGCGGGCGGCGAAGCTGCCGTCGTCGTAGGTCCACCACTGGTAGCCGTAGCCGCGCCCGGGCTCGCCGATGTCGGCCTGCTTGCGCGTGGCCTCGTCGAGCCAGCCCGCGGGTACGACGGGCCGGCCGTCGATGGTTGCGCCGTCGAGGATGAACTGTCCGAAGCGCGCGTAGTCGCGCGCACCGGCCTGGATGCAGCAGCCGCTGATCTCCTGTCCCGTCTTGCTCAGCAGCCAGGTCGCCTGCTGCTCGACGCCCAGGTGCTGCCACACCTTCTCCTGCAGGTACTGCGCCAGCGGCTTGCCGGTGGCGCGCGTGACGAGGATGCCGATCAGGTTCGTCTCGCCGGTGCTGTAGTGCCAGCGCGCGCCCGGCGGCGCCGCGCGCGGCAGCTTGCGCATGTAGCTCACCAGCGCATCGACGCCGGGCTCCGGCTTGTGGTTGTTGAAGCGCGCGACGTCCGAGGCCGGGTCGGCGTAATCCTCGTTCCACTGCACGCCCGAGGTCATCGTCAGCAGCTGGCGCACGCTGACCTCGTCGTAGGCCGAGCCCTTCATGTCGGCGATGTAGTCGCTCACCTTGTCGTCCATGCTGCGGATGTGTCCGTCGGCCAGGGCCGCGCCGACGAGCGTCGAGGTGAAGGACTTGGCGACCGAAAAACTGGTCCAGCGACCCTGCGCGTCGAAGCCCAGGCCGTAGCGTTCCAGGCGCAGGCGGCCCTGGTGCAGCACGAGCAGCGTCGCGCTGCGCTGGCCCGCCATGTAGGCGTCGATGTCCAGCGGCAGCGCCAGCGGCGGCCCCGGCGGCAGCGGCCGCACCGCCGCGCCGGGCTGCGCGACGTGCGCGCGCGCCAGCAGCGGAATGCGGTCGAGCGCACGGAAGGCCGCGTCGCGCTGCGGCGTGCTCCAGAACAGCAGGTCGCGGTTGGTCGGCAGCGTCGCCAACAGCCCGCGCGTCTCCTTGTCGAGGCTGAACCAGAACGCGACTGCGGCGATCGCGAGCGCGCCCAGTGCTCCCAGCGCGAGGCGCCGGCGCCTCATCGCGCGTTTCCCGGCGAGGTCGCCGCGGCTTCCATGCTTCCCCGCAGGTCGGTGACTTCATCGTTCATGCGCCGAGTGTGCCCGATCCGGTGGGGCGGCGCCGAGCGGTTAGTCTTGCAACGCATGCAAGACTCCCAGCCCCTCTACGACCTCGCCCCGGTGGCGCAGCTGATGCTCGTCGGTGCCGTCATTGCCCTGCTGCCGCTCGTCTGGATCCTCGTGCGTCACCGCGGCGGCACGCGCGGCGACCGCTGGCAGATGCTGGCGCGGCTGCTGCTGTTCCTGACCTTCGACCTCGTGCTCTTCGGCGCCTTCACGCGGCTCACCGATTCGGGCCTGGGCTGCCCCGACTGGCCCGGCTGCTACGGCAACGCCAGCCCGCTGGGGGCGCGCCACGAGATCATCGCCGCCGAGACCGCGATGCCCGGCGGCCCGGTGACGCACGGCAAGGCATGGATCGAGATGATCCACCGCTACGCGGCGACCTCGATCGGCGCGCTCATCACGCTGATGATGATCGCCGCGTGGTGGCAGCGCCGGCGCGACCCGCACTCGACGCTGTCGCCGGCCTGGGCCACCGCGGTCTTCGTCTGGGTCTGCGTGCAGGGCGCCTTCGGCGCCTTGACGGTGACGCTCAAGCTCTATCCGGCGATCGTCACGCTGCACCTCCTGGGCGGCTACCTCGGCCTCGTGCTGATCACCGTGCTGGCGCGCGACCGCCAGTTGCCGGCGATCCCGATCCCTGCGGGCTTGCGCCATGCCGCCTGGGCGATGCTGGCGCTGCTGTTCATGCAGTCCGCGCTCGGCGGCTGGGTCAGCACCAACTACGCCGTGCTCGCCTGCAGCGAGTTCCCGCGCTGCCAGGGCTCGTGGTGGCCGCCGATGGACTTCGCGCACGGATTCACGGTGCTGCGCGACCTCGGCTCCACGGCGGCCGGCGACCTGCTGCCGTTCGCGGCGCTGACCGCGATCCACTACGTGCATCGCCTGGCGGCCTACGCGGTGCTGGCGTGCATGCTGCTGCTGGGGTGGAGCCTGCGTCGCGTCGCCGATCCGTTCGTCTCGCGCCTGGGCCTGGCGCTGCTGGCGCTGGCGGCGTGGCAACTCGCCAGCGGCCTCTCCAACGTCGTGCTCGGCTGGCCGATGCTGGCGGCGCTGGCGCACACCGGCGGCGCCGGTGCCGCCATCGTCTGCGTCAGCGCGCTGCTCACGCGAACGCGCGCGGGGCGCGTTGCGGATGCGGCTGCGAGGCTCAGGCCAGCCGCATCAGCAGGGCCAGCAGCAACGCCGCGCTGAGGTTGTGCGCCAGCACCTGTCCCAGCGGCCAAGCGGCCGCCGGCAGCAGGCTGCCGGCGAGCCACTGCAGGGCGAACAGCAGCGCCAGCGCGACGCCGCCCGCACGCCGCCCCGCGCGCCAGAGCGCGCCGATCAGTGCCGCCAGCACGGGCAGCAGGGCAAGCGCGGCGCCGCGGTGCAAGAGCTGCAACCAGGCCCCGCGTGCCGCGCCGGATTCGGGCGCGACGCCGCGGCTCCAGGGGTCCAGCAGTCGCCAGTTCCAGTCCACCGCGCCCGCTTGTTGCAGGCAGTGGGCGAATCCTTCGCAGGCCAGCGTCGAACGCGTGGCGCTGAGGAGGGCGCCGAGGGCGATTCCCAGCAGCAGCAGGAGCAGCGATAGCCGCGCCAGTGCCGTGAGCGCGCCCCCGCCTGCCGGCGCGGGCCAACCCAGGCGCGTCGCGACCGCGAGCATGAGGAAGCCTCCCAACAGGTTGCCGAGCACCACGGCCGCATGCGTCGATCCCCGCATGGTCGCGCCCAGCAGCGCCAGCGCCAGCGTCAACAGCAGCAGGACCAGCGCGGCGCTGCCCTCGGCGCGCAGGCGTGGCCGCATCGCCAGCGCCGCGAGGACGAGCAGCACGACCAGCACCAGCACGAGCGAGGCGACGACGCGATGTGCCAGCCGTGCCAGCGCGATTCCCGCTCCGGCGTCCGCCGTCGCCGTTCCCGCAGCCGCCTGCGCGAAGCACGCCGGCCAAGGCTGGCAATCCAGGCCCGATTGCGCCAGCCGCATGTAGGCGCTGAGCACGGCCGTCGCCAGCATCAGCGCGGCCACGACGCAGGCCAGCACGCGTATCGCGCGCTGCCGACGGGCAAGAGAGGGGTCTACGGGCATCGTCGGCGGCATCGGGCTGTGCGGTGCGCCGATGCTAGCCCGCCGCCTCACCGGGGATGCGATGGGCGCCCAGGGCCGCGCCTACAACAGCCGACCGCACGAGGCCATGCGGGGAAACGCGCTGTTGTGCCTGTGGCTCGACGGCGGCGGCGAAGATATCGTTGCCCGACCCAATCGTCATTCCTTGATCTGGTTCATGTCCTACTGTCCAGGTAGGTCAAAGAATGCAACGCAGCGAGGAGGGCGCTCGGGCCCGCCTGCCCGTACGTACGACCGAAGGAGCGGCCATGTCCACACCCCATCACGACGATCCGAACGAACCCGTGCCCATGATGCAACAGCTGCTCGACAGCCCGTTCATCCTGCTCTTCCTGGGCGTGCTGATCCCGATGGTTGTCTACAACCTGTGGGGCGTCGTCGAGATCCTTCTTCTGCCCGTCACCCAATAAGCGAAAGCGCAGGAGCAAGTCCAAATGAGCGCCATTCTTCCGCCCGCCGAGAGGCTCTGGTACAAGCATCCGATCGACCGCGTCGAGGGCACATGGATCACCATCGCGGTGATCTGGTGCCTGATCCTCTTCTTCATGATGGTCGGCTGGCACATCTGGGGCAGCCAGAACCTCTCCACCGAGACCTATCGCACCCGGCCCGACCAGTTCATGGCGAAGGTGCAGGAGATGGTCGACAAGTACACCGTGCGCAAGGAGACCGAGGAGGAGATCCCGGTCGTCGCGCCGCCGGCGGGCTCGGACGTCTACCTGCTCGGCCGCCTCTGGAACTTCTATCCCATCCTCGAACTGGAGAAGGGCAAGACCTACCGCCTGCACCTGACGGCGATGGACTACAACCACGGCTTCTCGCTGCAGCCGGCGAACATCAACATCCAGCTGGTCCCGGGTTTCGAGCACGTCGTCACCGTGACGCCCAACCAATCGGGCACGTACGGACTCGTCTGCAACGAGTTCTGCGGCATCGGCCACCACCGCATGGTCAGCCGCATGTACGTGAAGTGAGGAGAACAAGATGAGCGTTTCGACCACCTACCGTACCTGCCCGCGCTCGGGCCTGCAATTCGAGGCCCAGGCGGAGAAGCTGATCAAGGCCAACGCCTTCGTCGCCGTGCTCTGGCTGGCCTTCGGCGGCATCCTGGCCATCGGCGTCGTGCTCACGCGCTGGCCGGCCATCCGCTGGCTCGAGGCCGACACCTTCTACATGGTGCTCACCGCGCACGGCCTGGACATGCTGATCTTCTGGATCATCTTCTTCGAGATCGCCGTCCTCTACTTCTGTTCATCGACGCTGTTGCGGTGTCGCATCGCCACGCCCAAGATCGCCTGGCTGGCCTTCGTGCTCATGGTCGTCGGCTCGGTGATGAACAACGTCGCGGTCTTCCGCGGCGCCTCCAGCGTGATGATGACCAGCTACGTGCCGATGATGGCCGAGCCCAGCTTCTACCTGGGCATCATCCTCTTCGCCGTCGGCGCGCTGATCGGCTGCTTCGTCTTCTTCGGCACGCTGGTCGTCGCCAAGCGCGAGAAGACCTACGAGGGCTCCATCCCGCTCGTGACCTTCGGCGCGATGACCGCGGCGATCATCGCCGTCTTCACGCTGCTCTCCGGCGCGATCATCATCATTCCCGCGTGGCTGATGTCGCTGGGGCTGATGAACGTCGACCCGCTGATCTACCGCACCGTGTGGTGGGCGCTGGGCCACTCCTCGCAGCAGATCAACGTCGCGACGCACGTCTCGGTCTGGTATCTCGTTGCCGCGATCGCGCTCGGCGCCAAGCCGATGAGCGAGCGCGTCAGCCGCATGGCCTTCCTGCTCTACATCCTCTTCCTGCAGCTGGCCAGTGCGCACCACCTGCTGGCCGACCCGGGCGTGGGCACCGCGTGGAAGGTCGTCAACACCAGCTACTTCATGTACGCCGCGGTGCTGGCCTCGATGCTGCACGGCCTGACGGTGCCGGGTGCGATGGAAGTCGCGCAGCGGCAGAAGGGCTACACCAAGGGCCTGTTCGAGTGGCTGCGAAAGGCGCCGTGGGGCAACCCGACCTTCGCCGGCGTGTTCATCTCGATCATCGGCTTCGGCTTCCTCGGCGGCATCACCGGCGTGATGATGGGCACCGAGCAGCTCAACCTGATCATCCACAACACCATCTACGTCCCCGGGCACTTCCACGCCACGGTGGTGGTGGGTACGACGCTGACCTTCATGGCGCTCACCTACTACCTGATCCCGGTGCTGTTCAAGCGCGAGATGATCGCGCCCAAGCTCGCGCTCTGGCAGATCTACCTGTTCGGCTTCTCGATGTACTTCTTCTGCCTCGTGATGATGGGGGCGGGAACGCTGGGCGTCTCGCGCCGCCACTGGGACATGGCCTTCGAGGGGGCGGCGCTGGCCTACGAGTGGCCGGGAGCCGCCTACCTGATGATGGGCCTCGTGGGCATCGGCGGCCTGGCGGCGATCTTCGGCGGCATCGCCTTCGTGTACGTCACCGTCGGTTCGCTGCTGTGGGGCCGCAAGCTCGATGAGGGCAAGGTCAGCGCCGTCGCGACCCCGGTTCCGCGCGCCGCACCGACGGTGGCGGCGCAGACCTACGGCTCGATGGGCTTCGCGGCGCCGGGGACATTCGCGCTCGCGATGGTCTTCCTGATCGCCTTCGTGCTCTACTACTTCATCAACTGGAAGTACCTCTCGACCCTGTGGGGCATGAGCTGAAGCCCGCCCCGGCCGCGAACCCGAGACGATCGACCTGGAGGAGGCGATGACACGACCCGACCCGCTCGCCGAACCCGCATTGGCGACCGGCACCGCGGATGCGGTGCCGCCGCCCGGGGCGCGCTGGCGGACGGTGCTGGGCGTGTTCAAGCTGCGCATCGGCGTGCTCATCATGCTCACGGCCGTCGCCGGCCTGGCCATCGTCCCCGAGGGCTCGGTCGGAGCCGCCCAGGCGGTCATCCTCGCGCTGTCGGTGCTGGTGGCGTCGGCGAGCGCAGGGGCGTTCAATCAGTACGTCGAGGCCGACAGCGACCGCCTGATGAAGCGCACCCGCGGGCGCGCGTTCGCCAGCGGCGCCTTGCCGCGCAGCGGCATGTGGATGGCGGTCATCGTCGGCCTGCTGGTGCTCGCGGTCGGCGCGGCAGCCTGGTGGGTCAACGCCGTCGCGGCCCTCTTCGTGCTGCTGGGCGCGCTCACCTACGCCATCGTGTATACGGTGGGCCTGAAGCGTCGCACGCCCTGGAACATCGTCATCGGTGGTCTCGCGGGGAGCTTCGCGGTGCTGGCCGGCGCCGCCGCGGTGGACCCGGCGATAGGGCCGCAGGCGCTGCTGCTGGCACTGGTGCTCTTCCTCTGGACGCCGCCGCACTTCTGGAGCCTGGCGATCGCCAACGAGGACCAGTACGCGGCGGCCGGCGTGCCGATGCTTCCGGTGGTCGTGGGCCGCGCGCGCGCCGCCCGCATCGTGCACGCCAACGCGATCGCGCTCGTCGCGGTGTCGCTGGCGCCGCTGGCCTTCGGCGCGGGCTGGGCCTATGCCCTCGGCGCCATGCTCGGGGGCGCGCATTTCCTGCGCAAGACGCGCGTGCTGGCACGTGATCCGAGGCGCGAGACGGCGATGTCGGCCTTCTTCGCCTCGATGGTTCAGCTCAGTGCCCTCATCGTCGGGGTGCTGCTCGATGCGACCCTGCGCTGATGCGTCGGGTCGCCGCCCGGCCGGACTGAGACGCAGCCTTGCCGCTGCGCTGCTGGCGCTCGTCGCCGGCACGGCTGCGGCCCAGGACAGCCCGGGCGCGGCGCCGCGTCAACCCGGCGAAGTGCCTGCGCTCGACGAGAGCGAGGCCTTGCGCCTGTCGCAGGCGGCGATCGGACGCATGGTGCCCGAGATGGACCTGCGCGACCGCAACGGCAAGCCGGTGCGCTTGTCCGACTACCGCGGCAAGCCGCTGCTCGTGAGCTTCATCTACACCGGCTGCTTCCAGATCTGTCCGGCACAGACGCGCGAGCTCTACGAAGCGGTGCGCGGGCTCGACCGCATGCTCGGCGAGAGCCAGTTCAACGTCGTCAGCATCGGCTTCAACCAGCCTTTCGATTCGCCCGAGGCGATGCGCTCCTTCGCGGCGCAGCATCGCATCGCCCATCGAAACTGGAATTTTCTCAGTCCGACGCGTGCGCAGGTGCCGGAGCTGACGCGCGACTTCGGCTTCAGCTATGTCGCCACACCCGCGGGATTCGACCACCTGCTGGGGGTAACGGTCGTCGACGCCGAGGGGCGCATCCACAGCCAGGTGCTCGGGAACAAGCTTCGCGCCGACCAGCTCGGCGTGCCGCTGCGCGAACTCCTGCTCAGGCATGCGCCGACACCGCCGAACGCCTTCGAGGCGCTCGTCGAGCGTGTGCGCATCCTGTGCACCGTCTACGACGCCGACACCGGCGAGTACCGCTACGACCTCAAGCTGATCCTCGAGATCTTCGGCGGGCTGATGTTTTTCCTCTCGATGGCGGCCTACTTCCTGCTCGAATGGCATCGGCAACGCCGTCGGCGGCGTGAAGAGCGCCTGGCATGCAGCCTGCCGTCCGCGGTATCCGGCAACACGGCCTGAGCGCTTGGCGGGCGCTCGAGCGTCGACTCGACGCCCTCGTCGGGGGACGCTGCAACCCGCTGCGGCACCTGGGGTCGATCGGGCTGCTGGCGTTCGGCCTGCTGGCGGCCAGCGGCACCCTCCTGTTCGCCCTCTTCGACACCTCGGTCGACGGCGCCTATCGATCGATCGAAGGCCTGGCGCATGTGCCGCTGGGGCTTGGGCGGCTGCTGCGCGGCCTGCACCGCTATGCCGCGGACCTGCTGATGATCGTGCTGCTGCTGCACATCCTGCGCGAATGGCTGCAGGGCCACGAGCGCGGCGTGCGCCGTTTCCACTGGCTCACCGGGGTGCCGCTGCTGGTCTTCGTCTTCGTCAGCGCGATCGGCGGCTTCTGGCTCATCTGGGACGAACTCGCGCAATACTCGGCGCTGTCCACCGCCGAATGGCTGGATGCGCTGCCGCTGCTGGCGGCGCCGCTGGCGCGAAACTTCCTCGCGGCCACGGCGGTGGGGGACCGCCTCTTCTCGCTCTTCATCTTCGTGCACGTCGGCGTTCCGCTGCTGCTGCTGTTCGGGCTGTGGTTCCACATCCAGCGCCTGAGCCATGTCGCGGTGCTGCCGCCGCGCCCGCTGGCGCTCGGGCTCGCGGCGACGCTCGCGCTTCTGGCCGTGTTGCAGCCGGTGACGAGCCACGCGCCGGCGGCACTCGGGCGCGTGCCGGCGGCGTTGCACCTGGACTGGCTGCTGCTGTGGCTGCATCCCCTGACCGACATCACTTCCCCGACCTTCACCTGGGCGCTGGTCCTCGGCGCGATGCTGCTGCTGTTCGCGCTGCCCTTCCTGCCGCAGCCGCAGCGCGCGGCGACCGCGCTCGTGGACCCGGACAACTGCAACGGCTGCAGGCGCTGCTTCGTCGACTGTCCCTACGCCGCGGTGACGATGATCGCGCACCCGAACCAGCGCCCGGGTCGCCAGCTCGCCGTGGTCGACCCGGATCTGTGCGTGGGCTGCGGCATCTGCGCCGGCGCCTGCCCGTCGTCGACGCCTTTTCGCAGCGGCGAACGGCTGCTCACCGGCATCGACATGCCGCAGTTGCCGGTCGACGTCCTGCGGCAGCGTTTGCGCAGCGCGATCGCCTCATCGAGCGCGCGCCGGCCGCTGGTCGTCTATGGTTGTGACCATGGTGCAGCGGTCGACGCCGTCGCCGGCGACGACGTGATTCCCTTCAGCCTGCTTTGCGCCGGCCAGCTCCCGCCCTCGTTCGTCGAGTACGCGCTGCGCGACGGCGCCGCCGGTGTGGTGGTCGCCCCGTGCGCCGAGGACGGCTGCGAGTTCCGCCTCGGCGGCCGCTGGACTGCCGAGCGCCTGGCCGGTGAACGCGAGCCGCACCTGCGCGCGCACGTGCCCGCCGAGCGCGTGGAACTGGTGCACGCGGGACCGGGGGAAGAAACCCTGCTCGCGATGTCGGTGAAAACCCTGCGCCAACGGGTGCAGTCCATGACAATCGAGCCCGATGAAACCCGCCAACGAATCCACCGTGTCTAAGAACCGTCCTGTGACACCCGCCGGCGCAGGGCGTTGGATCGGCCAGTTCGCGCTTTACGGCGCGTTCGCGCTCACCGTGGGCGTGTTCTCCCAATGGCCCCTCTACCATCCGATGGGTGCCGACCAGGCGCAGATCAAGGTCAGCATCAGCCGCGTCGGCAAGCCGGTGGGCGAATGCCGCCAGCGCACCGCGGAGGAACTGGCGAAGATGCCGCCCAACATGCGCGCGCCGATGGACTGCCCGCGCGAGCGCTCGCCGCTGTCGATCGATGTCGAGCTCGATGGCAGCAGCGTGCTCAGCCGCGTCGTGCCGCCCACGGGCCTGTCCAAGGACGGCGCGTCCTCGATCTACGAGCGGCTGATCGTGCCCGCCGGCGAGCACCGCCTGCGCGTGCGGCTCAACGACGACGTGCGCCCGGGCGCCGAGACGCATGAGCGCGAGGCCACGGTCAAGCTCGCCGCCGGGCAGGTGCTGGTGATCGACTTCGACGCCGAGAAAGGCGGCATCACGCTGCAATGAACTCCGAATCGCTTTCGCTGCACGATCCCGCGTCGAGCAGCCGGTCGGGATCGCCCGGGCGCCCGCAGACGGCGTCGATGCCGGCAGCCTACCTGCTGCCCGCCGTCGACGCCGGGCGGCAGCGGCTGGCGCGTGCCTGGCTCGCACTGGCGCTGGCGGCGCTGCTCGGTTCGGGGCTGTTCTCGGTGCTGCTGGTACTGGCGCGCACGCCGGGCGTGAATGCCTGGCTGCCCGCGGGAGACTTCTTCCGCGTCGCGCTCGTGGTGCACGTCGACCTCTCGGTGCTGGTCTGGTTCGTCGCCACCGCCGGCCTGCTGTGGAGCCTGAACCTGCGCGCGCTGCCCGTCGGCGGCATGCGTGTGGCGCAAGCCTCGATCGCGCTCTGCGGCCTGGGCGCGCTGGGAATGGCGCTCTCGGCCTTCGTCGATCCTGGCGAGGCGGTGATGGCCAACTACATCCCGATGCTCGACAGCACGGCCTTCCGCGCCGCGCTGTGGGTCTTCGCCGCGGGTGCGCTGCTGCTCGTGCTGCTGGCCCTGACGCGCGCGGAGAAGGTCGGCGCCGCCGTCGACGGCACCGGCGCGCTGCGCTTCGGCCTGCACGCCAGCGCCGTGGCGGCGGGCGTGGCACTGGTGGCCTTCGCCTGGTCGCTGGCCGTCGTGCCGCTGCACCTGCCGCCCAAGGCCTACTACGAGATCCTCTACTGGGGCGGCGGGCACGCGCTGCAGTTCACCTGGACGCTCCTGATGCTCGTCTCCTGGCTGGCGCTGGCGCACGCCTGCGGCGCGCGCGTGCCGCTGAGCGCGCGCGTCGTGCTGCTGCTCTTCGCGATCGCACTGGTGAGCGTCTTCGTCACGCCGCTGGCCTACCTCATGCACGACGTGACGACGGTCGAGCACCGTGATCTGCACACCTGGGCGATGCGCGTGGGGGGCGGCCTGGCGATCGCGCCGCTGGTGCTGGCGGTCCTGCTGGCGCTGTTGCCGCATCGCCGGATCGGCCCGACGCAGCGTCCCTTGCGCGCGGCGCTGCTGGCGTCGATGCTGCTCTTCGTCGCCGGCGGCCTGATCGGCGTGACGATCCAGGGCAGCAACGTCAAGATTCCGGCGCACTACCACGGCTGCATCGTCGGCGTCACGCGGCGCTGATGGGCGTCATCTACCGGCTGCTGCCGGAACTGGGCTACGGCGCCCCGGCGGGCCGGCTGGCACTGGCGCAGCCCTGGATCTACGGCATCGGGCAACTGTTGCACATCATCGGGCTGGTGTGGTCGGGCGGCTATGGCGTGCAGCGCAAGGTGGCCGGCGCCGAGCAGGTGCTGCGCAGCACCGCCGAGGTCGCCGGCATGGGCCTGATGGGCCTGGGGGGCCTGCTGGCCATCGTCGGCGGGCTGCTCTTCGCCGTCGTCGTGCTGCGCGCCATGCGCACGCCCAGGGACGGACGAGGAATCGAGGATGCCGGGTGCGCCCCGCGCACGGAGGGGGCGTGATGAGCGAACTGTTGCAGCGGCTGATCCGCCGCCTCTTCATGGCGGCCGAAGCGGTGTTCAACCGTGCCTTCGGCGACCGCATGAACCCGCTCTACCACCTGGGGCCGATCACCTTTTTCCTGTTCTGGGTCGTCAGCGCCACGGGCCTCGTCCTCTACGCCTTCTTCGACACCAGCGTCAGCGGGGCCTACCGTTCGGTGGAGGCGATCACCGCCGGTGGGTTCGGCCTGGGCAGCATCCTGCGCGCGGTGCACCGCTACGCCTCGGACGCGATGGTGCTGACGATGCTCATGCACATGCTGCGCTACTTCGCCTTCGATCGCCTGCGCGGCTTCCGCTGGGTCTCGTGGCTCACCGGCGTGGTGCTGCTGTGGCTGGTCTACATCGCCGGCATCAACGGCTTCATGCTGCCCTGGGACCGCCTGGCGCAGTTCGTCACGCAGGCGAGCTTCGAGTGGCTGGACTGGCTGCCGGGATTCAGCGGGCGGCTGATCCGCAACTTCATCCTGCCCGAGCATGTCAGCGACCGCCTGTTCTCGCTGCTGGTCTTCATCCACATCGGCGTACCCCTCGTGACGCTGCTGCTGATGTGGGTGCACGTGCAGCGCGTGCCCAAGGCGGCGACGCAGCCGCCGCGTCCGATCGCGCTCGCGATGGGCATCATGCTCGTCGCCCTGGCGCTGGTGCTCCCGGTGGCCAGCCAGGGTCCGGCGGAACTGCACTCGGCGTCGTCGACGCTGTCGCTGGACTGGTTCCTGCTGCCGCTCTTCCCGTTCATCCAGTCCGGGCCGCTCGCCGTCGTGTGGGCGGTGGTCATCGGCGGCACGCTGGTCCTGATGCTGATGCCCTGGCTGCCCCCCAAGCGCGGCAGCCGCGCGCTGCGCCAGGTGGCGATGCACCCCGGCCCGGCGCGCGTGGGCGCGCGCCACGGCGAAACGCTGCTGGAGGCGGGCTTGCGCGCCGGCCTGGCGCTGCCCTACGACTGCCGCGCCGGCGGGTGCGGCGTGTGCGTGTGCACGGTGCTCAACGGCCGCTTCGACCATGGGCCTTACCAGGAGGCGGCGCTGACGGCCGCGATGCGCGCACGCGGCCAGGCGCTGATGTGCTGCGCCGTGCCGCTCGAGGACATGGAGATCGAGATCGAGGGCGTGGCCTCGCTCGCCGCGGCAGACGCCCAGGCATTGCAGCGCTACAGCGCGCGCGTGCAGCGCATGCAGCGCCTGTCGCCCGACCTGATGCTCGTCTGGCTCGAACTTCCTGCGGGCCAGCACGTGGACTACAAGGCCGGGCAGTACATCAACATCCTCCTCGAGGACGGGGAGAAGAGGGCGTTCTCCTTCGCCGCCGCGCCGCGCGAGGGCTCGGCACCGCCGTCCACCGCCGGCGACGTGATCGAACTGCACATCCGCCTCATTCCCGGCGGGCGCTATACGACGCACGTGTTCGAGCGCATGAAGGAAGGCGACGCCGTCGAGTTCGAAGGGCCGCTGGGCCGCTTCACCCTGCACGACAGCGAGCGGCCGATCCTCATGGTGGCCGGCGCCACCGGCTTCGCGCCGATCAAGAGCATCCTCGAGGATGCCTTCCGCCGCGGCGTCAAGCGCCCGATCGAGCTCTACTGGGGCGTGCGCAAGGAGTCGGACCTCTACCTGCAGGACCTGCTTGCACGCTGGCAGGCCGAGCAGCCGCACTTCCGCTACGTTCCCGTGCTCTCCGACCTCGACCCGGACGACCCCTGGAACGGCCGGCGCGGCTTCGTGCACCAGGCGCTGCTGGACGATCACCCCGACCTGAGCGGGCACGAGGTCTACGCCTGCGGTTCGGTGCGCATGGTGCAGGCCGCGGTGCCGGACTTCCTCGCCCATGGCCTGGGCGAGCAGTACTGCTTCTCCGACGCCTTCGTGCCGACCGCGCGCGCGGCGGCTGCCGATGCGGGCGCGCAGGCGACACCGACGGCTTCCTGAACCCCCGCGGCTCTTGGCGCCGAGCCGGTTCGCGGCGCCTGCTTCCCGGTGCGCGCAGACGCGCTGCGTCAATGCGAACAATGGTCGCCTTCCCCGACAGCAGGATCGCCCGATGAGCAAGCCCTTCGTGCAGCGCGGCCTGGACGCCTTGCGCCGGCAGGATCCGCACTCGGCCCTGCCCTGGTTCCAGCGCGCCGTCGAGGGCGATGCCGACGACGCCGAAGCCCGGGCGTGGTTCGGGCAGACGCTGTGCCACCTGGGTCGTCGGGCCGAAGGCCTGCCGCACCTGGCCGCGGCGGCCGAGCGCATGCTGCGGCCGGCCGCGGGGGCGCGCGTCGACTTCGCCGCGCGGCCGATGCCGGTGCAGCCGATGATCTACGAGACCTTGTCGCAGCTGCAGTCCTGGGGCGGCTTCGAGCAGGCTCGACCGATCGCCCGCGCGCTGGCCGAACGCCTGCCGCGGGACGCGCGCGCCCAGCATCTGCTGGCCGTGATCTGCGGTCAGGTCAACCTCACGCAGGAGGCGCTGGCCGCGGTCGGGCGCGCCCAGGCGCTTGCGCCGCGCGACCCGGCCATCGAGGTTCTGCGTGCCAGTCTCGAAGCCGATGCGCGGCAGTACGGCGCGGCGCGGGACCGGCTGGAGCCGCTGCTCGACCGCCTGGGCGAAGCGGTGGCGCAGCCCGGGCCGGACACCGTGGCGCAGTTGCGCGCGCTCTTTCGCGGCCTGAAGGAACTGGCGCGCGTGCTCGATGCCCTCGGCGAGTACGAGGCGGCGTTCGCGCAGGCCGAGGCCGCGGCCGAGATCGCGCCGCTGCTGCCCGAGTACGCCCGCGTCTCGCGCCGGCTGCTGCCCGACGCCATCGCCGCCAACATCGCGGGCTTCGCCGGCGACGCGCTGCCGGGCCGTTTCGCCGGGCAGCCGCTGCCGGGGTCGGCACCGGTGTTCGTGCTCGGCTTCTACCGCTCGGGGACCACCCTGGCGCAGGAGGTGTTGCGGGCACACCCGCGGGTGTTCCTCTCCGACGAGGTCGGCCTTCTGCATGCGGTGCAGCAGGAACTGCAGCGCATGCAGCCTGGCCCGGAGCCGGTGCCCGAAAAGCTGGGGCGCCTGGACGCGACCGGTGTCGCGCGCCTGCGTGCGGCCTACTGGAGTGCGGCGCGCGGCCACCACGGCGCCAGCTGCGACCAGGGCGTGTTCGTCGACAAGTTCACGCTCAACACCGTCGACCTGGGGCTGATCGACACCGTGTTCCCCGACGCGCGGGTGCTGTTCGCGATGCGCGACCCGCGCGACGTCTGCCTGAGCTGCGTGCAGCAGCTCATGGTGCCCGGGCCGGCCACGGTGCATCTGCTGCGCCTGGCCGACACGGTGTCGCTGTACGGGCAGGTGATGGACTTCTGGCTGCGGATCCGCGAGCGGCTGGCACTGCGCTGGCGCCTGCTGCGCTACGAGGATGCGGTGAGCGATTTCGAGGGGACGTTCCGCCCGCTGTTCGAGTTCGTCGGGCTCGACTGGCGGCCCGAGGTCATCGACTTCCACCGGCAGGCCGCCGGGCGCTACGTCGCCAGCCCCAGCCGCAACCAGGTGGCGCAGCCGCTGTACCGCAGTTCGGTGGCGCGCTGGCGGCGCTACGAAAGGCAAATGGCGCCGGTGCAGGCCGCACTGGCGCCATTCGTCGCGCACTTCGGCTATCCGGCGGCCTGATTCACGGCCGCCGGCGCCGCAGGCCGCGTCAGCCGCGCTGCTTGCGGCGGCGGGCGGCTGCGGCGGCGGCCAGGGCAAGGCCGGCCAGCGCCAGCCCGGCGGGCTCGGGCACGTCACCCGGCGGCGGCGTCACGGCACCGAAGCCGTCCAGGTAGACGTAGCCCCAGTGACCGGTCGGCTGGCAGTCCGCGGCCAGCACGGACAGGACGAAGTCGTGACCACTGCGGCTGGCGTCGATGGACAGTTGCTCGATTTGCCAATCCGGGGTGTAGTAATTGTTGTTCAGCAGGCTGAAGCGCGAATCGACGCCGCCGCCACCGCTCGCCGCGTTGTATTCGCGCCGGATCACCTCATCGCCCGCCGTCAGGTCGGTCAGCGTGATGACCATCGTCGCCGCATCGTTGACGCCATGCGCGCCCAGCATCACGGCCTTCCAGGCGAAGTAGATGGAATCGTCGGTGTAGTTGCTGACGGTCTGGGTCAGGACCGAGGCATAGCCGCCCCAGGTCGTGTCCTCGATGCGCATCGCGTAGTTGCCGCTATACACGGTGCTGCCCAGCGCTGCACCGACTCTCGGATCGACGTAGCCGGTGCCGATGACGGCCGAGTGCGAGTTCGCGATGCCGGCGTTGTAGCCGCCACCGCCCGGCAGGAAGTACGCCGGGTTGAAGTTGGCGTTGTTGTTGAGCATGCTGCCGCGGTAGCCGCCGCCGAGGGTCCAGCCATTGGTGTTGCCGTCTTCGAAGCCGCCGTTGATGAAGCCGGCCGCTTGAGCGGATGAAGCCAGCGCGAAGACGGCCAGCGCGCCGACGGAAAGCCTGAATTTCATTCGAGTACCCCTCTGCAGTTGATGCGCAACCCCCTCGGTTGCGACAGCATTGAAGAAGCAACATCCGGGCCATGTTTGGACTTTTGCGCCAAGCCATTGATTCATAAGAATGGACATGGGCCCGTCAAGACTGGGGCTGCAAGGAATGTAAAGTCGTTCGACAGTGTCGGGCATGGCGCGGCGCCGCAGCGGCGCTCTTCGCTGCCGCCGATCGGAACCTAGAATCGACCGGCGTTCACGTCGATGGCCGGCCCGGCGGCGCCGCGGGCCGGTCCGCCGCGAGCAGCCACTGCCTGTGAAGAATGCGGCCGTCCGGCCGGGTGCGCAGGCGCGGAGACACCATGCCCACGCTCAGCTCCCAGCTCAACGTCCGCTCCGAGGCCTTCAAGGCGGCGAGTACGCAGATGCGGCAGCAGGTGGCGGACCTGGGCGCACGGCTGCGGCAGAATGCCGAGGGCGGCGGCGCGGCGGCGCGCGCGCGCCACGCTGCGCGCGGCAAGCTGCTGCCGCGCGAGCGCGTGGAGATGCTGCTCGATCCCGACACGCCCTTCCTCGAGATCGGTGCCCTTGCGGCACTGAACGTCTACGACAACGCCGCGCCGGGCGCGGGCCTCATCACCGGCATCGGACGCGTCGCCGGCATCGAGTGCGTGATCGTCTGCAACGACGCCACCGTCAAGGGCGGCAGCTACTTCCCGCTCACGGTGAAGAAGCACCTGCGCGCGCAGGAGATCGCCGAGCAGAACCGCCTGCCCTGCGTCTACCTCGTCGACTCCGGCGGTGCCAACCTGCCGACGCAGGATGAGGTCTTCCCCGACCGCGAGCACTTCGGCCGCATCTTCTACAACCAGGCCAACCTGAGCGCCAAGGGCATCCCGCAGATCGCCGTCGTCATGGGCAGCTGCACCGCCGGCGGCGCCTACGTGCCGGCGATGAGCGACGAGACCATCATCGTGCGCAACCAGGGCACGATCTTCCTCGGCGGGCCGCCGCTGGTGAAGGCCGCCGTCGGCGAGGTCGTCACGGCCGAGGAGCTGGGCGGCGGCGACGTGCACACGCGGCTCTCGGGCGTGGCCGACCACCTCGCCGACAACGACCTGCACGCGCTGGCGCTGGCGCGGCGCATCGTCGGCAACCTCAACCGCCGCAAGCCGCAGCAGCTCGTGCTGCAGCCTTCGCGGTCGCCGCTCTACGACCCGCAGGAGTTGCACGGCGTCATCCCGGCCGACCCG
Organism: Burkholderiales bacterium; assembly: GCA_026932235.1. GTDB lineage: Bacteria > Pseudomonadota > Gammaproteobacteria > Burkholderiales > Burkholderiaceae_C > Rubrivivax. The sequence goes on from JAIXKR010000102.1 coordinate 54,982, forward strand.
CGCAAACCCTACGACGTGCGCGAGGTCATCGCGCGCGTGGTCGATGGCAGCGAGTTCGACGAGTTCAAGGCGCGCTTCGGCACCACGCTGGTGACGGGCTTCGCGCACCTCGAAGGGATGCCGGTGGGCATCGTCGCCAACAACGGCATCCTGTTCTCGGAGAGCGCGCAGAAGGGCGCGCATTTCATCGAGCTGTGCTGCCAGCGCCGCGTGCCGCTCATCTTCATCCAGAACATCACCGGCTTCATGGTCGGGCGGCGCTACGAGAACGAGGGCATCGCGCGCCACGGCGCGAAGATGGTGACCGCGGTCGCCACGGCCACGGTGCCCAAGTTCACGCTCATCATCGGCGGCAGCTTCGGTGCCGGCAACTACGGCATGTGCGGGCGCGCCTACTCGCCGCGCTTCCTCTGGATGTGGCCCAGCGCGCGCGTCTCGGTGATGGGCGGCGAGCAGGCCGCCAACGTGCTGGCCACCGTCAAGCGCGACGCCATCGAGGCCAAGGGCGGCACCTGGAGCGCCGAGGAGGAGGCCGCGTTCAAGCAGCCCATCCTCGCCCAGTACGAGCACCAGGGCCACCCGTACTACGCCAGCGCGCGGCTGTGGGACGACGGCGTCATCGACCCCGCGGACACGCGCCGCGTGCTGGCGTTGTCCGTCTCGGCCAGCTTGAACGCGCCGATCCCCGAGCAGCCGGCCTTCGGGCTCTTCCGCATGTGAGCGCGCCGTGGAAAGCCACCTGAACGCGCTCGACATGACGCAGCTCGCGGCGCTCGCCGCGGCGCTCGGCTTCGGCAGCGGCATGCGCTTGTACGCGGTCGTCTTCCTCACCGGTGCCGCCGGGGCACTGGGCTGGGTGGCGCTGCCACCGGGGCTTGCGGTGCTGCAGAACCCGATCGTGATGACGGTTGCCGGCGTCATGGTCGCGCTCGAGTTCTTCGCCGACAAGATCCCGGCACTGGACACGATCTGGGATACGGTGCATACCTTCATCCGCATCCCCGCCGGTGCGGCGCTCGCGGCCGCCGCGTTCGGCGGCGACCACGCCACTTGGGCGGTCGTCGCCGGACTGCTCGGCGGCACGCTGGCAGCCACCGCTCACACCGCCAAGGCGAGCACGCGCGCGGCGGTGAACACCTCGCCCGAACCGTTCTCGAACCTGGGGATGTCGCTGCTGGGCGATGTCTCGGCGCCGGCGCTGCTTTGGCTGGCGTTCGAGCACCCGCTCTGGTTCTTCGCGGCGCTGGCGCTGGCGCTCGTCCTGGCGGTGACGCTGATCGTGCTGACCTTCAGGTTCGTGCGCGTGCTGTGGCGGCGGGTCAGCGGTCGCGCGGCCGATCCTGCGCCCATTCGAGCACTGCCGAGGTGAGGCCGATGTTCCAGAAGATCCTGATCGCCAATCGCGGGGAGATCGCGTGTCGCATCGCGGCGACCGCGCGCCGCCTCTCGATCCGCACCGTGGCCGTGTACTCGGACGCCGACGCGCGCGCGCGCCACGTGCTCGCCTGCGACGAGGCGGTGCACATCGGCGCCAGCGCGCCGCGCGAGAGCTATCTCGTCTGGCGGCGCATCCTCGATGCCGCGCGCGCGAGCGGCGCGCAGGCGGTGCACCCGGGCTACGGCTTTCTCTCCGAGAACGAGGCGTTCGCGCGCGCCTGTGCCGACGCCGGACTGGTCTTCATCGGGCCGCCGCCGCAGGCGATCGCGGCGATGGGGGACAAGTCCGCGGCCAAGGCCTTGATGGCCGCTGCGGGGGTGCCGCTCGTTCCCGGCTACCACGGGCAGGACAACGACGCCGCACTGCTTGCCCGGCAGGCCGAGGCCATCGGCTACCCGGTTCTCATCAAGGCCAGCGCCGGCGGCGGCGGCAAGGGCATGCGCCGCGTCGAGCGCGCCGCCGACTTCGCCGCCGCGCTGGCGAGTTGCCAGCGCGAGGCCGAGGCCGCCTTCGGCAACGCGCATGTGCTCGTCGAGCGCTACGTGACGCGGCCGCGGCACATCGAGATCCAGGTCTTCGCCGACAGCCACGGCAACGTCATCCACCTCGGCGAGCGCGACTGCTCGGTGCAGCGGCGCCACCAGAAGCTGCTCGAGGAATCGCCCGCGCCCGGCCTGAGCGAGAAGCGCCGCGCCGAGATGGGTGCGGCCGCGGTGGCCGCGGCGAAGGCGGTGGGCTACGTCGGCGCGGGAACCGTCGAGTTCGTCGCCGAGGAGCTCAACGACGGCGACCTCCAGGCCTACTTCATGGAGATGAACACGCGGCTGCAGGTCGAGCACCCGGTGACCGAGGCCGTCACCGGGCTGGACCTCGTCGAGTGGCAGCTGCGCATCGCCGCCGGCGAGCGCCTGCCGCTGACGCAGGAACAGGTCGGCCTGCGCGGCCATGCCATCGAGGCGCGCATCTGCGCCGAGAACCCGGAGAAGGATTTCCTGCCCGCAACCGGCACGCTGCGCGTGATGCGCTGGCCCGAGCACGTGCGCTTCACTCCCGACGCCACGCTGCCGCGCGTGGACACGGGTTTCGGCGAGGGCGATCTGGTGAGCGCTTACTACGACTCGATGGTTGCCAAGCTCATCGTCTGGGGGCAGACACGGGCGCAGGCGCTGGCGCGCCTGGATGCGGCGCTGCGCGACACGCATGTCGTCGGGCTGAGCAGCAACGTCGGCTTCCTGCGCCGGGTCGTCGCCACGCGCGCCTTCGCCACCGCGGACCTCGACACGGCGCTCATCGAGCGCTCACGCAGCGAGCTCTTCGGCCCGCCGGCGCTGGCGCCCGAAGCGGTCGCGGCCGGCGTGTTCGCGCACCTGCGCGCCGCGGAGCAGGCGCTGCAGGACGCCGATCCCTGGTCGCGGCGCGACGGCTGGCGCCTGCACGGCGGCGCTCAGCGTCGGCTGGATCTGGTGCTCGACGGCCAGCCCCTGGGGGCGCGGCTGCTGCGCCTGCACGACGGCAGCGTCATGCTGCAGATCGGCGAGCAGCGCTGGCCGATCAGCGCGCGCGCCCTGGGCGGCGACGACCACGAGGTGCAGCTCGGCGCGCAGAAGCTGCGGCTTTCGGTGTATGCCGAGGGCGAGCACTACAGCGTCTTCACGAGCGCCGGCTCGGTGCAGGTGCTGCGGCCCGACCCGCTGGCGCGCGCGGCCGAGCTGGCGGGGGACGATGGCGGTCTGGGCGCGCCGATGCCCGGCAAGCTCATCGGCTTCCTGGTCGTCGTCGGCGAGAAGGTCAGGCGCGGCCAGCCGCTGGCGGTGCTCGAGGCGATGAAGATGGAGCACACGATCAGCGCCCCGCGCGACGGCCAGGTGCAGGATCTCTTCTTCGCACCCGGCGACCCGGTGCCCGAAGGCGCGGACCTGCTGAGTCTTGCCGCCGCGGGTCCGGCCGCGGTGGCGGACGCGTCATGATCCCCGCACGCGTGACCCTGGTCGAAGTCGGCCCGCGCGACGGGCTGCAGAACGAGGCGCGACCGGTCCCGACGGCGCACAAGATCGAGCTCGTTCACCGTTTGCAGGCGGCGGGCTGCACCGAGATCGAGGCCGCCAGCTTCGTCAGTCCGAAATGGGTGCCGCAGATGGCCGACGCCGCTGCGGTGATGGCCGGCATCGTGCGCGCGCCCGGCGTGCGCTACGCGGCGCTCACGCCCAACCTGAAGGGCCTCGAAGGCGCGCTGGCGGCAGGCGTCGACGAGGTGGTGGTATTCGCCGCGGCGACCGAGGCCTTCAGCCGCAGGAACATCAACTGCTCGATCGACGAGAGCCTCGAGCGTTTCGTGCCCGTCGTGCAGGCGGCGCATGCGGCGGGCGTGAAGGTGCGCGGCGCGATCTCGTGCGCGCTCGGCTGCCCCTACCAGGGCGCGGTGAGCGCCGGCGAGGTCGAGCGCGTCGTCGTCGCGATGAAGGGCATCGGCATCGACCACTGCGGCATCGCGGACACCATCGGCACCGGCACGCCGCGTGCGGCGCAGGCGGTGATGGAGCGCGCACTGGCGCACTACCCGCCGGCAGAGGTCAGCGGGCACTTCCACGACACCTACGGCCAGGCGCTGGCCAACATCCTGGCCTGCCTCGAACTGGGCATCGCGCGCTTCGACACGAGCGTCGCGGGTCTTGGCGGCTGCCCCTACGCCAAGGGCGCGAGCGGCAACGTCGCCACCGAGGACGTGGTCTTCATGCTGCACGGCATGGGAATCGACAGCGGCATCGATCTCGATGCGCTCGTCGACGCCGCCGCCTTCATCTCGGGGCTGCTGGGCCGTGCGCCGGTCGCGCGCGTCAGCCGGGCGCTGCTGGCCAAGCGTGAGGTGGCGGAGCCGGCATGACCGCCCTCGACGACCGGCCCGAGGGCTTCCGCCGCGTGACGCAGGCGCTGGCCGAGCGCGGCCACCCGTACGCGCCGCAGTGGCTGGCGGTGAGCGCGCGCACCTCGCAGGAAGCGGCCGACGCGCTGGGCGTGCAGGTCGGCCAGATCGCCAAGAGCGTGATCTTCCGCCGCCGCGCCGACGACGGTGCGGTGCTGGTCGTCACCTCGGGCGACCGCCGCGTCGACGAGAAGCGCGTGGCCGCGATCACCGGGCCGCTGGCGCGCGCCGATGCCGATTTCGTCAAGGCGCGCACCGGCTTCTCGATCGGCGGCGTCGCGCCGCTGGCGCACGCCACGCCGCCGCTGACGCTGATCGACCGCGAACTGTTCCGCTTCGATGTCATCTGGGCCGCGGCCGGGCATCCGAACGGCGTCTTCCCGCTCTCGCCGGCGCAGTTGCAGGCGCTGACCGGCGCCCCGGTGCACGACGTCGTGCAGGCGTGAGCAGGACCGTGGCCGAATTGCGGCGTGCGTTCACGGCGGCGGTCAAGGACTGCGTGGCGGACGGCCAGGAGCAAGACCTGCCCCCCGAGAAGCCGGCTCAATGGGCAACCGAGGCGTCGCAACAGGCCGTTCGTGCCGAAGGCTGACCCTGCCGACGATGAAACAGATCATCTTCTGGTTCGACCCCATCTCGCCCTTCGCCTACCTCGCGTTCGAGCGCCTGCCCGAGGAACTGCAAGGCCTCAGCTTCGAGGTCGTCTACCGCCCGGTGCTGCTGGCCGCGCTGCTGCAGCGGCACGGCAGCAAGGGGCCGGCGGAAATCGAACCCAAGCGCGCCTGGACCTTCCGGCACGTGCACTGGCTTGCCCACCGCCACGGCATCCCGATGGCCACGCCCGCGGTGCATCCCTTCAACCCCCTGCCGCTGCTGCGCCTGGCGCTGGCCTGCGGACCCAAGCGCCGCGTCGTCGAGGCCATCCTGCGCCATGTCTGGCGCGGCGGCGAGGACGCGAACGATCCGGCGCGCCTGGCGGCCCTGCAGACCGAGCTGGCGCCGGCGCGCGACCCGGGCCTGGCGGAGGTGAAGGACGAACTGCGGGAGTCGACCGAGGAAGCGATCGCACAAGGCGTCTTCGGCGTGCCGAGCTTCGGGCTCGACGGCCGCGTTTTCTGGGGTCTGGACGCGCTGCCCATGCTCGCCGATGCGCTGCGCGGTGATCCCTGGTTCGACGGCCCCGGGTGGGCGCGCGAAGGCGCGCTGCGCCCGGGCGTGCAGCGGCTGCCCTGAAGGTGCGACTCGAGCGCGCTGGCCGGCTCGAGCGTGACGATGCCGTCGATGCGCCGCCCGCCGACCATCGCGAAGAACCCGCCGCGGCAGGACTCGCGGTGCTGCTCCTGCGGCTTTCCCGCGCGCTCGGTGTTTTCCCTAGAAGGATTCCGGTTTCCGCCGGGAAAGGGCAAGCTTTGTCAGCCTGCGTTGGCTTCGCGTCAGAGCAAGGTCAGTCCTTCGCTGAAAGATGCGCGCCCAGCGCAGGGCCGTTTGGTGCCATGCCGACCCATTGTCCGGAAGGAGACCGTCGATGCAAGCCGACCTGACGCAGCGAATCGCTGCGCACCCCAAGTACCAGGAACTGAAAGGCAAACGAAGCAGCTTCGGCTGGGCGCTGACCGTGGCGATGCTGGTCGTGTACTACGGCTTCATCCTGCTCGTGGCCTTCGACAAGGAGTTGCTGGCCACGCGCATCGGCCAGGGGGTGACGACCTGGGGCATGCCGATCGGCCTGGCGGTCATCCTCTTCACGATCGGCATCACGGCGATCTACGTGCGCCGCGCCAATAGCGAGTTCGACCAGCTCTCCGACGAAATCAACCGCGAGGTGCTGAAGTGAGATCCTCCTCCAAGCTCGTTCTCGGTGCCGCCGCCTTGTGCGGTGCCGCCTTTGCCTCCGTGGCCCTGGCCGCCGGCGGCGACCTCGGCCAGGCCGAGAAGCAGGCGACCAACTGGACGGCCATCGGCATGTTCGGCGTGTTCGTCCTCTTCACGCTGTGGATCACCAAGTGGGCGGCTTCGCGCACCAAGAGCGCGGCCGACTTCTATACCGCCGGCGGCGGCATCACCGGCTTCCAGAACGGACTGGCGATCGCCGGCGACTACATGTCGGCGGCCTCGTTCCTCGGCATCTCGGCCGCGGTCATGGCCACCGGCTTCGACGGCCTGATCTACTCGATCGGCTTCCTCGTCGGCTGGCCGGTGGTGACCTTCCTGCTGGCCGAGCGGCTGCGCAACCTGGGCAAGTTCACGTTTGCCGACGTGGCCGCCTTCCGCTTCTCGCAGACGCCGGTGCGCGTCTTCGCGGCCAGCGGCACGCTGGTCGTGGTCGCCTTCTACCTGATCGCGCAGATGGTCGGTGCGGGGCAGCTCATCAAGCTGCTCTTCGGCCTGGACTACGTGTACGCGGTCGTCATCGTCGGCGTGCTGATGATGATCTACGTGCTCTTCGGCGGCATGACGGCGACCACCTGGGTGCAGATCATCAAGGCCATCATGCTGCTCGCCGGCGCGACCTTCATGGCCTTCATGGTGATGGCCGAGTTCGGCTTCAGCCCCGAGGCGATGTTCGCCCGGTCGGTGCAGATCAAGACCGACCTCGCTGCGCAGAGCGGCAAGTCGCCCGAGGAGGCGGCCCGGATCGGCTTCTCGATCATGGGGCCGGGCGGCTTCGTGAAGGATCCGATCAGCGCCATCAGCTTCGGCATGGCGCTGATGTTCGGCACCGCCGGGCTCCCGCACATCCTGATGCGATTCTTCACCGTCCCGAACGCCAAGGAGGCGCGCAAGTCGGTGCTCTGGGCGACGACCTGGATCGGCTACTTCTACGTGCTGACCTTCATCATCGGCTTCGGCGCCATCGTCTTCGTGCTCACCAATCCGGGCTTCCTCGACGCGCAGGGCGGCCTCATCGGCGGCAGCAACATGGCCGCGGTGCACCTGGCCAACGCCGTCGGCGGCAACGTGTTCCTGGGCTTCATCTCGGCGGTGGCCTTCGCGACCATCCTCGCCGTCGTGGCCGGCCTCACGCTCTCGGGCGCCAGCGCGGTCTCGCACGACCTCTACGGCACGGTGATCAAGGGCGGCAAGTCCGACAGCGCGAGCGAACTCAGGGTCTCGCGCATCACGACGGTGGTCCTGGGCATCATCGCGGTCATCCTCGGCATCGCCTTCGAGAAGCAGAACATCGCCTTCATGGTGAGCCTTGCCTTCGCCATCGCCGCCTCGGCCAACTTCCCGGTGCTGCTGATGAGCGTGCTGTGGAAGGGCTGCACGACGCGCGGTGCGGTGATCGGTGGCTTCCTGGGGTTGATCAGCTCGGTGGTGCTGACGGTCGTCTCGCCGGCCGTCTGGGAAGCGACGCTCGGCAATCCCAAGGGCTCGGCCTGGTTCCCCTACACCAGCCCGGCGCTCTTCAGCATGACGATCGCTTTCGTCGGCATCTGGCTGTTCTCGGTGCTCGACAACAGCAAGCGCGCCGCCGTCGACAAGGCCGGCTTCCTCGCCCAGCAGGTGCGTTCGGAGACGGGCATCGGCGCGGCCGGGGCGTCAGGGCATTGAGGACGCAGACGCGTCGTCAATGACGGGGGACCGCAGGCCCGCAAGGGTGCTGCGGTCCGTTTTCATTGCGGGCAGCCTCGGCTCCGATGACGAACACCGACTCCCAGCGCGAGATGCTCTCGCTGATGACCGCGCGGGTGCGCGACACCTTCGTGCGCAAGCCGCCGGTGCTCGACGGCGCGCTCGACCTCGTCAGTGCCTGCCGCGAGCTTGCGGCGCAGCGCGCGACGGCGGCGCTGGTGCGCGACGCGCAGGGTGGCGTCGAGCGCCTGGGCATCTTCACCACCACCGACCTGCGCGACGCGCTGCTGCATGACCTGCCGCCGCAGCAACTCCCGCTGCGTGCGGCGGCGCGCTTCGATCTCATCGAGGTGCAGGCCGACGCCGAGGTCTTCGAGGCGCTGTGGCTGATGGTGCACCATCAGGTGCACCGCGTGCTGGTGCGCGACGGCCAGCGGGTGCTGGGCCTGCTCGGCCAGCTCGACCTGGTGAGCTTCGTCGCCAACCATTCCTACCTGGCTGCGCAGCAGATCGAACACGCGCAAGGCGTCGCCGACCTCGGTGCGGCGGCGCGGCGCATCGACGAGATGATCGGCCTGCTGCACGGCAGCGGCGTGCGCGTCGAACGCATCGCGCGCATCGTCACCGAGCTCAACCGGCGGCTGTTCGCGCGGCTGTGGTCCTTGCTGGCGCCGCCCGAGCTTGCCGCCAACAGCTGCCTGCTGGTGATGGGAAGCGAGGGCCGCGGCGAGCAGATCCTCAAGACCGACCAGGACAACGCGCTGCTGCTGCGCGACGGCTTCGAGTTCGAGGGCCTGAACGGCGTGGCCACGCACTTCGCCGCGGCGCTGGCGGAGTTCGGCTATCCGCCTTGCCCCGGCGGCATCATGGTGACGTCGGCGCGCTGGCGCCAGCCGCTGTCGTCGTTCCGCGAATCGCTGCGGCAATGGCTCTACGGGCACGACCCCGAAGGCCCGATGAACCTGGCGATCTTCTTCGACGCCGCCGCCGTCGCCGGCGACGGCCGCCTGCTGGAGGCCGCACGTGACCACCTCGACAGCCTGCTGACGGGGCAGGACCAGTACCTGGCGCGCTTCGCCGCCGCCGCCGATCAGTTCAGGGAGCCGGGCAACTTCTGGTCGCGCCTGACCGGCGGACGCAAGGGGCGCGACGAGACGCCGCTGGACCTGAAGAAGCTCGGCACCTTCCCGATCGTGCATGGCGTGCGCGCGCTGGCCTTGCAGTATCACGTGCGCGAGGCCGGCACCTCGGCGCGACTGCAAGCCCTGCAGGCGGCCGGACGCATCGACGAGGCGCTGGCGCGCGACCTGCTCGATGCGCTGCACTTCCTGATGTCGCTGCGGCTGACGCACCAGTTGCGCCAGCGCGCCGGCGGCGCCTTGCCGGGCAACGAGGTCCGTCCCTCGGAGCTGGGCGCGCTCGAGCGCGAGCCGCTGCACGACGCGCTGGCGATCGTGAAGCGCTTTCGCGGCTTCCTGCGTCAGCACTTCCACCTCGACCGGCTCTAGCGCGGAGACCCTGCCGTGAAGCGCAGCCCCGTCGTGCAACGCCTGTCGGCGCTGTTCGTCGCTGGCTGGCTGGCCTTCGACTTCCCGCTGGCGCAGCTCTGGGTGCAGCGACCGATCGCCGTGTTCGCGCTCTGGGCGGCGGTGATCGCGGCGCTGGCCTGGATCATGGAGCGGCACGATGACTGAGGCGCTCGCGCGCGCGGCGCCGGGCCTGGTCTTGTCGCCGGCGCTGGTCGTCGGTGCCTCCTTCGCCTACCTGCTGGCGCTCTTCGCGGTCGCCGCCTGGGCCGACCGCCGCGCCGACGCGGGGCGCAGCGTCATCGCCAACGGCTGGGTGTACGCGCTCTCGATGGGCGTCTACTGCAGCGCCTGGACCTACTTCGGCAGCGTCGGCCGCGCCGCGAGCACCGGCGTGTGGTTCCTGCCGATCTATCTGGGGCCGACGCTGGCGATGGTGCTGGCCTGGGCAGTGCTGCGCAAGATGATCCGCATCGCGCGCACCTGGCGCATCACCTCGATCGCCGACTTCATCTCCAGCCGCTACGGCAAGAGCCGCTCGCTTGCCGCGCTGGTGACGCTGATCGCGCTCTTCGGCGTCGTCCCCTACGTCGCGCTGCAGTTGAAGGCCGTCTCCAGCGGCTACGCGCTGATGACCGGCGGTGCCGCCGGCGGCGAGGCCGGCCCCTGGTGGACCGACACGACGCTCTACGTCGCGCTCGTGCTCGCCGGCTTCACCATCGTCTTCGGCACGCGGCATCTGGACACGACGCAGCGCTACGAGGGCATGGTCGCTGCGATCGCCGCCGAATCGGTGGTCAAGCTGCTGGCCTTCGTCGCCGTCGGCGTCTTCGTCACCTGGGGCCTGTTCGAAGGTCCGTCGGCGCTGATGGCGCGCATCGCGGCCACGCCCGAGGTCGCACGCGTGCTCGCCGGTGGTGGCCAGCCCTTCGCCTACGACCAGTGGTTCGGGCTGATGCTGCTGGCGATGCTCTCGGTCATCCTGCTGCCGCGGCAGTTCCAGGTGATGGTGGTCGAGAACGTCGCCGAGGCGCATGTGCGCCGCGCGGCCTGGGCCTTCCCCGCCTACCTGCTGGCGATCAACGTCTTCGTGCTGCCGATCGCGCTCGGCGGCCTGCTCTTCTTCCAGGGCCATGGGGCGGACCCCGAGACCTTCGTGCTGAGCCTGCCGCTGGCCGGCGGCGCCGGCTGGCTCGCGCTCGCGGCCTTCATCGGCGGCCTCTCGGCGGCCACCGGCATGGTCATCGTCGAGGCGATCGCGGTCTCGACCATGGTCTGCAACGACCTCATGCTGCCCTGGCTGCTGAAGCGCCCGGGCTTCGCCGCGCGCGACCTCACGCGCGTTCTGCTGGCGATCCGCCGCAGCGTCATCGTCACGCTGCTGCTGCTGGGCTACGTCTACTTTCGCGTCGCCGGCGAGGCTTACGCGCTGGTCAGCATCGGTCTCATCAGCTTCGCCGCGGTGGGGCAGTTCGCGCCGGCGCTGCTCGGCGGCCTGTTCTGGAAGGGTGGCACGCGCAACGGTGCGCTCGCCGGCCTTGCCGCCGGCGCCGTGCTCTGGGCCTGGACGCTGATGCTGCCGAGCATCGCCAAAAGCGGCTGGATGCCCGATGCCTTCCTGCACGAAGGCCTGCTCGGACTCTCCTGGCTGCGCCCGGAGGCGATGTTCGGCTTCTCCGGCATGGACAACCTGACGCACTCGCTCTTCTGGAGCCTGCTCGCCAACGTCGGCCTCTACGTCGGCGTCTCGCTGTGGCGGCCGCCGAGTGCGACCGAGGCGGCGCAGGCGCTGCGCTTCGTCGACGTCTTCGAGCACGAGGCGAGCACGCAGACCTTCTGGCGCGGCCGCGCCGAGGTGCCGAAGCTGCAGGCGCTGGCCGGGCGCTTTCTCGGCCCCGAGCGCGCCGCCGTGCTGTTCGAGGCGCATGCGCGCGAGCGCGGCGTCGCCGGAGCGGCGGCGCTGCCGGGCGATGCGCAGACGGTGCAGTGGGTCGAGACGCAGCTCGCCGGCGCCATCGGCAGTGCCTCGGCGCGCGTGATGGTGGCCTCGGTCGTCGAGGAGGAGGCGCTCGGGCTGGACGACGTGCTGCGCATTGTCGAGGAGGCCTCCGAGCTGCGCCACGTCAACGAGGAACTGGCGCGCCTGGACAAGCTCAAGGACGACTTCATGAGCAGCGTCACGCACGAGTTGCGCACGCCGCTGACGAGCATCCGCGCGCTCGCCGAACTGATGCGCGACGACCCGGACATGGAACCCGAGCAGCGCCAGCAGTTCCTCTCCATCATCGTCGGCGAGGGCGAGCGCCTCTCGCGCCTGGTCAACCAGGTGCTGGACATGGCCAAGATCGAATCCGGACGCGCCGAGTGGCGCAGCGCCGACGTCGACCTGCGTGCGCTCATCGAGCATGCCGCGGTGACGACGGTCGAGCTCTTCCGCGAACGCGGCGCCGACCTCGTGCTCGACCTTCCGGACTCGGTGCCGATGCTTCGCGCCGACCCGGACCGGCTGCTGCAGGTCATGCTCAACCTGCTTTCCAACGCCGCCAAGTTCGTTCCCGCGAGCGGCGGGCGCGTGGAGGTGCGGCTGCGGGCCGACGCCGACGCCGTGCGCGTGGAGGTACAGGACAACGGTCCGGGCGTGCCGCCGGCGCAGCAGGCGCTGGTGTTCGAGAAGTTCCGCCAGGGCGGCGACGCGAGCAACCGGCCGCAGGGCACGGGCCTGGGCCTGCCGATCAGCCGCGAGATCGTCGAGCATTTCGGCGGCCGCATGTGGCTGCGCTCGGAGCCGGGGCAGGGCGCGTGCTTCGGTTTCGAGCTTCCGTGGCAGCATCCACTCACCGCACCGGAGGCCAGCCCATGACGCACAAGGTCCTGATCGCCGACGACGAACCGAACATCGTCATCTCGCTCGAGTACCTGATGAAGCGCGAGGGCCACCAGGTGCTGGTCGCGCGTGACGGCGAGCAGGCGCTGGCGATGATCCGCGAGCAGCGGCCCGCGCTCGTCCTGCTCGACGTCATGATGCCCGGCAAGACCGGCTTCGAGGTCTGCCAGTCGGTGCGCGCCGACGAGTCCTTCGCCGGCATGAAGATCATGCTGCTCACCGCGAAGGGGCGCGACACCGACGTCGCGCAGGGCATGGCGCTGGGCGCCGACGCCTACATGACGAAGCCGTTCTCGACCAAGGAGCTGGCCGCGCGCGTGCGCGAGCTGCTGGCGCAGGGCAGTGCATGAAGCAGGACGTACGCGAGTTCGTCGCCGCGCTGCTGCCGGCGCTGCTGCTGGCGCTGTGGACGCTCGCGCTCGCGCTCGGGCTCTCGGCGACGCTGTCCGCGGCCGAGCGCCAGCTGCTGTGGGGGTTGCTGCAGGAACGGATGGCGCTCGTGCTGATGGCCTGGATGCTGGCGTCGCTTGCGCTTGGACTGCTGCTGCGCCGCGCCTGGCTGCGCTGGGTGGCTGCCGGCGCGCGCCTGGCCGAGCAGGCGCAGGTGCTGGTCGAGAGCGGGGTGCAGCGCGAGCTCGCGCTGCCGGGCGCGGCCGAAGTGCAGGCGCTGCAGCGCGCGATCAATGAACTCGTGCGCCAGCGCGGCGCGCTGCAATCGGACGTCGATGCGCGCGTGCGCGCCGCAGCGCGCGACATCGAGCTCGAGCGCAGCCGCCTCGCGGCCCTGATGGCCGAACTGACGCAAAGCGTGGTCGTGTGCAACCTCGACGGCCGCATCCTGCTCTACAACGCGCGCGCGCGGCTTCAGTTCCGCGCCTTGTCGGACGCGGTTGCCGCGGGGGCCGAGCTGGTCGGCATCGGCCGCAGCATCTACGCGGTGTTCGACCGCGAGCTCGTCGCGCATGCGCTCGAGAGCGTGCAGCAGCGGCTGCAGCGCGGCGCCTCCAACCCGTCGGCGCAGTTCGTCACGGGCACGCGTGGCGGCCAGTTGCTGCGCGTGCAGATGGCGCCGGTGCGCGATCCGGCGGCACCCGAGTCGGTGCTGGGCTTCGTGCTGATGCTGGAGAACATCACGCGCGATTTCGCCGACGAGAACGCGCGCGACCACATGCTGCACCAGCTCACCGAGACCAGCCGCGCGGGCCTGGGCAACCTGCAGGCGGCGGTGGAATTGCTCGATGACCCCGAGCTCGACGCCGCGACGCGCGAGCGCTTCCAGGGCGTGGTGCGCGAGGAAGTGGCGGCGATGAGCGAACGCATCCGCGAGGTCGCGCAGCACACGACGCAGGCGATGAAGACGCGCTGGCCGC
>JAIXKR010000134.1 GCA_026932235.1 Burkholderiales bacterium
TGCAGCTCAGCCTCGTCCGGGCTGTGGAGCTACACCACCAGCCGGGACACGACCCTCGGTTCATCGGCATGGCTCACCTCCTGGGTTGATGAGCCGATCTTCTTTGCCCGTAGGCTCATAGGATGAGCTACCTAAGGGTCGTTGCCAATCAGGTGCACGCAAGGACTTCGAAGACCGGCGTGACCGGTGGCATTCGAGTACGCGACCTGACGTTGGAACTGAACCGTGCGCAGCCAAGGACGGCCACGGTAGCACGTCGGCTCGAGCGCCTGCTGCATGGCGATGGGCAAGTTCCGGTCGAACACGCTGTTCGCGTTAACGAATCCCCGGCCGGCGCGACAGTGCGTCATCAACGCAGCGCCATGCTGGATATTGCGTCATGCAGGCCTTCCCTGTGCTCCTACAATCGACAGCTCCAGCCTGCGCGCTTGCCGGGCTGTCGGGCGCCTTTCCTGCCGCCTTCTGCGCAATCGGCGATCAACAGGACCTCCAATGAAGACGCGGTCGTGGAACAAGCAGTCATCAAGTCCAGGCGGATCCTGAAGAGTCAGAGCCTCGCTTCGAAGCTGACGGAAGACCTGCGCAAGCGGATCATCAACGGCGAGTTTTCCGTCGGAACGATGCTGCGGCAGGAGCAGATCGCCCAGGAGTACGGCGTGTCCAGGATGCCGGTGCGCGAAGCGCTGCATCAGCTCGACGCCGAAGGACTTGTCGTCAGCCAGGCGAACCGGGGGGCGCTCGTGACCGAGCTCTCGCTCAGCGAGATCAACGAGATCCTTGACCTGCGCCTGATGCTCGAGCCCGACCTGCTGGCGCGCGCGATTCCCAACATGACCGCGGAGACGATCGCCAAGTCGCAGGCGATCCAGCACCAACTCGATGGCGCCTACGAAACCGGCGACATCGGCCACTGGGGGAAACTGAACGCCGAGTTCCACCTCAGCCTGTACGAACCGTCCGGCCGTTCCGTGACGCTCGCCTTCATCCACCGCATCAGCGTGCAGGTCGACCGCTATATGCGCCTGCACATGGCGCTGACCGACTCCATGCTGGATGGCGCGGCGGACCACCACCGCCTGCTGGCGCTGAGCATCGGGGGCAAGGTGCGGGAAGCCAAGGCGCTGCTGGTCGAGCACATCCGGTGCACGAAGGCGCAACTGGCGCTGATCCTGTCGGCGCGCATGCCGCAGGAATGAACGAAGCGGCCGGCCGGGCCGCGTCTTTCCCGACCAGCCTGCACCGCAGGCAGGCCGCCTGCGGCTTCTTCGCGCCTACTTCTTGCTCGCGGCGGTGATCTTCTCATACCAGGGCCGGGTCTGCGGCATGCTGTTCAGCAGACTGGCATGCACACTTTCCCTGGTGGCATGGAACGAAGCCAGGTCGGGCTCGATGACCTCGATGCCGCGATTCTTGATGATTTGCAGGCTTTCCGTGTAGGCCTTCTTGTAGTGCACCTCGGCAGCGCCGATCGCGGCGGCGGTCGCGTCGCGGATGATCTGCTTCTGCTCCGCCGTCAGGCGGTCATAGCGTGCAGGCGACATCAGGATCATCGCCGGCATGTACATGACCCTGGCCATCGTGTAGGTCTTGGAGACCTCGATGAACTTGTCCTGGACGAAGACGTCGGGCGAATTCTCCGCCGCGTCGACCGCACCGTTCTGCAACGCCGTGTACAGCTCGGCGTAGGCCATCGGCGTCGGCTGCGCGCCCAGCGCCTCGTAGGTCTTGACGAAACCCTGGCCCTGGATCACGCGGATCTTCAGGCCGTTCATGTCGGACGCCTTGGTGATCCGCTTGCCGTTGGTGAAGATGTTGCGTTCGATGGCCGAGATGAACCCGAGGCCGAGGATGTTGGACTTGCTCAGCAGGCCCAGCATCTCCTGGCCGATCGGGCCCTGCATCACGCTGTTCGCATGGTCCAGGTCGTTGAACAGGTAGGGGAACGAGTACACCGAGAAATCCCGGGCCGTGTTCTCGACCGGGCCGCCGCCTGTGATGACCAGGTCCTGCGTGCCCGTGCGCACGGCCTGGATCATCTTGACCTCGCCGCCGAGCTGGCCGGCCGGGAACAGATTGATCTTCATCGTGCCCTTGCTGCGTGCCTCGACGGTGTCGGCGAAGGTCTTGGCGGCGGCGTGGTAGTGGCTTTCCAGGGTCAGGACGTGGCCGAGGGACAGTTCGATGGGCTTTTGCGCGTGCGCGGAGATGCCGACTGACAGCAGCGAAAGCGCCAGTCCGGCGGAGACGAACAAGGATGAGCTCTTCATATCCATTCCTGGTGGTGGGTTGCGGGGCACGAACTCGTGACGATTCACAGCAGCGCGAGAGACAGCGCTGGAACGAAGGTGATGATCAGCGTGTCGACGATGAGCACGAACAAGAAGACCAGCAGCGGCCGGGTCATCGCGTCCATCGAGACGCCGGTGACCTGGCTAGCGATGTTGAGGTTGATGGCCACCGGCGGCGTGACCATGCCGATGGCGACGTTGACGATGAAGATCATGCCGAAATGGATGGGATCGATGCCGTAGGACGCGGCGATCGGGCCCAGGATGGGCGCCAGGATCAGGATCGTGGCCAGGGCCTCCATGAAGGTGCCGACGACGAACAGCAGCACGTTGACCATCAGCAGGAACATCACCGGGCCGCTGGCGACTTCCGCGATCAGGTGGCCGAAGTACTGCGGCAACTGGTTGATCGTGAGCGCGAAGCCGAACAGCGCGGCGAACCCCACGATCAGCATGACCATGCCCGTCATGACGGCCGATTCGCAGAAGATCTGCACGAACTCGCGCAGCCGCACTTCCTTGTAGATCAGCACACCGACGACGAAGCCGTAGACCACGGCGACGACCGACGCTTCCGTGGCGGTGAACACCCCCGTGTAGATGCCGCCCAGGATGATCACGGGCATCATCAGCGCCAGCAGCGAATCGGCCGTGGCGCGCACCAGGTTGCGCAGCCACGTCCCGAAGGGCACGCGCTCGACGTGGTCGAAATCCTTGACGCGCGCGTAGACGCACACGGCAACCACCAGCGACAGGCCGATGAACAGGCCCGGCAGGATGCCGGCGATGAACAGGCTGCCGATCGACACGTTGGCGACCAGGCCGTAGATCACCATCGGCAGCGACGGCGGAATGATGGCGCCGAGCTCGCCGCCCACGGCCACCAGTGCGGCGCCCGTGGGCTTGGGGTAGCCCTTGTTCTCCATCGCCGGCACCATGGTGCCGGCCACCGCGGCCGTCGTGGCCGACGAGGACCCCGACATCGTCGAGAAGAACATGCAGGTCAGGACCGAGGCGGCGCCCATGCCGCCGCGCAGCCAACCCACCAGCGCGGTGGCCAGCGCGATGAGCCGGCGCGAGATGCCGCCCGCCTTCATCAGGTTGCCCGCCAGGACATAGAACGGCACGGCCAGCAGGGCGAAGGAGTCCAGGGCCTCGAACACGTTCTGGGGCACCGCGATGAAGTCGGTGCCCTGCTGGTGCAGCAGGACCAGCGAGCAAATGCCCATCACCGCGAAGATGGGCACTGCCGCGGTCAGCAGGAAGACCATCGTCGAGAAGGTCAGCACCGTTCACGCTCCAGGTCGGGGTGCGGCGGGGTCATGGCCACGTCCTTTGCTGTATGCCGCTCACCCGACGGCCACGGCCTGCGGTCGGTTACCGTGGCGCATCCGTCTGTGGCCTTCCATCGCCCTGGCGACGATGTTGATCAGCGCGATCGCGCCGCCGACGGGCATGGACAGGTAGACATAGACCATCGGCAGGTTCATCACCGTGGAGCGCTCCATGAACCCGAACTCCATCCAGCGGATGCCGATGTAGATCAGGAAGACGAAGAACGACAGCGTGACCAGGTAGGCAAAGAGCTTGACGCGCCAGCCGTTCCTCGACGACAGCGAGGTGACCAGCGTGTCCATCGCGATCAGGTCGCCGGACCGGGCTGCTGCCGCGGCACCCAGGAAGATGCACCAGATCATCAGGTAGCGGGCCAGTTCCTCGGTCCAGGGCACCGAAACGACCAGGCCCATCTTGGGCAGGACGAAGCGGACCAGGATCTGCAGGAACACGATGACGACCATCGTGAACAGCATCAGCCCGACGAACCAGCGCAGCAGCAGGTTGAGCCTGTCCACCCAGGCGTGAAGCCTGCCAGCACCTTGCGTGGCCGGAGCGGCTATCGGATCGGAGGTTTGCTCATCGTGCATGAAGACCTGCCTTTCGGCGGCTGGCGGCACCTGGCCCGCGGGCTGTCATCCGTGGAAACACTAGGCCTGGATCTCGTTGACCCCCTGGTGGGTTTTAATTAGTATAGGTCGATTGGATCCTGGATCCAACCATTTTTACCCAGGGTTTTCCCGTCGCCCATGTGGCCGTCAACAGCCTGTTCCGGCCGCGTCATGGCACGGCCTGCACCGGAGGTTCCTGCATGCGTTTCCCATCGTCGCGGGCCCTAGCCCGTCACGGCCGGTCGCGCTTCTCCCATTCCAACCTCATTTCCGAGATCGAGCGAGGCACCACCCCATGAGTCAACTGAAAGGCATTTGCGCAGCGCTGAGCACCCCGATGAGCGACGGCGGCAGCCGCGTCGACCTGGACGGGCTGAAGAAGCACCTGGACATCATGATCGAGGCCGGCGTGCACATCGTGGCGGTGTGCGGAGGGACCGGTGAATTCCCCTTCCTGACCACTGAGGAGAAGCGGGCCATCGCCGAAACGGCCGCCCGGCACATCGACGGCCGGGTCAAGCTGATCGTGCAGACCTCGGCGATTCGCACCGAGGATGCGATCGAGGCCTCCCTGCATGCGCAGGGCGTGGGCGCCGATGCCCTGCTCATCTTGCCGCCGTACTTCGAGGGCCCGGGCGAGGAAGGGGTCTTCGGCCACTACGAGCGTATCGCCGCGAAAGTGGACACGCCGTTCATGGTCTACAACATCCCGGTGCATTCCGGCTTCGACATCACGCCCGAATTCTTCAAGCGCCTGCAGCAGATCGACAACGTCCGGTACATCAAGGACACCAGCGGCAGCTTCGTGCGCGTGCAGCAGTTGATCATGGCCGGTGCGCCGGTCTTCAACGGCGCGGACCCGTTCGCCTTCGACGCCCTGGCCACCGGCGCGCTGGGCTGCTTCTGGGGTGCCGTCAATGCGATGCCCAGGGAAGCCGTGCAGCTCTACCGGCTGGTCACCGAGGACAAGCTGGCCGAGGCGCGCGATCTGTGGAAACGCATGCTGCCCGCCAACCTGTTCTTCTGGACGCATGCCTACAACGCTGCCGTCAAGGCCGCGACGGCGCTGCGCGTGAATCCCGCCGTCGGCCCATGCCGCCTGCCGGTGCCGCCGCTTTCCGCCGAGGAGACCGCCGCGCTCAAGCAGGCCCTGGCGCCGCTGGACCGATGAGCCTGCCCGGAGCCTCCCGATGAAGAAGACCCAACAGGACGTGTTCGCGCTTGCCCGGGCGGGCGCGCTGCATGCGCGCAACCTGATCGACGGCCACGGCCCTGCCGCCGAGCGGCTGGAGTCCCGCACGCCGGTCGACGATTCGCTGATCGGGCATGTCGATTCGTCGTCGGAAGGGGACGTGGACGCTGCCGTCCGGCTGGCGCGCCGCAGCTTCGAATGCGGGGAGTGGTCGGCCTTGGCGCCGGCGCAGCGCAAGCGCGTACTGCTGCGCTGGTGCGAGCTGATCGGCGAGCATGCCGAGGAGCTGGCGGCGCTGGACTGCATCGACGCCGGCAAGCCGATCACCGAATGCCTGAACACGGACATACCCGCCACGCTGGAGACCTTCACCTGGTATGCCGAGGCGGCGGACAAGTGTTTCGGACGCATCTCGCCCACCGGGCCGGAAGCCCTCGGCCTGATCGTCAAGGAACCGATCGGCGTCGTCGGTGCGGTGCTGCCGTGGAACTTCCCGGCCCAGATGTACGCTTGGAAGGTCGCGCCCGCGTTGGCGGCCGGCAATTCGGTGGTGGTCAAGCCGGCCGAACTGACCTCGATGAGCGCCTGCCGGCTGACCGAGCTCGCCCATGAGGCCGGCGTGCCGCGCGGCGCGCTGGTGCTGGTCAACGGCCTGGGGGAGATCGCCGGCAGGGCGCTGGGCCTGCACCCGGATGTCGACGTCGTTTCGTTCACCGGGTCGACCGAAGTCGGCCGCTACTTCCTGAAGTACTCCGCCGACAGCAACCTGAAGGAAATCGTCCTGGAATGCGGCGGCAAGAGCCCGCAGGTGGTGTTCGAGGACGCCGACCTGGACGGCGCCATCGACGGAATACTGGCGGCCGCGTTCTGGAACATGAGCGAGAACTGCAGCTGCGGTTCCCGCCTGATCGTGCACGCCAGCCTGAAGGACCGCCTGCTGGAGAAGCTCGTCGCCGGTCTCGCGGCCTGGAAGGTCGGCCTGCCCACCGATCCCGAGACGCGCATCGGCCCGATGGTCGAGCGCATCCATTTCGACAAGGTCAAGGCCTTTCTGGACGACACGATCGCGGCCGGGGCCAGGCTGGTCCATGGCGGGCGGGTCCTGGCGACGCTGGGCAGCGGCTGGTACATCGAGCCCACGATCTTCGACGACGTCACGCCCGAGATGCGGGTGTTCCGCGAGGAAGTCTTCGGCCCCATCCTCGCCGTGACCTCCTTCACGACCGAAGAAGAAGCGGTGCGCCTGGCCAACGACACCGACTACGGTCTCGCGTCGTCGATCTACACGCAGGACCTGCGCCGCGCGCAGCGCGTGGCGGCGCGCATCCAAGCCGGTACGGTATCGGTCAACGGCTTCTCCGAAGGTGACATCACGGCACCCTTCGGCGGCTACAAGACCTCCGGATTCGGTGGTCGCGACAAAGGCTTCGAGGCGCTCGACCAGTACACGCGCACCAAGGTCGTCTGGTACATGAACTAGTCGCACCGGCCGCCGGCACCGGCGCCCACGGGCCGAAGGGAAGTCGCCGCCATGGTCGCGAGAGACCGACGAACCCGATGAACGCGCCCGCGAACGACATTCGACGGCCCAGTTGTCCAGCCCCGCGCGGAGAACTGTTCAAGCCATGCGTCGAATGCCGGCGTTGGTCTGCTCGGGTGTGAGTGGCGCCGGAAAGAAGCGCATGCCCCCCCGGATCGACATTCATGGCCACGAAGGGCGCTCGGGCGATGGCTTTGCCAGACACGAAACGCGAGATGTGGGGTGTCGAGTTCGAGCAGTGGAGTTGCTGCGTCAGCTTGTGAGACTCAGCACGGAAGCTTGCGTGTGGCGAGCGCCTTCCACTGAAGAGCGGTTGCCGGCCGGGCCGGCACCGGTTGTGCTCCGGGCGCCCTGGATGCGCTTGCCGCCTCCCCACTCCTGGGGGGCCGGCTCGTCCCGGCCTGGTGGATCAGGCATCGGCTCGGCACCCGGCGCGCCTCCCCGGTGCCGGGAGAACTCCTTTTGCAGTAAGTACTTATCATTCAACCTCGGGCCGCGCGCGGCGGCCGCGGCCTGCCGGGCGCCCGTCGGTGATCCGGAGCTACCCCGATCAGAGACCACTGGTACTGTAGGTATAGTCCACTGGTTTACGTGACGAGGCCGCGGGCGCTCACGAGGCACCCGCCCCGGACAACGAGCATGCGCCCGGCTCACACCGCCCCTGCGCAGCCGGAGGAACGACGCATCGTGGATTTCGCCCAGCAACAACGCCAACCCGGCAAGCACGTCGTGGGCATCGGCATCGTGATCGCGATGCACCTGCTGCTCGGCTGGGCGCTGGTCACGGGCCTGGCCCAGCGCATGGTCGAGGTGATCCGGGCGCCGATCGAGACCAAGATCATCGAGGAGGTGAAACCTCCGCCCCCACCTCCGCCCGAGAACCTGCCGCCGCCGCCGAAGTTCGCGCCGCCGCCGCCGTCCTTCGTGCCGCCGCCGGAGATACACGTGAACCCGCCGCCGACCCCGGCGCCGGTGATCACGACGACCACCGTCGCGCCGCCACCGGCGCCCGTGACGATCGCGCCGCCGCCGCCACCGGCACCTCCCCCGCCGGCACCGCCAGCGCCCCCGCCGCCGCCGCCGCGTGTGGCCGCGCGCCCGGCCATTGCCAACGTGCAGGCCTGCGCGCCCACCGGCGACGACTACCCTGCCGCAGCCAGACGCGCCGAAGCCACCGGCACGACCAAGGTACGCTTCAACGTCGGCCCCGACGGCAAGCTCGCCGGCGCGCCCGAAGTCGTGCGCAGTTCGGGCCCCACGCGCGAGCACAAGATGCTCGACCGCATGGCCGTCTCCAAGCTCGGCGAGTGCCGCTTCACTGCCGGGCGCGACGAGCAGGGCAGGCCCGTCGGCGGATCGTTCGAGGTCGACTACGTCTGGAAGCTCGAATAGCTTCGCGCGCCACTTCCGCTCTGCCCCATCGTCCCATTCACAGCGCCGCCGCCTCCCAGCTTCCAGCCGCGCCGTTCTCACGGAGTCAACATGTTCCCGTCCCACGCTCTTCGCGCCTCGCTCGGGGCCGCCCTGATCGCCGCCGCGGCCTTGCTCGGCAGCACCGGCCCGACCCCCGCTCTGGCGCAGGCTGCCTCGGAACCCGCCGCCGCGGAGCCGGCACCCGCGCCCGCACCGGAGCCCGTCGCAGCGCCTGCCGCAGACCCGGCGACCAACGCGGTGTCCGAGGAAGCGGTCGACAACCCCTACGGCCTGAAGGCGCTGTGGAACCAGGGCGACTGGGTCGCGCGCGGCACGCTGCTCATCATGCTCATCATGTCGATGGGGAGCTGGTACATCATCTTCACCAAGGTCTTCGAACAGCGCAGCATGCTCAAGAGCGCCGCCGCCGGCGCCGACGCCTTCTGGAAGGCCAGCTCCGTCAAGGCCGGCCTCTCGGCGCTGCAGGACGGCTCGGCCTTTCACTACATCGCGCAGGCCGGCATCAAGGCCAACGACCATCACGAAGGCACGATGGTCGAGAGCATCGACAAGCACACCTGGATCGCGATGAGCATCGACCGCGCCGCGGGCAGCGTGCAGAGCCGCCTCTCCGACGGCATGGCCTTCCTGGCCACGGTCGGCTCGACGGCGCCCTTCGTCGGCCTCTTCGGCACCGTCTGGGGGATCTACAACGCGCTCGTGAAGATCGGCATCAGCGGCCAGGCCTCGATCGACAAGGTCGCCGGCCCGGTGGGCGAGGCGCTCATCATGACGGCCATCGGCCTGGCCGTCGCGGTGCCCGCGGTGATGGGCTACAACTGGCTCATCCGCCGCAACAAGGCCGTGATGGACCGCGTCAAGTCCTTCGCCGGCGACCTGCACAACGTGCTGATCGCGGGCAAGCGCTGAACGCCCACCCTCCTCCGCACGGGGAGCACGCAAGATGGCCATGAACGTGGGCTCGCCCGACGCGGGCGACGGCGACGAGCAGCTCAACAACACCATCAACACCACGCCGCTGGTGGACGTGATGCTGGTGCTGCTGATCATCTTCCTGATCACCGTGCCGGTGGTCACGCAGACGATCCAGCTCGAGCTGCCGCGCGAGCGCAACGTCCCGACGCAGACCAGGCCCGAGAACATCGTGATCGCCGTCAACCGCGACGGCGAGGTCTTCTGGGGCATGGAGCGCATCGCCGACCAGGAAACGCTGGTCGACCGGTTGAAGATCGAGGCGGTGAAGGAGCCGCAGCCCGAGGTGCACATCCGCGGCGACAACGAGGTGCGCTACGAATCCGTTGGCCGCGTCGTCGTCGCCTGCCAGCGCGCGGGCATCTTCAAGGTCGGCTTCATCACCGAGCCGCCGGCAGGCGTCGCCGCACGTCTGGACTGAAGGGGGACCCGCAGCCATGGCCATGAATGTCGGCTCCGCCGAGGGTGACGACGACGTGATGGTGGACATCAACACCACGCCGCTGATCGACGTGATGCTGGTGCTGCTCATCATGTTCATCATCACCATCCCGATCCAGACGCACGCGGTGAAGATGAACATGCCCGTGCCCAACAACGCCGCGCCGCCGCCGGTGCCGCCGGAGATCATCCGCATCGACCTCGACTTCGACGGCACCATCGGCTGGAACGGCGAGATCATCCCCGACCGCGCCACGCTCGAGAACCGCCTGCGCGCCGTCGCCGCCCAGCCCGACCAGCCCGAGGTGCACCTGCGCCCGAACAAGCTCGTGACCTACAAGTACGTGGCGATGGTCATGGCCTCGGCGCAGCGCCTGGGCGTGACCAAGATCGGCATCGTCGGGAACGAACAATTCATCGACTGATCCCACGCTCCGTCCCCAGCTCGGGGATCGGCCTGCGCGGGCAGCCGATCCCCGATCTGCATTCGAGCCGCACCGAGGAACCGACCCGATGAGCATGCTGCGCGCCTTCACCCTTTCCCTCCTCGCCGCCGCCCTCATGACCACCGGCGCGCACGCGCAGGGGCTGCGTGCCGAGGTCGGCCGGCCGCTGCAGCAGGCCGGCGACCTGCTCAAGGCCGGCAAGGCCAAGGAGGCTCTGGCCAAGGTGCGTGAGGCCGATGCGGTGGCGGGCAAGACGCCCGCCGAACAGCTCACCATCGACCGCATGAAGGCCGCCGCCGCGCAGCGCGCGGGCGACGCGCGCACGGCCATCGCCGCGCTCGAGGCGGTCGCCGGCAAGGTCGGCGGCAGCGAACTGGGCAGCATCGCCGAGCAGATCGCCTCGGCCTACGCGCAGCAGCGCAACAACGCCAAGGCCACGGAGTGGATGAACAAGGCCATCGCCGCGGGCAACCAGGGCGCGACGATCAAGCAACTGCAGGCCTATCTGCTGGGGGCCAGCGGCGACTACTCGGCGATCGCCCGCGATGCCGCTGCCGCCGTCGGTGCGGCCGAGCAGGCCGGCCGTCGCCCCGACGAGGGCGACCTGTTGCGCCTGGCCGATGCGCAGCAACGTCTCGGAAACCACGCCGGCTACAGCGCCACGCTGGAGAAGCTGCTCTTCAACTACCCGAAGAAGGACTACTGGAACGCGCACCTGGCGCGCCTGCCGCGCAAGCCGGGTTTTGCCGACCGCTTCGCGCTCGACGTGATGCGCCTGCGCCTGGCCAGCGGCACGCTCAGCAGGACCGAGGACTTCATGGAGATGGCGCAACTGGCACTTCAGGCGGGACTTCCGGCCGAAGGCCTGCGCATCGTCGATCAGGGCTACAAGGCCGGCGTCCTCGGCAGCGGCGCCGAGGCCGCGCGCCACCAGCGGCTGAAGGACCTCGCGGCCAGACAGGAGGCCGAACAGAAGGCAGCGCTCGCGGCCCAGGCAGCCCAGGCGGCGGGCGAGAAGACGGGCGACGAACTCGTCAAGGTCGGCTATGCCTACGTCACGCAAGGCGAGGTCGCGAAAGGACTGGCACTGATCGAGCAGGGCATCGCCAAGGGCGGCCTGAAGCGGCCCGAGGACGCGCGCCTGCGCCTGGGGATGGCGCAACTGCAGTCGCCCGCGACCAAGGCGAAGGCGAGCGCGACGCTGCGCTCCGTCAAGGGCAGCGACGGCGTCGCCGACATCGCGCGGTTGTGGCTCATCGCCGGGCGGGACGCGGGATGAAGCCCTGGCTGCAAGACCTCGGCGGCGGCGTCCACGCCATCGACACCGCCTTCGTGCGCGACGCCTTCGATGCCGCCTACCTGCTCGTGCGCCGTGGCCGTGCCGCCTACGTCGACACCGGCACACGCTTCGCGTTGCCGCGACTGCTCGGTGCGCTGGACGAACTCGGCCTGTCCCGCGACGCGGTCGAGTGGGTGATCCCGACGCACGTGCACCTGGACCACGCCGGCGCCGTCGGCGCGCTCGTCGCCGAGTTGCCGCAGGCGCGCGTTCTCGTGCACCCGCGCGGCGCGCGCCACATGATCGACCCGAGCGCGTTGTGGCAAGGCGCGCTGGCGGTCTACGGCGCCGAGGAGATGGCGCGCAGCTACGGCGAGCTGACGCCGGTGGCGGCCGAGCGTGTCGTGAGTTCGAGCGACGGCATGCAGCTGGAGCTCGGCGGCAGCACGCTGCGCCTGATCGACACTCCCGGCCATGCCAGGCACCACCATTGCATCTGGGACGAGGACACGCGCGGCTGGTTCAGCGGCGACACCTTCGGCATCAGCTTCGACGAGTTCACGACGGCACGAGGGCGCTGGATCTTCCCGACGACGACACCGGTGCAGTTCGAGCCCGAGGCGCTGCGCGCCTCGATCGGGCGCATGCTCGCGGCCGCGCCGGCGTGCATGTATCTCACGCACTTCGGCCGCGTCCACGAGGTCGAGCGCCTGAGCGTGCTCCTGCTCGGCCTGCTCGATCGCATCGTCACCCTCGGTGAATCGCTGCGCGGCGAAACCGATCGCATGCCCAGGCTGCGCGAGGGCCTGCGCACGATCTTCCTCGAGAGCCTTGCCGCGCACGGCTGCACGCTGTCGGCCGAGCAGGTGGTCCGGCTGCTGGAAGTCGACCTGGAGTTGAATGCCCAGGGAATCCAGGCCTGGCTCGATCGCGACCAGCGCGCGCGCGGCTGAAGCGCGCTCGGGCTGCGCCCCCTTCTTCAGTCCCGGTCGGCCGGCATCGCCGCGCCCAACCGCGCGCCGCCCCGGCCCTGGCCGGACGGTTTCGGCGCCGGCGCCGCATCGCGCACGAGGTAGCTGTAGAGCACCGGCACGACGACCAGGGTGAGCAGCGTCGAGGTGAGGATGCCGCCGATGATCGCACGGCCCATCGGCGCCTGCAGTTCGCCGCCGTCGTTGAAGGCCAGAGCCAGCGGCAGCATGCCGAAGACCATGGCCGCGGTCGTCATGACGATGGGGCGCATGCGCGTCTGCCCGGCCTGCAGCAGCGCCTCCTTGACGCTTGCGCCGGCCCGGCGCGCCTGGTTGGCGAAGTCCACCAGCAGGATCGCGTTCTTCGTCACCAGCCCCATCAGCATCACGAGGCCGATCATGCTGAAGACGTTGAGCGTGCTGCGCCAGAGCAGCAGCGCCAGCATCACGCCGATCAGCGCCAGCGGCAGGCTGGCCATGATGGCGATCGGCTGCAGGAAGCTGCCGAACTGGCTGGCCAGCACGATGTAGATGAAGATCACCGCCAGCGCCATCGCCGAGAGCAGGCCGCCGAAGGCCTCGGCCTGCTCCTGCATCTGGCCGCCGACGTCGAAGCTGTAGCCCGGCGGCAGCGTCGTCTCCTCGATGAGCTTCTGCACGTCGGCGCCGACGTCGCCCGCGCTGCGGTCCTTGACGCCTGCGAACACCGCCTCTCTTCGCTGCAGGTTCTGGCGCCGGATGATCTCGGGGTTGAAGACGGGGACGATGTCGGCCACGCTGTCCAGCGCGATCGGCGTGCCGTCCTTGGCGAAGGCCACCGGCAGGTCGCGCAGTTGCGCAAGCTGCTGGCGCTGCGCCTGGTTCAGGCGCAGCACCACCTCGACCTGCGTGCCGTCGGGCGTCGTCCAGTAGGTCGCGACCTCGCCGTTGACGTAGGCGCGCAGGCTGGAGGCCAGCTGCGGCGCGGTCAGGCCGAGCTCGCGCACGGCCGAGTCCTTCAGGCGCACGGCGTAGGCGGGCAGGCCGTCCTTGACCGAGCTCTCGACGTCGACCGCGCCCGGGATCTTCTTCACCTTCTCGGCGAAGTCCTTGCTGAGCTGCGCCAGCACGTCCGGGTCGCTGCCCAGCAGTGCGACGTAGATCGGCCGCTCGAAGCCCAGCGCCGCGTCGGTGCCCGGGATGTGCGCGATCGCCTCGCGGATCGCGTCCTCGACCTGCTTCTGGCTGCGGCTGCGCTCCTTGCGCGGCTTCAGCACGATGTTGAGCCAGGCGAGGTTGCGCTGGCCGGCGCCGCCGATCCAGGTCGACACCGTCTTCACCTCGGGCATGGCGAGGACGGCGTCCTCCACCTGCTGCACCTTGGCACTGGTGCGCTCGAGGCTTGCCCCCACCGGCAGCCGCAGCTGCAGTTGCGTGAAGCCCTGGTCGGCCTGCGGCACGAACTCGCTTCCGACCAGCGGCGCCAGCGCCAGCGCCGCCACGAAGCTGAAGCCCGCAAGCGCTATCGCGAGGCCTCGCGGCGTGATCGTGGCGCGGCGCCATTGCCTGGGCGCGGCCTTGTCGCGTACGCCGCCCGCGCCGAACGGACGCGCGAAGGCCGGCAGCCACAGGCGCCAGCGCCGCCCGCTGAAGACCCAGCCCAGCGTGCGCGCGTAGACCTCGTGCAGACGCTGCATGCCGCTCTCGACGGCACGGATCGCGTGCCCGATTCCGGGCAGCGTCTGCAGGCGGGACGAGGGCGGGTCCTTCCAGACGCTGGAGAGCATGGGGTCGAGCGTGAAGCTCACGAACAGGCTCACCAGCACCGCCACCACGACGGTGACGCCGAAGGGGTAGAAGAACTTGCCGATGATGCCGCCCATGAAGGCCACCGGCGCGAACACGGCGACGATGGCGAAGGTGGTGGCCATTACCGCCAGGCCGATCTCGTCGGTGCCCTCGCGCGCGGCGGTGAAGTGGTCCTTGCCGAGCGCGACGTGGCGCACGATGTTCTCGCGCACGACGATGGCGTCGTCGATCAGGAGGCCGATGCACAGCGACAGCGCCATCATCGTCATGAAGTTCAGCGTGAAGCCGAAGGCGTAGACGGCGATGAAGCTGCTGATGACGGCGATCGGCAGCGTCAGCCCGGTGATGATGGTGCTGCGCCAGCTGTGCAGGAAGAGGAAGACGATGGCCACCGTCAGCAGCCCGCCCTCGATCAGCGTGCCCAGCAGCCCGTCCAGCGAGCCGCGCACCCAGTCGCTGGTGGCGAAGATGAGGCGCAGCTCGACGTCGGGCGGCAGTTGCCGGCGCACCTCGTCCATCGCCTTCTGGATCGCCTGCCCGGCGGCGACGATGTTGGCGTCCTGCTGCTTGAAGATGTTGAAGACGATCGCGCGCTGGCCGTTCACGCGCGCCAGCGAGTCGGGCTCCTTCTCGCGCTCGACCAGGGTACCGAGGTCGGCCAGCGTGAGCGCCAGGCCCGCGCGCCGCGCGACGACGATGCGCTCCAGCTCGCGCGGATCGCGCACGCGCCCCTCGACGCGCAGCAGCGCATCGCGCACCGGGTCGGAGAGCAGGCCCACCGGCTGGTCGGCATTGGCTGCGGCAAGCGCGGTCGCGATCTCGGCCGGCGTCACGCCGTAGGCGCGCAGGCGCTGCGGGTCGAGGTCGATGCGCACCTCGCGCAGCGTGAGGCCGTTGATCTCCACCCGCGCCACGCCGGCCACGCGCTGCAGCCGCTTGCCCACCAGCTCGTCGCCGAGCACCGAGAGCTCGCGCGCGCTGCGCGTCTTCGACAGCAGCGCGGCGTTGACCACCGGCTGCCCGTTGTCGGCGTTGAAGCGCTGGATCATCGGCGCCTTGGCCTCGCGCGGGAAGCGGCTCTGCACCGCGGCGACGCGGTCGCGCACGTCCTGCATGGCGCGGCCCATGTCGGTGGCCAGATCGAACTCGACGCCGGCCTGCGCCAGGCCCTCGAGCGAGCGCGAGGTGATGCGCTTGACGCCGGCCACGCTGTTCACCGATTCCTCGAGCGGCCTGACGATCTCGCGCTCCACCGCCTCGGGGCTCGCGCCCGGGTAGGAGACCTCGATCCACGCCATCGGGAAGCTGATGTCGGGCATCTGCTCGACGCCCAGGCGCGCGAACGAGAACAGGCCCAGCACGCACAGCGCCACCATCACCATGGCGGCGAAGACGGGGTTGTTGATCGAGACGCGGGTGATCCACATGCACGTGGCTCGCTGCGGCTGCGTGCGCTACTCGCGCCGCGGCGTCATCTCGGGCTCCGCATCCGGCCCGGCGTGCGGCCCGCCGCCTGCGGCCACCGCGGGCGGCGCCGAGGCCGCGCCGCTCGCGAGCCGTGCGGCTGCGCCCTCGCGCAGGTTGTCGAAGCGCGCCGCCAGCACGTGGCTGTCCGCGTGCACGCCCTCGACGATCTCCACGCGCGCTGCGGCCTCGTCCCGCCGGCCCAGCTTCACCGCGCGGCGCGCAAGGTGCCCGTCCTCGATCAGCCAGACGTGATCCTCCCCACCGCTGCTGCCGAGGGCGGAGAGCGGGAGCGTCAGCCGCTCGGTGTCGTCTGCCAACTCGACCCGCGCCACCGCGTACTGGCCGGCGCGCAGGCGCTCGTCCGGGTTGGGAAGCTCGATGGTGACGCCGATGGAACGCGTTCCCGGCTCGGCCGCCGGCGCGATGCGCGCGATGCGCCCGGCCACCGCCTGCGCCATGCCTTCGACCGCGACTTGCACCGCCATGCCCGCGGCGAGCCGGCCGACCTCGTGCGTGCCCACGAGTCCTGCGAGCTCGAGCCGTGCCAGGTCGACAATGGTCAGCACCTGTTGTTCGGGCGCCAGCTTCTCGCCGGGAACCACGTGGCGCCTGGCGACGATGCCCGCGATCGGCGCCAGCAGCGTCGCCTCGCGCAGGCCGATGCGCGCGGTGTCCGCCGCGGCCTGCGCCGCGCGCAGCGCCGCGCGCGCAGTATCGACCGCGGCGCGCGAGTTCTCGAGCGCGATCGGGCTGATGAACCGCTGTGCCGCCAGGCCTTCGTTGGAGGCCAGCGTGCGTTCAGCCTGCGCCAGCGCCGTGCGTGCGCTCTCCACGCCGGCGCTGCGCTCGGCCAGCCGGCTCGTCTGCTCGGCGAGGTCGATGCGCCCGAGCACCTGGCCCGCGCGCACGCGGCTGCCTTCGCCCACCGCCAGGGTCAACAGCGTGCCGCTCGCCTTGGCGCGCACGATCGCCGTTTGCGGCGCCACCAGCGGCCCCGAGAACTCGAGGCGCACGGGCAGGCGCGTGCGCAGCGGCTGAACGACCTCCGCCGCGGTGAACTCGAGCGGCCGCCTGGCGGAAGCGTCGGCTGTCGCGGTCGCATCCGCACCCAGGCGGGGCAGCAGCTTGCCGCCGACCAGCGCGCCGCCGGCAGCGGCAACGACCGCCAGCACCAGCGCGCCCGACCACCACTTCTTCTTCATCGCGAGCATCCGTGCCGGGTCCCCGATGGGCCCGGTGCGGCGCGCAGTTTAGGGTTTGGACATCGTTTGCGCTCGCAGGCGCACCGGATCTTGCGACGAACTGCAGCGGTGGCCGACGAACGAGCGCCCGGGCGGCGCGGCCGGCTATGCCGGGCTGTCCACGGAGGCCGCCTCGAGCCAGCACTCCAGGGACTGCGCCTTCATCGGGCGGCCGAAGAGCCAGCCCTGGCCGCGGTCGCAGGCGAGATCGGTCATCAACGCGGCCTGATCCTCGGTCTCGATGCCTTCGGCGACCGTCGTCATTCCCAGCGCGCGCGCCACGCGCACCGTCGCGGAGACGAGCACGCGGTGGTATTCGACGTCGCGGGCGTGGGCGACGAAGGTGCGGTCGATCTTCACCGTATCCACCGGCAGCTGGTGCAGACAGGCCAGCGACGAGTAGCCGATGCCGAAGTCATCCAGCGCCAGCCGCACCCCGGCGGTCTTCAGCGCACGCAGCGTCGCCTGCACCCGCAGGTCCTGCGCGGCGAAGCTCTCCGTGACCTCCAGCTGCAACTGCTCCGGACGCATGCCGTTGGCGCGCAGGATCGCCTGCACCTCGGGGACCAGCCCCGGCGCCTCGAGCTGCGCGCGCGAGAGGTTCACCGCCAGCAGCGTCGGCGCGCGCTCGCCCCAGCGTTCGCGCCACTGCACGAAGCTCGCGCAGGCCTTTGCCAGCACCTGCGCGCCCAGGGTATCGATGAGACCGCATTCCTCGGCCAGCGCGATGAACTCCAGCGGCGGCACGTCGCCACGCTCGGGATGGCGCCAGCGCGCGAGGGCCTCGACGCCGACGAGACGGCGCGTCCCGAGGTCGATCAAGGGCTGGTAGACGACCTCGATGGCGTTCTGCGCGAGCGCCTCGCGCAACGCGCCCTCGAGCTCCACCGCCAGGCGCAGGCGCTCGTGCATCGAGGCATCGAAGACCGTCCAGCGCCCTCGGCCCGCCCGCTTGGCTTCGTACATCGCGGTGTCGCAGTCGCGCAGCACCGTTCCGGCATCCTCGCCGGCCTGTTCGGCGGTGACGATGCCGATGCTCACGCTGACATGCACCGGATGCGCGCCGACGCGGTAGGGGCGGGACAAGGCATGCAGCAGCCGATCGGCCACCGCGCAGGCCTCGTCGCGGTGACGTATGCCCTCCAGCACGACGACGAACTCGTCGCCTCCCGTGCGTGCCGCGGTGCGCAGCTGCGAATCCACGCGCGCCACGGCATCGCCCGGACGCAGCGTCTCCTCCATGCGCGCCGCCACCTGGCGCAGCAGCTCGTCACCGGCGGCGTGCCCGAGCGTGTCGTTCACCTGCTTGAAGCGATCGACGTCCATGAACAGAACCGCGAAGCCGTAGCCCGGATTGCGGCGCCGGTGGTCGATCGCGCGCTGCACGCGCTCGAGCACCACGCTGCGATTGGGCAACAGGGTCAAGGGATCGCGCCGCGCCGCGTCCTGCAGCTGCTCCGTCAGGCGCCGGCGCTCGGTCACGTCGACGTAGAAGGCGACGGCGCCATCGGCCTGGCCCAGGGCATCGCGCAAGGGCTCGACGTCGACCATCAGCCAGCGCCTGCGGCCGTCGGCGGCGGCGATTCCGAGCAGCGTCCCACGCTCGCCACGGCGGCTGGCCAGGCAGCGCTGCAGGGGCTGCTCCGCTGCGGCCAGCGGCTGCATGTCCGCCTGCAGCACGTCCTCGCCGTGGAGGCTGTCGACCTCGTCTCCGGGCCGTATGCCCAACAGCGTCGCCGCTGCCGGGTTGACCTCGCGCACCTCGCCCTGCGGACCGTAGATCACCACCGCCGTCGGCATCGCCGCCAGCAGCGCCGCGCTGCGCCGCTGCTGCGTCACCTGCTCGGTGATCTCGGTCGCTGAGCCGATGAAGCCCGTGAGCTCCCCGCCCACGTTGAAGAGGGGCTCGACATCGACCGCGGCCCAGTACCGGCGGCCGTCCCGGGTCCGCTGCAGCAAGCAAACCTGCGCCGCAACGCCTTCGGCCATGGCCCGATCGATCCGCTGCAGGGCCAGCGGATCGGTGTGCTCGCAGCCCAGCAGCTCGCCCGGACGCCGTCCCAGCGCCTGCTGCGACTCGTAGCCGCTGACGCGCGTGAAGGCCCGATTGACCCAGACGATGCGGCCTTCGGGATCCGTGACCAGGATCGGATGCGAGACGTGCTCGGCCGCCAGCGCCAGGCGCTCGTGCTCCGGCGCCTGCTGCGCCAGCCGGCGCGATTGCTCCCGCAGCGGGCGCCGCGGCGGCGTGAGGGCGAACAGCGCCAGCGCCAGCAAGACCAGCGTGATGCCGGTGTTCCAGCGCGCCGCTCGGGTCTGCTGCGCCAGCAGCGCATCGGCGCGTTCGCGCAGCATGGCCTGCACCGACGCGGCCTCGCGGCTCAGCGCCTCGCTGCGCTGCAGCAGCAACGCTGCGGCCGCGGCCGCCGCCTGCGGCCGGCCGGCGCCGGCATGACCCAGCAGCAGCGAACCGGCCTCGCCCAGTTGCCGGCGTGCCGCCTGCAGTTGCCGCCGCGCCTGCATGAGATGCGGCGGCTTGGCGTCCTCCACCCGCGGCAGCGACGCGGCCATCGCCTCCGCGCGTGCGGCGAGATCGTCTGCCGCGGCGAGGGCCTGCTCGAGTGAAGCGGCAGCCGGCGGCGCACCCGGCTGCCGGCTGTCATCCGGCTGCATCCACTCGGCAGCGAGAACGGCGATCTGCTGCAGGCGCACCATGGCCTGCGCCGTGAGCGAGGCGGCGTCGGCCGCGCGCCCGCTTGCGTCGATGAGGCGCTGCGCCTGCAGGTGGTTCCAACCGCTTCCGAGCGCGATCGCCAGCAGCGCCGCGCAGACGACGAACCGGGTGCGCAACCAGCCCGCCGCCGCTGACGACGGCGCCGGAACAGCGAGTGAGGGTGACGAAGATGCTGCGGCCATGACGGGTCCGGCCCCGGACACGGGCCGCTGACCGGGCTATCGGCAAACAGCGACTCATCTGAAGCCGAAAACCCGCGGATCGGCGCGACGAGCCGCCCGCGCATGCCGCGTGCATCACGCCACGGCGCACTCAGGCATCGGCCGCCCGCGATCGACGCGCGCACCAGCAGCCGATCGCGGCCGCCGCTGCCCCGGCCCAGAACACCGCGACCAGGCCCAGCCGCATGCTGAGCCAGCCGCCGCCGACGCCGCCGAGGACGCCGGAGAGGCCGTAGCCGAGAACGGTGTAGAGCGCCTGACCGCGCCCGCGCAGCGGGCCCTGAAACCAGCGCGTGATGAGCGCGATGCAGGCGGCGTGGTGCGCGGCAAAGCTCAGCAGGTGCAGCGCCTGCGCCAGCATGAGCATCGACAGCGACGCTCCGAAGGCCGCCGTGAGCACCAGGCGCAGCACCGCCGCGGCCGCCGCCCACTGCAGCCAGGCGTGCGGCGTGAGGCGCCCGAAGACGCGGCCCTGCCACCAGAAGAAGGCGATCTCCAGCGCCACCGAAACCGCCCACAGCATGCCCACGGTCGACTTGCCGTGACCACGCTCGTCCAGGTAGAGCGAGAAAAAGGTGTAGACGCTGCTGTGCGCGAGCACGGTGAAGAACACCGAGGCGAAGAACCAGCGCACCGGGGATTGGCGCAGTACCGTCAGCACCGCCGGCGCGCCGTCGCGGCTGCCCTGCGCCTGCGCATCGGCGGGCAGCCGCAGCGTCATCGCCAGCAGCGCGGCATAGGTGAGCGCGAGCGACCATGGGAAGAGGTCGATGCCACCGTGTTCGAAGAGCATCCCGAACGCCACCACGGCGACGATGAAGCCCATCGAACCCCAGACGCGCACGCGGCCGTAGCGGCCGGCGTCGAGCCCGCCGCCGTGCGAGAGGTGTTGCGCCAGCGAGGTCTCGGTCAGCGGAACGATGGCGCCGTTGGCCATGAAGAGCAGCACCATCACCCAGGCGACCGCGGTGTAGCCGCGCACCAGCAGGAAGGCGCCTGCCGCCAGCAGCGAGAGCGCGGCGGCCAGTTGCAGCAGGCGCACGCGCGAGCGTCCGTGGTCGCCCAGCCAGCCCCAGCCGTAGGGGCCGAGCACGCGCGTCCAGGCCTGCAGCGAGGCCAGGCTGCCGATGGCCAGTGTCGAGAAGCCCAAGTCCTTGAACCACAAGGGCGCAAAGGGATTGAAGAGACCGATCGACGCGAAGTAGCAGAACCACAGCGCGCCGAAGGCGCCCAGCCTCGGCCCGGGTGCCGCGGCGGCAGGGGGAGGCTTCACGGCCGCTGCGCGGCGATCGGCGGGATCGGCAAGCGCACGTCGGCACACTGGGCGCGCTGGCGCAGCACATGGTCCATCACGACCAGCGCCAGCAGCGCCTCGGCCACCGGCGTGGCACGGATGCCCACGCAGGGATCGTGGCGGCCCAGGGTCTGCACGACGGTGGGATTGCCTTCACGGTCGATCGAGGCCTTGGGCAGTCGGATCGAGCTCGTGGGCTTGACCGCCAGCCTCACGACCAGATCCTGCCCGCTGCTGATGCCGCCGAGCACGCCACCGGCGTGGTTGCTGGCGAAACCCTCGGGCGTCAACTCGTCGCCGTGGTAACTGCCGCTCTGCGCGACGACGCCGAAGCCGTCGCCGATCTCCACGCCCTTGACGGCGTTGAGCCCCATCATCGCCCAGGCGATGTCGGCGTCCAGCCGGTCGTACACCGGCTCGCCCAGGCCAACCGGCACACCCAGGGCGCGAACTTCGATGCGCGCGCCGCAGCTGTCACCCGAGCGGCGCAGCGCGTCCATGTGCGCCTCGAGCTCGGGAACGAGGCTCGCGTTGGCGGCGAAAAAGGGGTTGTGCGGGATGTGCTCCAGACCCTCGAAGGGGATCTCGATCCCGCCCAGGGCGCTCATCCAGCCGACGAAGCGGGTGCCGCAGCGCTCCAGCAGCCACTTGCGCGCCACCGCGCCGGCCGCCACCGTCGGCGCCGTCAGCCGCGCCGAGGCTCGGCCCCCGCCGCGCGGGTCGCGCAGGCCGTACTTGCGCCAGTAGGTGTAGTCGGCGTGGCCGGGGCGGAAGGTGTCGAGCAGGTTGCCGTAGTCCTTGCTGCGCTGGTCGGTGTTGCGGATCAGCAGCGCGATCGGCGCGCCGGTGGTCTGCCCTTCGTAGACGCCGGAGAGGATCTCGACGGCGTCGGGCTCGTTGCGCTGCGTGACGTGACGGCTCGTTCCCGGGCGGCGCCGGTCCAGGTCATGCTGAATGTCGGCCTCGGTGAGTTCCAGCCCCGGCGGGCAGCCGTCGATGACGCAGCCGATCGCCGGGCCATGGCTCTCGCCGAAGTTGGTGACGCGGAAAATCTCGCCGAAGGTCGATCCGGACATCGTGCGCGCGGAAATGGAGCAGCCGTGCAGTGTATGCCGCGCACTGCCGCGCTTGCGCCTCAGCTTGCACGCTCGCGTTCGCTCTCGTCCTCGGGCCAGTCGCGGATGTAGGCCTTGAGCATGCGGTTCTCGAAGTCCTGCGCCTCGACCACCGTCTTGGCGACGTCGTAGAAGCTGATCACGCCCATCAGGTCGCGCTTGTCCATCACCGGCAGGTAGCGCGCGTGGCTCTCGAGCATCATGCGGCGCACCTCGTCCATCGCGGTGGTCGGCGCGCAAGTCATGGGCTGCCGGTCCATCACCGCCCCCACCGTCCCCTGGCCGCAGCTGCCGCCGTTGGCGGCGATCGCCTTGATGATCTCGCGGAAGGTCAGCATGCCGACGAGTTCGCCCTGTTCCATGACGACGAGCGAGCCGATGTCCAGTTCGGCCATCGTCCGCGCCGCGTCGGCCAGCGGCAGCTCCGGCCGCACCGTGTACAAGGTGTTGCCCTTCACGCGCAGGATGTCGGTGACTTTCATGACGCACTCCCGAGGAAAGACGAGGGATGTCGAAGGAGACCGAGGGAAGACGCTTGCGGCCGGAGCGCCATGCCGGATGGGGCCCGCACGAGCGGCCCCGACTGCCGCGGACCAATATAGCCCACAATCCCGCGCCAGTCCTTGCAGGCAGACCCCCATGGCCGGTTATTCCGATCCCGCGTTCGACACGCTGGCGCTGCACGCCGGCGCCGCGCCCGACCCCGCCACCGGCGCGCGTGCCGTGCCCCTGCACCTGAGCACGAGTTTCGTCTTCCAGGACAGCGAGCACGCCGCGAGCCTCTTCAACATGGAGCGCTCCGGCCACGTCTACAGCCGGCTCTCCAACCCGACCAACGCGGTGCTCGAGGAACGCGTCGCGGCGCTGGAAGGCGGCGTCGGCGCGATCGCGGTGGCCAGCGGCCAGGCCGCGCTGCACCTGGCGATCGCCACCCTGGCCGCCGCCGGCTCTCACATCGTCGCCAGCAGCGCGCTCTACGGCGGCAGCCAGAACCTGCTGGCCTACACGCTGCCGCGCTTCGGCATCGAGACCAGCTTCGTCTCGCCGCTGGACATCGACGCCTGGCGCGCGGCGATCCGCCCGAACACGCGGCTCTTCTTCGGCGAGACGCTCGGCAACCCGGGGCTCGAGGTGCTCGACATCCCGCAGCTTGCCGCGATCGCGCACGAGCACGGCCTGCCGCTGCTCGTCGACTCGACCTTCACGACCCCCTGGCTGATGAAGCCCTTCGAGCACGGTGCCGATCTCCTCTTCCACTCGGCGACCAAGTTCCTCGGCGGCCACGGCACGGTGATCGGCGGCGTGCTGGTCGACGGCGGCAGCTTCGACTGGGCCGCGGCGCACGAGCGCTTCGGTCACTTCCCGGAGCTGGCCGCGCCCTACGACGGCTTTCACGGCATGGTCTTCAGCGACGAGAGCACCGTCGGCGCCTTCCTGCTGCGCGCGCGCCGCGAGGGGCTGCGCGACTTCGGCGCCTGCATGAGCCCGCACACCGCCTGGCTCATCCTGCAGGGCATCGAGACGCTGCCGCTGCGCATGGCGCGGCACGTCGGGAACACGCGCAAGCTGGTGCAGTTCCTCGCCGCGCATCCGAAGGTGTCGCGGGTGGGCCATCCGGAGCTCGAAAGCCATCCGAGCCATGCGCTGGCGCAGGCGCTGCTGCCGCGCGGCTGCGGCAGCGTCTTCAGCTTCGAGCTCGACGGCAGCCGCGCGCAGGGGCGCGCCTTCATCGAGGCGCTCCAGCTCTTCAGCCACCTGGCCAACGTCGGCGACTGCAGGAGCCTCGTCATCCACCCGGCCAGCACCACGCACTCGCGCATGGACGACGCCGCCCTGGCCGCGGCCGGCGTCGGGCCCGGAACGATCCGGCTGAGCGTCGGGCTCGAGGACGCGGACGACCTGATCGCCGACCTCGAGCGCGCGTTCAAGGCGGCGGAGAAGGTCGCATGAAGAACTTCACCGTGCACGGGCGCCGCGCCGCCGTCTACACCGGCGGCAAGGACTTCGACCCCGCCCTGCCCTGCCTCGTCTTCGTGCACGGCGCCCTCAACGACCACAGCGTGTGGACGCTGCTCGCACGCTGGTTCGCGCACCATGGGCACGCGGTGCTCGCGCCCGACCTGCCCGGCCACGGCCGCAGCGAAGGCCCGCCGCCGGGAAGCGTCGAGGCCGCCGCCGACTGGGTGCTCGCCCTGCTCGACGCCGCGGGCGTGCGGCAGGCGGCGATCGCCGGCCACAGCATGGGCAGCCTGATCGCGCTCGAGGCCGCCGCGCGTGCGCCCGAACGCATCACGCGGCTGGTGATGATCGGCAGCGCCTATCCGATGAAGGTCAGCCCGGCCTTGCTCGCCACCGCGCGCGAGCGCCCGCTGGCCGCGATCGAGATGGTGACCCGCTTCTCGACCAGCACCCTGGCCGCCAAGCCGAGCTACCCCGGACCGGGAATGTGGCTGCACGGCAGCACGCGCGCGCTGATGCGGCGCACGCTGCAAGGCGGTGGCGGCATCGACGGCTGCAACCTCTTCGAACACGACTTCCGCGTCTGCGACGCCTACGCCGGCGGCATGGAAGCCGCCGCCAAGCGGCTCTGTCCAGCCACCCTCGTCGTCGGCCGCGCCGACCAGATGACACCGCCCAGGGCGACGAAGGAGCTGGCCACGGCCCTGAACGCGAGCATCGTCACGCTCGACGCCGGCCACAACCTGATGGCGGAGCAGCCGGAAGGGGTGCTGGCGGCGCTGCGGAAGGCATGCAGCGCGTCGTGAGCGGCGCGCAGGCATCCAAACGATGGCAAGATCCCTCGGCATGAGCACCACGTCCGCATCCAGCGCCTACACCATTGGCGCGGAACAGGGCTTTCACGCCACCGAACTCACGCGCGGCCCCTGGGATCCGTCGCACCAGCACGCGGGGCCGCCGACGGCGTTGGTGTGCCGTGCGATCGAGCACGCCGCCGCAGCCCATGGTCTCGCTCACCTCGCGCGGCTGACAGGCAACCTGCTGCGGCCGGTGCCGCTCGGCGAGGTCCGAGTCGAAGTGCACGCGGACTACGTCGGCCGCAACGCCGCGCACTATTCGGCGCGCCTGCTGGACCAAGGCAAGGAACTCGCGCGCTTCACCGCGCTGGTCCAGCGCGAGGTGGAGGATCCGCTCCCGCCCGGAACCCCGGGCCACCCGCTGCCGATGGCCCCGCGCCCGCCGCAGAGCAGCGAAGCGGTCACGATGCCGTTTGCCGGCGCACGCGCGAGCTACGCCGACCTGGTGGAGAACCGCATCGCGTCCGGACGCTTCTTCGCCGGACCGGCGTGCGTCTGGTTCCGACTGCGCCACCCGCTCGTTGCCGGGGAGACGCCAAGCCCCTACCAGCGCGTGGCCGTGGCCGCGGACTCGGGCAACGGCATCAGCGCCGCGCTCGACTTCGCGACGCACAGCTTCGTCAACTGCGACCTCACGATCAACCTGCTGCGCCGGCCACGTGGCGAATGGGTCTGCCTGGACGCGCGCACCGCGCTCGGCGGCAACGGCTGCGGCCTGGCGCAGTCCGTGCTCTACGACGAAGCGGGACTCATCGGTCACGCCACGCAAAGCCTGGCGGTACGCAGCCGCCGCTGAAGCCGGCGCCGCCGGCGCAAACCCCGGCGGCCGGAAGAGGACGAGATCAGTCCTTGCGCAAGCGCGAGAACCAGTGCTCGAGCAGCCTGCCGGCAGGATCGCGCCCGCCCAGCCCGAAGGCCAGCGCCGCGGCGACGGCCACCGAGCCCAGCGTCAGCCCGAAGGCCATCTGCACGATCTCGTTGGCGATACCCATCGCGCGCAGTCCCATCGCGATCACAAGGCCGAGGATCGCGAAGCGCGCCACGTTGGCCGGCAGCTTGCCCCCCGTGGGGCTTGCGCGCTGGATCGCCGCGGCCGCCACGCCCGAGAGCCAGAAGCCGATCACCAGGATGGCGCTGCCGAGCAGGATGTCGCCGCCGAAGGTGATGAAGGCGGTCACGACGTCGCGGACCTGGTCGAAGCCGAGTTGCGATGCCGCCTCGACGGTGGCGAAGAGCAGCGCGAAGAAGAGCACCAGCTTTCCCGCGAGGCGCGAAGGTCTCGTGCTGTCGGACAACGCATGCGTCAGACCGAGCTTGGCCGGCAGCGCATCGAAGCCCGCGCTCTCGAGAAGCCGCGCCAGCAGGTTGGCGGCGAAGCGCGCGACGTACCACGTCAGCAGCAGGATCACCGCGGCGCCCACGATGTGCGGAACCGCTGCCAGCACGCGGTCGAGCACCTGCATCGCCGGCCGCGAGATGGCCTCGATCTTCAGCGCGTCCAGCGCCGCGATCAGCGCCGGCACCAGCACCAGGATGAAGACCAGCGTCCCACCCAGGCGCGAGAGCCGCACCTGCGGATCCAGGCCGACGCTGGCATTGAGGCGGTCGCTTCCCGAAGCCTCCAGCAGATTGCTCACCAGCGCCCTCAGCACGCGCGCGACGATGTAGCCGGCCAAGGCGATCATCGCGGCGCCGAAGAGGTTGGGCACGTAGCCGAGCAGGTCGGACAGGAGTTCGCGCACCGGGTCGAGCACGCCCTCGAGCTTCATCGCGCCCAGGATCGCCGGCAGGAAAAACAGGATCACGAGCCAATAGAGCACGTTGCCCAGGCTGCGGCTGATCGGCGCCATGCCGGCCTGCTCCGACAGGCGCTCGTCGAGCGTCGTCTGCGCCGCGGCCTTGGTGGCCAAGGCGCGCAGGAGCGTGGCCAGCAGCCAAGCGACCAGCGCCAGCACCGCCCCCGCCAGGAGGTGCGGCAGGTAGCCGACGACGACATGCACCAGGCTCGCGAAGGGCTCGGAGAGCAGCGTCAGGTCGAGGGCGTTGAGCACGGCCACCAGCGTCGCCAGCAGCACCATCCAGAAGACGGCGGTCGCCAGCGAGTTCTCGAGTTCGACCTCGACGCCGGCACTGCCGCGAACGCGCTCGTCCAGTCGCGCCATTCCGAGCAGGCGGCGCGTTGCCGCGCGCGCGATCACGGCCAGCAGCCAGCCGATGCCCAGGATCGCCAGCGCGCCGAGCACCGCTGGAACGTGGTTGCCGAACGACTGCTGCAAGCTGCCGTAGAAGGTGTCGAGATTCATGCGTTCTCCTCGCTGATCCGGTGTCCATCCCCCGGCCCGCGCGCGCCCACGCCGCGGGCTTGGTCCCTCGAGGCCGCGGGCGCCCGCATGGCTGCCGCTGCGGCCGATGGACGCTCAGGGAGGGATCGAATCCGAATAGGGTTGGTCACGCAGCAGCATGGAGGGGTGTCCTCGCGGGTTCGTCGGGCGCTCCGCACGAGCCTGCCCGGCAAGCGCCGAGCGGACTTCCATCTCGGCCGGCACCGCGGGGGCGGCGCCCGGGTTTCCGACCGGCGCATCAGCACTGGTCGGGGTGACACGATTCGAACGTGCGACCCACTGCTCCCAAAGCAGTTGCGCTACCAGGCTGCGCTACACCCCGACGGAAGGGCCGATTGTACGGGGGCAGGTCAAGAGGCCGGTGCAGCCCCCGGCACGACCTCCTCGACCGGGGGCACGCTGCGCCCAGGCGCCGGCAGTGCGAGCAGGCGGTGCACTTCCATGCACTGCCGGATGTGCTGCTCGCAGACGTAGCGCAGCGCCGAGTAGGTGAGCGCGGCCGAGACCGCCTGCCCGGCGACGGGAACGAACTTGGCGGCCTGCTGCGTCGTCAGCCGCACGCCTACCAGCTTGAGCATCCACATCACCAGTTCGCGCGTGACGACGCGTCCGATGAGCAGGCCGCCGCCGGCGCTGATGGCCTTGTAGACGACGAGACGACGGTCCGGCGCCAGGCGCTCGATCTGCTCGGTGCTGAGGCCGAACTCGCGGTTGATGCGCGGCAGCAGGTCGACGAGGATGCCGACGTCGGTGAGCCAATCCAGCCCCGGCACGGGGACCGCGGCCACGCCCGCGGCGACCAGCGCGCGCCGCTTGACCATCGAGCGGCAGCGCGCGGCCACGGTCTGCGGATCCTCGCCGACGGGGGGCAACACTTCCCAGGACACGGTGGTGGCGGCAGCAGTCTTCATCGATCCCTCGGCTCAGGCCGGCGCGGCCATCACGACGATGCCATCCTCGTCGGCATACAGCCATTCTGCCGGACGCACGATCACGCCCTGGATCGTCACCGTCACCTCGCTCTGGCCCTGCTTGCGCTTCTCGGTGGGCAGCGGCATCAACGCCAGGGCCCGGATGCCGACGTCGGCGGCGGCGAGCTCGGCGGCGTCGCGCACCGCGCCGTCGACGACAATGC
The DNA here is from genome assembly GCA_026932235.1 of Burkholderiales bacterium. GTDB lineage: Bacteria > Pseudomonadota > Gammaproteobacteria > Burkholderiales > Burkholderiaceae_C > Rubrivivax. The sequence continues at coordinate 28,663 of JAIXKR010000134.1, forward strand.
CGGCCCAGCCGTTGCGCGCCGCGGCCGCGGCGAGGTTTCCGCCCACCAGAGCACGCCGCAGCGAGCCGCCACCGTCGACGACGAGCACGCGGCCCTGACCCGGGGTGTCGAGCGCGGCCTTCACGAGCGTGTTGTCCTCGTGGCACTTGACGGTGGCCACCGGGCCGGCGAAGCGCGCACGGCCGCCGAAGGAGCGAAAGACCGGCGGCAGCACGCGAAAGCCGCCATCGCTGTCGTTCTTGTGCGCGTCGCAGAGGTCACAGGTCGAGAAGTCTGGGTTCATGGTGTCGAAGCAGCTTGGGGCGTGGGCGCCGACGCGCAAGCACGATGTTGGCCTGGCGCCGCGGCGCAAAGACTATCCGGTTTCGCCGCCCTGGGGGCGCAGGCCGGCGGCACGCGCGCCGCCACGACGGCTGCAAGGCATCGTGCACGAGCGGCCTGCACGGGCTGCCTGCGCCCGCATAGCATCGTGCCCTTCATGAACACGCTCGCACGCCCCATTTTCGGGGTTTCGATGCCGCCGCTCGTGCTGGCTGCGCTGCTTGCCACCTGGCTGATCTGGGGCAGCACCTACCTCGCGATCAAATGGGCCTTGCCGAGTTTTCCGCCCTTCTGGCAGATGGGTACGCGCTTTCTCGTCGCCGGCCTGCTGCTGGGCGCCTGGGCGCGCTGGCGCGGCGCACGCTGGCCGCAGCGCGCGGAGTGGATCAATGCCGGCCTGCTGGGCACGCTGATGCTGGGCGTGAGCTACGGGCTCACCGCGCAGGCCGAACTCAGCGTCAGCTCGGGCCTGGTGGTGGCCTTCATCGCCATCGGCCCGGCCTTGCAGGCGGCGATGGAACTGCCCTACGGCCTGCGCCCGACGCGCCGCGAGGCCGCGGGCATCGCGCTCGGACTGGTGGGCGTGCTCTGGCTGGCCGCCGGCCAGGGCTTCTCGGCCGCGCCCCAAGGGCTGCTGGCGGTGCTCGTCTCCTCGATCGCCTGGAAGCTCGGCAGCGTGTGGGCCAACCGAGGCCTGCCGCGCGCGCTCGGGGGACGCGCGCTGCAGCTGGCGCCCGGGGCGATGGGCTACGCCAGCCAGATGCTGCTCGGCGGCGTCGTGCTGATGCTGCTCTCGGCGCTGCTGGGCGAGCGTCCGGGCTGGCCACCGCAGTCGCGCGCGGCCTGGGCCTGGCTCTACCTCGTCGTCGCCGGCTCGCTGATCGGCTTCTCGGCCTTCATGCTGCTGCTGCAGCGCACGCCCACCGCCGTGTCGGCCAGCTACGCCTACGTGAACCCGGTCATCGGCATGGTGTTGGGCACCACCCTGGGCGGCGAAGTCATCACGCGCGGTGAATGGCTGGCGGCGGCGCTGGTCACGGTCAGCGTCGTGCTCATGGTCGGCGGCCGGCGCTGAGGCCGAGTCTGTCGCCTGTCGGGCGTGTCGCGTTCGCGCGGCCGCAAGCCCGGCGCCGATCGACCCGGGGCTACGCCTTTCCCGCCTGCGCGGCGTGGCGGATCGCCGTCAGCGTGCTGCGGCTGGAGATGATCTCGGCGGGATGCTTCAGGTGCAGCAGCGTCGGGCGGTCGGCGGCGAGCGCGCGCGCGAAGGCGCCCTCGAAGTCCTCGGTGCGCTCGACCCGCTCGGCCTGCCAGCCGAAGGCGCGCGCCAGGGCCGCGAAGTCGGGGTTGACGAGCTCGGTGCCTATCGTGCGCGCCGGGAACTCGCGCTCCTGGTGCATGCGGATGGTGCCGTAGCTGCCGTTGTCGACGACGAGGCTGACGAGCCGGCCCGCGCCGCGCCCGGCGCCGAAGGCGCTTGCCGTGGCCATCTCCTGCGCCGTCATGAGGAAGTCGCCGTCGCCGGCCACGTGCACCACCGTGCGCGCGGGCTGCAGCAGCGCCGCCGCCACCGCCGCCGGCAGCCCATAGCCCATGGCGCCCGAGGTCGGCGCGAGTTGCGTGCGGCCGAAGTGCTGCCGCGCGCGATAGGGCACGAAGCGGTGCAGCCAGCCGGCGAAGTTGCCCGCGCCGTTGGCGTAGATGGCGTCCTCGGGCGCCAGGCGCGCCACGGTCTTCATCACCTGCGCCAGGTCCAGCGGCTGCACGGCGGGTGCCTCCCAACTGGCCCGGTAGTCGGCGTGCGCGGCTTGCGCCTCACCCGCCCAGGGCAGCTTCTCCGGCGCCTGCAGCTCGGCCAGCGCCAGGGCGGCGTTGGCCATGCTTGCCTGCAGCAGCAGGTCCGCCGCGTAGACGCGGCCCAGCTCCTCGGCGCTGGCGTGCACGTGCACGAGGCGCTGCGCCGGCCGCGGCGCCTGCAGCAAGCTGTAGCCGCCGGTCGTCATCTCACCCAGGCGCGCGCCCAGGGCGAGCACGAGGTCGGCGGCGCGGATGCGCTCGGCCAGGCGCGGGTTGGGCGCGATGCCGACGTCGCCGGCGTAGTTCGGGTGGCGGTTGTCGAACAGGTCCTGAAAGCGAAAGGCGCAGCCCACCGGCAACTGCCAGCGCTCGACGAACTGCTGCAAGGCGCGGCAGGAGGCCGCCGTCCAGCCGCTGCCGCCGACGATCAAGAAGGGGCGGCGCGCCTGCAGCAGCAGGCGGCGCAGTTCGGCCAGCGCCGCCGGGTCCGGCCAGGCCTGCGCGGGCTCGACCCGCGGCAGCACGGGCGCGTCGGTGCGGCGGCTCAGCACGTCCTCGGGCAGCGCCAGCACCACCGGCCCCGGGCGCCCCTGCAGCGCCACGTGGAAGGCGCGCGCGACGTACTCGGGCAGGCGCTCGACCTGTTGCACCTCGGCTGCCCACTTCGCCATGCCCAGCGTCCCCGGGCCGAAGAACTGGCGGTAGTCCAGCTCCTGGAAGGCCTCGCGATCGCGCTGCTCGCCGGCCACCTGACCGACGAGCAGCAGCATGGGCGTGCTGTCCTGCCAGGCCGTGTGCACGCCGATGCTGGCGTTGGTGGCGCCGGGCCCGCGCGTCACGAAGCACACGCCCGGGCGACCGCTGAGCTTGCCCTGTGCCTCGGCCATGAAGGCCGCCCCGCCCTCCTGGCGGCAGGCGACGAAGCGGATGCGCTCGCGGTGCTCGTGAAAGCCGTCGAGCGCGGCGAGGTAGCTCTCGCCTGGCACGCCGAAGACGGTGTCGACGCCTTGCGCGACCAGCGCCTCGACGAGCGCGTGGCCGCCCAGGCGCGGGGATGGATGGGTCATGGAAGAAGCGGCGAAGTCGGCCTGCACCATTGTCGCCTCGGCTTGCGGCCGCGGACGCCCGTATGCAGGCCGGCGCCGTGTCCGTGGCCTGCGCTTCAGGCCGCCGCCGGCAGCGCGCCGGGGCGGGCGCTTCGCCGCACGTTGACGGCGGTGAGGATGAGCACCGCCAGCGAGGCCGCCATCGCCAGCCAGACGCCGCGGTAGTGGCCGCCGTCCATGAGCGCGCCGAAGAAGAGCGCCGCCAGCATCATGCCCACGTCCAGCCCGGAGTAGACGACGCCGTAGACGCGCCCGGTGGCCCCCGGCGGCGTGGCCTGCTTGACGAGCAGGTCGCGCGAAGGACCGGCGATGCCCGAGCCCAGGCCCATGACGGCAAAGAGCACGAGCACCGTCAGCGGCGACCAGTGCCCCAGCGCCATCAGCAGCGCCACCACCGCGGCCAACGCAAAGCCCGCCGCCGCCACGCGCACGCTGCGCTGGGCATCGCGCACCAGGTGCCCGCCCAGCACCATGCCCGCACCCGCAGCCACCATGTAGATCGACAGGCAGATCGCCACCTGCGCCACCGGCACGCCGTGCAGCTGTGCCGCCGCCGCCGGAGCGAAGGTCTGCACCCCGCCCAGCGCCAGCGAGAAGACGAGGAAGAAGGCAAAGCAGGACCAGACCGCGGGCAGGCGCAGGAAGGCGAAGTCGCTGCCCGCAGCGGCGTGCGCGGCGTGCCGCGGCGCCTGGCGCACCACGAGCCGTTCGCGCTGCAGCCACACCAGCAGCAGCACGGCGGCCACCAGCAGCGCCACCGCGCCCAGCGCGATGCGCCAGGAGCCGCTCACGGTGGTGATGCCGACCACGAACACCGGCGCCAGCGCCCAGCCCAGGTTGCCCGAGATGCCGTGCGCGGCGTAGGCGTGGCCCAGGCGCGGCGAGCTCACGCGGCTGTTCATGATCGAGAAGTCGACCGGGTGGAACACGCAGTTGCCAAGGCCGGCAAGCGCCATGAAGACGAACATGCTCGCGTAGCTGGGGCTTGCCGCCAGCCCCGCGGCGGCCACGGCAAGCATCGCCAGCCCGCCCATGAGCACGCGCTCGGCGCCGAAGCGATCGACGACGAAGCCCGCCGCCGCCTGCCCGGCGCAGGAGAAGACGAAGAACACCGACATGAGCAAGCCGAGCTCGGTGTTGCTGAGCGTGAAGGCCGCGGCCAGCCAGGGGAACAGCGGCGGCACGATGAGCTGGCAGAAGTGCGACATGCCGTGCGCGATGCTGACGACGCCGATCGTCGTCGCGTCCTCGCGCAGCGGAAGGGTTGCGGCAGCGGTGGTCATGGCCGCCACTGTAGGCGTGGTGTCGTCGGCAGGGTTACGATAGCCGGACAAGTTTTGTCGAGAACCAGCCAATGCCCACGCGCACCCGCCATTGGCTGCCCGCCGACGGCGGCCAGCACGTGCCCACGCCCGAGCGTCCCCTGCGCGCCAAGCTGCGCGCCATGGCCGCGGCCAGCGGCGTGCGCGCGCATCGCCACCCCTGGGCGCAGATCGCGCTCTCGGCCACCGGCGTCATCCGCATGACCGCCGGCCACGGCACCTACCTGGTGCCGCCCTCGCGCGCGCTTTGGATCCCGCCCGATGTCGAGCACGCCGTCACCGTCGTCGAGGACGCCGAGATCCACACGCTCTACGTCCACCCCGGCGCGCGCTTCCTGCAGACCGGCGCGGCCAAGGATTCGCCCTTTGCGCGCTGGCCCGAGTGCCGCGTGCTCGAGGTCTCGCCGCTGCTGCGCGAGCTGGTGCGCCATCTCGACACGCAGCCCGGCCGCGCCGCAGCCAGCGAACGCGAGGCGCGCCTGGCCGACCTCGTGCTGGACGAATTGCGGCGCGCCGCGCCCGTACCGCTGGGCCTGGCGCTGCCCGCCGACAAGCGGCTGCGCAGCCTGTGCCAGGCGATCGTGCACGAGCCGCTGCGCCATGCCACGCTCGAAGGCTGGGCGCACGAGGCCGGCGCCAGCCCGCGCACGCTGGCGCGGCTCTTCCGCCAGGAGCTCGGCACCACCTTCGGCCACTGGCGCCAGCAGGCGCGGCTGGCGCAGGCCCTCGCGTTGGCCGCCGAGAAGCGGCCGATGAAGCTCATCGCCGCCGAACTCGGCTACGCCAGCGCCAGCGCCTTCAGCGCCATGGTGCGCCGCACCCAGGGCACGACGCCGCGGCGCTTCCTGCACAGCCGGCCCTGAGGGAGGCCGGGTTGATGCGCGGCACTACCATCCCCATCTGCCGACGCACGCCACGCCGCCCTTGACCGAGGACCACCCGCCCATGACCGAGACGCTTTACGACTACACGCTCCAGGACGCCAGCGGCGGCAGCTGCACCCTGCAGGCCTGGGCCAAGGTGCCGCGCAGCCTCTCGGCCGGGGAGAAGGCAGCGCACAAGGCGCGCATCGCCGAGTTGCTGAAGGCGCAGAACGCCGTGCTGGTGGCGCACTACTACGTCGACGGCGACCTGCAGGACCTGGCGCTGGCCACCGGCGGCTGCGTCTCCGACTCGCTCGAGATGGCGCGCTTCGGGCGCGACCACGCGGCGACCACGCTGGTGGTGGCCGGCGTGCGCTTCATGGGCGAGACGGCGAAGATCCTCAGCCCCGAAAAGCGCGTGCTCATGCCTGATCTCGACGCCACCTGCTCGCTCGACCTGGGCTGCCCGATCGAGGAGTTCGCGCCCTTCTGCGACGCGCACCCCGACCGCCAGGTCGTCGTCTACGCCAACACCAGCGCCGCGGTGAAGGCGCGTGCCGACTGGATGGTGACCAGCTCCTGCGCCCTGCCCATCGTGCGCCACCTCATGCAGCAGGGGCAGAAGATCCTGTGGGCGCCCGACAAGCACCTGGGCCGCTACATCCAGGAGCAGACCGGCGCCGACATGCTGCTGTGGAACGGCGCCTGCATCGTGCACGACGAATTCAAGGGCCTGGAGCTGGAGCTGCTGCGCCAGCAGCACCCCGACGCGCCGGTGCTCGTGCACCCGGAGTCGCCCAAGGCCGTCGTCGACCAGGCGGACGTGGTGGGCAGCACCAGCCAGTTGCTGAGCGCCGTCGTCAAGGGCAACGCCGGCACCTACATCGTGGCCACCGACAAGGGCATCTTGCACCGCATGCGCCAGCTCGCGCCCGGCAAGCAGTTGATCGAGGCCCCCACCGCCGGCAACAGCGCCACCTGCAAGAGCTGCGCGCACTGCCCCTGGATGGCGATGAACGCGCTGCAGGGCGCGCTCGCCTGCCTGGAACGGGGCGTGGGCGAGATCCACGTCGCCGAACCCGTGCGCAGCCAGGCCCTGGGCTGCATCGACCGCATGCTCGACTTCGTCGCCCGCAACCCGGCCAGCCTGACCGCGCCGAGCGCGGGCCTGGTGAAGGACATCGGCGCGGCTTGAGGAGCCACGGCGTCGTCGGACGATCGACTCGCGCCGGCGAGTACGCGAACAGGCCCACAGCATGAGCGGACTACAATTGCGTACCCAAATGCGTACACGGGGGACGCCATGGACTATGTGACCGTCCGCGAACTGCGCGAGAAGTCGGGGCAGATCTGGCAGCGCGTGGAGGCCGGCGAGGAGTTCGTCGTCACCCGCAACGGCAAGCCCTTCGCGCTGCTGGTGCACACCGAGCCCAGCCAGGTCGAAGCCGCGCTGCGGGCCCATCGCGCCACACGCCTGGGCGCGGTGATCGCGCGCATGCAGGCCCACGCGCGCCAGACCGGAAGCGAGGGCTTGAGCGACGAGGCCATCCAGGCCGAGATCGACGCCGTACGCAGGACAGGCCGAGCACGCGCCAGGACCGCGGCACCCTGAGTGTCCGCTCATGCGCGCGGTGCTCGACACCAACATCCTCGTCTCCGGACTGCTGCGCGCGGACGGCCCGCCCGCCACCGTCGTACGCCAGCTCGCCACGCAGGAGATCCAGCCGGTGGTCTGTGCCGCGATCACGGCCGAGTACCGGGCGGTGCTTTCGCGTCGCAAGCTCCGACTGCGCGCCGCGGACGTCGCGGAGCTGTTGGCCCTGATCGAAGCGCAGGCGCTTTGGGTGGAACTTGCCCCGCACGAGAGGCCACCTGCCCTTCCCGACCTCGCCGACTGGCCCTTCATCGCCTGTGCTTTGGCAGCCGCATGCCCCGTGATCACGGGCAACTTGCGCCACTTCCCGGCATCCCTGGGCGTGCGGACTCTCACGGCCCGGGCGTGGGTCGATGGCCAGCGGTGAATCGGGAGCGAAGCGACCGACGGCACCTGCCGCCCAAGCCTGATCCTCGATGGCGGCGGCATGGCCCGTGCGGACCCCGCTCGGCCGCGATGTGCGCACGCGCGCCTCCCGCAGCGCGTGCTCGAGTGCCGTACTCTGCACAGTCGCGCGGGCTCTCGCGCCGCCAGAATGCCGCATGGTCCTGTCCGTCGAAGAGGCCCCGCGCCGCTGCCCGCAGTGCGCCTTGCCGATGCTGCTGCTGCGCCTGCACACGCACGGTGGCAGCAAGGTGGAGGTCGACCACTGTGCCCAGTGCCGCCTGGTGTGGTTCGACACGCTGGAGTCGGTGCAGCTCTCGGGCCTGGGCTGGCTCGAGCTGCTGCGCGAGATGGGGCGTGCGGCAGGGCATGAGGTAGGGCACGAGGCAGGACGCCCCGCGCCGCGGCCGTACAGGCTGTCCTGCCCGGTCTGCGCGCGGCCCTTGAAGAGCGTGCACAACCGCAGCCGCTGGGGGCGCTTTGCGATGCAGGAGTGCGCGCTCGGCCACGGTCATCTGCACAGCGACGCCGGACTGCTGGCCGAACGCGGGCTGGTGCGGCCGCTGCTGCCGCCCGAGCGCGCGTCCCTGCGTGCGCAGGCGCGGGTGCTGCACTGCCTGAGCTGCGGCGCCGCCGCGGATGGCCGGGGCGAGATCTGCGCCGCCTGCGCCACGCCGCTGCTGGTGGTCGACCTGCCGCGCCTGGGCCACGCACTGCGACAGCGCGGCGCCGACGAGCAGCCGCTGCCGCCGGCCGAGGGCGTGCCGCTGCGCTGGCCCTGCCACGCCTGCGGCCAGACCCTGGACCCGACGCGCGCAAGCGCCTGCCCCCAGTGCGGCGCCGGGCTGCTGGCGCCGGAGCTCGCGGGTCTGGCGCCGCTGCTGAACGCGGCCGAACCCGAGCTGCGCGCCGCAGCCAACCATCCGCCGCGCGCCAGGCCCGTACGACCGGCACGGCGCACCTGGCGCGAGACGCAGCTGGCGCGGCTGTGGCGTTGGATGCGCTCGAACTGACGCGGCACGCCGGAACCGGCGCTCAAGCCCCGGCCGCTTGCAGCCGATAGAGGGAGCGACGCCAGCCCGCAACGGGGATCCGAGCCATGAACATCGACTTCACGTCGGTACGCAATTCCAACGAACGCGCGGTCTACGAAGCCGTGAACGCGAACGCGGCCGCGCATCCCGGGCTGGCGCACGACGCCGAACTGCTGGCCGACGTCGCCTGCGTGGCGCTCAACCGGCTGCAGCCGCGCTACATCCGCCACGCCGTCGACTTCGCCTTCTACCTCACCGAGAAGGAACGCCAGCAGACCGAGCGGCAGGTCGGCGAGGCGGTCGACTACGCCTTCGGCTTCGTGCAGGCGCGCGTGGCCATGCGCGCGCGCGGCTGAGGGCTGCTCTTCGCGCCGCTCAATCGTAGGGGCGGCTGTTGCTGCGCGGCGGCTGCGTGAGCACGGTCGGAAAACTCACCGGCAAGGCCTCGGGGTAGTCGCGGCTGAAATGCAGGCCCCGGCTTTCGTGCCGGCGCAGGGCCGAGCGCACGATGAGTTCGGCGCATTCGACGAGGTTGCGCAACTCGAGGAGGTCGCGCGTGACGCGGAAGTTGGCGTAGTAGTCGTCGATCTCGCTGCGCAGCAGCTCGATGCGGTGCAGCGCGCGCTCGAGGCGCTTGGTCGTGCGCACGATGCCGACGTAGTTCCACATCAAGAGCCGAAGCTCGTCCCAGTTGTGGCTGATGACGACCTGCTCGTCGGCGTCCTCGACCTGGCTCTCGTCCCAGGGCGGCAGCGGCGGAAGCTCTTCCGGTGCTGCCGCGGCGATGCGGGCGGCGCAGGTGCGGCCCAGCACCACGCACTCGAGCAGCGAGTTGCTGGCCAGGCGGTTGGCGCCATGCAGCCCCGTGTACGTGGCCTCGCCGACGGCGAAGAGGCCGGGCAGATCGGCCCGGCCCTCGAGATCCGTGACCACGCCGCCGCAGGTGTAGTGCGCCGCCGGAACGACCGGAATCGGCTCGCGCGTGATGTCGATGCCCAGCGCCAGGCAGCGCGCGTGGATGGTCGGGAAGTGCTCGACGAGAAAGGCTGCGCCGCGCTCGCGCACGATGGGCGTGGCGTCCAGCCAAACGTGGTCCAGGCCGTGCTTCTTCATCTCGAAGTCGATCGCGCGCGCGACGATGTCGCGCGGGGCGAGTTCCAGGCGCGCGTCGTGCGCCTCCATGAAGCGCTCGCCCGGGCCGCCGGGCGCGGGCAGGCGCAGTTGCGCGCCCTCCCCGCGCAGCGCCTCGGTGATGAGGAAGCTGCGTTCCTGCGGGTGGTAGAGGCAGGTCGGGTGGAACTGGATGAACTCCATGTTGCCGACGCGGCAACCGGCGCGCCAGGCCATGGCGATGCCGTCGCCGGTGGCGGTGTCGGGGTTGCTCGTGTAGCGGTAGACCTTGCCCACGCCGCCGCTGGCCAGCACGACGGCGGCAGCCGGCAGCGTCTCGACGCGCCCGGCGTCGATGTCCAGCGCGTAGATGCCGTAGCAGCGCGGCTGCTCCTGGCGCCTCAGGTGGCGCGAGGTGATGAGGTCCACCGCCATCCAGCGCTGGCGCAGCGTGATGTTGGGATGTGCGGTCGCGCGCGTGAGCAGCGCCTCGTGGATCGCGCGTCCGGTGGCGTCCGCCGCGTGCGCGATGCGGCGCACCGCATGCCCGCCTTCGCGCGTCAGGTGCAGGCCCAGCGGCCCCTGGGGGTCGGGAGAAAAGGGGACACCGTGACGCACCAGCCACGCGATGGCCTCGGCGCTGTGCTCGGCGATGAAGCGCGCCGTGTGCTCGTCGACCAGGCCGGCACCGGCCTCCTGCGTGTCGTGCACGTGGGATTCGATGCTGTCGTCGCTGCCCAGTACACCGACGATGCCCCCCTGCGCCCAGGCCGTGGCGCCTTCGCCCAGACCTCGCTTGGCAAGCACGACGACGCGGCGGCTCGCGGCCAACTCGAGCGCCACCGTCAGCCCCGCCAGGCCGGCACCGACCACGACCACCGCGGGAGCGCCTGTGAGATCAGTTGTCATGCTCGCCTTGCTGTGAATTCATCACTCGTGGGTTGGATCGATCGATAATCCGAGGGGCGCAAGGCCGCGATTTCGCGCCGGTTCTCCGCATCGAAGTCCTATGATGCCCGATCCGCGACCATGGTCTACCCGCCTTCCAACACCCATCCCCCGAATCGTCGCGCGCGCGAAGAGGACCTCTCCGCGCCGGCGACCCAGGTCGTGCGCGACCGCGACGCCTACCTCGGCGAAGGCACCGACGTCGGCCGCCGCCTCTCCGCGGACCAGGTCGAGCTCTTCGTCGGCGACGACGCCTCCAGCGGCCTGCAACGCGAACTGCAACGCGTGAAGCCCGCCTTCATCGTGCTGCACGATGTCGGCACCAGTTCCTCGCTGCGCCTGCTGCAGGCGATGGCGGGCGGGGAAGGCAAGCTCTGCCGGCTCGTCATCCGCCGGCAGGGCCAAGGGATCCCGCTGGCGACACTCCAGTTCATCGAACTTCCCGGCGCCGGGCGCTCGACCTTGCGCGTCTACAGCACCGATATCGACGCGGACTCGCACGCCCGTCATGAGATCGCGGGCGTGCTGGCCTCGCTGGCCGCGCTGGCGGTGTTCGTTTTCGGCGACCTGCCGGCGCACGCGCTCTCATCGGCGATGCAGCCGCTGCTCGACGCGGCCGCGCTCCGGCGCTGGTCGACGCGCATGCTGCTGATGATCCCGCTCGGGTCGAGCGTGCCGGTCAACAGCTTCGCGCGCGACTTCGGGCGCCACGGCCTGCAGGTGCACGTGACGCCGCGTGTGACCCATCCGGGCGACGCCTGGCGCTTCATCGGCAGCACCTGGAACCAACTCGAAGGGGCGGCAGCGCCCGAGGCCCCGCCTGCGGCGCCGAACACGGTCTCCGGCGAGCACGAGCCGACGCAACCGATGGGCTTGCCGCGGGAGCGCGCAGGCATCGACTGGTTCGACTATGTGCAGCGCTGCGCCGCGGTCAAAGGCATGGTCGCCTGCTGCGCCTTCGATCGCAGCAGCGGCAAGCCGCTGGCGCACATCGGTGGCCTGCCTTCGGCGGAGATGATGCAGACGCTGGGCGAGCAGTGGCTCGGCACCGCCAGCAGCATCGGCGCCATGATGGGCACCGGCGCCCAGGTGCTGGAGGCGAGCATCAGCAGCCCCAGCCACCATCTGCTGCTGCACGTGCTGCCCTCGCATCCCGAAGTCGCCTTGCACGCGGTGCTCGATGCGGCCACCGGCGATCCCATTCTTGCGCGCCGCCAGTTGCAGCGGCTGGATCCAGGATAGGCGGCATCCGCATCGCTCTTCCGGCGCGCACTCCAGGCACGGCCACGGCCGCGCGAGCTCCGATCTTCAGGAACGGAACGACCGTTCCCGATCGGCCGCCTCCCGAGCACGCGCAGCGTGGTAGTCCCCGCTTCCGCGCGTGATCAGCTCGTCGCTCGCCAGCACGTCGCCGGGTTCGTATTCTGGGCCCGATCGCAGGCGCTCGTAGATCGGCGCGAAGTCGATGCGCGCCAGCTCCAGCAGTTCCTCAAGACCGTCGACGACGAAGTAGCTCTCCTGGAAGTCGTCGATGCGATAGCGCGTGCGCATGACGCGCTCGAGATCGAAGCGGATGCGGTTGGGCGACGCGCTCTCGAGCGCGAACACGCTCTCGGTAGCCGAGGAGGCGATGCCGGCACCGTAGATGCGCAGGCCCTCGCGCTGGCGCAGCAGCCCGAATTCCACCGTGTACCAGTAGACACGTGCAAGCTGCGGCAACCGGCCCAGGCCTTGCGCACGCAGGCCCCCTTCGCCGTAGGCCTGGATGTAGTCGGCGATCGCCGGGTTCATCAGCATCGGCACATGGCCGAAGACGTCGTGAAAGACGTCGGGCTCCTCGAGATAGTCGAGTTCGCTCGGCTTGCGGATGAAGTGACCGGCCGGAAACCGCCGCCTGGCCAGATGCTCGAAGAAGACCTCGTCGGGCACCAGCCCGGGAACCGCGACCACCTGCCAGCCGGTGCGTTTCATCAGCAAGTCCGACAGGCGCCTGAAATCGGGGATGTGCTCGGCGTCGATCGCGAGCTCGCCCATGCCCTGCACGAATTCGTCGCAGGCGCGCCCCGGCAACAGCCGCGACTGGCGCTCGAAAAGCGTCTTCCAGACGCCGTGCTCGGCTGCCGTATAGCGTTCCCAACCCTGGTCGATGGTCCAGTCGGCGCGATCGGGGCGCCCGCGATCCCCCGCGGCCAGGCCATGCTTGTCGCTGGCCGTCGCGGCTTGCGGCGCTTGCCGCTGGAGATGCTTGCGCATGACCTCAGCCTCCCGGCGTCGGCGCCACGAGCAAGGAGTGCAGGGAATCGGCCACCTGCGCCAGCTCCAGGTCGAGGTTCGAGAGCCCGCCCAGGTCGTGCGTCGTCAGGGTGATGACGACGCGGTTGTAGACGTTGGACCATTCGGGGTGGTGGTTGCGCTTCTCCGCCTCGAGCGCGAGCTGCGTCATGAAGCCGAAGGCCTGCACGAAGTCGCGGAAGACGAACGTGCGCGTGATCGTGCCGCCGCGCGCGGCATCGTGGCGCCATTGCGGCAGCGCGGCCGCGAGCGTCTGCAGATCCGGTGCGTCCAGCTTCTTCACGGCGACTCCTCGGGGCAGCTTCATGCCCGTCGGCGTCATTGTGCCGAGCCGGTGGCGGCGCGGACGGCGATCGCTCTTGCCCTGGATTCCCGCAGGGTCGCCGATGGCGTCTGGCCGAAGAGGCGGCGATAGTCCCGCGCGAACTGCCCGAGGTGATTGAAGCCGCAGTCGATGGCGATCTCGGTGACGCGTGCCCCCGATCGCGCCGCCTCTTGCAGGCGCCGCCTCGCGCGGTTCAGGCGCATCAAGCGCAGGTAGGCCAAAGGCGCCAGCCCCGTGGCTTCGCGGAACGCGTACTGCAGGCTGCGGCGGCTGACGCCGAGCGCGCGGCACAGGCCGGCGACTGCGAGATCCGGATCATCGCCATCGAGCGCGATCTCGCAAGCCTTGCGCACGAGCTCGCGGCTGCGACACGGCTTCACGCCCTTGTCGCCGTGCGCCCCCGGGGCGGGACCCGCGGCAGCGAGTGCCTGCGTCACGAGCACGAGCGCCCGCTCGCGAATGCCGGCCTCGCCCAGGCGCGGCGCGGTCGGCACGAGCAGCAGTTGCAGCATCCGGCGCAGGCGCCGGTAGGCGGGCGGCGGCAGCGGCATCGAGGCACGCTCAGCCAGCGCCTGCGGCGACAAGCCCGAGTCTGCCTCCCCGTGCTGTCGAAGCAGCTCGCGGCCGACGACGATGCCGAGGATGCCGAAGTCGCGCGGCGTTTGCAGCTCGAACTCCTGTCCGCCCGGGCGCAGCAGCACCGTGTGCTCGGGCACGGTGCGCGAATCGATGCGAAGCTCGCCGGTGAGCGCGCAGGGAACGCCCATCCAGACCGCATCGGGCCAGGCCGTGCACGACTGCCGCAACGCCTGGTTGGCCGACTCCTGGAAGATCTGCAGGCCGGGCAGGCGCAGCTCGGTGAGCCGGCCCTCGAAGCGCCCGGAGGAAAACTGGCTGTAGCGCTGCTCCCAGGCGCTGAGGTTGTGCGCGTGCTCGTCGGCGTCGTGCGCGACGCGCGTTCGGCGCAAGCCGCAGGACTCGTCGGAGTCGCGCATGGTCGGCGTCGGGCGGGCGGAGGCTCAGGCGAGGACCACCTCGCCGACGCTGGCCTTCAGGGCCTCGAAGCTCTCGACGGACTGCGCCTTGCGATCGCAGAAGAGCCGGTCGACGTCGCGCGCCGCGCAGTAGGTTTCGCGGCTCGAGGTTCCGAGTTTGCTGTGATCGGCCAGGATCCAGGTCTGGCGCGCGCCTTCGCACATGGCCCGTGCGATCGAGGCCTCGTCGCGCAGGAAGCTGGCCGCCCCTTCGCGCGCGTTGAAGGCCACCGGCGACAGCAGCGCGACGTCGGCATGAAAGCGCCGCAACTGCAGGACGGTGGCAGCACCGGTGGTCGAGAAGAGTTCGCCGTTGAGCGTTCCGGTGAGGACGATGACCTGGTTCTCGCCGCCACGCACCGAGTCGACGAGGCACTGCGCGGCGCTGAGCGAATTGGTGATGAGCGTGATGCCGCCGAGGCGGGCGAGTTCGCGCGCAAGAATCGTCGTCGTGCTGCCGGCGTCCATGAAGACCGTGACCGGCGGCTGCAATGCCTGCGCCACCGCGCGCGCGATCGCCTTCTTGGCGGCGACGTGAATGGTGCTGCGCTTGTCCAGCGGCGGCTCGTCGCTGAGGTGGACGGCACCGCCATGCACGCGTTGCAACAGCCCCAGCGCCTCCAGCGCCAGGAAGTCGCGGCGCACCGTCTCGCGCGAGACACCCAGCTCCTGCATCGTCTCCTCGGTCGTCAGCTGGCCCTTGCGCTGCAGCAGCGTACGGATCCTCTGGTGACGCGCCTCGGACCACATCTCAGGCAAGGCCCTGGGCGAGGTTGGGGCGGAAGTAATGGACCAGACCGCGCATCGCCAGCATGGCGACGGATACGACCGCGATGATGATGGTCGAGAAGGCCGCGGCCTGGGAAACGAAGCCGTTCTCGTTCAGGTGCAGCACCGACACCGAGGCCACGTTGAGTTGCGGGGTGATGAGGAAGATCACCGCCGACAGCGTCACCATCGAGCGCATGAAGAGGAAGAAGAACACCGCCAGCACCGTGGGCGCGATGACGGGAAGGATGGCGTCGCCCATGACGTGGCGCACGCGCCCACCCAGGCAGGCGGCGGCGTCCTCCAGGGCCTGGGGCACCATGCGCATGCCGGTCATCATCGTCAGGAAGCCCTGCGTGTGGTAGTGATAGAAGTTGCACAGCGCGATCAGGATCGCGGTGCCGTACAGCCAGTGCAGCGGATAGGCCGGGTCGTTGAAGGCGAAGATGTAGGACAGGCCGAGCACCAGGCCCGGAACGCCCACGGGCAGCACGGCCAGCAGGTAGACGGCCTTGGCGATGCGGCCGTGGAGATTGCGCACCCCGTACGCGAGCATGAACAGCAGCACGACGCCGACGACGGCTGCCGCGAGCGAGATGTAGAGCGTCGTCCAGATCGGCTGGTAGCCGCTCGAGATCTTGACCTTGAAGTTCGCCAGCGTGAGCGTCATGTTGTACGGCCAGAGCTTGATGAAGCTTGCCGCGACGACGACGACGACGACGGCGGCGATGGCGAACGCCGTCAGGTGCGCGATGAGACCGAGCCAGGTGTCACGCCAGCGCGCGCGCGACGGCTGCAGCGGGATGCGGTTCTCGGAGCCGCCGCCGAACTGCTTCTGCGAGGACACGCGCTCGATGTAGACCGAGACCAGCGCCGGCAGCAGCAGGATGATTCCCACCACCGACCCCATGCCGAAGTTCTGCTGCCCCGAGACCTGGTTGAAGATCTCGGTGGCGAGCACCTTGTAGTTGCCCGCGATCACGGCCGCATTGCCGAAGTCGGTGATCGTGATCGTGAAGACGACGAAGGCCGCGCTCAACAAGCCGAACTTGCAGTTGGGCAGGGTGATGTGGAAGAACTGCTGGCGCGGTGTCGCCCCCATCACGGTCGCGGCGTCGTAGTAGCGCGCGTCGGCGTTGCGCAGCGCCGCCTGGATGATCATGATGGCCTGCGGCAGCGCGTAGAAGACGTTCGAGAACAGCAGCCCCCAGTAGCCATAGATGTCCTGCTCGATTCCCGTCCAGCGGAACACGAGGCCGTTGCGCCCGAGGAGGAACAGCAGCCCCAGTCCCTGCACCAGCGAGGGCGCGAGCATCGGCAGCAGCAGGCACAGGCGGATCCAGCCCTTGCCGGGTATGCGGCTGCGCTCCAGCGCGTAGGCCATCGGGAAACCCAGCAGCAGGCAGACCACCGTGGTGCTGACGCTGATGACGACGCTGTTGAGGCCTGCCGTGACCAGGCCCGGCGTGGACGGAATGGCGGCATAGTTGTCCAGCCCCATCGTGCCATCGAAGAGAACGAAGCTGTGCCAGAAGATCGTGAGCAGCGGGTAGCCGAAGAAGAGGATCAGCGCCAGCGTCGGCACGAAGACGCACACCCAGGTGAGCATCTGCTCCTGCGTGCGCGGCAGCGGCAGGCGCGGCGACCCTGGCCGCGACGGCAGAGCGTCGGTGGCGCTCACATCCAGCTCCTAGGCCGCGACCCAGCAGCTCTGACGGGCGTCGATCACGGGCTGGATGCGCTCACCCTCGACGCTCGCGGCGGCCGCCGTCTGCTCGACCACGAGTTCGCGCTTCCCCCAGTGCAGCCGCGCCCGGCACAGGTTGCCGAGGAAGGTCACCGCGCCGACGGTGGCCGCGCCGTCGGCGCGCGACTCGAGGCGGATGTTCTCGGGCCGCACGCAAAGCAGCCAGCGTGAGCCGTCGCCCGCGGGCGGCGGCGCCTCGCTCAGCGTCTGCGGCGAGAACTCGCGCAGCCAGTCCATCGGCAGCAGGTTGCTCAGGCCGATGAAGTCGGCGACGAAGGACGTCGCGGGCCGGTCGTAGAGGACCTGCGGCGAGCCCACCTGCTCGATGCTGCCGTTGTTCATGCACACGATGGTGTCGGCCAGCATCAAGGCCTCCTCCTGGTCGTGCGTGACCATGATGGTCGGAATCCTGAGCCGCCGCTGCACGTCGCGGATCTCCTGGCGCATCTCGTTGCGCACGCGTGCATCCAGCGCCGAGAGCGGTTCGTCGAGCAGGATCAGGCGCGGGCTGACGGCGAGCGCGCGCGCCAGCGCGACGCGCTGCTGCTGTCCGCCCGAGAGCTGCCACGGAAAGCGCTCGGCCATGTCGGGGATGCGGATGAGCCGGAGAAGCTCATCGACGCGCGCGGCAACGCGGTCCGCCGGCGTCTTGCGGATGCGCAGGCCGTAGCCGATGTTCTCGCGCACCGTCATGTTCGGGAACAGCGAGTACGACTGGAAGACGATGCCGAAGTTGCGCAGGCGCGGCGGCATGCGGCCGAGGTCCTGCCCGTCGAAGCTGAGGGTGCCGGCATCGGCCTGCAAAAGCCCCGCGATGATCCGCAGCAGCGTCGTCTTGCCGCAGCCGCTGGGGCCCAGCAGGCAGACGAAGTCGTGCGCCCCGACGCTCAGGTTGATGTCGTCGAGTGCCTTGTAGTCGCCGAATGACTTCCGTACGTGTGCGAGCTCCAGACTCATGCAGTCTCCGGTGCGGCGCGGTGGATGAAGGGCGTCGCTTGGCGCGACGCCCTGGATTCAGCGTGCCGTGACCTGCTGCCAGGTCTTGAGCGTGGCGTCGCGTCCGGCCGCGGACTTCTCGAAGTCGATCGGGAACAGCACCTTGTCGACGTCGTTCGGCAGACCCGCCTTGAGCAGGCGATCGGCGGGCTTGATTCCCGGGATGGTGACGATCTCCTTGTACTTCCTGTAGAGCGCGGCGGCCTCGGATGAAAGCGTCCAGTCGAGGAAGCGCTTGGCGTCTTCCGGGTTCTTCGCGGTCTTCAGAATGCCCGAAGCCTCCAGCTCATAGCCCTCCCAGTCGGATGGGATCACCATCTTGACGGGAAAGCCTTCCTCGATCGACTGCATCGCCGGGAAGGCGAAGGAGGCGCCGATCGCGTACTCGCCGGTGCGCGCCATCTTGCACGGCTTGGAGCCGGAACTGGTGTACTGCGCGACGTTCTTGTTCATCGCCTTGATGAGGTCCCAGCCCTTGTCCTGGCCCAGGCCCTGGAGGATGGCCGCGATCTGCAGCCAGCCGGTGCCCGAGGCCGCGGGGTTGGGCATCACCACCTCGCCCTTGTAGACCGGCTTGGTGAGGTCTTCCCAACTCGCCGGCATGGGCAGGTTGCGGGCCTTGAGGCGGTCGGCGTTGACGCAGAAGGCGGCCATGTAGCCGGTGGCGGCGAACCAGGTGCCGTCCTTGCTGCGGTACTTGGGCGAGAGCTCGCCCGCGGCCTTGGGCTCCCACTTCGTCAGCGCGCCGTGGATGCGCGGATCGAGCATGTTGGTGACTGCGAAGCCCCAGACGACGTCGGTCCGCGGGTTGTTCATCTCGGCCAGCAGCCGTGCGGCCATGTCGCCGGTGGAAAGCCGCAGGACGTGGAAATCCACATCCGGCATGGCCTTCTTCGCCGCGGCCATGTATTCGCTGACCTCGTCGTCCTCGAGCGCCGTGTAGATGGTCAGCGATTTGGCATGCGCCACCTGGAACAGGCCGACACCGGCAAGTACCAGTGCTGCCGCCAAAGCCTTCTGGATCGGACGTTTCATGCTTGTCTCCTGCTGTGGGTGGAAGAGCCCGTCTGCTGCCGGCCGGGCGCCCTGCACGCGCGCCGAGGCCGCTGCAGCCACGCCGCGCGAACCTGCTGCGCGACGCCGTGTTTGTGATTTTGTGGAGATTTGCAAATTTGTGCAAGACTGTCCAGAATCGCATCGATCCCCGCGTCCAGGAGAGAACCATGCCCGCAGCAGTCGTCGCGCCGCCTTGGACGGACGAGGTGCTCGACTTCGCACAAGACCTGATGGGACAGGCGCGCTCGATCGCACTGCGCTGGTTCCGACATCGCCCGACGGTCGAAACGAAGGCCGATGCCAGCCCCGTCACCGTCGCCGATCGCGAGGTCGAGCAGTTCCTGCGCGCCGCGATCCGCGACCGCTATCCCGAGCACGGCCTGCTCGGGGAGGAATTCGGCACGCGCAACGCCGATGCCGAGGTGCTGTGGTGCATCGATCCCATCGACGGCACGCGCAGCTTCGTCTCCGGCAGTCCCCTGTGGGGCTGCCTGCTGGCGGTGCTGCACCGCGGCCGGCCCCTGCTCGGCCTCGTCGAAGTGCCGTGCACGCGCGAGCGCTGGGTCGGCATCGCCGGGCGCGGCGCCTGGCTCAATGGCGAGCGCTGCCGCACGCGGACCGTGCAGCGTCTCGAGGACGCGATCCTCTACGCCACCTCGCCCGACCTCTTCAGCGAAGAGGACCGGCGCGGTTTCGAGCGCCTCAGCGCCGGCGTCCAGATGCGTCGCTTCGGCGGCGACTGCTACACCTACGCCCTGCTGGCCAGCGGCATGATCGACGTCGTCGCCGAGTGCAATCTCCAGCCCTACGACTACATGGCCCTGGTGCCCGTGGTGCACGAGGCCGGCGGCGTGATGACCGACTGGGAGGGCCGGGCGCTCGACACCTCCTCCGATGGCCGCGTCGTCGCCGCCGCCAACCACACCCTTCATCGCCTGGCGCTGCAGCAGTTGGCCGCATGACGCCAGGGCGCGCTGGCGCGGTGGCGCGGCCGTCGTCAGAGCGTACCGGCCAGCGCGTGCTGCAACAGCGTGTCGTACTGCTGCGCGCTCAAGGGTATCGGGTTGGTCGCGGCCGAGCCGTCCTGCACCGCCATGGCCCCGACGCGCCCGACGGCGTCGGACGGGATGCCGATCTCGGCGAGCGTGTGCGGCAGGCCGACCGCCTCGCGCAGCGCGAGCACCCAATCGAGCACGGCGGCGAAGCCCGGATCGGGCAAACCCAGGTAGCGCGCGAGCAGTTCCGACTTTCCGCCGATCGCCGCTTCGTTGGCCTTCAGCACGTAAGGCATGAGAATCGCGATCAGCGTGCCGTGGTGCTGGTCGTAGAGCGCCCCCAGCGGATGCGCCAGCGCATGCATCGCGCCCAGGCCCTTCTGGAAAGCGGTCGCCCCCATGCTGGACGCAACCAGCATCTGGCCTCGCGCCTCGAGATCGCGGCCGTCTCGCACCGCGCGCACGAGATGCGCGTGCACGAGGCGGCAAGCCTCCATCGCGATGCCCATCGCCATCGGGTGATAGACGGGCGAGCACAGGGCCTCGAGGTTGTGCGAGAGCGCATCGACACCGGTCGCCGCGGTCAGGCGCGGCGGCAGGTCCAGCGTCAGTTCCGGGTCCAGGATCACGATCGCGGGCAGCATGCGCGCATGGAAGATGATGCGCTTGACCTGCGCGGCCTCATCGACGATGACGGAGGCGCGGCCGACTTCGGAGCCGGTGCCCGCAGTGGTCGGCACGGCGACGACGGGCGCCATGCCGCGCACATCGACGCGCGAATGGTTGTCGCCGACGTCCTCGAAGTCCCACAGCGGGCGCGACTGCCCGGTCATCAGCGCGATGGCCTTGCCGGCATCCAGCGCCGATCCACCACCCAGGGCGATCACGCCATCATGGCCGCCGGCGTGGAACGCAGCGACACCGTCCTCCACGTTGCGGCCGCTGGGGTTGCCCTTGACCTGCGCGAACAGGCCGCACGGCACGCCGGCGTCCTTGCAGACCTGCAGTGCGCCGGTCACGATCGGAAGAGCGGCGATCCCGGGGTCGGTCACCAGCAGCGGCCGACTCATGCCCAGCGCACGGCAGTGCTCGGGCAGTTCGCGCACGCGTCCGGCGCCGAACTTGACGGAGGTCGGATAGTTCCAGTTCGCAGCGGTCATCGCAGTCATGGCGACGGGTTCCTAGGGCAGGCGGAAGTGGTAGGACTTGGCGCGGGTCAGCGCCTGGTAGCCGAGGATGGACAGCGAGATGCCGTGCCCGGTGTTCTTCACCCCCGTCCAGGCCAGCGCCGGATCGAGGTAGTCGCAGCGGTTCATGAAGACGGTGCCGGTCTGCAGCTCGCGCCCGAGGCGCCGTGCCGCCTGCACGTCGCGCGTGAAGAGCGCCGCCGTGAGGCCATAGCGGCTGTCGTTCATCAGCGCCAACGCCTGTTCATCGGAATCGACGGGCATGACGCCCACGACGGGCCCGAAGCACTCCTCGTTCATGACCGGCATGGCGTGGCTGACCTCGGTGAGGAGGCTGGGCGCCAGGTAGGGCGTTCCCTCCCGCGCCTCGGGGAAGCGGCGCAGGTCCACCAGGTTGCGCGCTCCCGCAGCGACCGAGGCGGCGACGATCCGGCGCACCTCGTCGGCCGCACGCGCGCGCACCACCGGACCGAGGCTGGTCTGCGGATCGAGCGGGTTGCCCAGGCGGTACTGCTCGGTGAGCGCCACGGCCCGGTCGACGAATTCCTTGTAGATCGGGCGATCGACGTAAATCCGCTGGATGCCGCAGCACGACTGCCCGGCGTTGAAGAAGGCCCCGTCGACCAGCGACTCCACCGCATGGGCGAGGTCGGCGTCGGCGCGCACGTAGGCCGGGTCGTTGCCGCCAAGCTCCAGCCCGCGACCGATGAAGCGACCCGCGGCCGCGTGTTCGACCGCTGCACCGCCGCGAACCGAGCCCGTGAACGCCACGTGGTCGATCTCCGGCGAGCGGATCAAGCCCTCGATCGTCTCGTGCGAGGCGTGAATGAACTGGAACAGGCCCGGCGGCAGGCCGGCCGCGGAGAAGGCGCCGACGAGTTCCTCCGCGCAAAGCGGCGTCTGCTCGGAATGCTTGAGGATGACCGCGTTGCCGGCGGCCAGTGCCGGAACGATGCTGTTCACGGCCGTGAGCAGCGGGTAGTTCCAGGGCGCGATCGTGAGTACCGTGCCGACCGGCTCGCGCTCGATGGCGCGCTCGAAGCCCGGCTTCTCGGGCACACCGATGGCCTGCAGGGCCTCGGGTGCGATCGCCAGCATGTGGCGGCCGCGCTCGGCGAAGCCCTTGAGTTCGCCCGGGGACTGGCTGATCGGCCGGCCCATCTGGCGCGTGATGTCGCGGGCGAAGGTCTCGCCGCGCTGGACCACCACATCGATCGCGGCGCCGAGGATCCGCACGCGCTCCTCCAGCGCGCGGCGCGCCCATGCGCGTTGCGCCTCCCGCGCCGTGCGCGCCAGGCGCTGCGCATCGGCCGCGCTGGCGTGTGGCCGGCGGACGATGACCCGAGCATCGATCGGGCTGATGGTGACGAGTTCGTTCATGGATTGCATCCTCGGCCGGCAGGCGCAGCGCGGCTGCCCAAGCGCGCAGAGTGGGTCATCGCGGCCTCACATGCGCTCGAAGCAGCGGAAGCGCTCCCAGTCGGTGACAGCCGCCTCGAAGGCGTCGATCTCCACCTGAGCCATGTTGAGGTAGTGGTCGATGACCTCCCCGCCGAAGGCCTCGCGTGCCATCGCGGAATCGCGCAGCAGCGCCTGGGCTTCGTACATGTTGCGCGGCACGCGCGGCTTGTCGGACGCATAGGCGTTGCCCGGAAATGCGTCCTCGAGCTCGAGACCGCGATCGATTCCGTGCAGGCCCGCGGCGATCATCGCCGCGATCGCGAGGTAGGGGTTGGCGTCCCCACCCGGAACGCGGTTCTCCACGCGCAGCGACGCGCCGTGGCCGACGACACGCAGGGCACAGGTGCGGTTGTCGCGGCCCCAGGCCACCGCGGTGGGCGCGAAGCTGCCCTTGGCAAAGCGCTTGTAGGAGTTGATGTTGGGGGCGAAGAAGAGCGTCGACTCCCGCATGCAAGCCAGTTGCCCGGCGAGGAAGCGACGAAACAGCACTGAAGTGCCCCCCGGCCCGTCACCGGCAAAGACGGCGCCGCCGTCGGCGTCGCGCAGGCTGAGGTGGATGTGGCACGAACTGCCTTCGCGTTCGTTGAACTTGGGCATGAAGGTGAGCGCATAGCCCTCCTGCGCGGCGATCTCCTTGGCACCGTTCTTGTAGATCGCGTGCTCGTCCGCGGCACGCAGCGCCGGCCCGTAGCTGAAGTTGATCTCGTGCTGCCCGAAATTGCACTCGCCCTTGGAGTTCTCGAGCACCAGCCCGGCGCCGACCATGCTGTTGCGGATGCGCGCCAGCAGCGGCTCCAGGCGCCCCGTGTCCAGCAGCGCGTAGTCGACGTTGTATAGGGTCGCCGGCTCGAGGTCGCGATAGGCCTTGTGCCAGGCCTGCTCGTAGGTGTCGCGGAAGACGATGAACTCGAGCTCGGTGGCGGCGTAGGGCAGCAGGCCGCGTTCGGCCAGGCGTGCGATCTGGCGACGCAGGACCTGGCGCGGCGCGACGTTCACCGGCGATCCATCGCTGCTCTCGAGGTCGCACATCACCAGGGCCGTACCTTGCAGCCACGGAATGCGTCGCAGCGTGGCCAGGTCGGGCGCGAAGACGAAGTCGCCGTAGCCGCGCTCCCACGAGGTGAGCGCGTAGCCGCCCACCGTGTTCATCTCGATGTCGACCGCGAGCTGGTAGCTGCAGCCCTCGGCCTTGTGCGCGAGCACGGTTTCCAGGAAGAAGCTTGCCGCGAGCCGCTTGCCCTGCAGGCGCCCCTGCATGTCCGTCATCGCGATCACCACCGTGTGGATGGCGCCCGAGGCGACTTCGGCCCTCAGCTGGGCCAGGGTCAACGGGCCCTCCGTGTGCTGCGCCTGTCCGTGCATGTGCGTGGTCTCCGTTCCTCTCGAGCATGCCGGCGGGGCAGCGGAGCCAGATCCGCAGCGCCCGGTGCCGGGTTTCGGCTGCGATGATGTCGCAGCCGCGGCCGCGCGCCTATCGAAAAATGGCAGGTCATGGGCTCGACCAGAGCCCGCGCCGATCAGCGGATCTTGTCGATCGTCAGCGTCGCGCTGCCGGCAGGCGACATCGGCGCGCCCTGCCCTTCCAGGTCGCCGGGCTCGGGGTTGGCACTTCCCGAGCGCGAGATGCGCGCACCGACGACGACGCGCTCGAAGCCGGAGAGCCGGAACTGGGGCGCCATCGCCATCGCGTCATCCAGCGTCACCGCCACGGGCCACTGCGTCCCCGGGCCGACGACCTGGCGCGCGATGGCCAGGGGGATGCGCGGCCCTTCGGCCGCACGCGCGAAGACGAACAAGGTGTCGCCTTCGCGCAGCTTGTCCGCCAGTGTCGGCGCCAGCAGCACGCGCACAGCCAGTCGCGCCGCCGCACCGGTCCCCGCCGCGGACGGCGCGGCGGCCGCTGCCGGCGCCGGCGGCAGGCCGGCCGCTGCGCGCGCCTGGTGCAGGCCGTCCTGGAGGCCGCTCCGGTACGGGCTGTCCGGCGGCGCCACGCGCAGCGCGCGTTCGAAGTATTCAGCCGCCGCCTTGGGCTCGCGGCGCAGCAGCGCTGCGGTCGCCGCGAGCGCGAGCGCCTTCAGGTTCTCGGGGTCGGCCTGCAGCGCCTGCGCGATCAGCTTCTCCGGCTCGCCCAGCAGCACCTGCCCCTGCGCCATCGCGGTGGCATCCGCGAGGTCGGCCAGCAGCTGCGCGTCACCCGGCTGGCGCTGCAAGGCCTGCGCGAAGGCGTCGCGCGCGGCGTCGAAGCGCTCCATCGCCATGTAGGAGCGGCCGAGCAGCAACCAGCCCTCGGGGTCGCTCGGGTCGGCCTTCATGCGTTCGGCCAGGCGCTCGACCATCGCGTCGACGTCCTGGGGACCGAAATGCGATGGCGCCCGCGCCAAGCTCGGGTCCAGCCCTTCGCGGTTGCCCAGCGTTGCGTAGACCGCCACGGCGATCACCGGAACGGCGAGCAGCAGGAGCGTGGCGCCGCGCAGGCTGCGGCCGCCTGCGGCCGATGCCGTCGGCGCCGCCTCGGCGAGGACGCGCCGCTCGAGTTCCGCGCGCGAGGCCTCGAAGGTCGGCGCGTCGATCGTGCCGGCGTCGCGCTCGGCACGCAGCTCCGCCAGTTGCACGCGCAGGATGCGAACGTTGCTCGCCGCCTCGTCGACCCCCGGCGTGATGTCGGCGCGACGCAGCGCCAGCCAGAGAATGACCAGGACGACGGTCGTGAGCGCGGCGGCGACGAGGACGAAGGTGCTCATGAGCGGCGCTCCGCCGAAGCCTTTCCTCCGGTCTTCGCCTTCGCGCCTCCTCCCGGGCCCGTGGCCGCGCCGGCCGGGACATCCGCCTCGCTCGCCTCGCCCAGCAGCACGCGCGCGCGCTCGAGTTCGGCATCGGCGAGCGGCGTCGCCGACGCCTCATGGCCGCGTGAGCGCAGCAGGCGGACGAGCCAGCCGATCATCGCGAGCAGCAGGATGAAAGGCCCGGCCCACAGCAGCCAGGTCGTCGGCCGCACCGGCGGCGTGTAGAGCACGAAGTCGCCGTAGCGGTCGACCATGTATTGCTTGATCTGCGCCTCGCTTCGGCCTTCCTTCAACTGCGCGCGGATCTGGTCGCGCAAGTCGTTGGCGAGGTCCGCGCGCGACGCGGCGATGGTCTCGTTCTGGCAGACGAGGCAGCGCAGATGTTCGGCGATCGCGAGCACCTGCGCCTCGAGCGCCGGGTCGTCGGCCAGCGGGCGCGCCTGCTGCGCGAGCGAAGTGCCGGCGGCCAGCGCCAGCACCAGAGCCGCGGCCGCGCTACGCATCGAGCTTCTTCAGCAGCGGCAGCAGCACCTCCTGCAGCGCCTGCGGCGTGATCGGGCCGATCTGCTTGTAGCGGATGACGCCGTCCTTGTCGATGACGTAGGACTCCGGCACGCCGTAGACGCCGTAGTCCAGGCCGACCTTGCCCTCGCGATCGACCAGCACCATCGCATAGGAGTTGCCGTTGCGGGCCAGCCAGCGCGTGGCGTCCTCGCGCTTGTCCTTGTAGTTGATGCCGACCACCGTGACCGAGCGCGAGAGCTCGGTCACCAGCGGATGCTCGGCGAGGCAGGGAACGCACCACGAAGCGAAGAAGTTCGCCACCCAGACCTTGCCCTTCATCTGAGCCACGCCGTGCTGCAGGCTCGGGTCCTCGAGCCGCGGCAGGCTGAACTCGGGCGCGCGCTTGTTCACCAGCGGCGAAGGCACCTCGCGCGGGTTGCGCTGCAGTCCGACGGCAAGAAACCCCGCCAGCACCAGGAACAGGACGAGAGGGACGAGATAGCGCAACTTCATGGGCTTGGCGTCGATTCGGTGTCGATGCGGCGTCGATGCGAACTCAACCGGGCATCAAGCCTGCGGGAAGCTCGATCGCCGCGCTGCGGCGCAACCGGTAACGGCGATCGGCCACCGCCAGCATCGCGCCCAGCGCCATCAGCACGCAACCCGCCCAGATCCAGTTGACGAAGGGCTTGACGTAGAGACGCACGATCCAGGTGCGGCCATCGTCGATCGATTCGCCGAGCGAAACGTAGAGGTCGCGCGTGATGCTGCGCGAGATCGCGGCCTCGGTCATCGGCATGCGGCTGGCACGGTAGACGCGCTTCTCCGGCAGCAGTGTGGCAACCTCGCGCCCGTCCTTGGTGACGAGGAAGCGCGCGACGAAGGCGTCGTAGTTCGGACCCTTCACCGGAGTGAGGCCTTGAAGCTTGAAGTCGTAGCCACCCATGCTCGCGCTGCTGCCGACTTCCATGCGCAGGTCCTGCTCGGTCTCGTAGCCGCCCACCAGCGTCACGCCGACGACGAACACGCCGACGCCGGCATGCGCCAGCAGCATGCCGTACCAGGCGCCGGTCTGCCCACGCAGGCGCTGCCCCCAGGCGCCAAGCGGCCAGCCCTTGACGCGCTCGTAGAGCGGGATCGCGGTCGTCGTCAGCACCCAGGCCGCCATCAGCATGCCGAATCCGACCAAGGGCGTGAAGTGCCCCAGCGCCAGCGGCGCCAGCACCGCGACGACCAGGCTCACGGCCGCGGCCCAGCGCAACTGCACCGCGAGTTCGGGCAGTCGTGCATGCTTCCACTTCGCGATCGGGCCGACACCCATGAGGAAGATCGCCGGGGCGATGATGGGAACGAAGACCGCCTCGAAATAGGGTTCGCCGACGGAGATCTTGCCCAGGTTCAGCGCGTCCAGCAGCATCGGATAGAGCGTCCCCAGCAGCACGGCCGCGGTGGCCACCACCAGCAGCACGTTGTTGGCCAGCAGCATGCCCTCGCGCGAAACGGGGTCGAAGCTCCCGCCCAGCCCGACCTTCGGTCCGCGCCAGGCAAACAGCACGAGCGAACTGCCGATCACCACGACCAGGAAGCCGAGGATGAAGACGCCGCGCGTCGGGTCGCTGGCGAAGGCGTGAACCGAGGACAGCACGCCCGAGCGCACGAGGAAGGTGCCCAGCAGCGAGAGCGAGAACGCGAGGATCGCCAGCAGCGCCGTCCACATCTTGAAGCCACCGCGCTTTTCCGTCACCGCCAGCGAGTGGATCAGCGCCGTGCCGACGAGCCAGGGCATGAAGGACGCGTTCTCGACCGGATCCCAGAACCACCAGCCGCCCCAGCCGAGCTCGTAGTAGGCCCAGGCGCTGCCCAACGCGATGCCCAGGGTCAGGAACATCCAGGCCGTCGTCGTCCAGGGCCGCGACCAGCGCGCCCAGGTGGCGTCCAGGCGCCCGGCCAGCAGTGCCGCGATCGCGAACGCGAAGCTGACCGAGAAGCCGACGTAGCCCATGTAGAGCAAGGGCGGGTGAAAAGCCATGCCCGGATCCTGCAGCAACGGGTTCAGGTCGCTGCCCTGCTCGGCCGCCGGCAGCAGGCGCTCGAAGGGGTTGGAGGTGAAGAGGATGAAGAGCATGAAGCCGATGCTGATCAGCCCCATGATGCCCAGGATGCGCGCGCGCAGCAGCGCCGGCAGGCCGCGCGAGAACAGTGCCACCGCCACCGTCCAGCCTGCGAGCACGAACAGCCACAGCAGGATCGAGCCCTCGTGCCCGCCCCAGACGGCGGCGATGCGGTAGGGCAGCGGCAGGTCGGAGTTCGAGTTCTGCGCGACGTAGAGCACCGAGAAGTCGTTGCCGACGAAGGCCGCGGTCAGGCAGCCGTAGGCCAGCGCGACGAGCAGGAAATGCAGGATCGCCGCCGGGCGCGCCAGCCCCATCCAGCGCCGGTCGCCACGCACGCTGCCGACCAGCGGCACCAAGACCTGTGCCAGCGTGACGACCGCCAGCGCCAGCGCGAGCGCGAAATGCCCGAGTTCGGGGATCATGGCTGCGGCTTCATGGTTCCGGCGAGCGAGGACATCTCGCCGTGCTGCGCGCGCTCGATCGCCTCGGCGGCCTCGGGCGGCATGTAGTTCTCGTCGTGCTTGGCGAGCACCTGCTCGGCGTGGAAGACGCCGTCCGCACCGAGCCGCCCTTGCGCCACCACGCCCTTGCCTTCCTGGAACAGGTCCGGGAGGATGCCCTTGTAGGTCACCGCCACCGTCTTCGCCGTGTCGGTGACGACGAAGTGCACCGTGAGGCCGTCGGCGCCGCGCTTCAGGCTGCCTTCCTCGACCATGCCGCCGACACGAAAGGGCCGGTCACGCGGCGCCTCGTCGGCGGCGATCTGCGACGGACTGAAGAAGAACACCAGGTTGCTCTGGAAGGCGTTGAGCACCAGCGCGGCGACGATTCCCAGCGCCGCCAGGCCCCCGCCGATGATCGCTGCTCGCTTGCCTCTGGGTGTCATCCTTCGTCCTCCAGCCGTCTTCGACGCCCGCGCAGCGCCAGGAGTTCCAACAGCAGCGCCAGTGCCGTGACACCGAACGCACCCCAGACGTAGAGGCCGTAGCCTCCCATCGCGAGAAAGTCGGCAACGCTCGACCAGTATGGCGTCATGGTAGCGCCCCGGCCGGATGCAGGTCGCGCAGCCAGGCAGCACCCCGCTCGCGCTCGCGGATGATCAGGCGCACGCGGGCAAACACCACCGCGAAGGCGTAGGCCCACAGCGCCAGCGTCATCACCAGCATGCCCTGCAGCATGATCGCGGCCATCGTCGGCGCCTTGGTCAGGCTCACCGAGGCCCCCTGGTGCAGCGTGTTCCACCATTGCACCGAGAAGTAGATGATGGGCACGTTGACGACGCCGACGATCGCCAGCACGGCGCTGGCGCGGTCGGCGCGGCGCTCGTCGTCGATGGCCGCGCGCAGCGACAGGTAGCCGATGTAGAGGAAGAGCAGGATCAGCTCGCTCGTCAGCCGCGCGTCCCACACCCACCAGGTGCCCCAGGTCGGCTTGCCCCAGAGGGCGCCCGTCCACAGCGAGAGGAAGGTCATCAGCGCTCCGGTCGGCGCGATCGCCTGCGCCAGCATCGCCGCCAGGCGCGCGTTGAAGATGAGCCCGATCGCCGCCCAGAAGGCCATCGCCACGTACAGCACCATCGACATCCACGACGCCGGCACGTGGACGAAGATGATGCGGTAGCTGTCGCGCTGCTGGAAGTCCGTCGGCGCGACGACGAGTCCGATCCACAGTCCCCACAGGGCCAGCACCACCGCCGCCGCCGCGCACCAGGGCACCAGCTTTCCGGCCAGACCATAGAAGCGGGCCGGCGCCGCGTAATAGAACCAATTGATGCGGGTCATGGATGGCCCCGGATTCTGCCCGAAGCCGGGCGCCTCAATCGAGGCTGATGCGCAGGCCCGCCGCCGCTGCCCAAGGGGCGAGGAACATCGCGGCGACGAGCATCGCGCCCAGCAGCGAGAAGTGCCCGCCCGTGTCCATTCCGCCCGCGGCCGCCTCCACCGCGCCGGCGCCGAAGATCAGCGCCGGCGTCACCAGCGGCAACACCAGCAGGGACAACAGCACCGCCGCGCCGCGCACGCCCACCGTGAGCGCGGCGCCGATCGCGCCGACCAGGCTGAGCACCGGCGTGCCCAGCAGCAGCGTCAGCACCAGGATGCCGATCGACCCGCCATCCAGCCCGTACTGCAGCGCCAGCACCGGAGCCACCAGCGTCAGCAGCAGGCCGTTGGCGAGCCAGTGCGCGCCGACCTTGGCGAGCACGAGCAGCGGCAGCGGCGTCGGCGAGAGCAGCATCTGCTCGAGCGTGCCGTCGGCGGCATCGTCGGCGAAGAGGCGAGGCATCGACAGCATCGAGGCCAGCAGCGCCGCCACCCAGACCACGCCAGGCCCGAGCCGGCGCAGCCAGGCCGGATCGGCGCCCAGCGCGAGCGGAAAGAGGCTGGCGACGATGACGAAGAAGATCGCCGCGGCCAGCGTGTCGGCGCGCCGACGCTGCGCCAGGCGCAGGTCGCGCAGGAACACGGCCAGCGCCGTCACAGCCTCACCATCACGGCCTCGACCGCGTCCAGCGGCAAGGGCTGGTGGCTGGTGAGGGCGACGATGCCGCCGCCCTGCAGATGCGCGCGCAGCAGCCCGGCAAGCCAATCCACGGCATCCACGTCGAGCGCATTGAAAGGCTCGTCGAGCACCCACAGGCGTTGCTCCTGCGCCAGCGCCAGGCGTGCCAGCGCCACGCGCCGCCGTTGCCCGGCGGAGAGCACGCGCGCGGGCAGGCGCTCGCAGCCGGCGAGCCCGGCCGCGGCCAGCGCCCGGTCGGCCGCGCCGGCCTCGCAGCGAACACCGCCCAGCGCGAGCAGGGACAGCAGGTTCTCGCGCGCGCTGAGGTCGTCCTTGAGTGCTGCGGCGTGGCCGAGGTAGACGAGCTCGCGATGAAAGGCGTCGCGGTCGGCCGTGATCGGGCGCCCCCTCCAGCTCACGCGGCCGGCGCTGGGCAGCGTGAGCCCGACCAGCATGCGCAGCAGCGTCGTCTTGCCCGCGCCGTTGGCTCCGAGCACGCGCAGCAGGCTCCCCGGCGCTGCGCTCAGGTCCAGGCGGCTGAACAACACACGCCGTCCGCGGCGGGCTTCGAGGTCGTGGGTGGCGAGCACGGCGCGCACTCTAACGCGGACTTCGCGCACCGCCGCGCCCGCTTGATCTGCTGCAAGACATACCCTGAAGATCGATCGTTCAATGCACGTAACAGTCTGCAAGCCCGCCAGGCTGGTGCAAGCGGAGAAGGTTCGGATGTCTCACGTCCCCCACTGCAGCTTGGCCACTTGCACCCCGAAGGCATCGCCGTGCGGGGTCGAGGGTCCGGGTTCGATCGGCTGGCAGTTCGACACCGAGGCGATCGGTGTGGCGGACCGGCCCGACTACTGGAGCCAGGCGATTGCGCAGGCGCTGCACGTGGACGTCAGCGTCGAGCCGCTCGTCGACACCCCTTTTGGCATCCGCATGGCGCTGCAGGACTGGGGGTGTCTGCGCCTGCTGCACGTGCAGGGCAGCGCGCACCGCTCGCGGCGCCGCGGCCCCGGGCGCGCCGACGAATTGGCCCTGGTGCTGCAGTTCGACGGCGTCTGCGAGATCGGCGGCCGCGGCCGGCGCGCCACACTGGGGCCCGGCGACGTGGCCATCATGGCACCCGACTTCGAGTGCGTGCACGCGCCGCGGGGAACTACAGCCATGCGCTCCTGGATTTCGGCCTCGAGCAGGCGCAGGAACTGCTGCCGCAGTGGAAGAACCAGGTCGGCCATACCTTCTCGGCACAGCACCCGGCGTCTGCCGCGCTGCGCGGCCTGGCGCGCTGGATGCTGGACCACGGCCCTCGCCTGCCCGAGGATGCCCGCGCCGGCTTCGCTTCCTCGCTGCTGGCGCTGATCCCTGGCCTCGCCCAGGCCGATGCCGCGCCCGGGCCGAGCCCGGCAAGCCCGGCGCGGGCGCCGATGGCGCGCGCGCAGCGTCGGCGCGTGGAGGACTTCGTGCGCGAGAACCTGGCCGACACCGCGCTCGACGTGCCGATGATCGCGCGCGAACTGGGGCTCTCGGTGCGCTACGTGCACAAGCTCTTTGCCGGCGGTCCCGGCGTCATGCAGTGGGTGCTGGAGCAGCGCCTGCAGGCCTGCCATGACGAACTCGGCCGCCGCGGCACGCGCTCGGTTTCCTCGATCGCCTATGGCTGGGGCTTTGCCAGCCCCTCGCACTTCAGCCGCGCCTTCCGCCGCCGCTTCGGCATCAGCCCGAGTCAGGTCTGAAGCGCGGGGGGGCGGTGCGCCGGGCGCCGCGCGGGATGCAAGGGGTTTCCCGTGTCGCGCAGTGCACGCGCAGTCCACTCGCTGTGCACGCCGGGGCCAGCACCGCGATGGCACTTGACTAGGCTCAGGGCCACTGCTGGAGCCGGCGTCAACCGGAGTCGAGGAGCAAGATGGTGGGCAATGCACTCGGACGTATGCGTGCACGCGGAATCTCCGCACTGTGGGCGCTCGCAGCCCTGCTGGCGACAGCGGCCACTCCGGCCGTGGCGCAGCAGGCCACGTACATCGGCGAGAAGGCCTGCCTGGGCTGCCACAGTCAGGAGAACCGGCACTTCAACGACTCGCTGCACGCCAAGCTCTTCCGGCTAAACCCCCGCAACGCGCTCGAGGGGCGCGTCTGCGAGGCCTGCCACGGCCCCGGTTCGCTGCACGCCAAGGACAACGAGAAGAAGGAGCTGATCATCGGCTTCACACGCGGCTGGGGAACGCCGGTGTCGACGCAGAACGACAGCTGCATGGCCTGCCACCAGGGCGGCAACCGGCTGCACTGGCCGGGCTCGACGCACGCCGGCAATCAGCTCGCCTGCGCGGATTGCCACAACCCGATGGAGCGCGTCTCGCTGACGAGCTCGCTCGTCAAGCCGACGATCAACGAGACCTGCCAGAACTGCCACCGCCAGCAGCGCGTCGAGTTCAACAAGCGCTCGCACATGCCGCTGCCCGAGGGCAAGATGAGCTGCGTCGACTGCCACAACCCGCACGGGAGCACGACCAAGCCGCTGCTCAAGGCCGAGAGCGTGAACATGCTGTGCACCAGCTGCCACGCCGAGAAGCGCGGCCCGATGCTGTGGGAGCACGCGCCGGTGCGCGAGAGCTGCATGAATTGCCATCAGCCGCACGGCTCCAACCACGAGAAGCTGCTCGTCTCGGCGCGGCCGCAGCTCTGCCAGCAGTGCCACAGCCCGGCCATCGGGCATCCCGGGCAGTTCTACAACGCGAGCCAGACGGCCGCCGCCGGCAGCCAGCTCGGTGGCGCGCCCAGTCCGCGCATCGTCGCCCGCAGCTGCCAGAACTGCCATTCGCAGATCCACGGCAGCAATCACCCGGCTGGCGCCCGCCTGCAGCGCTGAACGGCACACGAGGAGGTACCGATGCGACAAGCTCCAGTTGCATGTGCGGCCGCCCTGCGCGCGGCCCCTGCGCAGCGCCGCGCCGCCAACGCGCCGCGTCTGGCGCGTCTGCCCGCCCTCGTGGCCCTGCTGCTGGCCCAGGGCATGCTCGGTGCCGCCTGGGCCGATTCGGGCCTTGGCGCCGACACGATCCTCGCCAATACGCTGACGCCCTGGGGGAGGATGCCCTCGCTGCAGCGCGACGAGGACGGGCGTGGCGTGACCGAGCATTCGCGCACACCCACCGGCTTCCTTCATGGCGAGCCCTTCGTCAAGCCCGAATGGTCCAAGGGCAAGAGCGGCGACTGGCTCACGCGCGGCGGCCTGGAAGCCGGCGGCCTGCACATCAGCGGTGACCGCAAGGCCGCCAAGTTCGGGGAGTACCAATCGACCCGGCAGGGCCTCGTGCTCAGCAACGTCTGGCTCGAGGCCGAGCGCCCCGACGCGGCGCTCTTCTTCGACCTCAACGCCGGCGGCATCGGCCGCCACGACCAGTATCTGAGCGCCAGCGGCGGGCGCTACAACGCCTGGAAGATCAGCGGCTTCTACAACGAGACCGATCACCTCTTCACCTCGCGCTACCGCAACCTCTGGAACGGCACCGGCAGCGGCCACCTGAGCCTGAACCCGCCGCTGGCGGCCGGGCCGGGCGCGCCGACCACCGGCGCGCAAATGGATCAGGCCATCGGCGACGCCGCGCTGGCCACGCCGTACAGCAGCCTGAGCGTGCTGCGGCAGAAGGGCGGGTTGCGCCTGGACATGAGGCTCGCCGAAGACCTGCGCGCCTTCGCCCTGCTGACTTCCGAGAAGCGCGAGGGTGCGCGCCCCTTCGGCATGCTGATGGGGGCGTTCGGCGGCAACGGCCACCTGGACGTCCCCGAGTCGATCGACTACGACACGCACGAACTCATGGCCGGCATGCAGTGGCATCGCGGCCTCACGAGCGTCAACCTGCAGGCCTCGGCCTCCTTGTTCCGCAACAACATCGGCACGCTGACGGTCGAGAACCCGATGGTGATCACGCCGGCCAACGCGCTGACGCGCTATCCGGTGGGCGTGTTCGACCTCTACCCCGACAACGACGCCTACAACCTGAAGGCCGAGTTCGCGCACGCCATTCCGCAATGGTCGCGCGCGCGCATCACCGCGCTGCTGTCGGCCACGCGCATGCGCCAGAACGACGCCCTGATCCCGTCGACCACGTTTCCTGGCGTCGTCGTCAACGGCGTGGCGGGTGGCGCCTGGGACACGACGGCGTCGCTCAGCCGGCAGAGCGCCAATGCGCGCATCGACACGCAGCTTGCCGACCTCGGCCTGTCGCTCAGCCCGACCGACGCGCTCGACGTGAAGGCCAAGCTGCGCTACTACGACACCGACAACGACAGCGAATACTGGGCCTGCAATCCGCTCACCGGACAATGGGGGCGCCTGGTCAACGACGGCAGCTTCTCCTCCTTCGCCGCGGCCAACGTGGCGACGGGCGTCAATCCGCCCGGCACCGCCGCCGATGCCTACAACCGCATGATGTGCGACCTCGACGCGGTGAAGGCGCTCGGCCTCGTTCCCGCCTCGGGCAGCGTGAACATCGGCAGCGTGCCCTACGCCTACAGGCAGACCCATGCCGGCGTTTCGGCCGACTACCGGGCCGGCAAGGGACAGAACCTCAGCCTCGCCTACGAGCGCGAGACCTTCCGTCGCGAACACCGCGAGCGCGCCAAGACCTGGGAGGACCGCGTCAAGCTCGGCTACGTCAACCGCGCGCTGAGCGGCGGCACGCTGCGCCTGTCGCTCGAGCACGGACGCCGGCGCGGCAGCACCTACCTCTCGGACCCCTACGAGGAGTTCTTCAGTGCGTCGATGGGGCCGCTGCCGACCGCGGCCGGCACCAACATGACGAGCTGGATCCACGTCAACGAGATGCACCGCAAGTTCGACCTCTCGGACCGCGATCAGACGGTGCTGAACCTGCGCTACAACCACGCGCTGCGCGACGACCTCGACCTGATGCTGAGCGCGCAGACCAAGGACCAGAAGTTCCCTTCGGCGCAGTACGGTCGCAGCGCCCGCCAGCGCCAGCACAGCGCGACGCTGGACCTCAACTGGCAACCGGGCGCGGAGACTTCGGTCTACGGCTATCTGGCCACGCAGCGCTCGACCATGTTCCAGCGCAACCTGCACCAGAACGCCTGCGTGCTCGGCAACACCTACTACTTCTACAGCGACGGCTCCATCTCCACCACGGCCACGCCGACGCCTGCGCAGATCGCGGCAGGCATCGCCGTCGTCGGCAACAGCGGTCCGGTGACCGCGGCCAACTTCGCCTCGCTCTGCGGCAGCGCATCGGACGCCAGTCCGCTCTTCCCGACCAGCCGCACCTGGACCGCCGATCAGAAGGACCGCAGCAACTCGGTGGGCGTCGGTGCACAGCACGACTTCGGGCGCGTGCTCGTCGACCTCAACGCCAACTACACGCGCGGCCGCACCGGACTGGCCTACACCTACGATCCGGTCGCGATGGGCCTGCTCACGAGCGGCGCGCCGACGCCGACCCAGCAAGCCGCCGTGGCGCTGATCGGCGGCGGCTTGCCCGACATGATCTACGAGCAGCGTTCGGTCGACGCCAGCTTCCTGGTCCCGATGAGCAAGAACACCAGGCTGCGACTGCTGCTGCGCCACGAAGCCGGCAAGATTCGCGACTGGCACTACGACGGCGTCGCCGAGAACCCGGCTCCCACCGCGGCCCAGCAGATCTATCTCGACGCCGGTCCGCAGCGCTACGACGCGACCCTGATCGGGGCCTTCCTGCAGTTGTCGTGGTGACCGTGCACCAGCGCATGGGGCAGCGTTCCCGCATCACGAGGCACCGACCGCGCCGCAGCCGCCTGCGCACGCGGTCTTTGACCACCATGACGGCGCTGGCGGCGCTGGTGCTGCTGCCACCGGCGGCCAGCGCGGCCGAGGCGCCGGAGGTCGCCAAGACCGTCTGTGCGGCCTGTCACGGGGTCGATGGCAACAGCGTGGCACCGACCTTCCCCAAGCTCGCCGGGCTGCAGGCCGAGTACCTCGAGAAGCAGATGCGCGAGTTCCTCACCGGCAAGCGCAAGAGCGAGATCATGGACGCCTCGCTGCCGGCGCTGAAGTCGGCCGACCTGCCGGCGCTGGCCAGCTACTACGCGAGCCAGAAGCCCGCCGCCGGCAGCGTCTCCGACGAGAAGCTGGCCGCCGCGGGCAAGGCGATCTTCGACGACGGCAACACTGCAAGCGGCGTTCCGGCCTGCAGCGGCTGCCATCTGGCGGCGGCTCAGGGCAACGAACGCTATCCGCGCCTGGCCGGCCAGCACGCCACCTACACCGTGGCCCAGGTGCAGGCCTTCAAGGCCGGCACGCGCAGCAACGACAAGGCGCGCGTGATGCGCGCCGTGGCCGCTCGCATGACCGAGGAGGAAATCGCCGCGGTCGCCGAATACATCGCCGGGCTGTGAGGGCCACGGGCGGTAAGGAGACGCATTGGTGAAACGCGCAGAGCACCGTCGCCGCGCACGCGCCGCGGCTCGCTGGGGCCTCGGCCTGCTGGCCGCCTTCGTCCTGCACGCCAGCGCGCTGGCGCAGGCGGCGGCCGCGGGCGAGAAGTCGCCCGACAAGGACAGCGACTACACCTGGGATGCGGCGCAGGGCGAGAAGCTGCAGGCGCTTGCCGCCAAGGGCGATGCCACGCGCGGCGAGATCAGCTTCGAAGTCTGCCAGGGATGTCATCGACGCCACGCCCAGGGGCGCCCCGACGGCAGCTACCCGCGCCTGGCCGGCCAGCATCGCAGCGTGCTCATCAAGCAGATGACCGACGTGCGCGCGGGCCGTCGCCGCAACGACACCATGCTGCCCTTCGTCGACCGTCACGTCATCGGGCCGCAGGACATCGCCGACATCGCCGTCTACCTCTCGGAGCTTCCGGTCGGATCCGACAACGGCAAGGGCCCCGGCCGCGACCAGGCCGAGGCCGAGCAGCTCTATCGCTTCCAGTGCGTCGAGTGCCACGGCGAGCAGGGCCAGGGCGATGCCGCGCGGTTCTACCCGCGCGTCAACGGCCAGCACTACCGCTACCTGCGGCGCGAGATGATCGCCATCCGCGATGGCGCGCGCGGCAACGCCGACCCGAAGATGGTCGAGATCGTGAAGCCGCTCTCCGACGCGCAGCTCGCCGCGCTCGCCGACTACATGTCGCGGCTGCCCCTGTTCGCGCCGCGCTGAACACGGGCGGGACAGCCGGACGGGTGAACAGAAGTGGCCCGCCCGGGCCACTTCCTCAGTGCACCACGCGCTCGAAGTCGAATTCGCCGTCGCGCACGTTCACCGGGATCACGTCCTTGGGCCCGAAGCGGCCTTGCAGGATGAGCTTGGAGACCGGGTTCTCGATGCGCTGCTGGATCGCGCGCTTGAGCGGGCGCGCGCCGAACAGCGGGTCGAAGCCGACCTTGGCCAGCTCGGCCAGCGCCTGCGGCGAGACGTCGAGCTTCATCTCCAGCTTGGCCAGGCGCGCGTCGAGCACCTTGAGCTGGATGCGGGCGATGTCCTCGATGTGCTTCTGGTCGAGCGCGTGGAAGACCACCGTCTCGTCGATGCGGTTGAGGAACTCGGGGCGGAAGTGCTGCTTGACCTCGGCCCAGACCGCGTCCCGGATCGCGCCGCTGTCCTGCCCGGCCATCTGCATGATCAGGTGCGAGCCCAGGTTGCTGGTCATCACGATCACCGTGTTCTTGAAGTCCACGGTGCGGCCCTGGCCGTCGGTCAGGCGGCCGTCGTCCAGAACCTGCAGGAGCACGTTGAAGACGTCCGGGTGCGCCTTCTCGACCTCGTCCAGCAGCAGCACCGAGTACGGCTTGCGCCGCACCGCCTCGGTCAGGTAGCCGCCTTCGTCGTAGCCGACATAGCCCGGCGGCGCGCCGATGAGGCGGCTCACCGAGTGCTTCTCCATGAACTCGCTCATGTCGACGCGGATCATGTGATCCTCGCTGTCGAAGAGAAAGCCCGCCAGCGCCTTGCACAGCTCGGTCTTGCCGACACCCGTCGGGCCGAGGAAGAGGAAGCTGCCCAGCGGCCGGTTCGGATCGGAGAGACCCGCGCGGCTGCGCCGGATGGCGTCCGACACCGCGACGATGGCCTCGTCCTGACCGACCACGCGCTCGTGCAGCTTGTTCTCCATCTGCAGCAGCTTGTCGCGCTCGCCCTGCATCAGCTTGGAGACCGGGATGCCGGTCGAGCGCGAGACGACCTCGGCGATCTCCTCGGCGCCGACCATGGTGCGCAGCAGCTGCGGCGCGCCCTCGCCCTTGGCCTTGCCGGCCTCCTTGGCCTGCGCCTCCTTCAGCCGCTTCTCGAGTTCGGGCAGCTTGCCGTACTGCAGCTCGGCGACCTTGTTGAAGTCGCCCTTGCGCTTGAGCTCCTCGACCTGGTGGCGCAGGCGGTCGATCTCTTCCTTGACCTGGGCACTGCCCTGGGCGGTGGCCTTCTCGGCCTTCCAGATCTCTTCCAGGTCGGCGTACTCGCGCTCGAGCTTGCCGATCTCGTCCTCGATCAGCGCCAGGCGCTTCTGCGAGGCCTCGTCGTGCTCCTTCTTCACCGCCTCGCGCTCGATCTTGAGCTGGATGAGGCGGCGGTCGAGCTTGTCCATGGCCTCGGGCTTGGAGTCGATCTCGATCTTGATCTTGGCCGCGGCCTCGTCGATGAGGTCGATCGCCTTGTCGGGCAGGAAGCGGTCGGTGATGTAGCGGTGGCTCAGCTCGGCGGCGGCGACGATCGCCGGGTCGGTGATCTCCACGCCGTGGTGCACCTCGTACTTCTCCTGCAGGCCGCGCAGGATGGCGATGGTGGCCTCCACGCTCGGCTCGTCGACGAGCACCTTCTGGAAGCGGCGCTCGAGCGCGGCGTCCTTCTCCACGTACTTGCGGTATTCGTCCAGCGTGGTGGCGCCGATGCAGTGCAGCTCGCCGCGCGCCAGCGCCGGCTTCAGCATGTTGCCGGCGTCGATGGCGCCCTCGGCCTTGCCGGCGCCGACCATGGTGTGCAGCTCGTCGATGAAGAGGATGATGCGGCCCTCGTCGGCGGCCACCTCCTTGAGCACGGCCTTGAGCCGCTCCTCGAACTCGCCGCGGTACTTGGCGCCGGCCAGCAGGCCGGCCATGTCCAGCACCAGCACGCGCTTGTCCTTGAGCGTCTCGGGCACCTCGCCGTTGACGATGC
>JAIXKR010000113.1 GCA_026932235.1 Burkholderiales bacterium
GCATGTCCTGCAGCAGCTCGGCGAACTCGCCCTTGCGCTCGCGCACCACGGGCGCCAGGACCATGAGTCGCGACTCCGCGGGCCACTCGAGCACGGCGTCGACCATCTGCGAGACGCTTTGCGCCTGCAGCGGCAGGCCGTGCTCGGGGCAGTAGGGCGTTCCCGCGCGCGCGTACAGCAGGCGCAGGTAGTCGTGGATCTCGGTGATCGTGCCGACCGTCGAGCGCGGGTTGTGCGAGGCCGCCTTCTGTTCGATGCTGATCGCCGGCGACAAGCCCTCGATGACGTCGACGTCGGGCTTTTCCATCAGCTGCAGGAACTGCCGCGCGTAGGTCGAGAGGCTCTCCACGTAGCGTCGCTGTCCTTCGGCGTAGAGCGTGTCGAAGGCCAGGCTCGACTTGCCCGATCCCGACAGCCCGGTGATCACGACGAGCGCCTGCTTGGGGATGTCGACGTCGATGTCCTTCAGGTTGTGCGTGCGCGCGCCGCGCACGCGCAGCGCCCGCGCTTCGCCCTCGTGGGGCGGGGGGGCGGAAGACGAAGGCGAGCTCACTGCGGCTGTGCCAGCGTGCGCAGGATCTGCTCGCCGTAGGCCTCGAGCTTCTTCGCGCCGACGCCGCCGATCGCACCCAGGGCCTGAAGCGAATCGGGGCATTCGCGCGCCATCTCGGCCAGCGCGGCATCGTGGAAGACGATGTAGGCGGGCAGGTTGTGCTGGCGCGCGACTTCGGCGCGCCAGGCCTTGAGCGCGGCGAAGCGCGCGAGGCCGGCGTCGTCCAGCGACAAGGGCGGCGGCTTCCCGGCTGCGCGGCCGTCGGCGCGCGCGCTCCTGCGTCCGCGCGGGGCCGGCTCGGCGGGCAGGCGCAGGTGCACCGGCATCGTGCCGCGCAGCACCGCGCGCGCGCTCTCGGCAAGCTCCAGCGTGTTGTACTCGCCCACCGTCTTCACGTGTCCCGCGGCCAGCAACTGGCGCAGCACGCCGCGCCACTGCGCTTCGGAGTGATCGGCGCCGATGCCGAAGGTCGAGAGCCGCTCGTGCCCGCGCTGCATCACCTTCTCCGTCCGCTTGCCGCGCAGCACGTCGATCAGGTGTCCGGCGCCGAAGCCGATGCCGCTGTGCTGGCGGAAGCGGTAGATGCACGAGAGCGCCTTGCGCGCGGCCTCGGTCGCATCCCAGGTCGCCGGCGGACTCAGGCAGTTGTCGCAGTTGCCGCAGCCGTAACGCACCCCCGCGGCCTCGGGCGCGGGATCCTCGCCGAAGTAGGCCAGCAGCCGCATGCGGCGGCAGTCGTGCGCCTCGGCCAGCGCGAGCAAGGCGTCGAGCTTGGCGCGCTGCAGGCGCTTGAAGTCCTCCTCGGCCTCGCCTTCGTCGATCATGCGGCGCTGGTTGACGACGTCGGCGAGGCCGTAGGCCATCCACGCGTCGGCGGGCAGGCCGTCGCGGCCGGCGCGGCCGGTCTCCTGATAGTAGCCCTCGATGTTCTTGGGCAGGTCCAGGTGCGCGACGAAGCGCACGTCGGGCTTGTCGATGCCCATGCCGAATGCGATCGTCGCCACCATCACCAGGCCCTCCTCGCGCAGGAAGCGGTCCTGGTTGCGGCGCCGCAGTGCGGCGTCCAGCCCCGCGTGGTACGGCAGCGCGGCGATGCCTTGCGCGCCGAGCCAGTCGGTCGTCTCCTCCACCTTGCGCCGCGTCTGGCAGTAGACGATGCCGCTGTCCCGACCGTGCGGGCCCTGGTGCTCGTCGCGGATGAAGCGCAGCAGCTGCTGGCGCGCGTCGTCCTTCTCGACGATGGTGTAGCGGATGTTCGGGCGGTCGAAGCTGGCGACGAAGCGCTGCGCCTCCTGCAGCTGCAGCCTCTGCTGGATGTCGGCACGCGTGTGCGCGTCCGCGGTGGCGGTGAGCGCCAGGCGCGGCACGCCGGCAAAGCGCTCGTGCAGCACCGACAGGCCGAGATACTCCTCGCGGAAATCGTGCCCCCACTGGCTCACGCAGTGCGCCTCGTCGATGGCGAAGAGCGAGAGCCGGCCGCGCTCGTGCAGCGAATCGAGCATCGCGAGGAAGCGGGGCGTGAGCACGCGCTCGGGCGCGGCGTAGAGCAGCACGAGGCGACCGGCGAGCAGTTCGCGCTCGACACGGCGCGCCTGGGCCGCGTCCAGCGTGCTGTTGAGGAATGCGGCATGCACGCCCAGTTCCTCCAGCGCGCCGACCTGGTCGTGCATGAGCGCGATGAGCGGGCTCACGACCACTGCGACGCCCAGCGTGCGTGCGTGGCGCACGATCGCCGGGACCTGGTAGCACAGGCTCTTGCCGCCGCCGGTGGGCATGAGCACGAGCGCGTCGCCGCCCTCGATCACGTGCTCGACGATGGCCTGCTGCTGGCCGCGGAAGTCGGCGTAGCCGAACACCGAACGCAGCACCTGCTGCGCGGTGACGGGGGCGTCGGCGAGCGCGGCATCCATGGTCGACGGGGATGGTAATCGACGGGTCCGCACGCGGTGTGCGCCCCGGCTCCGGCGCCGCAGCGGCGGCGGCGCGTGCCCGGGAGCGGGCCGAGCAACTATGCGCGGATCAGGGTTTGCCGGCTGCAACGGCGCGATGTGGCCGATACTGGGCCATCGAGTCGCGCCCGAGATCGTCGACGGCGCGTCGCACCGCACCGGAGGATCGCATGAACACCGCAACCGGACCGATCGAAACCCTTGACGTGCGCGTCCTCGTGCCGATCGAGCGCCACAAGAAGCTGCTGAAG
Organism: Burkholderiales bacterium; assembly: GCA_026932235.1. GTDB lineage: Bacteria > Pseudomonadota > Gammaproteobacteria > Burkholderiales > Burkholderiaceae_C > Rubrivivax. The sequence goes on from JAIXKR010000113.1 coordinate 2,754, forward strand.
ATGTTCCGCGACCTGCCCGTGGGCGAGAGCTTCGTCTTCGTCAACGACCACGATCCGATGCCGCTGTTCTACGAGTTCCGCTCGGCGCACGGCGACGTCGTGGGCTGGGACTACCTGCAGCGCGGCGGCACCGACTGGCGCGTGAAGGTGACGCGGCTGGAAGCCTCCAAGGGCCGCGCCGACAGCGGCGCGGCGACGCTGATGGACTTGCGCAAGGTCGACCCCAGGGCGCGCAAGTACGTCATCTCGCATCGCTACGGCATGATGGAGGAAGGCGACACGATGGAGATCCTCGCCGCCGAGGAGCCGCACGACATCCGCGCGCTCTTCGAGCAGTCCTTTGCCGGCCAGTACGCGTGGGCGGTGAAGAAGAGCGATCCCGGCGAGATCGTCGTGCACGTCACCAAGCAGGCGGCGCGGGCGACGGCGGCGGACTCGATCCCGGTCGTCGACGACTTCGACGTGCGCCCCTACCCGCCCGCGCAGCGGCACGACATGGTCTTCGGTGCCTTCGACAAACTGAAGCCGGGCCAGGCCTTCGTCTTCACCAACGACCACGACCCCAAGCCCCTCTACTACCAGATCGAGGCCGAAAGCAAGGAAGCCTTCACCTGGGAATACCTCGAATCCGGCCCCGACACCTGGATGGTCAAGGTCGCGAAGACCGGCTGACCTGAAGGGGGGAAGGGGGCCACCGTGCGGGGGCCGCCGCCGGGGCGATGGCGGGCGGCGGGGGCGCGTCGCTATGATGCGCCGCATCCCCCAAGAGCCCCCAGGAGCGCACGATGGCCTCGGTCAACAAAGTCATTCTCATCGGCAACCTCGGCCGCGACCCGGAAGTGCGCTACGCGCCCAGCGGCGCCGCGATCTGCAACGTCACCATCGCCACCAGCCGGCAGTGGAAGGACAAGGCGAGCGGCGAGCGCCAGGAAGAGACCGAGTGGCACCGCGTCGTCTTCTACGACCGCCTGGCCGAGATCGCCGGCGAGTACCTGAAGAAGGGGCGGCCGGTCTACGTCGAGGGGCGGCTGAAGACGCGCAAGTGGACCGACAAGGACGGCATCGACAAGTACACGACCGAAATCATCGCCGACCAGATGCAGTTGCTCGGCGGCCGTGAGGGCGCAGGCGACGATGGCGGCGGCGAGCGCGCCCCGCGCAGCGCCCCTGCGGCGCGCGCCCCGGCCCCCGCACCCGCAGCGCGCCCCGCCCCCAGGAGCGCCACCGGCTTCGACGAGATGGAGGACGACGTCCCGTTCTGATCGTGCCCGGGCCGGGCGAAGGCAGGGTCGAGCCACCCGCCTCTTGATACCCTGCTATGTATCTGCTACGATACCCGCATGGGTATCAAGAAGCACGCTCCCGTCTCGCTCGCGGCGCTGACCGCGGTCGCCGCCCTGCTCGCCGCCGCTGCACTGCCGGCGCTCGCCCTCGAGGTGCCCGTGGTGCAGGCCAGTCCCGGCCGCGGCGGCACGAGTCTGTCGATCGAGGGGCAGATCGAGCCGCTGCGCCAGGCGACGGTGGCGGCGCAGCTCGGCGGCAACGTGCTGGAGCTGCTGGTGAAGGCCGGCGACCGCGTCAAGGCCGGGCAGCCGGTCGCGCGCATCGACGCGCGCGATGCCGCCGCCGGCGTGCTGCGCAGCGACGCCGCGCTGGCGCAGGCCGAGGCCGAGGCGCAGAACGCGCGCACGGCGCTCGAGCGTACGCGCGAGCTGCGCGCGCAGGGCTTCATCAGCCAGGCGGCACTGGACAGCGCGCAGACGCAGGCCAAGGCGGCACAAGCCGGCGTGCAGCAGGCGCAAGCGGCGCGCGCGCAGGCGACGCTGGCGCGCAGCTTTGCGGTCGTCACGGCGCCGTTCACCGGCATCGTGCTCGCGACGCACCTCGAAGCCGGCGATCTCGCCAGCGCCGGGCGGCCCATCGTCACGCTCTACGCCCCCGGTGCGATGCGAGCCACCGCGCAGGTGCCGCTTTCGCAGGCGCCGGCGGCACGCCGCGCCAGCCGCATCGAAGTCGAACTGGCCGACGGTCAGCGCGTGGTACCTGCAGCCCGCACCGAGCTTGCGGGTGCGGACCCGGTGTCGCAGACGATCGAGTGGCGGCTCGACCTGCCCGCCGCCGCGCTTCCCGGGCTGCTGCCCGGGCAGGTGGCGCGCGTGCACTTCATCGGCGCCGCCGCCGGGCCCGAAGCGCCGGCGTCGCTGCGCGTGCCCGCCCAAGCGGTGCTGCGCCGCGGCGAGCTCGCGGCCGTCTACGTCGCGCAGGGCGAGGGCTTCGCGCTGCGCGCGGTGCGCCTGGGGGCCGAGCAAGGCAGCGAGGGGGTCGAAGTGCTCGCCGGGCTGAAGAGCGGCGAGAAGATCGCGGCCAACGCGGTGCAGGCGGGGCTCGCCGGCGCGCGTCCGGCGCCTTGAACGTCCGTCGATCGAAGAAGTGGACACCGACGTGAGCACCGAAGTGAGCACCGACTCGACGCAGGGCGCAGCGAACGGCAGCCGGCGCCTGGGCGTTTCCGGCCGGCTGGCCGCCGCCTTCCAGTCCAACGCGCTGACGCCGCTGCTGGCGCTCGTGGCGCTGCTGCTGGGCCTCTTCGCGGTGCTCGTCACGCCGCGCGAGGAGGAGCCGCAGATCAACGTCACGATGGCCAGCGTGATCATCCCCTTTCCCGGGGCGGCCGCGGCCGACGTGCAGAACCTGGTCGCGCTCCCGGCCGAGCAGGTGCTCGGCCAGATCGCGGGCATCGAGCACACCTATTCCGTCTCGCGCCCGGGCATGGCGATGGTGACGGTGCAGTTCAAGGTCGGCGTTGAGCGCACCGAGGCGCTGGTGCGCCTGTACGACGTGCTCAACGCCAACCAGGACTGGCTGCCTGCGGGTCTGGGGGCGCTGCCGCCGATCGTGCGCCCGATGGGAATCGACGACGTTCCGGTGGTCGCGCTCACGCTCTGGGCCGACGACGCCGCCAGCGCCCTCGAGCTCGAGCGCGTCGCGCACACGATGGAGGCCGAGCTCAAGCGCGTCCCCGGTGCGCGCGAGGTGCGCACCATCGGCGGCCCGGGGCGCGTCGTGCGCGTCGACGTCGACCCGAGCCGGCTGCGCGAGCGCGGCGTCGACCTGCTGCGCCTTCGGCAGACCCTGGCTTCGGCCAACCTGGGCATGCCCTCGGGCAGCGTCGTCGATCCGCAGGCGACCGGCCGCATGCTCTCGGTCGAGACCGGCGAGTTCCTGCGCGACGCCGATGACGTGGCGCGCATCGTCGTCGGCGTGCACCAGGGTCGCCCGGTGTATCTGCATGAAGTCGCGCGCGTGCTCCCGGGCGCGGGGCAACCACAGCACTACGTCTGGTACACGCCGGGTGCGGCGGCCGCCGGCGATGGCGCATCCGGCCCCGGCAGCGTCTTTCCGGCGGTGACGATCTCGGTGACGAAGAAGCCCGGCGAGAACGCGGTCGACGTCGCCTCGGCGGTGCGCGCGCGCGTGCAGACGCTGCACAACACCGTCATACCCGCCGGTGTACACGCGACCGTGACGCGCGACTACGGCGCCACCGCCGCCGAGAAGGCCAACAAGCTGATCCAGAAGCTCGCCTTCGCGACGGCTTCGGTGATCCTGCTCGTGGGTCTGGCGCTGGGCCGGCGCGAGGCGGTGATCGTCGGCGCCGCGGTGATCCTCACGCTCACGGCCACGCTCTTCGCGAGCTGGGCCTGGGGCTTCACGCTCAACCGCGTGAGCCTGTTCGCGCTCATCTTCTCGATCGGCATCCTCGTCGACGACGCCATCGTCGTCGTCGAGAACATCCATCGCCACCAGCAGCTCGATCCCGACCGGCCGCTGCGCGAGATCATCCCCGCGGCGGTCGACGAAGTCGGCGGCCCGACGATCCTCGCGACGCTGACGGTGATCGCCGCGCTGCTGCCGATGGCCTTCGTCACCGGGCTGATGGGTCCCTACATGAGCCCGATCCCGATCAACAGCAGCCTGGGCATGGCGCTCTCGCTGGCGATCGCATTCACCGTCACGCCGTGGCTGGCGCTGAAGCTGATGAAGAGCCACGCGCACGCGGCGCCCGAGGCGGCCGCCGGCGCCGAGGCCAACCGGCAACCCACCGGCCTTGCGGCCAGGCTGCCGCGCCTCTTCGACACCATGCTGCGTCCGCTGCTGGAGAGCGCGGCCAAGCGCTGGCTGCTGCTGGCGGCGGTGCTGGGCGCGATGCTGATGTCGGTGTCGCTGGCGACGATTCCGAACTCGCGCCTGGGCGTCGTGCTGAAGATGCTGCCTTTCGACAACAAGAGCGAGTTCCAGCTCGTGCTCGAGATGCCCGCAGGCACGCCGCTCGAGGACACCGCGGCCGCCCTGCACGAACTCGGCGCGTTCCTCGCCCGGCAGCCCGAGGTGCTGGACCTGCAGGGCTACGCCGGCACCGCCAGCCCGATCACCTTCAATGGCCTCGTGCGCCAGTACAACCTGCGCGCCGACGCCGAGCAGGGCGACCTGCAGGTCAACCTCGTCGACAAGGCGCACCGCCACGAGCAGAGCCACGCGATCGCGCAGCGCCTGCGCCCGGCGCTCGACGAGATCGCCGCGCGCCACGGCGGCAAGCTCAAGGTCGTCGAGGTCCCGCCGGGCCCGCCGGTGCAGAGCCCGCTGGTGGCCGAGGTCTACGGCCCCGACGAGGCCGGCCGCCAGCAGCTCGCGGAACGCCTGGAAGCCGCCTTCCACGCGACACCCGACATCGCGGCGATCGACTCGAGCCTGCACGCCGACGCGCCGCGCGCCTTCCTGCGCGTGCAGCGCCAGCGCGCCGAGTCGCTGGGCATCGCGGTGTCGGAGGTGGCGCAGACCGTGCACGCCGCGCTCTCCGGCGCGGACGCCGCCTGGCTGCACGACGGCCACAGCAAGTATCCGGTGCCGGTGCGAATCCAGTTGCCGCGCTCCTCGCAGGTCGGGCTCGACGCGCTGCTGGCGCTGCCGCTGCGCGCGGCCGACGGGCGCCTCGTTCCGCTCTCCGAACTCGTGCGCGTCGAGCAAGGCGTGATCGACAAGCCGCTCTTCACCAAGGACCTGCAGGGCGTGAGCTACGTCTTCGGCGACGTCGGCCGCCGTGCCGCCGGCGCGGAGATCCCGGACTCGCCGCTCTACGGCCTGTTCGCGATCCGCGGCAAGCTCGCCGACGTCGCGCTGCCAGGCACCGGTGCGGTCGGCGAGTACTGGATCCGCCAGCCCGAGGACCCCTTCCGCGAGTACGCGGTGAAGTGGGACGGCGAATCGCAGATCACGTACGAGACCTTCCGCGACATGGGCGCCGCCTACGGCGTCGGGCTGATCCTGATCTACCTGCTCGTGGTCGCGCAGTTCCGCAGCTACCTCACGCCGGTGGTCATCATGGCGCCGATCCCGCTGACCATCATCGGCGTGATGCCCGGGCACGCGCTGCTGGGCGCGCCGTTCACCGCGACCAGCATGATCGGCATGATCGCGCTGGCCGGGATCATCGTGCGCAACTCGATCCTGCTCGTGGACTTCATCGAGCTGCAGCTGGCGCGCGGCCTGGCGTTCAAGGACGCCGTCGTGCAGAGCGCCGCGGTGCGCGCACAGCCGATCGCGCTCACCGGCCTGGCGGCGATGATCGGCGCCGTCTTCATCCTCGACGACCCCATCTTCAACGGGCTCGCGATTTCGCTGCTCTTCGGCATCGCGGTCTCCACGCTGCTCACCCTCGTCGTCATTCCGGTCCTGTACTACGCGCTGTACCGGCGGCGCATCGAGGCGGGCCCCGAGCCCCTTCCTCCCGTTCCCCCCCCCCCCCCCCCCCCCCCCCCAGGGGGTTTCCCCTTAAC